>CALAOT010000072.1 GCA_937889545.1 uncultured Opitutaceae bacterium
CGCGCTCGCGGGCAGCCTCGCGGCGCTTGACCGCGCCGCCGAGCCGAACCTCTCCGCCACGGAGGTGCCGATCCTCGCGCCCATACGCCTGCTCGCCGCCGCCGCCGCCAGACAGGACGAACGCGCGAGGCTCTCCGACGCCGAGTGGCGGGCGCGGGTGGTTTCGGCGGCGATGTCGGCCCGCGCGGCCGAGGCGCACTGACCCGCGGTCCCGTCACAACATCAGGGAAGACCCCATGCCCGCCCCGACTAACCCCGCCCCGGCCGCCCCAGGGACGTCAAAGACCGGCTACAACCGCCTGCTCCTGCTTGTCGCCGGCCTGGGCGGCCTGCTCTACGGAATCGACGTCGGCATCATCGCCGGCGCGTTTCCATACCTGAAGGCGACCTCCGGCCTGGACGCCGACCAGCTTTCCTTCGTTGTCGCCGCGGTCCTCTTCGGCAGCGCGGTGTCCACCCTGGTCGCCGGCATGCTCGCCGACTGGATGGGCCGCAAGAACTTGATGACGGTGGCCGGGGTCCTCTTCGTCGCCAGCATCCCGATGATCGCCCTGTCGCACGGGTACGCGCCGCTGCTCACCGGCAGGCTGCTCCAGGGAATCAGCGGCGGTCTCGTCGGCGTCGTCATCCCCCTTTACCTGGCGGAATGCCTGGAATCAGGAAACAGGGGGAAGGGCACCGCCGTGTTCCAATGGCTGCTGGTGTTCGGGTTTGTCGTCGCATCCGTTGTCGCCCTCTATTTCAGCTACAAGGTCGACACGGTCGCGAAGCTGGGCGACCCGGGCAAGCTCTTCGCCGTGAACGACTCGGCGTGGCGCAGCATCTTCTGGCTGTCGCTGCCTCCCGGGATCCTCTTCGTGATCGGAAGCCTTGTCGTGGCCGAGTCCCCTCGCTGGCTGTTCCTGCGCGGCAGGAAGGACGAGGCCCACAGGGCGCTCCTTCGTTCGCGCGACGAGGGCCAGGCCGACCTCGAGCTAATGGAGATGGAGGCGAACGCCGACGCCGAGAAGGGGAAGTCCTCCGCCCGAGCCGGTGGCGCCAGGGAGTCGCTCCTCAGCCGGAAGTACGTGATCCCGTTCATCCTCGCGTGCGTGATCCTCGCCTGCAACCAGGCGACCGGGGTCAATTCCATCATCGGCTACAACGCGGACATCTTCATCCAGGGCGGCCTCTCCGACGTCCAGGCCCACTACGGCAACCTGCTCTTCACGCTCGTCAACTTCTTCATGACGATGGTCGCCGTCATGCTCGTCGACCGCAAGGGGCGCAAGTTCCTGCTCACGATCGGCACGGCCGGGATCATCGCCTCCCTCGTCGCAGTCGGCTCGCTTTTCCATCGGACAGAGAAGCTCCGCGTCGACGCCCGGGAGGCCGTCCAGGCGTCCGTCGGCCCGGGCCAGAACGTGACGATCGCCTTCAATGCGGACTCCGCAAGACGGATGCTGGCGACGGCCGGCGACGCCGGCAGGACGCTCATGGGCAGGCCATTGACGCTGAGCGTGATCTACTCGTACGGCGGCTTCAGGTCCGCGACCGCCGTCATGCGCTCAGATGATGCGGCCGCGAGGCCGGTCGAAATCGACCGCGAGGGAGGGCTCCCCAGCAACAGGGTGAGCGCGTTCCTGTCGAACCCGTTCGCCAGTCTGGAACGGGCGAAGGCCGCCCCGCTCAAGATCGAGAATGCCCTGGTGACGCCCGTCCCCAGCACGCGCAACGGCTGGCTGACCGCCCTCTTCACGTTCAGCTTCATGGCCTTCTTCGCGATCGGCCCCGGCGTCGTCGTCTGGCTGGCGCTCTCCGAGCTCATGCCGACCCGGATACGGTCCAACGGCATGAGCATCGCCCTAACGCTCAACCAGGCCGTCTCCACGACGATCGCCGCCGTGTTCCTGCCTACGGTCGGCAGGTTCGGCTATTCGACGATGTTCTTCCTGTTCGCCGGCTTCACGGTCGTCTATTTCATAACGGCCGCATTCTTCCTTCCCGAGACGAAGGGAAAGACCCTTGAGGAGATCGAGCAGCATTTCGAAGGGGCGCCGAGAAAGGCCTGAGCGGCTGTTTTTGATCGATAACCCGACCCGACCCCCGATCATGGACTGCAAGGGTACCACGCCGCCCCGGGCCGCACGCAGCCGGATTGCCCGACTCATCGGGGCCGCCGCCCTCATCCTCTCCCCACACCCCATGGCAGCAAGCACGGCCAAGTCCACGTTCGGAACCATGCCCGACGGCACCGCCGTCGAGCTCTACACTTTGACCAACGCCAACGGCCTGGTCTGCAAGGTGATCACCTACGGGGCCGTGATCACGGAGCTCGATGTCCCCGACCGAAGCGGGAAGCTCGGCGACGTCGTGCTCGGCTTTGACAACCTGCCCCAGTACATCAGGGACAGCCCCTGCTTCGGCGCCGTGGTCGGCCGGGTCGCCAACCGGATCGCGAAGGGCCGCTTCGTCGTCGACGGCAAGACCTACACCCTGGCGGTCAACAACGGGCCGAACACCCTGCACGGGGGGATCTTGGGGTTCGACAAGATCGTCTGGAAGGCCGAGGCCGCGGAAACGCCCGAGGGCCCGTCCGTCGTCTTCCGTCACGTCAGCCCCGACGGCGACGAGGGATTCCCCGGCGCGCTTGCTGTCCGGATGACCTACACCCTCACGAACGCGAACGAGCTCCGGTTCGACTACGAGGCGACCACCGACAAGACGACGCCCGTCAACCTGACCAACCACAGCTATTTCAACCTCGCATGCAAGGGCGACATCCTGGGCCACGTGCTGCAGCTGAAGGCGCGGAAGTACACGCCCGCCGACGCCGGCCTTATTCCAACGGGGGCCATCGAGGACGTCGCGGGCGGCCCGCTCGACTTCACCAAGGGCAAGCCGATCGGCCGCGACATCGAAAAGCTTTCCGCCACGCGGGGCTACGACCATAACTTCGTGATCGACGGAGGCGGCCTCGGCCTAGTGCTCGCGGCCCGGGTGATCGAGCCAGTTTCGGGCCGGGCGATTGAGGTCCTGACGGACCAGCCGGGCGTGCAGCTCTACACCAGCAACTCGTTCAACGGGACGCTCGCGGGCAAGTACGGCCTGGCGTTCCCGCTGCACGCCGGCCTCTGCCTCGAGACCCAGCACTACCCCGACTCCGTCAACAAGCCCAGCTTCCCCTCGACGCTCCTGCGCCCAGGGGAGACGCTTCGCAGCACGACGGTCTACCGGTTCTCCGCGAAGTGACCGAGCCCGGTCACATCGCGGAAAACCACAGCGCGCAACCCAGGGACGGCACCTCCAGGTCCGCCCCGACCCTGCGGGTCGCGGCGCGGCTGCCCGGCGGGATGAACCGGTCGTGGTCGGCGAGCTGCCTCCAGGCTCCCCAGCCCGCGACGTCCCCGATCGCAATCGTGACATCGGCCGACGTCGGATTGATCGCGTACAGCAGGCGCTCCGTCCCCTTCGACAAATCCGCGTTCAGGACCACGGCGAGCGGCGCTCCGCCCCCGCTGAAGAACCGGAAATAGCCCTCCGAGGGCCGGCTGAAATGCCGGAGAAGCCGGCCGCGCGCGCTCCTGCGGAACGCGATCCAGTCCGCAAAGTAGGCGTGCGTCGCCAGGTGGCGGTACATCCGCCTGTAGTCCAGGGCGTTCACGTCGCCGCGCCTGTAGGTGTTGCCCAGCCCGCCCTTAGAGCGGAGGAAGTCCTGGCCCTGCGCGATCATCGGGATCCCTACCGACATGAAGAGCACGGACGCCATGAGGTGCGTGCGCCGCACGTCGTTGGGCGTCGGGTGGGTGCCGTCAAACCCCGGGTTCTCGGTGATGGAGTCGAGCCACGTCTGGTCGTCGTGCGACTCGGTGTAGTTGACGGTCTGGGCCGGCCATTTCGCGAAGTACCAGGGCGAGCCGCGAAGGAAGTACTCGAGCCGCTCCGCCGATCCCCCGCCGCGCACGTATTCCTTCAGGAAGTTCCTGAAGCCGTCGTTCCAGGAGGCCCAGCCCGTGTCGCGCAGCGCCCCCGCGATGTGGCCGCGGAAACTCCAGGGCTCGGCGATCAGGATCACACCGGGCTTCACGCGCTTGAGCGCGATCTCGACCTCCCTGAGCACGTCGATCCCCAGGATCTCCGCGAGGTCGAACCTGAACCCGTCGACCCCGTAGGCCTCGATCAGGTGGATGCAGCTGTCGATGATGAGCCTTTTCGCCATCGCCGCGCTCGCGCGGACGTCGTTGCCGCAGCCGCTCCAGTTGGCCAGGCTGCCCTCCGAATCCTGCTCGAGGTAGTAGAGCCGGTCGATGAAGAGAAGATGGGGGGGGTCGCCCACATGGTTGTAGACGACGTCCAGGACGACCGCGATCCCCCGGGCATGAAACGCCTTCACGAGCTGCTGGAGCTCGCGGACGCCCGAGGCGTCGGCCGGCGCGAGCGAGTAGCTGCTCTCGGGGGCGAAGAAACCGGTTGGCATGTACCCCCAATTGTATTCCTCGGGCGCCCTGCCGTCGAACTGCTGCAGGGGCTGGAGCTCCACGCAGTTGACGCCGAGGTGGTGCAGGTAGAAATCGGTGTCCTCGACCCACTTGAGCAGGCCGGAGAATCCCCGCCGCTCCAAGGCCGGCGCCTTCACGGGAGCCCTTGCGGACAGGTCGCGCAGGTGGGCCTCGACGATGACCAGGTCCTGCCAGGCGGGCGTCCGGAAATCGGCGTCGCCCCGGCCCACCCATTCCCGGGCGAGCACTATGCCCGGGCCGCCGCCGTCTGCCGCCGCCAGGGCGTAAGGGTCGAGCACGTCGGTTCTCACCGCATGGCCCCCCTCCCCCTCGTCCGCCCCTTCAATCGTGTACCAGTAGAACCAGCCGTGAAGGTTCTGGTCGAGCTCGACCTCCCACGTGCCCTCGGCCCCGTGCGAGTCGCCCCTCCTCGCCAGGGGGAATGCGCCGGCCGCACCCTTCTGCGCAAGGTCGTTGCAGGCGTGGACCGTCACCGACTCCGCCCTGGGAGCGAAGATCCGGAACGTGGTCGACGGCCCGGAGACGAGCGCGCCCAGCGGCAGGTCCGTCCCCAGGTCGAAGAAGAAGTCCCCGGGAACGAGCCGCAGCGAGCCGCTGGAGGCGTCCGCGCCCGCGGCGACGGACCATGCCCCGGCCAGGTCCAGCGCCGCCCGGAGCTCGAAGCGCCACAGGTGGCCCCCGGTCCGGTAGGGATCGATGAATCGGTTGATGTTTCCCGCGTCGTC
This sequence comes from uncultured Opitutaceae bacterium, assembly GCA_937889545.1. GTDB lineage: Bacteria > Verrucomicrobiota > Verrucomicrobiia > Opitutales > Opitutaceae > Palsa-1447. The sequence goes on from CALAOT010000072.1 coordinate 5,225, forward strand.
CTGGACGCTGTTGGGCGCGTCGTCCAGCGGATGGAGCCACTGGTTCTCCCCGGTGACGAACTTGAACCGAAGGTCGTCGCCTCGCATCACCCTGTCGGCCGGACCGGTCCAAATCAGCACCTGTTCGCCCTCCAGCTTGGCGGGCTTCAGGCGCCAGGCCTCGTCGCCCACGGCCGCCTGCCAGCCGTTGAACGCGCCGGCCACGTACACCCGGTCGGCCGCGGGATCGACGCCGCCGTGCTTGATGGGAAGCGCGAACGCCAGGGTGGCCGCCTCCCTCAGGAAATAGCTGTAGGTCTTCGCCGCCGTCAGGTCGGGCGCCCTCCCGAACCCGACCACCTCGACTCCCCCGGAAAGCGCGATCGCCGGGGGCGCGGAAGACCCCCAGTCGCGGTCAAACTCGACGATCCCCGAGGAGAGCGAATCGAGCCAGGCGCGTACGAGGCGGGGGGCGTTCTTTGACATTCGGATGGAACCTTGGAGCATCCGGCGTACCGCCCGGACGGGCAATCCGGAAAGCGCCGCGCGCGGAATTGCACCGAAAGAATGCGGACGACACCGCAGCCCGGCTTTGATAGGGTTGGCTCCTCAAACAGCCCTGCCCATGAGAATGTCCCGCGCCCACATGCTCTCCCGGTTCCTCGCGAGCGACCCGGCGTGGAACGGCCGGTTCTTCACGGGGGTCCTCACCACGGGGGTCTATTGCCTGCCCTCGTGCAGGGCGCGCAAGCCCAGGGCCGAGAACATCCGGTTCTTCCCCTCGTGCGACGCCGCGCGCTCCGCCGGCCTGCGGCCCTGCCTGAAGTGCCATCCCGACGACTTTGCCCGCGGTGCAGATCCCGTCCTAGAGTCCATTGAGGCGCTCGTAGCCGAGGTGCGCGCGGATCCCGGGCGGTTCAGGGACGCGGGATCCGTCGTCAGACGATCGGGATTCGGCACGACCCGCTGCTTCGAGCTGTTCCGGCAGCACTATCACGCCACGCCCGCCGACCTGCTCCTCCGCGCCAAGGTCGACGCGGCAACGCGCCTGCTCGTGGGCTGCGACTCCCCCCTGGCCGACGTCGCCCTTTCGGCCGGATTCGAGTCGCTGTCGGTGTTCCACGAGCACTTCCGCTCGCACAACGGGATGACGCCCACTGCCTACCGGGGCCTCCGCTCGGAGGTTGCGTTCGCCGTGGACCTTCCGACCGGATATCCCCTCCCCCACCTGCTCCGGACCCTCGGACGGGATCCTCAAAGCGTCACGGAGCGGCTCGCCGGGGCGTTCTATGAGACCGCCGCGAAGCTCGACGGGGTGCCGGCGCTTATGAGGATTCATTTCGCGCGCGGCCGCGCCGAGGTCTCCCTGGGCGGAGCGGCCGCTGCCGGTCCAAGCCAGAGGATCGCGGCGCACCGCCTTGTCGCAGGGCTCCTTGGCCTCGACCAAGACGCGGCGGCGTTCGCCCGCCTGGCCCGGCGCCTAGGCGTGGCGAGACTCGTCTCGGGGCGGGCAGGCCTTCGCCTGAGCCGGACGCCGGGCGTCTGGGACGGGCTCCTGTGGTCGATCATCGGCCAGCAGATCAACTTTTCGTTCGCATGCCTTCTCAAGCGCCGCCTCGTCGAGAACACGGGGACGCCGCTTCCGGGCGGGCTGTTCTCGCTGCCGGCGCCCGCGGCCGTCGCCCGTCTCGAACCCTCCGACCTTCGCCCTTGGCAGTACTCGAGGCAGAAGGCCGAGTACCTTGTCGGTGCCGCCCGGCTCGTCGCAGAAGGCAAGCTCGACCTCGCCGCGCTGCCGTCGATGTCTGCGACGCGGGCCGAGCGCACCCTGCTCGCCGTGCGCGGCCTCGGCCCCTGGTCCGTGAACTACCTCATGATGCGCTCCCTCGGTTTCGCCGACTGCGTTCCCATCGGCGACACCGGCGTCACGAGCGGCCTGCAGGCCCTCTTCAGGCTAGAGGAGCGCCCCGACTCGGACGCCACGCGGCGCCTGATGTCCGTCTTCTCCCCGCATCGAAGCCTCGCAACCGCCCATCTCTGGCAGATCAACAGACCACCGCCATGACCGACACGACCAACTATCATTTCACGCAGTTCAGCACGCCGATGGGCAACTTCTGCCTGGCGGTCGACCCGGCCGGGGCCGTCGCGGCCACCGCGTTCGGGGAAAAGGGCGCCCTCCGCGGCAGGCTGCGCGGCGCCTCCCTCGTGCGCAACGACCGCACGACGGCCGCGGCGAGGAAGCAGGTCGAGGCATGGTTTCGCGGCAGCAGGCGCGACTTCTCGATCGAGCTCTCCCCGAGGGGCACGCCCTTCCAGCGCCGCGTCTGGGACGCGCTCCGGAGGATTCCCTACGGGCAAACCCGCTCCTATGGCGAGGTGGCCCGGATGGTCGGAAGCTCGCCGCGGGCCGTCGGGGGCGCAAACGCGGCGAACCCGATCTGCCTCATCGTGCCGTGCCACCGCGTGGTCGGATCCGACGGATCGCTCACCGGCTATGCGTTCGGCGAGGACACCAAGCGGCGACTGCTCGAAATTGAGGCGCCATAGCGGTCAGCGGCCCATGGCCTTATGCACCGCCGTCACGAACGCCTTCAGCCTCGCGTGATCCTTCACACCCGGGGCGGACTCGACGCCGCTGTTCACGTCGACGAACCGGGCCCCCGTCTTGGCTAGGGCCTCGCCGATATTCTCGGGGTTGAGGCCGCCGGAGAGGACCCAGGTCTTCCCGGGCTGCTTCTGGCGGTGGCTCTTGAACTTCGACCAGTCTCCCGCCTTGCCCGTCCCGCCGAAGAGGGCCGTGTCGAACGCGTCGAGCAGGATTCCCCGCGACAGGCCAAGCCACGACGCCGGGACGTCGACCTCCGGCGGCAGCTTGGGGGCGAGCCAGAGGGTCTCGGCGCCCACCGAATGCGTCCAGCTCTCGATCCTCGCGAGCGGCAGATCATGCCGGAAATGCACCTGGAAATGGTCAAACCCCTCGCCGCGCAATGCCAGGAGCGCTTCCGGATAGGGTTCGACCGTCACCGCCACCTTGTGCCGTTCGGGAAGCCGCCCCGCCATCGACCGGTATTGCTTGATGGAGACATACCTGGGGGATTTGGGGCACAGGACGAATCCGAGAAAGTCGGCGCCGCAGGCGTCGGCGAACCTGGCGTCCGCGAGCGACGTCAACCCGCACACCTTTATCTGGATCCCGTCGACCATGGCTCGACCGTTCCTAGCGGAACGCGTTTACCGCCTCCGCGACGGCGTGCACCTGGTCATCGGAAAGCTCGGGGAACATCGGCAGGCTGACGCACGTCTCCGCGGCGCGCTCGGCGGCGGGAAACGAGCCCTTCCCGTATCCCAGGCCCGCGAAGCAGCGCTGGAGGTGCAGAGGCAGGGGATAGATGAGGTCCGTGCCGATGCCGCACCCGGCAAGATGCTCGCGCAGCGCATCGCGGCGCGGATGCGTGATCGTGAACTGGTGGTAGACCGACTCGCCGTACGCGGGCACGGCCGGCAGCCGCGCCCCCTCGAGCCGGATCCCCGCAAGGTAGCTCCGTGCGATTGACCGGCGGCGCGCAGTCCACGAGGGCAGGTGCGGCAGCTTCACGTTGAGCACCGCCGCCTGGAAGCCGTCCAGGCGGAAATTGCCGCCGACGATCCCGTGATGGTAGCGCTTCTCCATCCCGTGAACGCGGATCAACCTCGCCTTCGCGGCCACGTCGGCCCTGCGCGATACGAAGGCGCCCCCCTCGCCGCAGCCCCCGAGGTTCTTCGTCGGGTAGAAACTGAAGGTCCCTGCGTCGCCGAAAAGCCCCGCGGGCGCGCCCTTGTAGCGGGCGCCGACCGCCTGGGCGCAGTCCTCGATGACGAACAACCCGTGTTTGCGCGCGACGGCCATGATCTCGTCCATCCTGGCCGGCAGCCCGAACAGGTGGACGACGATGACGCCCTTCGTCCGGGGCGTGATCGCGGCCTCGAGTGCCGCCGGATCGAGATTGAAGGTCCCGTCCTCGATGTCCGCGAACACGGGCCTCGCCCCGACATAGGTTACGCCCCAGGCGGTGGCGATGAATGTGAACGGCGGGACGACGATCTCGTCGCCGGGCCCGAACCCGGCGATCATGCACGCGATGTGGAGCGCCGACGTGCCGCTGTTCACGCCGAGCGCGGACGGGTATCCCAGCGAGGACGCGAAGCCCCTCTCGAAATCCTCAACGTCCTTGCCTAGGCAGAAGCGCGTGGCGTCGTAGGTTGCCGCGAGCGCGGCCAGCGCCTCGCCCCGGAGCGCCCTGTGCTGGGGGCCAAGATCGAGAAAGGGGGCCTTCACGAGAGGGACCTTACCAGTTCCGCCACGAGCTCGTCGATCCCGGGCGTCGGGGCCTCGAAGTCCACCTTGAGCCCCGCCCTGCGCATCGTCTCGCTCGTCTGGGGCCCGATGCTCCCGTGAAGCGGATTCGTCGCGCCCTCGGCGATCCTCAGGTTCTCACCCTGGTCGACAAAGCACTGGGCCGACGACGAGCTAGCGAACAGGACCGCGTCCGCGCCGCGCCTGCGGAATTCCGCGGCCAGCGGATCGCCGGCAAGGTCCACCGCCTCCGTCTTGTAGACCTGCAGGCAGTCGACGATCGCCCGGGCCCCTTCCAGCCTCTGGACCAGGGTGTCGCGGTTGAGGTTGCCCGTGATGACGAGCACCTTCGAGTTGTCCATGCTCCCGGTGGCGATCAGCTCATCGGCGAGCGCCTCGGCCGTGGCCTTCTTCGGGCGGACCTCGACCTTGATGTGTAGTTCCGCGGCGGCCCGGGCGGTGGCGTCCCCGATGCAGGCGATCCGGACGAGCCCCAGGGCCCGGATGTCGTCGAAGATCCGGAAGAACTCGCCGAAGAAGTGGTGGACCCCGTTCGCGCTCGTGAAGACGAGCCAGTCATAGGCCCCGAATTCCAGCATCACGTCGGCGAGCGCCTGCTTAGAGACCTCCCTGGAAATGCGGATCACCGGAAGCTCGACAACCTCGGCGCCGAGCGCCGCCAGCCTGGCGGCCAGCTCCGACGACTGGTCGCGCGTGCGCGTGACCACGATTCGTCGTCCCATTAGCGGGGGTGTTGCGGGTTGGGCCATCGACGTCGGGGCCAGCCTACTTGAGCCCGAAGCGCCGGAGGATGCGCTCCGCCCCTGCGACTGGCAACGCAAGGTCCGCCCCGTCGATCGGCGTTGTCCTCAGGCCGACGGACTCATGGAAGAAAAAGAGCGTGCCGGCCGACGCATAGGCGCCCAGCGCCGTGTGGCATCCGCCGCCCAGCGCCGACTGGATCGCCCTCTCAAGGCCGAGGCCCAGGGCGGTCTGCGCATCGAAGATCCCGGCGAAGCGGGCCTCGTCCTCCGTCCGGCACTGGACCGCGAGCGCGCCCTGGCCCACCGCCGGCACCATGCTCCCGAACCCCAGCGAATGGAATTCCAGCCCGGGCCAGAAGCCTATTCCGAGGCGCTTGAGCCCGGCGGCGGCGAGGATCGTGGCGTCGGCGACGCCCCGCTCGGCGATCTTCATGAGCCGCGTGTCCACGTTGCCCCGTATCTCGACGAACCTGGCGCCGGGGAAAAGCATCGCGGCCTGGTGCCGCCGCCGGGGGCTGCCGGTCGCGATCGTCCGGGGCGCGCCAACGCCCGCGCGCAGGACGAGCATGTCCGCCGGGTCCTCGCGGGGGAGGTATCCCGCGGTTGAAAGCCCGGCTGCGGACTCGCCAGGAAGGTCCTTCGCGCTGTGGACCGCAACGTCCGCATCGCGCCTGAGGAGGGCCGCCTCCAGTTCGCGGGTGAAGAGCCCCTTGCCCCCCTTCTCCTCGAGCGACCATTCCGCCTGCCTGTCGCCCGTCGTGACCAACTGGAGGAGCTCGCATTCGGCGCCAAGGCGCTCGCGCAGATGCGCCGCCGCCCGCTTCGCCTGGGCAAGCGCGAGCGGGCTCCTTCGGGTCGCAAGGACGAGTCTGTTTCCCATTCTCATGCGCCCCATCCCATCCGGCGGTTGCCGGGGCGGTTAGTACGCTGCCTGGACCCCCTTCAGGTTCTTCTTGGACATCCAGGGCATCATGCTCCGAAGCCGCTGGCCGACCTTCTCGATCCTGTGGGCGGCGCCCTTCTTGAGGAGCCTGTTGTATTTCTTGAGCCCGCCCTTGTATTCGGCGACCCACTGCCGGGTGAACTTTCCGGACTGGATCTCCGAGAGGATCTTCCTCATCTCCCGCTTCGTGGCGGCGTTGACGATCCGGGGCCCGCGGGTGATGTCGCCGTACTTCGCGGTCTCGGAGACCGAGAAGCGCATCCCGGAAATCCCGCTCTCGTACATGAGGTCGCAGATGAGCTTCAGCTCGTGGAGGCACTCGAAGTAGGCCATTTCCGGCTGGTATCCCGCCTCGACCAGCGTCTCGAACCCGGCCTGCACGAGCGCGCTCGCGCCGCCACAGAGCACCGCCTGCTCCCCGAAGAGATCGGTCTCCGTCTCCTCCTTGAATGTGGTCTGAAGGACGCCCGCACGGGTCGAGCCGATCCCCTTCGCCCAGGCGAGCGCCATTCGCTTGGCTTTTTTCGAGCGGTCCTGGAAGACCGCGACCAGGCTCGGCATGCCCTTGCCCTCGACATAGAGCCTGCGCACAAGGTGCCCGGGCCCCTTGGGGGCGACCATGATGACGTCGACGTCCCGGTGGGGCCTGATGAGGCCGAAATGGATGGCGAGGCCGTGGCTGAAGACCAGCGTCTTTCCCTTTGATAGGTTTGGAAGGATGTCCTTCCTGTAGACCAGCGCCTGCTTCATGTCGGGAAGCCCCACCAGGATGACGTCTGCGCGGCGCACGGCCTCGGCCGTGGAGACCACCTCGAAGCCGTGCTGCCTCGCGACCCTGCGCGACTTGGAGCCCGGATAAAGGCCGATGATCACCTTGCACCCGCTGTCCTTGAGGTTCAGCGCGTGCGCGTGGCCTTGGGAGCCGTATCCGAGCACGGCGAGCGTCTTGTTCTTGAACACGCCGAGGTCGGCGTCCTTGTCGGTGTAGACTTTAGCGGGCATGGTTAAGCTGTATTGGGTCCGGGGGCCGTCTCAACGCTTCAGGGCAAGCCGTCCCGTCCGGGCGATCTCGAGGATCCCGAAGGGCTCCAAAAGCCCCAGGAATGCGCTCACCTTCTCGTCCTCGCCCGTCACCTCGATGATGAGCGAATCCTGGGCCAGGTTGGCGATCCTCGCGCGGAAGATCTCCTTGATCTGGAGGATCTCCGGCCTCGTCTTGGCGTCGGCGCGGACCTTCACGAGGACCAGTTCGCGCGCGATCGTCTGTCCGTCCTTGAAATCCATGACCTCGACGACGTTCACAAGCTTGCGCAGCTGCTTCGTGCACAGGTCGAGCGCGGCATCGTCGCCCTTGAGCACGATCGTGATCCTCGAGAGCGACGCGTCGTGGGTCGGCGCGACATTGAGCGAGTCTATGTTAAAGCCGCGCCCGGAGATCATGCCGGCGACGCGGGCGAGGACCCCGAACTTGTTCTCAACAAGGACCGATATCGTGTGTCGCATGGTATGTTTGTGGGCGCGTTGCCCGAGTGCCAGGCCCTGGCGGCGTCGGGTCCAAAGGTCAACCAAGCCTGACCCGAAAAGGGAAGCATAAACGGTCGCTGGGGCGGGCGCTGGCAGCCTTGGACGCCGGACCGATATTGCCAACCGGGCAAGTTCCAAATGAAAGAATCTCCTTTGGGGTAGTGTAAGGAATCCTGTTTGTTAACAAACTGCCTTTTTGCTCGAGAGGACGAAAAGGTTCCTGTTTGTGGTCAGAAAGCGTCAGAATCTCCGCTCCATTCCGTTGCCCCAAACGGCGCGCAAGCCTGCTTACTTGAGTATCTCATCCTTCCAGTCTGAATCGATTGCCATGGACAACCCCCGGCTCGACAAATTGCTCTGGAGCCTGCGGGTGTTCAAGACGCGCCCCCTCGCCACGACGGCCTGCCGCGTCGGTCATGTACTTGTCGGCGAACTCGAAGACAAACCGGGCCGAGATGTCCATGCTGGCGAAGTTCTCATCGTGCGCGTCGGCGTGATCACCCGCACACTCAAGGTCATCGCGATACCGCGCTCACGCGTCAGCGCGAAGCAGTTGCCGGAGTTCATGACGGACCTCACCCCCGTGGCCGAATACGAACGGGCGAAACAGGCCGGTATCGAGCACACGCTTGCCCGTCAACGAGGCAAGGGCCGTCCCACAAAAAAAGAGCACCGCGACATCTCAAAGTTATTAGGGTTTGGGTGACAGCCAAGCCGCCGGTGCCGGGTCCCGGGGCACATCCGTCGCCGGGCCTTTGTGGCAGCCTAAGCCGTGTCGGAATCCATCACCGCTTCATCTGTTCGCGGCCAGCGTCATCACTCCGGGTCGTCCGTGGGCGGTGGCGTCAGGATCTAGACGACGTGTGCGCTTCTGACGCCGACGAGATCGAGGAGGAGCGGCGCGAGGGTGGGTGGAACTCGGTCCAGCTGCAGCGGATCGAGGTCCTGGCCTGGTAGCCGCCCGTCTGCCCAGGCGCACGTAAAAACACGCCATTGAGGCTAACGGCTACCGCGAGAACCCGGTCCGCAACGTCCGGTTGAGGAACTCCATGGTCCGCTGCTCCTCGCGAAGCCTCACGACCGACGAATCCGCGCCGGCCATGTGCGTGCCGAGCATGGGCATGAATTCGTAGGTCCTGCCGGCAAGGAACAGCGTGTCGGCGAGCTGGAGCGAATGCTGGAAGTAGACATTGTCGTCAGCGAGGCCGTGGATGATCAGGAGCGGCCGCGAAAGCTCGCTTGCATAGGTGAGGACGCTGCTGGCCCGGTAGCCCGCCGGGTTCTCCTGCGGCAGTCCCATGTAGCGCTCCGTATAGAAGGTGTCGTAGTTCTCCCACGTTACGACAGGGGCCCCCGCGACGCCGGCCTTGAAGATGTCGGGCCTGCGGATCGTGGCCATCGCGCTCAGGTAACCTCCGAAGGACCAGCCGGCGATCCCCACCCGGGTGAGGTCCATCTCCTGATACTGCACACCGAGGGCGTGTAGGCCCTCGACCTGGTCATGTAGGACGAGGTCGATGAAATTGCCGCGCATGAGGCGCTGCCAGTCGTGGCCGCGCAGGGTCGTGCCGCGCCCGTCGAGGCGCGCAACGACGTAGCCCTGGTCCGCCATCCACTGGTCGATGAAGTAGGCCCGGGCGGAGGCGGTCACAAAGGTCGTCTGCGGCCCGCCATAGACGGAAAGTATGACGGGGTACTTCTCTCCCTGGTGATAGCCGCTCGGGCGAAGGAGCGCGGCGTTGTAGGAGCGTTCGCCCCTTGTTCGGACCAGCTCGACCCGCGGCACCGCCTTCGGCGCCTCCGCGAGCGAGGTCAGGCTGGCCCGCCTCGCGCCGGCGCCGGACAGCACCTCGACGCCAAAAGTGCCGTCGAGAAGGCTGAACGTGTGGATGATCGTGCGGCCATCCTCGGAGAGGACGGCATGATGCGCGCCCGGCGCGGCTGTCAGCTGCTGTCCGGCGCCGCCCGCGACGGGAAACCTCCAAAGCTGCGTCTCGGTCGGGTCGGCGCTTCCGAGGACGTAGACGAAGCCCGCGGCCTCGTCGGTGCCCACGAGCTCCCGGTAGCCGAGGCCGGGCGGGGTGAGCAGGCGGACGAGCGCGCCCGAGGCGTCATGCAGCTCGAGCTGCCAGAAGCCGCGCCGCTCGGTGGTCCACAGGAACTGCCGGCCGCCCTTCAGCCAGCGGGGAATCTTGGGCTCGACGAGGTTCACCCACGCCGGGTCGGTCTCGCCCAGGAGTTCCCGCGTCGTGGACGTCTCGGGATCGCCGGCAAGCACGCGCTCGTCCTGCTGGCGGCGGTCCTCGACCACAAGGGTCAGCGGGGCGCCCGCCTCGCGCCACTCGACGCGCGTGAGGTAGGGGTATTTGTCGGCGTCCCACGGGATCCATCGGGTCGCGCCGCCGTTCCGCGAAACAACGCCCAGGCGCACCCGGGCGTTGGCCGAGCCCGCGTGCGGATAGGCGTATTTCCGCGGAGGGGCCTCGGGGTGCAGCGGGTCGGCGATGTAGCGCGGCTCGACTGCGGACTCGTCGGTCTCCTGGTAGGCGATCCAGAGCGAGTCCGGGGACCACCAGTAGCCGTCGTCGCGCTCCATCTCCTCCTGCGCGACGAACTCGGCCACCCCGTGGGAAACGCCGGCCGATGCGCCGGTCGTCAGCGCGCGGACCTTGAGGGTGGCGAGGTCGATGACGTGAAGCTCTCCGGAATGCACGGCGGCGACGAAGGCGCCGTCGGGTGAGAAATGCGGCGCGATCCAGTCCTCGCCGGGTAGGGCGACGACCCTGCGGTCGGCCCGGCTCACGACGTAAAGCCTGCCCGACAGCGTGACGAGCAGCCGGGATCCGTCCTTTGAAAGGTCGAAGTCCGTGAATCCCCTAAGGCTGTTGCGGGTCCGTTCGCGGTGCGCCTTCTCCTCGGGTGAAAGCACCTCCTCGGCACCGCCCAGAATCTGGGCGGGAGTGATGAGTTCGCGCTCGCCGCCGGAGGCGACATCGAGCTCGTAGAGCCGCAGCACGGGATCGCGCGGGCCGCCGCGCAGGAAGATCACGGCGGACCCGTCGGGCGTGGGCCGGGGCGACACGGGCCGTCCGAGCGTATAGTTCCGGGTCTCGGCAAGGTCGCGGAAGAAGGTGATGCTTGGATCCTCGCCGGCGGCCAGCGCGGTCCCGCATGGCACAAGCAGGACAAGCAGCATTCGGGACGATATCGGCATCGCGCAAGCAAATCGGGCTCCGATGGCTGAGTCGAGACGGCTCGCGGCGCAGCTTCGCAGGCCCGGCCGGTGGCGGCGGCACGGATTGTTTGAGCTGGGCCCGGACCCGGGATTATGCTGCCCCCTTAGGCGTCACATTGCAGCGTCACTTCCGGCACCGGTCCTTTCGCTGTGAATATTCTTGTTCCTAGGGCCGCCAGTTCTCGCCTAAATACCCCCCCAGAAAAGACCGGCCAAAGCCCGGCAGATTTGAAGCCATGAAAGCCATCGCCCTGCTCCGTCCCTCGCTCCCGATACTGATCGCCTTTCTGGGCGCCCTGCCCCTTCGCTCCGAGGCGACCAAGGACTGGTCCACGGTTCCGGCCCGGCCGAGCCCGGCCTGGATTCGCGAGGCGGTGGTGTACGAGATCTTCCCGCGCCAGTTTTCGCCAAAGGGCGACTTCGCCGGCATCACCGCCCGCCTGGATGAATTGAAGTCCCTCGGCGTGGATGTGCTCTGGCTGATGCCGATACATCCCATAGGCCGCCTCAAGGCCAAGGGGAGCATCGGCAGCCCCTATGCGGTGCAGGATTTCTATGCCGTGAATCCCGACTACGGGACCAAGGAGGATTTCCGCCGGCTCGTGGAGGCCGCCCATGCGCGGGGGCTCAAGGTCATCATCGACGTCGTCGCCGACCACACCGCCTGGGACAGCGTGATGATGTCCAACCCGCGCCTCTACAAGCAGGATGCTGCTGGCCAGGTCATCGCGCCCCATCCTGATTGGGCGGATGTCGCGGGGCTCAACTATGCCAACCCCGACACCCGCCGGTACATGCGCGAGATGCTGCAATACTGGGCGCGCGAGCTCCAGCTCGACGGATTCCGCTGCGACGTGGCCGCCGAGGTTTCGACCGGCTTCTGGGAGGAGGTGCGGGAGGATCTGGAGAAAATCCGCCCCGGGCTCTTCCTGCTGGCCGAGGCGGACAAGCCCGACTTGCTGGTTCATGCCTTCGACGCAGACTATGCTTGGCGCATGCTGGGCACCCTGAACAAGGTGCTCATGGAGGGGGCGCCTGCGAGCGAGTTCCGCCGCACCTGGGAGGAGTCGGAGCAGCGGGCCTTCCCGCGAGGGTCCCTCCACCTGCGCTGCACCGACAACCACGACGAGGCCCGGGCCGTCAGCCGCTTCGGGTGGAAGGGCGCCCTCGCGGCCAGCGCCATGATGTTCACACTCGACGGCGTGCCGCTCCTGTACAACGGCATGGAGGTGGGGGATGCGACCGAGTCCGGAAACCCGGCGCTCTTTGAGAAAGTGCCGATCTTCTGGCACCCCAAGCAGCGCGAATCCTTCCGGGACACGTACCGCCAGCTGATCGCCCTTCGGCACCGGCACCCCGCCCTGTACGGCAGCGCGGTCGTCTGGCTGGAAAACTCCGCCCCGCAGAATCTCGTCTCCTTCCTGCGCCGCAGCGAAGGCGAGGAGCTGGTCACCGTGGTGAATTTCTCCAACCGCCCCCAGTCCGCCGCGGTCCGCGTTGAGAACGCCGGGGAGTTCTACTTGGTGCTAACGTCGGCCGCGCGGGATGGCGAGCCGAGGCCCGGGCTGCCCGGGGTCGCCCTAGGCGCCTACGAGTGGCGCATCTACCACAGGCCGCTCAAGCCTGGAGCCCCATCGGAGGCCCCGAAGAACCAGGCACCGGCCCAAGCGGGCGGAGCGCCCTAGTACCCGACGGCTTTCGCATCGGAGCTCCTGGGGTCCGACGCCCCGAGTATGAGCCCGCTCTTCGGGTTGACGGCAATGCTCTCGGCATCGCCCTGGCGGCCGAGTTCTTGGAGGGCGTGGCCCCTGTCCCTCAGCCCGGCGATGGTCTCGGGCGGCATGCCGCCCGATTCGTATGAGATGACGTCGGGCATCCACTGCTCGCTGATGCGCGGAGCGTCCACGGCCTGTTGCACGGGCATGCCGTAGTCGATGACGTTGGTGACGACCTCGAGAACCGTGTTGATGATGGTGGGCCCGCCGGGCGATCCCGTGACAAGCACGAGCCGGCCGTCCTTGAAGACAAAGGTCGGCGTCATGGACGAGAGCGGGCGCCTGCCGGGGGCAATTGCGTTGGCCTCCCCCTGGATCAGGCCGTAGGCGTTCGGCACGCCAAGTGCGGAGGTGAAGTCGTCCATCTGGTTGTTCATCAGGATGCCCGTGCCGGGAATGGTGACCCCGGAGCCAAAGCCGCCGTTCAGCGTGTAGGTGTTCGACACGGCGTTGCCGGCCGAGTCGACCACCGAGAAATGCGTTGTCTCCTTCGATTCGCGCCGGGCCTGAGCCGCAAACTTGCCGAGCCCGGGCAGAACCGCGGCGGCCGGCGTCGCCTTGTCCGGGGAAAAATCCGACATCCGGCCGCGGATGTAGGCGGGGTCGAGAAGCCGTTCCACGGGCACCCCGACGAAGTCCGGGTCGCCCAGGTATTCGGCCCTGTCCCGGAACGCGCGCTTCATCACTTCGGCAAAAAGGTGGCACTTGGCGGCGGAGTTGTATCCGAGGGACGCGACATCGCGCGCCTCCAGCATGCCGAGCATCTGCAGGAGGGCGATGCCGCCTGAGCTCGGCGGCGGCATGGTGACGATGTCGTGGCCGCGGTACCTGCAGCGGAGGGGCGTGCGCTCGGCCACGCGATAGCTCCTCAGGTCGGCGAGCGTGATGTTGCCCCCGTGGGCGCCCATCGCATCGGCGATGCGATGGGCCGTCTCGCCCTCGTAGAATTCGCGCGGGCCGTGATCCTGAAGGAGGGCAAGGGTGCGGCCGAGGTCAGCCTGCACCCATTTCTCGCCGGGCCCCAGGAACGCGCCGGACTTGAGGTAGACGCGCTTGGATTCGTCGAACTGGCTGAGGATTCCCGCGAACGAATGGAAACGGCCGGCGGTGGCCTGCGATACCGTGTGGCCCTCTGCCGCCAGCCGGCGAGCGGGCTCGCAGATGTCCCTCCAGGTGACCTTGTGCGAGCCGTATTTCTCGACTGCGAGAGCGAATCCCGCAACCGATCCGGGAACCCCGCTCGCCCTCCAGCCAAGCGTGGAGGAGCCGGGGCCCTGGACGGGCCTTCCGTCCGGGCCAAGGTACATGTCCCGGGACGCCGCAGCGGGCGCGGTCTCACGGTAGTCGACCGCCACGTCGCGACCGTCAGCGAGGTGGATGAGCATGAAGCCCCCGCCGCCAAGGTTGCCTGCGATGGGATAGACAACGGCCAGGGCGAGGCCGGTTGCGGCGGCGGCGTCGACGGCGTTGCCGCCATCGCGGAGGATCTCGATGCCGGCCTGCGATGCGAGGTCATGCGCCGAGGTGACCAGACCGTGCCTGGCCTCAATGGCCGCGTGCTGCGCCCGGATCGGCAGCGCGGGCAGGACTAGGGCAATCAGGAGCCTGGGGAACGCTGTGCGCATTGCGGCCGGGCCTGTTCTGGAGGACATTGCGATGATCGGCGGCCAAGCCTGCCGTGACCCATGCCTCATACGAGGCTTGAAAGGCCCGGACGTCGGTCCCGGTGATGGGTTCGAAATGTCATGGCTTAAAGGAAAACCCCAAGTCGCCAATCCGAATGGCGAATTCACCACCTGGGGGTGTCAAGATATATGGCCAAGATTCCGAGCTTTCCTTCCCGTCCTCGTCTCGCGTGACGAGTCGAGGCTGGTACAGGATGGTCCCATCCGGGCGCCTCTCGGCGGTGAGATGCAAGAACACGCCCTCCTTGAGCGGGAAAACCTCCTCTTCGCCCAGAAACAGCGACGCGCGAACGCTCTGCACCCGCTGGCCGGGCAAAAGTGTGATGGTCCCATTTATGGTCATCTTGCCGTCCTTCACCTTCGATTCTCGCAGACTTAGGCGAAGGGACTGGCCGTCTTTTTCAACAGTGATGACCTCATGCCCGCGATCAAACGACCTGATGGTGTAGGAATGGAACGATTCGCCGACCTTGAGCCATCCCGAGGATTCGCCGCTGTCCTTGTCGCTGAGGGTGAACAGCGACTCGTCTGTGGTGAGGAAGAAGCCCGAGAACTGCATCTCGGCCCTGAGGCTGGCCGCAGTGAGCGCCAGAAGGATGAGGATTCTTTTCATTGTTTTCCGCCCCGTGTCGCAATGTCCCGCGGCCACGGCAGGCGCGGCATGATAAGGTCCAAGACTCCGAAATGTAAATGGCTCGGATTCGTCCTCGCAATGCGCCGAGGAGCCACCTCCAATGGAAACGCCGATGCCGCCTGAAGCGACCCAAACATCGTTTGGCAAGCGAACCGCGCACCCCCCGTCCTAACCCCCAAAAAACATGCCAAAATTCATAATCGAACGCGAAATACCCGGAGCAGGAAAACTAACCCACGACCCGCTTACCGGCATCTCCAAGAAGTCATGCGGCGTCCTGGCGAATCTCGGCCCCCAGATTCAATGGGTCGAGAGTTCGTGACCGGCGACGAGATCTACTGTGTATACATCGTCCCGAGCGAGGCGTTGGTGCGCGAGCACGCAAAGCAAGGCGGATTCCCGGCAAACCGGGTGTCGGAAGTGACACATATTATCGATCCGACCACGACAGAAGCCTGACCGATCGCCCAATCCGACGTCCGCGGCGGCTGCGGGCGGCCGCCGGGCAGGCCGCAGCCCCGGATCATTGCAACGCCAGCCCCAGAATGAATCCGTGGCTCAAGAGGCTGTTCTTGATCACCTCAATAGGAGGCGGCTTTGCAGGTGCCGCTGTCACAGGCTCCCAGTTTGCGGATTCGGGACAAGGGCCGCTCAATTACGCGCTCATCGGAGTCGTCACGTTGGCTTATTCGGTGGGAATAATCGGCGGCATAGAACTGATAGAGGATGAGGGGAAGGGTCTCAGGGTGCTGTCGTGGTATTACCTGGCACAGGTGCCGTATCTGATTTCGCCGGTGATCTCCTATCAGTTCTTTTCAGGCCTGACCTTGTTCGGCGCGGTTGGGAGCAGGGGTTTAACCTGGGGCGCGTATCTCGGCAGTAGATGGCTGTACGGCTTGTTCCAGATGCACGACCCGCGATTTGAGGTCGGGGCCAACGCCTTTGGCATCTGGGCGACGTGGTATCTTCGATGGGAGCTCGGGAAGAAGCTGGCCAGCCAGTCACCGGATCCGGAGCCTGCGCCCGCCGCGCCGGATGCGGGGCAGCCCCCGCGCCAGTTCCTCACGGGCTGACGCGGAGACGGGGTTTCGGTGCTTCGGCTGGATGGATCCGAAGCACCTGGGCGGCGCGATCGCCTGGGGGCGTCACGACTAGGTGGTCGGCAACCTGTCAATCCGTGTACGCCTCAAACAGGGCTATGCCCGAGTTTCCCTTGGCCGAGGTGATTTGCACCGTGTAGGCTCCCGGCTGCAGCGTCAAGAGCAGCGCCGAGTCCGGGCTGGGGTTTGGCAGGGCGAAGGCCCCCACCTCAAGCGCGGCCGTGGAGATGGCCGTCGGGTTCGCGTTGGTCGCCCAGCCGGTGTTCGTCGCGATCACCGCCCCGCTGCCGTTGTACACCGTCAGGACAGGGTCCGGCAGCGGGCCCGACACGCCGAAGGTGCCCAGCACCGGGCCGTCCCCGCGAATCAAGACCGTCCGGGCGGCGGTGCCCTCAACCACGAAGCCGCCGATGAACGTCTGCGTGCTGCTGACGTAGCCGCGGGTCGATATGTTTCCAAACACGGTGGGCAGGGAGTTGGAGACGAGGATGGTGCCGCCGGTCCCGGTGACCACGAAACGCTGCAGCGTTTCCGAGTAGGCTGCGCCCAGCAGCGTTGCTATGCTGAGCGTCGAGGGACTGCTGCCGGAAAAGCGCTGCGTCCAGCTCACGCCGTCCGTTGACGACAGGATGGTGCCCTGCTCGCCGGCAGCCACCCAATACCCATCGCCGTACGTGAGTCCCCTATAGATCACATTGGGAACGGTGCTGGTGCTGGGCGACGTGATGTTATAGCTGCCAGAAATGATGGATCCCCAGCCAACGGCGACCGTGTTTGGGGAAGCGGCTTGCTCATAGGAGATCGCCTCCAGATTGCCCACCCCGGGCGCCGCCGGGACGGGCGCCCCCAGGGACAGGGTGGTCCCTGACATCCGCAGGATCACCCCTCCTGCGTTGATGGTTCCGTTGCCTGCGGCCGCCCCGCTGATCAGGAACACGGAGTTCACCTGGTCCCACGTTATCCCATGCAGGTAGCCGGTGACGCCAAGGCTGGAGGGCACGGTTTGCACCGTCCAGCCCAGACCATCAGGCGAGGTGACGACGGTGGCGCTGTCGCCCACCGCCAGCCAGACGCTTCCGTTGTAGAGGACGCTGTTCAGCTTGTTCCGGGTCACCGCCGTGGCGCTCACCCACGTCTTGAGGTCAGACGAGACGAGGATCGTGCCGCCGGCTCCCACCGCCACCCACTTGCCGTTCCCGTAAGCGATGGACACGAGCCAGGTTCCCTGGGCAAGCGTCTGGCTGCTCCAGGTAAGGCCGTCGGTTGACGTCAGCAACTTGCCCTGGTCCGTCACGGCGGCGAAGGTGCCATTGTCATAGGTTGCGCACCAGATTCCGTCGGAAAGCCCAGCGGGACTTTGGTTGCTCCAGAATATCTGGGCGAAGGCGGGCGTGCCGTACGCCGCGACAAGCATGGCAAGCAAGGGTAGGGTCTTTTTTAGTTTCATGGTGAGACTGGTTTGGGCGTGGTTTGTGGATCGCTTGACGAAATCCGAAAGCATCGCGCTCCGGAGCGCCGGCCAGCCCAACCGGCGTTGATCAGCCAAGTTGTGGAGGCGGCGGGGCTTCGAACGAGAATTGCGCTCTTTTGTGGTGCATCGAGGACATGACAATCCACCGCGTGAAACCCGCTACTCCCGCAAAACGAGCGGAGGCGCCATTTCTTGCCTGTTTGACCTGACCGACCGCTGCTTGATCCGCCTGGGCCGCATTCGCTTGCAAAGCCGCTGCCGGTTCAGGCGATCCGGGCCTCGCGAATTGGGTCCGTGAAGGAGTGCCTGCTGAAAGCAGGAACGATTGAGAGCTGGCCGTCGGCCTGAATGACCATCCTTCGAGTCCAGGCCCGCGCCTGCTAAAAGGCCGGCGTAGTCAACGATCTCCGGCGACGTAGAGCACTTCGCGCAGAAGATCGCCTTAAGAATCCGCCCAGCGCTACGATGATCCGCGGCTACGGCTGGCGCAGCTTCTGCCCAGCAGGAGGCGTGACAGACGCAGACGGCGGATCCGGTAGTTGGTTCGGCATCTTCCGAAAGGTAATCGTTGATTCTGCCAGATCGAGCGAGGCACCCAAAGGCACTAGCAGATCCACACCAACAATGCCCGCGATCGGGCGCCCTTTCTTGGAGACTAATTGATTGTGGAACATCGTACCCAGTATGTCTCTGGAAGGAATTTCTAGATTATCTACGCGAGCGAATCCTAGGTCGATCGAATCGAGCACGATCGTGTTCGCCTTTCTTGACCAATCCACCCCATAGATGACTCCCCTCTGCCCGACGGAGATCTTTGCCTTTAGAGTCCGCACAAATGCATCCGTAAACGAGGTCGAGCTACACCCAGAATCTACAAGAAAAGACTCTCTATTGCCGTTGATCGAGAGTTCTACGACAAAGAAAACCAGACGCCCATCCATGGTGACCGTCTCCATTGGAAGTGTGGTCGCCTCGATCCCTTCCCACATAACAATAGGCTGCGACCATTTCTGAAGAACATTGTTTCCTTGCGGGGCAGCACATGATGCGAGAACCACAGCGACGCCCCCGACAAGAATGTGCTTCATGGCGCCGACCATCCTAATGAGCCGAGCCCAGTCTCAGTCGTGCCTCCTGCGTCGCAGGAGGCATGACGAGAACAGGCGTCGGGTCCGGTAGTTGGCTCGGCAATCTATTCATTTTGCCGATTCAATGTCTGGAGATTTCACGATCAAAACGTAGTCGATGGAAGAATCGGACGTTTTGACCAACCTCGGATCGAGGTCAGCCTTCGGAGAGGCGTCGGTTTCGGTAGTTGGTTCGACATCCGTAACTCCTCAGAGACTAAGACCCTTATCTTTATCCTGACTCTTTTGCCGGGTTGCCTCATTCGTCAACTTGGACCACCAGTCTGGGTCCAACGAATAACCGGACGGCAAAGATTTGCTTCCCCTCAATCGAGCGGTATCGATGGCAAGCGCAATGTTTTGAACGACTGGCTGCATTTTCAGAAAGATCGCCCGTAGTTCTGGAACCTCTAATTTCCGTGCGCCCTTGAACTCCGCTTCGAGCGAACTTGGGCTGATGGTCTCGTTTTCCAATATGAACCTAATGTCATTCAAGTCCTCTCGGTCATTGCGCATCATCTTTGTCAATATCAGGTCTATTGAAGAGGGACGAAGAAGACGCAAGAATCTGAATTCATTCGACGGAATTTCGACCGTCTTCTCTAACCAGTTTGCGGTAAGCGGGACCTGCCAGTCTGTAAAAAGATGCGACACATAGAGTCCTGAGGGCTCAAGCTTCTTGTTAGTCCTGTCGATGGCTTCCCAAAATTGTGTGTCAGATTCAATCTTTGCCATCTCGACCGTGGGCAGAATCGCATCCACGTCCTGCGTTGTACCAAATCTGCGCCCGAGATCTCCGAACCCGAGCGCCAGGGCCGCCCTTCCGAATAGAACGATGCGTGTCTCCCTCTCCAGATAGGAATCTAACGTCTGGAGAATACGCTGGGGATTATTTATTGGCGATGCAGCCACTTTACGTCTCCCCCACCATTTCGTATAACGCCTGTTTGAGAGACAAACCTGCTCCAATGTGGGAGAACGCCATTGGCTATCGGATCCTGCTCTCCGAGCAAGGCCCTCAGGCGAAGCCAGAAGTCCTTGTTTGTGGAATCGTGCGTGCTTCCGGCTTCAGAAATATATGATAGCACTCGACCGATTCGTTCTTGCTTCGCCACGCGCGCCAATCCCTCGAGATTACATCGGCCCGCTAATTGTGCAGCGCATCGCACTGCAACGGGCTCAAATTCGTTTTCACCTAGGAGCAATAGCGCGACCAATTCCTCGTCGGCGATTGCCTCAACTCCAGGGTCAAAATCGGCAGGCGGATATGAGGGCGCGTAGTGCCGGCATCCCCGCGCAACCGCAAGTCGTATATAATCCCGCACTGAATTGATTGACAAGCGTTTAGCCCTTCGTAGCAAAACGGAGCAATTCCCGATATCTCCAATTTCTTTAGCTAAGGTTGCCATCGAATTGTAGCAGGGTGCCACCTGCCAAATTAATCAAACGCTATGGAAACTGCAAGCGGTTCTCCCCCGCGAGGTTCATGTCAACGTCCTAATGATCCGCGCCAAGTCTCGGCCATGACTCCTGCCCCGCAGGAGGCATGACGAGCGCAGGCGTCGGATCCGGTAGTTGGTTAGACACGATTGCCAAATTGAGGAAACAAAACCAACTTGCGCCGGGCATTGATACGACCAACCTGAGGTTATGAAGGTAGAAATTGAGCAAGAGAGCGATGGCCGCTGGATAGCAGAAGTACCTAGTTTGCCCGGAGCTATGGCGTATGGTCAAACAAGAGCTGAGGCAGTTTCGAAGGCTGAAGCGCTCGTGCTGAGAATATTGGCCGACAAATTGGCGCATGGAGAATCCGTCCCTCAAATCACTGAGGTCTTTTCCGTACCCGCATGAGTGTTTGGGACGCCCGTAAGGCGAAGGTCGTATTGGCCGCCCTGGCGGGCGAAGCCCTTTATCGTCCATAATCTAATGTGATTATCGAGTTGGCCGGTGAACCACGCAAACAATTTGATACCTAGACACCACGTCCTAAGAGCCGACGCCGACCTGCAAACCAGGCTCGGGGCGGTAGTTAGGGCTTGCCGTCACCGACTTGGAGTTACGCAGGAGGAACTGGCATGGAGGGCCGGCATCCACCGCACGTACCTTGCCGACATAGAGCGGGGTAAGCGCAACGTGACGCTTCGGACTGCCGCGAATCTGTCGAGGACGCTCCAGATCACTATTGGGCATCTTTTCGCGTACGCCGCCGAACCGTCTGCAACCGCACAGCGCATTGACTCGGGACTGGTGCCGAACGAGGTGCGAGATATCTTGCTGGTGGAGCACCACCGGAGGGCGGCAGCCGAGACGGCGCGCGCATTCCGGCGGGCGAGGCTTGCGAACCCAATCAAGATCGTCCGCGACGGTGAGGCTGGGTTGAATTTTCTGTTCGGCACCGGACGGTATGCCAGGCGCAAGCAGGTGCGGCCGCAGTTAATCCTTCTCGTTCTCGACCTGCCTGGGATGTCGGGGTCGGAATTCCAGCGACGAGTCGCTGCCGACGAGCGCACGCGCGACATACTCGTCCTGGTCCTGACGGTTTCGAAACGACGGCGGAAATAGCGACTGCGGCCGGCTGGGCACGGGCGACGAGAGCGCAATAGCGTCAGGACGGACATCACGTCGTCCAAAGTGCGTGGCCGCCATTTTGGGTGGCAGCGCCGGGTCGCCGAATAGCGCAGGGCTTTATCCACCGTGCCGAATTGTTCCCGTCCGTCAGTGCAGCGCGGCTCATAACCCCGCTTCTCAATTGTCACTTATAGTCTATTGTGGAGGCTGTTACACTGAACCGAGTGGCAAAAAAACATCGTGTTCCGGGGTCTGATTCAGACCCCCAAAGTAAGCTCGGCGCAGCCGTGCGGGCCCGTCGGCACGAGTTAGGGATTACGCAGGAGGAGCTTGCATGGCGGGCCGACTTGCACCGCACTTATGTCGCGGACGTTGAGCGAGGTGCACGCAACGTGACGTTGTGGACCATCGCCAACCTAGCGAAGGCACTGCACGTCACCGCTGGCAATCTGCTTTCCCATGGCGCCACGCTTTCTGGAATGGCGCTGCGCAATAGCGCTGGATCGGCGCCGGATGAAGTGCGGGAGATCTTGCTCGTGGATCACAGTTCCACGATGGCGCGCGCCTTCGATCGCGCGAAGCTTGCGAACCCAATCAAAATCGTCCGCGATGGCGAGACCGGGTTAGATTACCTGTTCGGCACCGGCAGGTACGCAAAGCGAAAGCCGGCGCGACCACAATTGATCCTGCTCGTTCTCGAGCTGCCCAGGATGTCGGCCCGGGAATTCCTGCTGCGCGTCAGGAACGACGAACGTACGCGAGACATACCCGTCGTGCCCCTTACGGTTTCTCATTCCTCACGTTGCCATTAATTTCGACCGGCTGAGTGCCGAGACCAGCATCGCGAAGTCGCGCAGATTCGAAAGCGCAGCCGAGGTCGCTCCGTGGGATTTGGAGTTGGCGCCGCGGGAATAGGACAAGGTCCTCCCTCTTGCGCCGCATTCGCGTCGCCCTGTGGGTCGACTGGAAATTGTTCTTGTCGAGGAAAGACATGCGCTCCGCGCGGCAGGTATGCACCCCATAGCGCCCTGCCAAGACGTCACTTATAGTCGGCAAGATATCCGACCCAGTTCATTCGAATCCGGAGAATTATAGCTTCTGCGAAGACGGCTGGGCATCAGGTGAACAAGTCGCAAAACGCCCCGTGAAAAACATTACCATCCTGATAACGGACGATCATGCGGTCGTTCGGCAGGGCCTGTGCGCATTGTTGAAAGCGGAGAGCGACATCGACGTGGTTGGGAAGGCGCGGAATGGCCGTGAAGCGGTGAGGATGGCGTGGACCTTTCGGCCAGACGTCATCCTGATGGACATCGGTATGCCGGTCCTCAATGGCTTCGAGGCGACGCGCCAAATCCTCGCGGCCAACCCCGAGGCCAAGGTGCTTATTCTTTCAGCGCACCAATACGATGAGTATGCCGAATCCATGGCCGCGGCCGGCGCCGTGGGTTTCCTGGAGAAGCGGACAGCCTGCAAGGTTCTCACCAAGGCGATCCGCGAAGCGGCCAAAGGCAATCTGTTCTTTAGGCCGGCCATCGCCAAGCGAATTGCCCACGACCGAAAAGCATTTGCGCGGCCGCGAATCTCTGAACAGGGCAAGAAAGGGACTGCGTCGTTGGTCCCTCGGTAAGCGACTTTCCCATTGATGAATCGAGCCGCGAGAAACTTCTCTCTTCTGTGCATAGATTGCCGCGCCAACCGGGTAACCCAGTTTCGTTCAGGATGCTAGTCTTTCATTACAAATGACTAAACTGGTGGACGCCGAGGGACTCCACCGCTTCCGAGTGAGACGGACTTCTAGTTGCAGCTAGTTGCACTATCTTGTTCATTGGTCTCGCGACGCACGATTATACCGAATTCGGTGTGTCGTGAATGGATTCATTGGCGGGCGCTCGCGCGGTGTCTAGTAAAGGGTCCTTTCATGGACGCCGACGTCGACCTTGTGCTTGATCCTTGGACGGTGAAAAGGGCCAACGGATGGAAACGCAGATCCCAATTCCGGAATCCTGCAATCCCACAGGCGGCATCGTCACGAAGGTTGATGCAGCCACTTCGGAATGTATAATCATATAAGATAATATTTTATGGGATTTAGTTCCGGGTGGCATGGGCATTGCTAAAAGGATGGCATGATTCCGACGCCCCCTCGCGGCTAGCGCCAATTCCACCCAACCCCATACACCGGTTTTCTGCGTCCAAGTACCGCCGCAATTCTTATGATGAACGATTTTCGCCACGCCTTCCGCCTGCTGATAAAGTCGCCCGGCTTCTCGGCGATTGTGATCGCCACGCTGGCCATAGCCATCGGCGTCAATTCGGCGATCTTCTCGATCGTCAATGATCTCCTGCTGCGTCCCATCGTGCCGCTCAGGCCGAAAGAGGTCGTCAACATCTTTACTGGCCGCAAGGAAGCCAACCGCGACTACCGCCAATTCTCCTACGCAGAGTTTAACGCAATGCGGGAGCCCAACCCTATCTTTGCTGATGTCGCAGCACTGGGGTTCACGATGACCGGCGTCGGCCATGACGAGTCCCTGCGCCGCAGCTTCGCATTCTTCAGCTCCGACAACATTTTCGCATTGCTCGGGGTTAAACCTGCCGCCGGCCGGTTCTACAATGCCGCCGAGGCTCGCCCGAACGCCAACATTCCCGTGGCGGTGGCGAGCTACGCGTTATGGCAGAGCATGGGTGGCCGACCGGAGTTCATCGGCAGTACGCTCGACGTCAACGGACAGCCGTTCACGGTGATTGGAGTGACGCCCCGTGGGTTCACCGGCGTAAATGCCATGGTTTCTCCCGATGTGTGGCTTCCGCTAGGTGTCTATGGGAATGGGCGGTTCACCGGCCCGTTTGAAGAGGCTGGACCGTCAAGCGATCTAGCGAGCCCAACGACCTTTGCGCTAAACGTCATGGGTCGACTCCAGCCCGGCGTGGACCTGAAGTCGGCCGCTTCGCAGCTGCCCGTCCTGGGAAAACGCGTTGAATCCGCCGGGCCCTCGGATGCCGCAGGAAAGCGCGAACTGGAGATCCAGTACCCCTCCCGCTTGAGCCTTAGCACCGGTCCATCCGCGGACGGCCCGACTCTTGGGATTGCGGCGCTGTTGGTCGCCATGGCTGGGGTCGTGCTGCTGATCGCCAGCCTCAACCTCGCGAACATGATGCTCGCTCGGGGCACCGCCCGCTGCCGTGAGTTTGCAGTCCGGCTCTCCCTCGGGGCGCCGCGCTGGCGCATCGTCCGCCAATTGGTCGTCGAAGGCCTCGTTCTGGCCTTGTTAGGCGGCGCGATGGGGCTGCTTCTCGCCCAATGGAGCGACGAGTTGCTGTCGCAGTCGCTCAACGGCCTGTTCCGCTCGATGAGCCTGTCCTCCGCGATCGACCTACGCCCGGATGGCACTGTGCTCGTTGCCACGGTGATCTTCTGCGTCGCGGCCACCCTCATCTTCAGTCTCATCCCCGCGATGAAGTCCGTTCAGGTCGACATGGTCCACGACCTCAAGCAGCAAGCGGGAGACTCGGCTTCGAGCGGGCGCTGGAACCGATTTTTTTCCGGCCGGAACTGCCTGGTCATGACCCAGGTGTCCCTCTCCCTTGTGCTCCTGTTCTCGGGCGGCCTGTTCCTGCGCGGCGCACTCAAGGCGGCGGCTCTCAATCTGGGCTTCGACACAAGCGGCAGTATTGTTGCCGAGATCGACTACTCGATGTCCCATACGAGCGACTCTGTGGCCCGGCAAAGAATGCAGACCATCCTATCGCGCGTCCGGGAGCTTCCCGGCGTCCGGCAGGCCGCCTTGGCCAGTCTCGTGCCCTACACGAATATTATGATCACGCGCCGGGCTGTGCCGGCCGAGACCGCGGCCGTCACCGATCCCAAGGCGCCGAAGCCGGGCTTCGACGGAATCTATTCGGCCGTTTCGCCCGGCTTCTTCGACTCCATCGGCGTGCGCCTGCTGCGCGGACGGACTTTCACCGCCGCTGAGGCGGAGAGCCGCGAAGCCCCGCCGGTCGTGATCCTGGACGAGCAGATGGCGAAGTCGCTCTTCCCGCAAGGCGAGGCGCTGGGCCGCCGCGTCAGACTGGATCCAATCGTTGACGGGGCTAAGGCGATGGAGGTGGTTGGCATCGTGTCGGCGCACCGCCAGCAACCGGGCACCGACAAGCCCAGCCTGCGGATCTACGTCCCACTCGCCAGGTCAAGCGCCGCGGCCACGTTCATGGACGTGCGCCTTGCGACTGATGACCCGCGTGTCGCAGCGATGGCCATTGGCACGCTGCGCCGCGAGCTTATCGCCATCGACCCCAACGTGCCGCTCCTTCGCCTGCAGCCCCTTTCCCAGATCGTCGACAACAATTTCTACCTCTGGATCGTGAGGATGGGCGCCATCATGTTCGGCGCGTTCGGCGCAATCGCGTTGCTGCTCGCCACGGTCGGCGTCTACGGCGTAAAAGCGTATACGGTGGCCCGCCGCACAAGGGAGATCGGAATCCGCATGGCGCTTGGGGCCAGGTCGAACGACGTGCTCGCGCTCGTGATGCGTCAGGCCATGCTCCAGACTGCGGTCGGGCTAGCGGCCGGCACGGTCCTGGCGCTTATTGTGGGGCGCCTGTTGGCTTCGGCGCTCTTCAACGTCAGCCCGGCCGATTTTTTGGTGCTTGGAACATCCGCCGCCATCTTGGCCGTAACCACGGTCTTTGCCTGCTGGCTGCCTGCGAGAAGAGCGACCCGGGTGAACCCTGTCGAAGCGCTCCGCACAGAATAGGCCTGCGGAGCAACGCGGCCCGGGGCCACGCAGTGACTAATCGCTAAAGCGCGTGTCACGACCGGCAATCGCCGTGACCGGAGTGAACAGCCCCATGTCCAAGAATCGTTAGGAGTGTATCGATCATGGCCTCTCAGCTCAGATGTATTCCTGCATAACAGTGTATCGGCCATGACCGATACACTCCTAACCATTTTCGGACAGATGGCGAAACGGATCTGCGATAAGGCCAGAGAGCGATTCTTGAGGCAAAGTCACTCTGATGCAATGTTTCGCCAAATATGGTGCGCCGCCTACCGACCTGAAGTTGATTGGTGGACGCCGAGGGACTCCACCGCTACCGAGTGAGACGGGGTTCCTAGTTGCAGCTGGTTGCACTATCGAAGGGCGTTAGCCAACTTGTTCAGCGGCGACTCGCGCGAGCACCTGTTAGTCTTACCGCCCGAAAAGCCTAAAATGCTCGGACTCGTTTAGGACGTCGGCGATCGGCGAATTGACCAAAGCAATGCTCCCGAATGCGTCCTTTCTAATCCACAAGTCATGGTGGGGTGACCCGCCGATTCCTGAATTGGTGATGCTCACCTGTTCGAGTCTCGCGTCGGAAAGTGTGCCCTCCCCTTTTAGGCTGCCGGGCGCTACGATGGTCAGGCCGCTCGAGATGCTTTCTCGAATGGTGATCCGCCTGATGGTGAGGCCCGAGATGCTGCGGCGGTCCATGCAGATTTGGAGCGAACCGCGCCAGGCCCAATCATGGTCATAGCCGCCACAGCGCAACAGTTCGCAGTTCGTAACCAGCGTCGTGCCGCTGAAGTTGTTGTCTATCTTGAGGTTCTCATCGGAGGTGGAGAAGGTTGTGCTGATCAGAATGCCGCACCCGGTGGCGATGTCGGTGAAGAGACAGTCCTCGACGCGGTTGTTAACCCCGCCGTAGATCGCAGCGCCATTTGCGAGGAACGTCAGCTGGCCCGTGCATCGACGGATGACGTTGGTTCCCGGCGGCGGGCCTTGCCCGACGAAGCCCTGGTCTGAAGGTGCCGGCCACATCGCGAAACAATCGTCACCCGTTCCGCGAGCGGTGCAGTTCTGTATAACCGTTCCGCTGGTGCCTACGCAGAGATTCACGCCGTCGGCGAGCAAATTGCGGAAGCGGCAGCCGTCGATGACAAGGTTCACGCCGTTATAGATCCATACGCCCACCTTGGTGTGCTCCAACCAGACGCACGAAACGGATGAGTCGGCGCAGTTTGCGCCGACGATGCCGTCGTTCGGCTCATTGTCATTGCGGTAGTTCAACCTACCGAGGATCGAAAAATCGGCCAGGTGAATATGGCTGCCGGCGAGCTTGAACCGAATGCGTCGAGCCGACTGGCTATACAGCATCTTGTCTCCGACAAAGTTCGTGTGCCACATGCCTGCGCCCTGGATTGTCACGGACGACGGAACAAATATCTCGCCGGTTACCTTGTAATCGCCGGCCGGCACCCAAATGGGCTTGCCCTGCTTTTGGGCCTCGGCGACGCACTTCCGGAGGGCGTCCGTGGCGTCCACCTCGCCGTTTCGATCCGCCCCAAAATCGAGGACGCACAACGAATTCGCAGGAGCAGTCAGCGGAGCGGGAACGTTCTCCAAGTCGACGAGATCGACGATGCAGTACGCTGTGTCCGCGACGACCCGCTGCAGACGAATCACATCGTCCCTGGCGATATTCAGGTCCTTGACGCGAAGTTCATCGTAGAAATTGCGCGGCTTACCTTCGTCGGGTTGGTTGGAAAATGGGTATGTTCCGTAAAGCCATGAATATCTGGAAGTAAGCGCAAGCTTTCTGGCCTCCTTCCCATTGATGAATAGATCGAGGCTCGTGTTCGTTCCGCCGCCCTCCTTAGCATCCGGAAGGCTGTAGCGAATCACCAACGCATTGGCATTCGCCGCCGCGGTGAATTCCACGAATTCTCCGACGGCCACGAGCTTCACGCATTTCTGCCCGGATGATTCGGTCTCAACCAGGTACGGATCATATTTCGGACCTAGTACGAGGCCGGTGCTTTTCATGGCCTCGGCCTCATAAGTGGTCCAAGGCATATCGGCCCCGACTCCCGCTGGCGCTTCGCACGCGCACGTGGCGCACGCGATGCTGAATGCGCGGCGCATGATGAGTGAAGTCATGGGGGTGAATATTGACATCCGTGCCTTGCTCCGGGGAAAAGAGCTATCTTGCCTGCCGATATCTGACCGTCACAGGTCTGCCGGGGCTGCATTTCACCGGCTTTCCAGCCACGAGAACGGCATGCACACGCGTGTTGGCTCGCGAGGAGGCCACGGTCACTGAGTTCTTAGTGATGTTCATCCTGAAGTCGTCTCCCTTGTAGGCGAGATGAAACTGCAGGCGTCTCCATTTCCGACAAAGCCGCGGATTGATTGCGACCCTTTTCTCATCCGCATGTACGCCACCAAATCCCAAGACCGCAGTCATCCACGCGCCGCCGTTCGCGGCGGGGTGCGATCCTCCCATGAAAACGCTTCCCACATACACCTTGTACTTGGCCTCTAGATCAATCTTCGCCGTCTTCAGGAAGTACTTGTATGCGAAGTCGAGATTGCCGAATTCAGCTGCCACCATGGCATAGGCGCAAGCGCTCAAGCTCGAGCCGTGTTCGGTGCGCGGCTCGTAATATTCCCAGTTCGCCCTCTTGATCTCGGCAGAGAAGCGGGTCCTGAAAAGATTGAGCATCATCACGACGTCGGCCTGCTTGATGATCTTGGTAGGCACAGCCAGCCCCTGTCCGGCACCCAGGTATTCATCGGGGTGGATCATTCGGGCCTTGAGCTCCTTGACGGACGATTCCCTTAGGCCCAAGTAGCCGTCGAATTGCTCGATGATACCCGTCTTCGCGTCGGCGCCCGGAATAAACAACCTGCGGGCCGCGTCGCGGAAGGCCGGTAGTTCTCCCTCAATGCGGAGTTTCTTGAGCAGCGTGCGCAGTTCCTTGGGGTGCCTTCGCCGGAGATGGTTCACGGTCGCGATGGCGATGGTAAAGGTCTCCTTCGCCACCATGCTCGTGAATGCGTTGTTGTTTACTCGCTCATGATATTCGTCCGGCCCGATGACATCTAGGATCTCGTAGCGTCGCTTTTCGTCCTTGTAGTAAGCGTATGAGTAGTAGAATCGGGCGCATTCAAGAATGACCTCGGCTCCGCCCTCCAGCAAGAGCGAGTCGTCGCCCGTCAACCGGAAGTAATCCCACATGGCGATAGCCACGTCGCCGCTGATATGCACCTGCTTGTCGCGAAAATAAGTGCGCAGCGCTCGACCTGTGGACGGATCCCCGATGTTGTAGTACGTGCATGCGTCGTCACCCGTCTCTTGGCTCTCCCAGGCATAGAAAGCGCCCCTGTAACCCCGCCCCTCCGTCTTCGCCTTTCGCCGGGCCCCGTCGAGGGTCTTTATCCGGTAGCGCATCAGCTCGACTGCCTTCTCCGGGTAGGTATGGATGAAAAACGGAAACATGAACATTTCCGTGTCCCAGAAGATCGCGCCTTTGTATACTTGGCCTGACAATGCGCGCGCAGGTATCGAGTTTGCGCTGCCTTTGACCGGAGCGACCATTAGCAATTGAAGGATGCTGTAGCGCAGAGCGAGTTGCGCCTCATCATCGCCCTCGATCGTGACGTCGCTCCGGTTCCACTTTTCCTGCCACCTGGCGCCGTGCCTGGCTAGGCAGTCCTCGTATCCAAGCGATCTCGCCTGGAGGACGGTCTCGATGGCCGCCTCCGCCACCGAGCCCCGGACGGCGTCGTTGTCGGTGAATACCGCGAAATACTTGTGGAAGGTGTAGGTCGTCCCGGCCTCGGCGCGCAGGTGGACCACGCGCAGGCTGCGGTTGCCCCTGGATTCGTAGGTCACCTTTCCAAAGTCGATGTCGGCCGTCTCGGCGACCGCCACGCGCTTGGAGGACTCGTTCGTCCGGCCCTCCACAAACAGGACCGAGTCCCGCCTCGTCGCCGCGAGGCCGAGGAGGTGCGGGCCGTTCAGGTCCCAGATGTTGCCGTCGATGCCGGTGCGGACCGTCACCGTGGCCGCCCTGCTGCAGGTGATGCTGAAACGGATGACCCCGAGGTTCGGCGTCTCTGCGCTAAGGAAGCGCGCGGAACGCACGGTCAGGGTCGTCCCCTTGAAGGCGAATGAAGTCTGCCTTTCGAAGAGCGCGTTGCCAAACCGCAGCGTCTGCCGGTGCCGCGTAACCTTGTTGCCCAGCGCGGAGAGTTCCGCGCCGCCGAGCGAGACGCTCGTGAAGCCGCCATTCGGGGCGTTGACGGGCTCGCGCCAGGCCGGGCCGACGCGGTCGAAGATCCCGGCGAGGGTGATGCCCACCAGCTGCTCCGAGGTGAATTCATCAAGGGTGCCGCGGTAGCCCATGTAGCCGTTGGCTATCTGGTAGACGTTGCCGCGCCTCATGATGGTCTCCTTGCCATCGGTATGCTCGGCTGTGCTTATTGACCAAAGGTCTTTCATAGAGTGCTACGCCGGCGGCCTCTCGTCCTTGACCCGGAGCATGAGCCCGGCTGCGACGATCATCGACACGCCGCCCATCACGATCGCATCGATGGCGTGCCCGTGGAAGACGGTGCGCACCAGCAGGCCCAGCAGCGCCGCCGCGAGGATCTGCGGAATGACGATGAAGAAATTGAACATCCCCATGTAGACTCCCATCTTCCGGTACGGCACGACGCTGCTGAGGATCGCGTACGGCATCGTCAGCAGGCTCGCCCAGGCGATCCCCAGCGCGCACATGGACATGACGAGCATCCCGGGCTGCGTGAAGGCATGCATCGAGCACAGGCCGGCGCCTCCGATCACGAGGCAGGCGATGTGCGTCGTCACGCGGCTCGTCAGCCTGGCGATCACCGGCAGAAGGAAAGCCACGAGCGCCGCCACCCCGTTGTAGACCGACATCAGGACGCCCACCCAGTTGGCGCCCGCGTTGTATGCCTCGCTCGTCGGGTCGCTGCTCCCGAAGTGGTAGCTCGTGACCGCCGAGGTCGCGTAGATGAAGAACGCGAACAGCGCGAACCAGGTGAAGAGCTGCGCGAGCGCGAGCTGCCGCATGGCGCCCGGCATGTTGTTGAGGTCGTAGACCAGCTCGACGAGGCCCTTCTTCTTCCCGGCGACGAACCGCCCTGCCGCCACCATCTGCACAACCCCGTAAAAGCTGGCCCCGAATGACAAGATGTAGAGGGCCTTGTCCCAGGCGAAGTGCCGGATGGCGAAGCTGGCCGCCAGGCCCCCCAGGAGCAGCAGCGCGCCGACGCCGTAGTATTTCTTCGAATCCAGCGTGACCTCCGGGTCCCCGGCATCCTCGCCGCCGGCGGCCCGCGCATGGAACGACTCCTGCTCCTCCGGCGAGTACTCCCTCACCGTGAAGATCGTCCACAGGACGGCGGCGAGGTACACGGCGCCCCCCAGGTAGAACGACCACTTCACGGTGGCGGGGACCTGTCCCTGCGGCGCCGTGTTCGCGAAATGGAACCACCTCGTCAGCAGGAACGGCATGAGCGAGCCCACGACGGAGCTGGCGCCGATGAAGAAGGTCTGGACCGCGAATCCGGTCGTCCGCTGCTCGTCGGGAAGCATGTCGCCCACGAAGGCCCGCATGGGCTCCATCGTGACGTTGATCGAGGCATCCATGATCCAGAGCATGCCCGCGGCAAACCACAGCCCCGGAGAATTGGGCATGACGAGGAGCGCCAGCGACGCCAGGATGGCGCCGACGAGGAAGTAGGGCTTTCGGCGGCCCAGGCGGTTCCAGGTCTTGTCGCTCATGTAGCCGATGACCGGCTGTACCAGGAGCCCCGAGACGGGGCCGGCGATCCACAGGATCGGGATCTCGTCCACCTTCGCTCCGAGGGTCTCGAAGATCCGGCTCACGTTCGCATTTTGCAGGGCAAAGCCGAACTGGATCCCGACGTAACCGAAGCTCATGTTCCAGAGCTGCCAAAAGCTAAGCAGGGGTTTCTTGCGCATGGGGCTTTCTGGCGCCGGGTGAATTAGTCACCTGGCGCTAGTGCGCTTGTCCTGAACCAGCAGGTTGATCTGCTCAAGGCTCGTCTCGGAGAGGTCCCGGACCACGATGTCGGCGCCGCCTTCACGCAGCTCGAGCTCATTGCCCTTCCTGGCGATCCCGACGACGAGGGCGAAGCCCCCTTTCGCACCCGCTTGGACACCGGAGACCGCATCCTCGATGACGACCGCCTGCGCGTTCGGCACACCGAGGTCGGCGGCCGCCGCGGCAAAAATGTCGGGCTCCGGCTTTCCTTCAAGTCCACGCCTGGACGATTCCACTCCATCCACGACCACCGCAAAGAGACGTCGCATGCCGGTCCGTCTGAGGATCTCCTCCGAGTTGTAGCTCGAGGTGGCCAACCCGATCTTGATGCCGCGCCGGACCATCATTCGGACCAACGCGATGGTCGAATCAAAAGTCCTTACCCCCTCTCTCTCGATGATTTGGTTGAAGATCACGTTCTTCCTGTTGCCTAGGCCGCAGATGGTTTCCCCTCCCGGCGGATCATTTGGCGCTCCACGCGGGAGTTCGATCCCGCGGGACTTGAGGAATGCCTCAACTCCTTTGTAGCGGGGCCTGCCATCCACGAACGCGAGATAGTCCCCGTCGCGGGTGAACTCGGTGAATGGCTCGCCGTGCGCCGCGACCCGAGACTTGAGGAAATCGTCGAACGTTTGCTTCCACGCGCCCGAATGTGCGGCGGTTGTATCGGTAACGACGCCGTCCATGTCGAATATCGCGGCCTGAAAGCACATTCGGGCGCCGCCGTCCACCATGCCTGTTCCGCGGGCCGCCTTGGATGGGCCGCGGGTCGAGCCTGCCGATGTTCGCCCGTCGGCGGCCGGGGCGGAGTTGTCATTTGATGATTCCACTTAATTTGTCGCAGAGAGATTTGTTGACGCTGAGTGGGTGCTCACTTGAGCGGCTCCGCCATGTGGTCGCCTCCGGACTTGAAGTATTGGTTTGATTTAGCGTCTCGCGATCACGGGACGACCGCCCGTCGACCCCGTTTAATGAAAGTCGCCAGCCATTAAAATCGGTTGGCGACTGCCACTTACCCCTGATTGTCCCTACCTCAGGCCTAAGAAATCAGAAACTGAATACGTTCTTGACCGTGAACCCCTGCGTCGGACCGATACGATAGAACGCAGGTTGTGCCACACCGTTTATCGGTGCCTGATAGCTTACCGGAATCAGATAATTCCCTCTGCCGACGTTTTCGACGTTGAGCTGAATGTTCCATCCGATCTTCTTGGTGAGCTTACGGTGATAACCAACCCAAAGGTCGTAGTAGGTCTGACTCGGCGCATATTCTGGAGCGGATAGGTTGGGGAGGTACGGAGGCGGAAGCGTGGGATCTCCACTCGGGGGATAGCCGATGACCTCACGGTCTGTATAACGTATGCTACCACCAATGTTAACCCCTTTGAGGAAGCTGTGATCGAAGTCATAGTTCGTCGTCAGATTGAAGCGCCACTTGGCGAGTTGCTCAACCGCAACACCTCGCTGCTGCTGGAGTTCGGCATAAGCGCCACCTACTGC
This sequence comes from uncultured Opitutaceae bacterium, assembly GCA_937889545.1. Taxonomy (GTDB): domain Bacteria; phylum Verrucomicrobiota; class Verrucomicrobiia; order Opitutales; family Opitutaceae; genus Palsa-1447. Next base: position 38,724 of record CALAOT010000072.1, read on the forward strand.
AGGGAGGCCGTTGTATGCGATGTAGTAGGCTTGGGCGACGTCAGGAACGCTTGGAGCGATGTCCTGCCCCCAGAACCACTGCTGAGAGCCGCCGGGGCCCTTAACATAGGCCGCCGTCTCCGTCATGAATTTGGTCAAGGCCGCGTCACCGATTTGCGTGACGACCGCATTCGTTTCCGTAGCGTTAAGCGTAATGCGCCAATTCTTCGTGGGGTTGGCGTCGAGCTCAACTTCCCAGCCCTGGGACACTGAGTTTTCGGTAATCGCGAAGTTTTGTTCGCCTGGGGTGCCCTGCAACTGACTTCTCGGGACAAGGCCGGCCTGCACTTGAGACAAGCTACCCATACCCCAATTCTTAAAGAAGTTGGGGAAATCGGTGTTAAGCTGGGTCTCCCATGCCCGCGTGGCTGCGGTCGAGGCATTCTGTAGATTTTCCATCGCCTGAGTGTGGTAGTTATTGGCATCGAAGTACCAGCCCGAGCCCTCGCCTCCAACAGCTAGACCAGCCACGCCCCCATCGGGGCCGATGCCCGGATTAGTGGACTGAACAGACGTGGGTCCTGCTTGGAGCGGGGTGGACTGGTCAGTGTGATAATAAAAGACGTTGCCGTAGTACGCCGAGTTGCCAACGAAATTGGCCAATTCGGCGGCGAAGGATGTACCGTCGGGGTTCGAACCGTTCGTGATTCCGGTCACGTAGCGATTGACCTTGAGGGCGAACATGCCGTTACGCGTCTCGAGCATGATGCCACGCTCGATGGTCTTGCCTGCCGGAGGCGCGACGGGATCCCCGTTAATGTTGACGCGGCTTGAGTCCGGCTCGAAGTTGCTCGATACGCTGTAGGACAGACTGACATCGACGGGAAGCTTGCTGGCAAACTGTTTCAGGCCAGGGAGTTCCCCAAGATGAGCTACAATGCTATAGGAGCGGGATTGAACTTCTACACGACCCTGTGTGCCGTTTGCGAAATTGACGTTATTGAAGTTGAGGCTTTGCGGGTCGTTCGCATCGCCAAGAGTGGCGGAATCAGCATAGCTCGTGTTGATATCCTTGCGCCAGCCATAGATACCCACAAGCGCGTCATCCAGCCATTTGCCTTCGTAGACCAACGCCTGAGAGGTGGTCACCGAGCGCGTAATACTATCGGAAGTCGCCAAAAGGTCGCGGTTGACGGAAGGGTCGGCTTCAGAATTGGTGACGGTCAGGGTCTGCTGGCCCGCCCAGCCGTTGTAGTACGCAGGGTTGGTTGGGCTCAATGCTGAGTTCGCCGGGTTCGGAGTGAAATTGAAGTAATTGATCGGTTGGCTACCGATCGTCGGGTTGCCGGTGACCCTGGGAATATTAGCCCCTGAGAGCGGCTTGCCGACCAACGAAGACCCCAGATAAATGACCTGTTGCGGGTTTACACTTTGGAAGTTACTACCGCTGTATCCGCCGTCGAGAGTATCGGCGAGAGCGGTGTTTGAGCCGAGATATCCATACTGCTGCCAAGCCATGGTGCTGGTTGTTTGCTTCTCCTTATCCGCCAAGCCGGTCAGGGTTTGGATGCCAAGGATCTCTTCCCACCACTCATTGCCGTCCTTCCTGAAGTCATGTGTGACAAAGCCCGTGACGCGCGAATCTTCGCGATCGCTGATATATTGGTCATTTGTAGAGTTGTCGTTGTTAATGACGTACGGGCGGCCATAATTCGGATTCGCGCTAGCGGTTGCAAGCGACGTTCCGTCGTTGTTAGTCGACATGACGTCAATGTACAAGGGGACGGCACCGCCGAAGGGGTTGATCTGGCCGTTCTCGTAGTGCTGTTTGTTGTAAGCAACGTCGAAGCCAACCTGGTCATTGAGGAAGGTTTGCGAGAGATCCGCCGTCGCTGACCAGAAACGTTGCCATTCCGATTTCATGGTGCCGTCGATCAAATTCTTGTAGAAATTGAAGGCCGAAGGATCGGTCAGCGAGGTATCCGTGAAGAGGCCAGCGTTGGCGTAAGGCAGCCCCGCATAGATGGGTTCCCCCGATGCGCCGTTAATATGAAGCCATGCGCCGGGAAACGCGCCATAGGGCTCAACGAGGCCGGTGGTTGTGGCCAAACCAGGCTGAGGCAGGGAGGTGAAGCGGTACGTGCCCGCAGAACCTACGGTGGAACCGTTCTGGAAAACATTTAACGGAAAACTGGAATTACCGACCTGGCCATTTGTAAACCACGGATCGTCATTCGAATTGCCGGCACGGCCGGCACCTGCATAACCATTAGCAGCGCTGGCGATGTAACCAGCGGGGAGGCCGGATACCCACGAATTCAAACCATTCAGTCCCGCCTGATAAGCTCCCGTATCGGCGGGGTTAAAAAACGGAGTAATGTGGTCCGTCGGGGGAAGCGCGCGAGGATTGTCGGAATCGACCTGGCCAGACTCGAAGTTCGCCTTGAAGATGGTATGATTTCCGCCTTTGTTCAGGAAAGCAGGTTCGACGCGGAGTGCACCGGATATGCGCTGGTCCTTCGAATAGGCCGGCTGCTGCTCATATTTTTCGTCGTCGTGCAGGACGTCGAGCCGGAAGGCGACCTGGCCAGGCACGATCTGGAAATTGTAATCCAAGCTCTCGCGGGTGGTGCCCCAGCTGCCAAAGCGAAGGTCGAGGTTCCCAGAATTATTGAATTCGGCGCTCTTGCTGCCGGCATTGATGATACCAGCGGGACTGCCTTCACCAAAGAGAATCGCATTCGGTCCGCGTGAGATATCGATGCGGTCGATGTTATATGAGTCCCATGGGATGTCTGAGAGAAAGAAATCGTGGGTATTATCGGCAGCAGCGAGACCGCGGATACGGGTGTCCTCGCTCGGATGGATGGTGTCTTCGGTACGGACCGCACTGCTGGTACCGGGACCGGGACTGGCATAGTTGCCAAATACGCCACCCACTTCGGTGCCGCCGAGTCTTTGGAGCAGCGAGGTGTTGTCGGTCGCGTTGGTGTCCGCGAGGAATTGCGAGGTGACCACGGACACGGAACTGCCGATGTCGCGCAGATCGGTGCTGAGTCGGTTGCCGGCCAGCGTGGTCTCCGCGGTATAGCTTTCTTTGCCGGCGGTGGCGCTGACTTCGAACGGGGACAGCAGGAGAACTTCGTCTCCCGGGGCATCCGTTGTCGTAGTCGTAGTCGTCGTCGTCGTGCTGGCGGGCTGGGCGGGCTGGGCGGGACTCGGGGCTGTCTGGGCCTGGATACTCGCGCAGGCAGATATCGCGGCGACCAATACGGCTATGAGCCGTGAATGCCTTGGTGTGTATTTCATGGTTTGGAGTGTAGTTAGAAGGGCTGCGCTTCGCCTGAACCGGAATCTCCGATCAGGCGATGGGGTGAATGGGGTCGTTTGCGGGGTAGAGCAATCGCTAGCTGACGGGAAAGATCTGCCACAAGCCGGGCGCAATTCGATTCCACTCGTGTGCAAACGTTGCGGAGTCACGGTTGCGAAAGAATCAACGACGACGACCCGGGAGGCAAAGGACGCTGCGTTTTCGTCCCCGATGGCCAGCGGACGCGGACTTACGGTTGCGAGAGAATCAACGACGACGATCCGGGAGGAAAAGGATGCTGCGTTGTCATCCCCGATGGCCAGCGGACGCGGACTTGGCGCGGCGGATTTGCGTCCGAATAGCCAAAAAAACAGGCCGAAGTGGATTGGCTGTAGTAGCCGGAACCGGCGTACACCTCGCTGCTCCTGGTCGAGCCATCCGCCATTTCGACGGTGATCCTTGCACCCACCCCGGCAGGATTGCCGGCCGGCCCACGCAGCATGATGCTCACGGACTTGCGGCCGGCGACGCCTTTGTTCCGAAAGGCGAGCACATCGTCGTTGTTTCTCGAGACGAGAAAGTCGGGCCAGCCGTCGTGATCGAGATCGAGGACGACCAGCGCTTTCGCGTCACGCGGCACCACCAGACCGCTCTCGGCGGGAGGCACCGCGGTGAAGTGGCCCTGGCCATCGCCGCGCAGCATCTGGCTGAGCCCGCCGTCGAAACGGCCGACGGCGGGAATGGGTGCGAACGAGTTTTGCACCGCGTAGATGCCGGCGTTGCCGTCGCCAAAAAAATCTCCGGCGACGATCCCCTGCAGCGGGGCGATCTGGGCGATCCGCGGCAGCGGTTCAAAGCGGTAGGTTCCATCGCTCTGGCTGAGAAACACGCCGCTGCGCAGCTCCGTGGCCGCGAAGCGATCGGCTTTCGCAATCTTATCCTCGCCGAAAATATCCCCCACCGTGGCCCGCGCATAATTGTTGTTGAGGGGGAAATGTTTCAAAATGAACGGGAACACGGCGCCAAGGTCGCGGCGCGCGCGCCAGGGATAGACGCGGTCGCCCTCGTAATAGGCCTCGACAAGCCTCGGAGAACCGTCGCCGTTGAAGTCGCCCGAGTAAATCAGGGCCGGATGCCGCGCATCCGCGTGGTACTGCGTGTTCAGGCCCAAATTGCCCACCACGTAGTCAGGCCGGCCGTCGCCGTTGAAATCCGCCGCCGCGATCGACGTCCACCAGCCGGTGCCCGCCGCGGCAAAGCCCGCCTTTTCTGTCCAGTCCTCGAAGCCTATGCCGCGATTGTTATGGAAATATTTCACGTGGCCCCACTCCAGGGTCAGCAGCAGGTCCGGCCACCCGTCTCCGTCCACATCGCTCCAGAGAGCCGATGTGATCATGCCGACTTCACGCAGCTCGGGAGCCAAAGTGTCGGTGACATCTTCAAACTTGCCGCCGTGGTTCTTCAGCAGGGCGCTTTGCGGCGCGTACGGGTACTGCCCGGAGCTGATGCGGCCGCCGATAAACACATCCAACCATCCGTCCCGATTGAAGTCCGCGGCGGCGACTGCCCCCGCATTGATCGACAATGGCGGCAAGGCGTCCTCGCCGGCAGGTCGCAAGCCGCCTTGGCCATCGCCAAGGTAGAGACGGGGCTGGTACTCCGACATCCCGGCGGGGAGTGAATTGCCCCCCATGGTGACGAGAACATCGTCGTTGCCGTCGCCATTAGCATCGAAAACCAAGACCGGCCCATTATCGACCGGATTGGCGGAAACTCCCGCAAGGGGAGCGACCTCGAAGTTTGCGCCGCCGGTGCGGCGGGCGATTGTCGGCAGATCCTGCTTGGTGCCTCCGATCACAATCGATTCCCGTTCTCCTCCGGCCAGTTTTCCCACCGCCAAGGCCGGACCGCGGCGATTGAAGCGAAACGGCACCAAACGCTGCAGCGAGGCTTCATCGACGGTCTCCTCCCGCATGCGCACGGCAAGGCCCAGGTCATGGCTCACCTCTTGAAACGACGTGCGGGGCGGTGAAACCTCCGCCGGCCGGGAAACGGATGCGGGCGCGGCGGGTCCAGCGGGTTCGGCAATCAGATAACGCTGATCCAGCACCACATTTTCCCAAGCCTGCACGCGGCCACTGGGCCAGGTTACAACCAGACGCTCGATCACTGTATCCTCTCCCAGACCGAATTGGAGCATGGGCTCGCTGCACGAAAGGTAGCCCCGTGCCAGGCCCAGCGTGGACACCTGCACCCCCAGCGCGCTTTCGATTCGAACGGTGGCCCCAATGCCAAAGCGATTCGACGCCGTCCCGCGGAGATCAAAAATCACTCGATGCCCCGTTTGGCAATCATTCCTCAGGACGGTGGCGCCGCCGTGGTAGTTGCTATAGACGATATCGAGGTCTCCATCCCCATCCAGGTCGCCGTAGGCGGCGCCAAAACTCACCGCCCGTTGATCGAGGCCCCAGTCCGCGCTGACGTCTTCAAACTGGAGGTTCCCGAGATTACGCATGGCAATGTGTTTTTCCGCTCGGATCGGACTCTCCGTCATGACTCGAATGGACTCGGACATGCCTTCGGCGCTCATCTGACGTTTCACGACGTCAACGTTAGGATCGTACGGGAATCCATTTGTGACGTGCAGGTCGAGGCGACCATCATTGTCCAAATCCACCAGACGGATCGACCAAGTCCAATCGGTGGCGGCGACTCCCGCCAGAAACGCCGCTTCCTGAAAATAACCCGTTCCCGTATTGATCAGCAGGGCATTTCGAGGAATCTTCGCCACTGTTGTGGCGCCATCCGGCCTTTCGTCGAGGCGCGCTCTGGAATCGGCCATCATACGCTGGTCCTTCTCATGGGTGGCGGAGGCCATGTCGGCGACGATGAAATCGATCAGCCCGTCGTTGTTCACGTCACCGTAATCCGAGCCCATGGAGGAGAAAGCCGTGTGCGGCAACACGGTTCCGGAAACGTCGGTAAACGTTCCATCCCGGTTGTTATGGTAAAGGGAGTCCGGCACGCCGTAGTCGTAGCCGGCGTAAAGATCCGGCCAACCGTCGTTATCATAGTCCCACCAGGTTGCAGAATGACTGCGGGTGCGCAGAACGATGCCCGCCTTGTCGGTGACGTTCAGAAACGTCCCATCGCCCTGATTATGGAACAAATACCCTCGCCGCCCGCCACTGTCGCTTTCGTTGGCCAGCATGTTCGTGGCGATGTATACATCGAGCAGCCCGTCGCGATCGTAATCGCTGAACGCCGCCATCACCGAGGAATCGACCACGTCCAGGCCGTAGGCATGGGCCATCTCCTTGAAGGTGCCGTCGCCCTGGTTGATATAGAGCAGGTTCGGAGCATTATAGCGACAGACGTAGATATCCAGGAGGCCGTCGTTATTCACATCGGCAAAGGTGGCGCCAAACTTCCAAATCTTCGCCGCGTCACCCTTGTCCCCGACGCCGGCCTTGTCCGTCACGTCCTCGAACTTGAAGTTGCCGAGATTGCGGAAAAGGCGGCATGATTCCGTTTTGCTGACCACGAAAATATCCGGCCTTCCGTCGTTGTCGAAATCCCCGATCGCCACGCCCGTCCCGATGGAGCCGCCGTTGTATTGTTGGAACAGGGCGCCCTTCATCTGTGGATCGGCGTACTGGTTTTCCGTCCGCACGCCAGTGGCTTCGGGCGGAAGCAGGGTGAACATGGTCTTTCCGGGCGGCCCGGAACGCGGATTCAACTTGTGCCCCACCAAAGGCGCGGTCTCAAACGGGACCGGCTTGGTCTGGGGAGTTTCCTGGGCCGCGACCCGAAGCCAGCCGCGCAGGCCGAAGCCCACGGCGGCGGCAGACGACCGCACGATCATTTCCCGACGATTCATGGTGCTGTTTTCAGTAGAGTCGAGGAGTGGCGCGGCGGCGGCGGTCCGCCCCTACTGCAATCGAACGCGCAAGGTCGGGGGCACAAGGCTGAGCGCGAGGGCGTGTTCCGCCGGCGGCATGGTCACTCCCAATCCGCGACACAAAACCAGCAGCCGGTAAACGGACCCCGGTGACAGTGAACGGATGCGGTGATCATCGATGGCATTGATACACAGCGTCAATTGGTTCTTGGCGAGCACCGTGACTTTGGCTCGGGCCAAAACCACCGCGAGATCGACGCGGCGGTTCCATGAAATCAAGGGCTGAACTCTCAGCGCCAGGCGTGACTGCAGCACCTTCAGGATCTTGGCCAATTCGGCATCATCGTGGATGGCGTCTGCCACCTGGGCACGGGCGACCCAGGCGCCGAAATCGGTGGAGAATCGGGTCAGCCCCTCGGCCGCCGACCGGGCTCGACCCAAATCCCCTATTTCGGCAAAATACAGCGCGATATTGCCCAGGGTGGTCGCGTCATCCTGTTCATCGACAACCTCTAAAACCGTTACGGACTGGTCCTCGAAACCCGGGATGGAAGGCAAGGGGTAGGCCAGGGGACGCAGCCAGCGTGGAAGAGTCGTGAATTTCAGTTTATCGATGAAGGTTCCTTCGATTTGAGCGTCGGCAGCGCGGGCAAAGTCATCGAAGAACGTGTCCCAAGACAGCAGGACGATGTGCGTGATGTTGCGGCGATTCACTATTTCCTTCGCCTCTTGGACGTTCCGGGCGCTCATGATGCGAATGGCGGCCCTTATGCCGTCTTTGTTTTCATCGCTCACCGAGCCGAGGCCACGAAACGCTCCATAATAACAAAGGGCAGTGGATGCGCTGGGGGGCGAAAGCACGATCACGGTCCCCGGATCGGAATGCTGGCCGATCCAACCCGCAAGATCGCGCAGAATCAGGTCCTGAAGCTCTGTTCGGCTAAGGACATCGCCCTGGCTTGGCCGGTCCCAACCCGAAACGTAAATTAACCCGGGGGCGAGCAAAACGACGACGACGCTGATCCAACCGAGGCGTGCCTTGGGGCCAATCGCCTGGGAGGAAATCCCCGGCGCCACCGCGGCCAGGGTAACCAGCAGCAATGCATCGAGGGTTTGCCACCAGGTGAGCTTAACGCAGGCGAGGGATAGCGCCACCATCACCGGTCCCAGCGTGATCGCAACTGCCGCCCGGGTCGGCTTCGCGATCTGGCGATTCTTCAGCACCCAGATGGCCGGAAGCAGCGCGCCCAACGGCGCCAGCGTCAGCCACAGCCAGATCGAAGGTCCCTGGATTCCTATCCATGCCGCCAGGTTTGGCGCCACGATCCCGCCGCGGAGCCGAGTCAGATGCGAGCCCAGGCTGTCGAGAACGAAAAGATCGACGCCGTGACGGATCAGGAGCGCGGCGGGCACGGCGATCACGACCGCGATGGACAACGAAACCAGGACGAGATTCTTGGGGGACCGGGAGAAGGTCCGGTTTTGCAGCCAAGCGCTTGCCTGGACCAGCAGCTCTCCCGCGCCGAGCCACGCCAGACCCTGGAGCGGGTGGACAAACGACAGTTCCCACGTCCAGAGTTCGGAAGGCGAGTATTCGATCAGTGAGGCCAGAATCGTGGTCGCGGCTCCCGCGCAGGCCCAAGCGCGCCAAGGAAGCAGAGGTGTCGGCCCGTTTGCGGGCGTATTGCCGCGCGGAGCGAGGAGGGGGACGAGGAGACCGCCGCCGGCAATTCCCCACAGGACCGGAAGCTGCACGGAAACTTTGACCCACAATCCCAATCCGCCCGCGATGGCGGCAAGAATGAACCAACGTCGCCTGGCTTCCTCGTTTTCGGGCGCTGCCGCGGCAGCGCAGGAAAGAAGCAGCACGCTCGCCATCGCGAGAGCCTGAGCGAGACCTCGGTCATCCGGCGCGCCCGGCCAAAACCCCGTGATGAAGGGAAAAAGAGAGACCAGGCCGACGGATACGAGAGAGGCGGAAAGCGAACCAAAACACTTCGCGGCGAGAATCGCCGATCCCAATATGATAATTCCCCATAAAAGCGGATCGGCCAAGAGAGCTGCCTTTTCGACCAGCGTCGAGGGGGGCGCTCCAGTGGCTAAATGCTCACACCAGGCGAGGAAACCCAGCCACCATCGATAAGGTGAGGGCGTAAGCACGGTCCGGCCGAAAGGCGCATTTTCATAATCGATGTGGCGCACTCTGGCTTCGCCGCGATTCAGCATGCGCTGGGTTTGCGCGAGCCAGTGGTAACTCGCGTCGAGTTGATCGGGTATGGGCAGCGAATTGTTGGGCGTCAGCTCTGCATCGCCTGGAGCGGAACCGGTAACGCCCCCGGTGTGATTCTCAGCGGGGGCTCCGATGGTTGAGAGGTAATCGAGGCGATTGATTCGGGCGGCGGTGTTCCAAATGAGAATGGCGCCGGCCCCCAGCAGGAATGCAATCCAGACCGAGGAGAAATGCCGTCGCGATTTCATTGGGATTACGGGCTGCCCAAAACAGGCGCATTCAAGGTCGTCGGCAAGCTCTTCCTAGCATCCGGGCTATGCGGACGTGCCTCAGGTCAGCAAGCCACGGCGGATCTGGTGAAGCGTATTCAAGACAGCTCCGCGTGGGACAGCACTCTGATCATCATCACCTATGACGAAAACGGCGGGCGCTGGGAGCAGAGGCGTGGAGAGCCTGGGGTTACGGAGGGGCCGCGGCAGTCTTGGGCTTCTATCTGATCGAGTCTTTTCCTAATGGAATGGCCGACTGGGAGCTCCGAACCATACATCCACTCTACGGTGTGGCGTGGCTGGGCTTGGGTTTGGCCCTTTCGCTGGTAGCAGAAGCGACCCAACGCGGAATCCGAGCCTGGACGCTTCGCAGCTGGGGCTTGGCACTCCCGCTTGGGAAAACTTCGCAGGAATCCAGGCCGCCCATCCGCATCGTCAGCGCTTCTAACCTGGAGGAAGCCAAGGGATTGATCGATCGTCGCGGCGTCAGGTTTATAGTGATCCCTTCCTGGGATTCCTATCTGGACGAGTATGCCCAAAATGGAATGGGGCAATTGGAGGGTACATCTATTGCCCGGCTGCACGCGTGGAACATAACCCGTTGGCTGCGACCAATGGCCTTTCACCTGCCGGCCGGAGCCGACTTGGGCGGCCAGTCCGTCACAATCTTCGAGGTTGTCGATGACCAGGACGAAGCACTGGCGCTTAGCCGCTTGGCCCAATATTTCGTGGAAATGAACCGGATGGATCTGGCGGTAGGCGCCGCCCGCGGATTGCGGCGTTATCCGACGGATCTTGATTCTTGGATAGCCCGTGCCGAGGTTGCTACTGCGACTGGCAATGAAGAGGCAGCAGGCGGCGCATTGAAGCTGATCATACCAGAATGAAGAGCGGCGCCTATCCTCGCCTGCCGCTGGACCGACGGGTGGGTCTCGCGGTTCTGTTGGCGCGAAATAGGCAGACGGACCTTGCACGTGATCAGACACGCGCCTGCATCGATCAATTGAACGAGAACGAATTACGGTCGCTCTCAACCGGCTCCCTCTATCGCCTACTGGTCCTGATCAGGGGTTTCGGCTTAAGGATCGAGCAGCCACCAATGCTCGATCTCGCCAGGAATCTTCTCCCTCAGGATTTGCGCGGTCGTTTCTGAGGACGGCCACAGCGACCCTGCACACGCGACCTAAACCTCGCAGCCGGTCTTGACTCCCATCGGCGGCCGCACAGTCCCGCCGTCGTGCCAGTGTCCGTGAACTTGAAGTGTACGGGGAAGTTGGGGAATCCCGCGTTCCCCGGCCTGCAATTTCGAAAACAACATGTCTACCGCGGCGCGGCCAATCTCCTCAGAATGCTGCTTAACCCCGGACCAATCCGAATGGACCCGGGTCACGTCGAGCGAGACAAGGCCGATATCCTTCGGAATATGCCTGCCGCTGCCCGCCAGCCAGGCATCCATGACGTTGGGTTCGTTGCGGAATGTTGAAAGAGTCAGAACGCAGTCGACCTTGTGCTTGTCGACCCAGCTCAAAAATATGTCGACGTTCATCTGCGTTGGCAGCAGCGGCGGGATCTGGGCCAACGAAGGCATTGTCACTGAAAGTCCTGCGTAACCGAAGGACCATCGACCATCGGTTATATTGTCCTGATACTTTTCAATCGCGAGGCCGATGCGGCGGTAGCCGCATTGCGTGATCGTCCTAGCGGCCATTGTCACGGCCTCCGAATGGTCGCTCAAGACGCAATCGAGACGTGGCGATGCGATTTGGTGGCCCACTTGAACAATTGCAAAATCGTTCCATGGAAACGAGATCGCGTGCGGCTCCGTCGGAAATGCCGCCAAGAGAGCGCCGGTAATCCCGCGGGCCGCGAGAATCCCGCCGAGCCGCTGTCCCGTCATCCCACTCGAACAAAGTGTGAACTCTGTGATTCCGTATCCGAATGATTCGGCGCGTTCGCGCGCCGCCTCCCAATTGCTTTGGAGAGTGGGAGTTGCCCGCCATTCATGAGAGTCTGCGACCGGTGTCACGAATGCGATGGTCCCAAGATGATTCTGTGCCTCGCCGCGGCGGGTGGCTCGCATAACCTGACCCACCAGCGCATTGTGCTTGTAACCGACGGCCGTCGCAGCAGCGAAGACTCGCAGCTGCGTGGAATTCGCCATCTTCGCAGCGCCGCTCAGGCAGCGCGATGCAGTGGAAATGGAAACTCCAGCCTTTCTTGCAACGGCTTGGAGTGTGGACGCCGTGCGGGGTGGCACAACGGTGTTCATGTCTCTTTGAGTTCCTGATGCGATTGGAATTCGCAGTCAAGTGATCTACGGCGGATTGACTCCAAGTGACGGCTCCAATCGGTCATCTCCCGAAAGAGCCAAAAGCACGAGTTATATTGTCGGATCCAACTCCTATTCAGCTGGCTTCCAAGACCGGGGGAATCAAAGCCGTTGCGATGAATTGCGGCGTTACCGAAGGGAACATCCACCATTACCTGAAGGCAGCGGGGAACCTGTACACAAATAATGAGAAATGTAAGTGCCTTAGCTCGTGGGCAATCCGAAACAAGACGATCCAATCGGAACGCCACTGGATAATTGAAATGTGTGTGGAGGAAAAGTGAAATGTCATCGACTGATGAAGCGGGTGATCTAATGCTTCGCCTTCTTCATGCTAAGGATGCCATGTTAACTGGGTAACGTCTCTTCTATGAAACATTTAGTGCTTCAAAATGAAGCACCAAGGTGGTGGACGCCGAGGGTGTCGAACGCTGCCGAGTGAAGAGGCTGTTTTAGTTGCAGCTGGTTGCACGATTTCGCGCGTTGGGTCGCCGGGGCCCTATTCCCGGTACCCCACTCTCCCAACGATTCCTAGCCTTTCACTCGGATCTATTCAGAACTGACTGGAAGGCCCTGCAGGAGACGCGCTCGAGGCAGGCGATCGGATGTGCTCAGGTGTTGGTTCGGCTGGTCGTTGTTCAATTCGGAAATCAATGAGGACCGGGTTTTTTGAATGTCAGGGGCGGATCAAATGCCACCTTCTCAACTTTCACGTCCCGAATTTCTAACGGCGTGGCTACGCCGTGAAAGGTACATCGATCGACCTGGGGCCTATAGGATTCGAAAGATCTCGCGGAAAGCCTCCATGATCATGCAAGCCCTGACGGTTTCAGATGACGGCTCTTCAAGAGGCGCGATCGAATCTGGGCCTCGTCGTCGGATAGGTGCTCAAGGTTTAATGTTTCGAACTTGTGGTAGGGAGCCTTTCGAGCAAAAATCCCCGAATCGCTGGAGTCATTTCTGCTTATTGTAACCCTTATCGCAGCAAGACTTATGGCCTAGGCGATTTCTATTTCATGAAATGCTCGGTCTACCCCGGCCGCATTTGAAGAATGATGCTTTATGCACAATCGAATCACTTGGCCGACCGTTGCCCTCATCCTGTGCTTTTCCCCTTTGCAGCCTTCGGGATGGGCACAGGGCACGACGGACCCCGGCCCGTCCCTCTCGCAATGGGCCGATCCGTTTATAGGAGCCGATAACGGCGGAGGCACCGTACCAGGTGCTGCTGTCCCATTTGGCTTTGTCGAGCTCAGTCCAGATACAACCCATGGCGACACAAACGGCTACGCCTCCTCGGGCAATATCATCGGATTCAGCCACACCCACGTCAGCGGCACCGGCGGCGCCAGCAAGTACGGGAATTTCCGGGTCACGCCGATCGCCGGCCAATTGTCAGTTGGAAACCTGAACTTCCCAAAATCACAGGAGCAGGCCTCACCGGGTTACTACGCGGTAACGCTCACGGGTGATCACGGAGACATCCGTTGTGAATTGACCGCCAGCCGCCTGGTTGGAATGGAGCGATTCACCTTTCCAGCTGGGTCGGAGGGAACGTTGATTGTCGACGCCAGTTCCCACGTCCTACTGGCGCAGCACGCCACCCATGCGGAAACGACGGTGCTCGACGCCACGCACCTATCTGGAAGGGCCAGTTTTGTCGGCGGATGGAATCCAGCCGCCTACACCCTCTATTTCTATGCGGAACTGAGTCGCCCCGCAACGCGTTCCGGCACTTGGACGGCGAACATGGGTTCCGAATCCATCGAAGCGGGACGGACGCACGTTGAGGGGGATCAGAACAGCGACTATCTCCACCACGTTGGGGCCTTCGCGGTCTTCGACATAACGAATGACCACGTCGTCGAATTGAAGCTCGCCGTTTCCTTCATCAGTGGGGATAAGGCCCGAAAAAACCTTGAGGACGAAATGCCGGGTTGGGATTTCGACTCCATCCGGCTCCGCGCGGCGGACTCGTGGGAAAAGGTCCTCGGGAAAATTCAAGTGTCCGGCGGCACCGATTCCCAGCGGCGAATCTTCTATTCGGCGCTCTATCGCTCCCACTATATGCCCCACGACCTCACGGGAGAAAATGTCTGGTGGTCGTCCGCCGAACCGCACTATGAGGATTTTTACACCCTCTGGGATACGTTTCGCACCCTTCATCCCCTGTTGACCCTGATCGAGCCGGACCGTCAACGGGACATGATCCGTTCGCTTCTGGACACCTATCGGCATACCGGTTGGCTCCCCGATGCGCGCATCGGCGGAGCCAACGGATTGACCCAGGGAGGCTCCAACGGCGATGTGCTCATTGCCGATGCCGTGGTGAAGGGCATGACCGGCTTCGATTATCAAACCGCCTATGAGGCTTTGGTGAAGAACGCCGAAATCGAGCCCGAGAATCCGTTGATCGAGGGCCGGCAGCTTGAGGATTACAAACGCCTCGGGTATATGTCGCTCAGTCAAAGCCGTTCGGCATCGCGCACCCTAGAGTATTCCTACGACGATTTTTGCATCTCCGAAGTCGCGCACGCCCTTGGCCGGAATGGGGAGGCGGAGAAGTATTTGCAGCGATCGTCAAATTGGGCGAATCTATGGAATCCCGAGAAGCGGTGTATTCGCCCGCGCTACGCCGATGGCCGCTGGCTCGAGAATTTCAACGCTGAAACGGTCTATCCGGATACCAGCACAGCGGAATGGTGGGATGTGCCCTATTATGAAGGATCCGCGCTCCAGTACACGACCTTCGTGCCGCACGACGTCCGCGGACTGATCGGGCGGCTGGGGGGCGACGAGGCGTTCACTCGTTGGCTTGACGATCTCTTTGACCGCAAACTCTACGACCCGACCAACGAACAGGACCTCTTGGCTCCGTACCTGTACATCCATGCCGGCAGGCCGGACCGAACGGCGGACCGGGTGCGCACATTGCTCAAGGATGTCTATAACGAAACCAGGGGTGGTCTTCCCGGAAACGACGATTCAGGCACCATGTCATCCTGGTACGTTTGGGGGGCGATTGGGCTCTATCCCAACGCCGGGCAACCATTTTATTACATCGGAAGTCCTGTCTTCCGGCGCGTTTCGATCGACCTCGGCTCGGGTCGAACCTTCATCATCGATGCGCCGGAAAGCTCCGATGCCAATCGCTACGTCCAAGGCGCGGAGCTGAATAGGAAACCCTTGAATCGCGCCTTGTTGACCCACGCTGAAATCGTTTCCGGCGGACACCTTCTTCTGCAAATGGGACCGGCTCGTTCGAAATGGGGCGAAGACGAACGGGCCCCATCGCCGGTTGCATCGGGAATTCAAGCCCATTGACTGAACAACGGGTCCGCATGCGAATCATCGCCCGGACCGCCCCGTTCCCGGGTCAGTACTGATCGTGGTAGCACATCCAATCCTGCGCCCGATCCGGGTTCTCATCGCGCCCCTTGGCAGTCAGGTCGAGCAGATTGTAGGTCGTGTTCAAGAGGTCAATCCCGCACGCGAAGGTCGAGTAAGTGTGAAAAACGGTGCCTTACTGGGCCTTCCCAAATTCGAAATACGCCAAGTTGTAGCCCCTGGCGTAATGGAGGGTGAGCACTTGGACCCCGGCCTGAAGGAACGTGATGTGTCCAACGGGGGCTTTGTTCCATTTATGCATGCTGCCGGTCACAACGGGGAAAGTGCATTCGCATGCCGCCTTGCCGTTGATCGAGAACCGGATGGGCAGAACGTCTGCGACGTTTCCGTAAAGGGCCCCGATCTCGTAGGTGCCCGGCTCCTTCACATCGACGGTATAGTTGCACCACTCCCCGTCCTCGGTTCCGCCGATATAGAGCTGGTTGATGGGCGGATCCACCAGATTGGGGTGGTTGAGATCGGCCCAATCCTTCACAAAGGAAATATCGACGCCCTCGTCCCTGCGGAAATTCCAGTAGTAGGGCGTCGCGTGGGGCCGCTGATGTCGTTTCTGCTGGTTGAGCACCCCGCTCAGGATGTTGATAGGCGTGGTGTCGTGATAGGCCACCCCTTCGCCTCCCAGGTCGTAGAAGGCACATTCGATTTTACCGGGAATTGCCTGGCCTCGGGCGGAGGAAGCTGATTCCGCAGCCGATTCAAGGGCGGGGGCCAATGGGGTTCGGGCGCGATCGAAGGTGAACTGGTCGAGCTGGATACCGTAGTCAGCCGGGTCCCATACGAAGGTCTTGAAGGCGGAACCCCGGACCTCCTTGCGGGCCGCAATCGGCCTCGTCCACTTCATGGACCTTACGGGAATGGTGATGCGGTGCCACAAGCCGTCCGAGAAGTCCGGGTCGTAGTCGCGTAGGGAGATGGGCGCCGGTTGCAACTCGCTGACGCCAAAGAACAATTCCTGGGGCTTTTGCAGCCCGGTGACTTTGATCGAGAAGGAGACTGCGTCATAAGCGGTGAGATCAACTGGCTTGACCCACTGCCAGCCAAACACGGCGTAGCGATAGTTGCTGAGCGCGACGTGATAATGAATCACCCGTCTCCCGTCGCCGTCGGCGTCGTCGAGCCGGATGGAGGCACGTGGCTCTTCCTTGCCCACCCAGCCCGTACCGTCCGGAGTCTTGGCGTCCCAGGCCACCCAGACAGGGGCGTAGGCGTGATATGGCAGTTTCGGAGTGTCGGCTTCCCTTTTCTCTTCAGCCCGGTAGGCCGCATCGTCGAAGGGCCTTCCGAGGTAATCCGTGGGGATCTGTGAGACGGACGAGGCGGAAGTCTCGGGGCCTGGCTCGGCGTGAAGCGCTCCCAGCCCAAGGGCGAGCGCCAGGAGCGCAAGACCGTGGTGACGTGATTTCATAAGGGGGGATCTCATTCGGAGACGAGGCCGGTGGAGGTCTGGCCCTCGAACAGGAAGCTTTCTTTGCCGTCGACGGAGATCAATGCAGCGCAGTTGGGGCATCTTTTTTCTGAAATGGGGCCTATGGTATCACTCGAAACCTACTTAGAGCTGCCCGGGACGTACCTTTTGGACGCCTCCATCTCCTCAGCAATAAAGCGGGTGAAGTCGGAAATGTCTCCGTGGACTGAAGCCCTTTCCAACGCAGCCATGTAGGCCTTGCGCCTATCCACGCGAATGACCGTCCAGTCATATCCGCCCGAGGCCAGCATTAGATTCATCAGGAAGCGCCCGATTCGGCCATTTCCATCCGCATAGGGATGGATGAAGACAAAGACAAAATGGCCGAGCACCGCACGCACCGCAGGAGACTCCTCCTCCCTGAGGAGCTTGGATAGGGTCTCCATAAGTTCCGGCACGGCTTCGTAGGAAGGCGGCACGTGATCCGAACCACGGATAAAGACACGGCGCTCGCGAAACCCGGCTAGAGCGGAAGCCGGCAGAATGCCGGCCTGCACGGAAGGGCTAAACAACGCACGGTACCATGCCTGAAGGTCACGATCGAAAACCAAGCGTGGCCTTTGATTGCGAAAGACGTCGCCCAAGCTGCCCAACACCACGGAGAACGCCGCCGAATAGCCCTTGGCGGCCATGGCATTCACTTGGGCGTTGTCATCAGGGTTAGCATCCGGATCCCATTTGCCATCGGCTATGCGTTGAATGAGTTCCGGAGTGACCTGATAGCCTTCGATTGAGAGCGAGTGATAGGCATCGTGGGCGTATATAGCCTTGAGGCGATCGAGATACTTTGCCTGATCCGGCATCGAGCGCGGCTGCGGTGGGAATTGAGCGAGCACGGAATCACGAAGGCCTCGCCACATGGCCTGAACTCGTCCGACATATGGAGATCGGTAGATAGCTCCCTCCTCCAGTTTGGGAGGGCCTTCGAATGGGTTCTGTCGCTTGGGCCTGACTCCGGCGGCCACGAGGTCGGCTTCTATTCGATCGGCCGACTTCCGAAAACCCAAGTGCTCTAGCGCACCCAAGAGGCGGCCCGCTGCGGCGAGATTGATTTCGCTGGTCAGGAGGGCGCGAGAAAGGTCCTCGGTTCGCACCATGCGCAACGCCAGTTCTGCGCTGGCCGCGGACTTCGTGAAGTACGACGGAGTGGCTCTCACGAGCGCGACGGCCAACGGCATGACCTGCACGCCCTGCTTCAACTCGAGCCCTTGTGGAAGTGATCTCCTTCCAGGATAGATTAGGATCGAACTCCCGTTAGGGAGATTCAACGAGAACGTTCCACCACGCATCGTCGTCACAACCAGCTGTTTTGGTATGTTTGTGCTCTCAGTCCACAGTTTCAGGGAATGCTCGGCTGAAAGGCAGTAGCGCGCCCCATAACGTGACTTCAAATAGGCAGCGGCAAACGACCAAAAATGAAGGTGCCAGAATGTAGTGTCGCCGGGCTGCGCCTGCGGTGTCATCAATGCATACCAGCCTTTGATGACCTCAAACAGGAAGCCGCGCCGAACGAGCAACTCCCGGTCGGCTCTGGAGAGTTGTCGGAACCTAAGAATATGAGCCGGAGCGGCCGCTTGGGCGCGACGCAGGGCGTCTGCCAAGTCGCGTTGTGGGTTCACGGGAATGGGCAGACCATATTTCGCTCTTTTATAATGTCAAGTGATGCTTTGTTATTATGACAATATATGCTTTTGTTTGATGCAAATAGCATCTTAATAACATACCCAACTAATTTGTTATTAATGATTAAAGGGTGGACGCCGAGGGCGTCCATCACCTCCGAGTGAAGAGGCGGTCTTAGTTGCAGTTGGTTGCACGCTCTTGCACACATAACCGCCGGATACTTGGTGGGCGAAGATATGAAGCTTTGCCGACGGCGACTCTTGGCCCTGCCAGGCGCTATCTGCTCTTAAACCGCTTCTATACTCCTTCCGATTGACTTCCGTATTTCAGTAATCCAGTATTTCTGCATGAGCACTACTATCACGATTTCGCCGCGCGGAACACTCACCTTGCCCATAGCGCTGCGCCGCAAGCTGAGGCTTGATAAGAATCACGCGGTTCTCCTCGCCGAAGAAAGGCCGGATGGGATTTTTCTTCATCCTGCCGTTACTGTCCCGATCCGCGATATTCCTGCGGCGACTATCAAGAAGTGGGTTACGGATGACGAGGCCGACGCCGCTAGCGTAAAGTTCGTCAAGAAGTGATCGTATTTCTCGATACGTCGACGATCTTGGCTGCTTGTTGGTCGACCAAGGGATTGTCCCACGTTCTAATCGAGCACGGACTGAGTTCCGGGTAGAGACTTATTACGGCCGATTATTGCGTGGCCGAAGTCGAAAGGAACGTGTTCAAGCATCCTTCCGGCGCAACCAGCTGGAACCGCGTTATCCGGCCGAATCTTGAGGTTGTCGGATCAATCTACGTGATCGACAGGCCCATTGTCTTCGACGCCACGAAAGACAAGCCAGTGATTCTATCGGCCATCGGCAGCGGTGCCGATTACCTTGTCACTTCGGACATCACCGATTTCGCCCACGTTCTTGGAACTGCGGTCTACGGGGTCAATGTCTGCGCTCCAAAGATGTTCCTCTTGGAAATGGCTGTCGTGGAGTGACCTCGATGTGAACGCTTAGTCTGGCAAATCCAAAATGAGCCGATCAAATTATTGGACCTTTGAGCAGATTGTCCGCCTTCAACTCCCGCGGCTATGGAGATCCATTTTCCTCTAATCGCCGCCCGGTCGTCCTCACGCAACCGCGCCCCTATAACCTTTGCCTTCACGTGGGTTCGCCCGTTGCCCGGGACGACTGGCCCTGGGCCATTGCCGAGGCTCCGAGGGCTGCCGTCGCCACGAGAAAACTACGCATTGGCGCGAGTGTTCTTTTCTTTGGGCGCATCTTTCGCATGGCTTGCAGCTACCTGGTCCCGTTGCCTGTAGGAATCTGCCATACACGAACCCACTGGATGTGGAGAGGGGTGTTCGACGGCGAACCGACGTAGACCACCATGTGGTCGCGGTCGATCACGCTGAATACGGCGCTGCCGGAGGGCGGAGGCAAAGCGTCCTTTGCGGCCCTCCAAGTCACTTTTCCCGACACCGGCTGGCCGTCAAAATAGGTCTGAATGAAACCCCGGCTGTCTCCGGCAGCCGCAACCCAGAGTGATCCAACCGTGTGAAATTCCCGCCAGTCGTTGTTCGCGGGCAATCGGATACGTTGCGTGTCAGGAACCCCGGGAGAACGACCATCATTCGCTATGTCGGAATATCCAAGGCCACCCGCGTTGCGATCTCGCATGCCGTACCAATCGTGAACTGTGGCGCCATACCAATTGGCCCGGCGGGCCTGGTCCTGCCAGCATTCGAAGAAGTCGTCCTCGGCAAAATGCGCGAAACCGGCGAGCTGGCCCTCCCATTGGTCAGCGCCGGCGAGATATTCAAGGGAAAACGCGTAAAAGCAGGGCCACCAGTTGGTGCGGTTGTTGATCGCCTGTTTGATGTCGTAGGCCACGGTGGCTGGATCGAATGAAATTCGGGCCTCAAAGTAACCGCCGCCGGAAAATACGCGACCCTCGTAGCCGCGATGATTCGGGGCGGGCTTCGCGGTTGCGATCTGGCCTCCGCTGATGGTCAGCACCCTGTCCGACACCGAAATCTCCGGCTGGGACCACGTTCCCCAGACTGGGAAAAGACGCGCGTACCACAGGAAGCCGGCCGCGGGCCGGCCTTGGCTCCCCTTGAGGCAAATTCCGGACGCGTCGTCGAATGTGCCATTGAATTCCAAACGATAGCCGGAGGCCTCGGGACGCAGAGGGTCAAAGGAGCCAGCTGCCGCGGCAAGGACCTGCGGGAAGCCTGATGTCGCCGCCGCGGCTGCGGCAAAGCAGATTGTTTGCAGGCGCCGGAGCCGTGGAATCATCGTAGGAAAGGGTGGTCTGTTGAAGGGGTACTTCAACGGAAATACACTGGGGATCAGCCATCGCGCGCGCCGGCTTGTTCTGCTCAAAGTCATCGGGGTCGCATTCGTCCCAACGACTGGCATACCGCACCAAATATCCTGCATCGCGCATGGTCACGCTTTCTCCGGATTTCCCTCTAGGATTGCCGGCAGCGCCACTATTGTTCACCCCTTATGGGAAGGCTGTGAAAGAAATGGACGTTTTTGGGGACCGTTTGGCCCGTCCGAGACCCTATTCCAAAGGGTGTTTCGCATTGGACGATGAAATCCCTGGATTGGGCTCCTGTTCTCGCCCTACCTCGCAGGGTTGATTTCATGCCTCGATAGGCACGATGGTGCATAGGAGGCGATCGGCGTTTGTAGCGCGGCAGATCGGCCAGCACGCGTTTCATTTCATGAGTTCAACATTTGTTCCGTTCCATTTGCTGACTGGTGGACGCCGAGAAAGTCCATCGCTGCCGAGCGAGGCGGTTGTTTTAGTTGCAGCCGGTTGCACGCATTTGCGCGTTGGGTCGCTGGCGCACCGTAACCTGAGCCCTACTCTCCTGAGAATTCTCAGCCTATTCTCCGGGTGTCGCGCCCGTCATTTCCTCTTCCACCACCTCTATGTGTTGCAAATCGACGGATTGGTCGCTTCGGAGAACAAAATAAATCAATGCCCTGGTTGCGATTGCTGATGGCACAGTGTCGCTGAGTTTCGAGGCTGTCCAAAAACTCCATGACGGTTGGTGCCGCCAGATCGGCCAGCTGCAGGCAGGCCGGCCGCTTGCTACCGCGCACGGCAGCAAACTTGAGAAGCAACCGGAACGTATCACGGTAGGACGCAAGGGTGTGGGTGCTGACCTTGCGCTGGTTGATCATCCCATAGGAATGGTCAACGTTTGATGCGGCTGAGGAGAAAATTGACCATTTCGAGGTTGAAGGCCTCCGGGTCAAAAGGCTCGCCGAGCCAGTTGCCGAAGATTTCCATCTGCGATCATCACCGCGTCGCGATCATTGGCGGCGCAGGAAACGGAGTTCGGTTTGTGAGCGCTCGATCTTGTGCAAGAGACCGGGGATCAGTCGGAGCGTCTTTCGGGTTTCCGCGACTTCACCCGGCCTCATGGCTTCGAGGTGAAGCACTGCCGGCCATATCGGCCATCGACCAACGGCCCTGATTCGCCTCAGGCGGGCACCAACGCAGATGCGGGCTGTCAGGAGTTCGATGTCGCTCGACAAAAAGAGCAGCGGCTTTCCCGAGGTGAATGTGCACCGACCAACGACAAAGGTGAATTTGTGGATGATCGCGGGCATCTTGATGTTTCTCGTCGTGGCGGCTGCAGCGGCATTTTGGATTTCGCGGGACGCGGCATCGCCGACCGGCGTGCCGGTGAGCGCGACGGAGAAGAAGTAAACGCGCCGTTCGCGCGCCTCGGCGCTACGACGATGCGTCGGTTGACGGCGTTTCGCTGTCGCTATCCACCGCTCATCCACGAACTCGGTGCCACCTCAACGGTCGCCTGAAAATGTTGGCGCGGACCAACCCGAAATTATGGGGGTCGTGCGTATCGTGACCGCACTCAGCGAAAGAGATTCGTCTTCATCAAATCGATTACCTCGTCGCCCCGACCGCTCAGCACCGCCTTGACCATGTAGAGCCCGAAACCGAGCGCCTGCTCCGCACTGAGGGTCGGTGGCATCGAAAGCTCCTGGCGGTTGACGATCACGTCAACGAGGGCCGGCCCGTCATGTTGGAGCGCCCTCGTCAGGGCCGGACGCAGCTCCTCGGGTTTTTCGACCCGCACGCCCAGGATGCCGGCGGCATTCGCCAGTTTGGCGAAATCGGGATTGACCAAGTCCGTCCCGAAGGGGACCAGCCCCGCTGCCTTCATCTCCAGTTCCACGAAGCCGAGGGAGTTGTTGTTAAACACCACCATTTTTACCGGCAGCTTGAGTTGCGGCAGCGTCAGGATGTCGCCCAACAACATGGCGAGTCCGCCATCGCCGGAGAGGGTGATCACCTGCCGCCCCGGAAACGCCATCTGCGACCCGATGGCCTGCGGCACGGAGGCCGCCATCGAACCATGCGTGAACGAGCCCAGCAGCCGGCGCCGGCCATTCATGTGGAGATAGCGAGCCGCCCAGATGGTGGGGGTGCCAACGTCGCAGATGAAGACCGCATCGTCCGCGGCGACCTCGTCCAACACTCTGGCGACATACTGGGGGTGGATCGGCGTGTGGCCCGGTTCGCCCACCGCGAGTTCATCGAGTTCTTTTCGCGCTTTTTGGTAGTGATCGACACACGCATCCAGATGCGTGCGCTGGGTCTTTTCCTGCAGCAGCGGCTCCAGTGCGGCCAGCGTGTCTTTCACCGTGCCAATCAAACCCAAATCCACGCGCGTTCGCCGTCCGATCTGTTCGCCGCGGCGGTCGACCTGGATGATCTTCGCCTCCTTGGGATAGAATTGCTGGTAGGGAAAGTCGCTGCCGAGCACCAAGAGCACATCGCAGTTCATCATCGCGTGATAACCGGACGAAAACCCGATCAGCCCCGTCATGCCGACATCGTAGGGATTGTCATATTCGATAAACTCTTTTCCGCGCAGGGCGTGGACGATGGGTGCTTTCAGCCGTCCCGCCATGGCGAGTAGATCCGCATGCGCACCCTCACAGCCGGCGCCGCCCAGGATGGTCACCTTTTGCGCGTGATTGAGCATCCCGGCGGCCTGGCCCAGGGCGGAGTCGGCCGGGCGCTCAATGGAGGCGACGTCCAAAATTCCGAGGGAGAGCGGCGCCGAGGAGCACTCGCACAGAGCAATGTCGCCGGGCATAACGATCACGGCGACGCCGCGCTTCGCCAGCGCGGTGCGCAGCGCGATCCCGAGGATCCGCGGGATCTGGCTCGCGTGGGAGATGAGTTCGCAGAAATGGCTGCAATCCTTGAAGAGTTGTTCGGGGTGCGTCTCCTGAAAGAAACCGCTGCCGATTTCCTGACTCGGGATCTGCGCAGCGATCGCCAGCACCGGAACGCGACTGCGGTGGCAATCGAACAGGCCGTTGATCAAATGAAGATTTCCGGGGCCACAGCTGCCGGCGCATACCGCGATCGTGCCGGTCAAATGGGCGTCCGCCCCGGCGGCAAACGCCGCCGCCTCCTCGTGCCGCACGGGGATCCACGCGATCGCATCATGGCGGCGAACCGCCTCCGTCAGCGCGTTCAACGAATCCCCGGCCACGCCATAAACACGTTTAACGCCCGCGGCGATGAGTGTTTCGACGAATACCTCTGCTACGTTTTTTGCCATGACGAACTGGTTCGAGGTGGTGGTTAAGTGCAGATTGGCGAGTCCCAAAATCGCCAACTTCGCTTGGGACGATCTTCCATTGGCAGACATCGGGGAAGCGTTCCCCTCGTTTCCGCGCGCAGGAGCATGGGCCGGAAGGGCGCGGGGGGCCATGGGGTATTACCCGGCGCCGGGAAATATTGGTCGGCGCTGTGCGCCTACCTGCTCGTCGCCATCGCAAAACGGCAAAAGCACCTCGATCCTTCGAAGTACGAGGTTTTGCAAGTTGTCAGTGTCTCCTCGCTTGAGCAAATACCCTTGAATGAGCTGTTTGTGAAACTCGATACAAGAGATCCCGGGGTTGATATACCTAAGCAGTTGGAAATCAACTACTCATAACTGGACAGCAGTGCCCCGGACATATGCTCTCCTATGTCACAAGCGGTGTGACGAAAGCGACCGATTCTCTGTATGGTAGTCCGAGGTGATGACACGGACGTTATGGACCATCCAGGCCGACTCTAAAGGTGGCGCGAAAAGAAGGATCTGCTCAGTCAATCCGGCCAATAGCCAAACAATCAAGGCAACGAGACCATGACGTCCGAGATCTGGTTACCTCTAGCCTCCCAAGTTCAACTTCCCAATCAAAGCTGGAGATCCGGGCTCTTGTTTCCACTCGCCCTATTATCGGCTTCGAGCCACACTTTGATGTAATCAAATCTGGGATGTGATGAAACGAAAACCGACGCATTCGAGGGCCGACCGGCCTCATGTGACTTGCCTGATGGAGATCTCCGTCGATGGACGGATCATGGTCGACCGCTGGCCCGATCCGGACTTGGCGGAAAGGGAGTTCGAAGCGCTCCACCGCAAGACCGCGGCGAAGGCCTGGCTTTGCGGGAGAGTGACGATGCGGTATTTTGCGGGCGCCGAACGCACGGCCACCAAGAGACTAACGCAGACGCAGCAACGGAATCGGGCAGGCAGCTCGGATATTCATGTCGCTGCCGGGATGGCTAAATCTTATGCCGTCGCGGTCGATCCGTCGGGGAGACTGCTCTGGAAGCGGAATGACATCGGGGGCGACCATGTGATCGTGATTCTAACCAGAAGGATCCCGGCCTCCCATCTCGCGTTCTTGCGAGAACGCGGCGTTTCCTACCTGATTGCCGGCAACGATCATATCGATTTCCCCGCCGCGCTGGCCAAGCTCAAGAGCCGCTTCGGGATCGACCGCCTTGCGGTCGAGGGCGGGGGAACGATCAATGCTTCGCTCCTTCATGCGGGACTGATCGACGAACTGAGCCTCCTTCTCTTCCCGGTTGCGGACGGTCGGTCCAATACCAAATCACTGTTCGAAACCCCGAGTCCGGTCCCTGGCCTGAAGGCCAAATCGCTCACGCTTTTATCGGTTCGCCGCCGGCCCGGCGGCGTTCTTTGGTTGCGCTATCGCGTACGGAAGTAACAGGCTGCGCAACGATAGCCGGAGGCGACACTTGGCGGCCGCCTTTCTTCGGCGATGCCGGGCCCAGTCCAGGCAGGAGGCCACAAGCTGGATCACGGTCGCATCCACCACGTGGATGGTCCGACGGGAGCGCCAAGCCAGTCCCTTGGTGGGACCCCGCCCGAAGGAGGGGAAGGTGCTTTGCAAGTGACCGAGTACCTGCCAGAAGACGGCCTCAGCCAAGGCACAGTCCCGGGTTTTGTTGGCGTGACTGAGGTTATTTCGCGAGGGCGGCGTTGCCCCGCGCAGAGCCCGCAATGGGGTCGCCCATAGCCGCAAGGCACAACATCGGCTGCCCGCGAATATCCAACATTCTCTTAATGATCGCGGAAAGCCACTGGAGCGAAGAGGCGACGCGGAGCAACGCGCCAAACGCCACATGCAGGATGACCCACACGGAAGTGAAGAATGTAACCTCCGCCCTCCACTGCGATAGCATTCACGGCAATGGAATAGACCGGACCCCCAAAGGCGTTGGTCCCAACGTTCTGCCCCGCAACCGTACCGAGGAAAGAAACCAGTGTTCCATCCTGAATGTTGTTCAGACTCCCCGGAAAGAAAACAACAAAGGAATGGCTGCTAGGATTATTGAGGTTTAGGTCGAGCACCTGAAATGCTGTTTGCCCGTTGCTTTCGGAGATACTTGCAGCCCGGCCTTCACATGAGATCAGTTCGCCAATATGTCCGTCAGGATTTCGTTCAATTAGCGGCAGTCGACCTGCCGACTCTATATGGACTACTTCGCATCCAGTAATCAGCAATAAGGGGACAGCTACCAACAATTCCCATTTCATTTTTTTAACCTCAGTTAGCGAGATTCAAGGGGCATTTACGTCGTAGCTTGAATCGTGGCCGAAACAGTCGAAAACTTCGTAATCGAAAGCAATCTTACTCCAAATCCCATGCTGGGTCTATTCGAAGCGATTTCGGAAATTTGGCGGCTGCCTCCCGTAACTTTATTCGGAATCCTGCTGCTTTCCAGCGATTCCTCGTACTGCCAGCAGGCAACAGCCAAGCCGCTGCTCGACGCGCCTCTCTCCTCGCTTCTTTCGGCGTTTGACGCCTCTAAATTGACTGGAGACGCCCGAAGGACGTTCGACGTGCTCACGCTCATCGTCGAGGACACGGACAAGGCAACCACCGAGGACAAACGGAACGGCTACTTGCAGGAGTTCTTGATCAGGAGCCAAGACTTCGTGAGGGAACATCCAGATTCCCTCCCGCTATGGACCTTGCGGGCAGTGGCGGCATTGGAAGTGAATCAGGCGGAGGCGGGGCGGGAGGCTTGTGTGCGAATGATCGGACTAAAGGCAGGTGATTCGGATGATCCGAGAATCCGCAGAGTCCTCGCCATGTTGGACAGAAGGGGTTGGTTCAAAGCGATTGAGATTTGGCCGTTCTTATCGATCCGAAAGGAGACCTCCGATTCGGGGGACTATCTGTTGGTCGAATCTCTATTCGACGCTACAGACCCGCCGCCACTCACCCAGGGCACACCGAGCTTCGAGAGATGGATCGTGGTCGTTCTTGTGATTTCAAAAAGGGGCTTCGGCTCAAAGCAAACGAGCGTGGCGTTTCGAATCCACTCGGCATCGATATTTGGAAAAGATCCATCCTGTTTTCCTCCGAATGGCAGCTCTCGGATCTGCTTCACCAGGACCATGCCCAGATAGAACTGGTTTGATGTTCCTCGAGAAATCAGCGTGTTCACGGTGACAGCCTCCCTCCGTGCCCGATTTACCAAGAGGAAAACGGGGTCGCCCCCGAGACGAGGATCTCGTGATTCGGCTCCAGGAGTAAGGGATATGGAACTCGGCCCCTGCGCAACTAGCGAGTCAATGACGTCAATTGTCACTCCTTCGTCGGGCCTGTGAACGACGGCACTGATTTCCGAGCGCATTCCGCCATGCTCGAACTGTTGACCCTTTTCAATTGGAAGCTCCGCAACCACCACGTAACGCCCAATGACTACGTCGAAGTGGTTCACCAGCTCCGCCGGCTCATTCTTGAAGCGCTCAAATAATTTTCCCTCGATCCGTGCCAACGCTGCATTGGAGGAGCTCGATTGATAGGTTCGAACCGGAATTCCGCCTAACGCGGCGGCCACCGATGAGAGTGCTGAAGGCGACAGTTCTTCACTGTGGACAACGGGAATCCCATCAAGGGTCTTCACGGCGGTGCCATTCGATAGCTTCAACCGCGGGCTCGAGGTGCGAACCACATAATACATCTCTTTTGGAATCCCTTCGATCTCAACGGGACCGTCGATTCCAGTACTCACGACGCCATTCAGGTTAAAATTGCTAGTGGATGCCGCAGAGGCTTTTAGATTGATGCTCGTTGCCTCGGTCGGCGCACGACCCGACGGAAGCTGCCTGGAATAGGCTAAACTCCACGGCCAAAAGTGGCTGACGGCAAAATAGGCCGCAGCAACCAAGGCTGCTATTCGAACCGAATATGCGGTACGGCGTCTGAGATATTGGTACGCGAAAACAAATCCTCCGCCGGCAACGAGGAGCATATCGCAGATCACAGCCTTCGTGGTCCGAAGTGCGGCGGCATCATAGGGGTCTATGAGCAGAGAAGATCCGGATGTGAGATAACCTGTAACTAGGGATGCGACAATGAAAGCAGCGATTCCAAGGATCGCCACCCCGTACCATCGCAAATTCGGTACAATCGCCGTCATGGCAGCAAGTGAGATGATGAAATACAACTGGTGGCCAACAGCACACATGACCGCCAGGCTCAGGCTCGCCGTGGTGGGCAAGAATCTAGCAACCGCCAAAGTTGTGGCGATGACAGGGACTAAAACCAGCACTGCGAGAGTAGCTGTCTTGGATAACAGCAACTCAAGCCGGCTCACCGGACGGGTGATCCAGAAGGCGCTGCCGTCGGCGGGCGGGTCCGCATAGACAACGAATGCTACGACTAGCGCCAAAACGATCAAATGGAGCCCCGGGAACACTAAGAATGTGAGCGACATGGCTGCGAATCCCTGCCGCCATTCGAATATACGGGGCGTCGTGAAGGTCGCTTGGAGTGCCTCAACCGTGTAGATGATAAACCAAAGCGCCAATAGCCACCAGATGCGGCGAAAGTCTCGTTTGAAAAAGTGGAATGCCATTCTCATCAGTTCTAGGATTTAAGGTTTTCCGCGGTAGGAGTGCGTGAGCCCGACAAAGATCTCGCGCAACGAGAGGTCGCTAACGTTCAGATCGGTTGCGCCGGGCATTAGCCTTCGGACGCGATCCTCACTGTCACCCGTGACATATTGGCTCTCTATCACGCAGAACGAGCGCGCGCTGTTCTCCAGACCAAGCCATGAATCAGGAGCCGGCGAGGGCAGATGGGCGCCGTGTGAGACTACGCGGTCAATGCGCTTAAACCTATTCCGCAGGTCCGCAGTTGGCTCCGAAAGGCGAAGTTTCCCCCCTTCGATAAAACCCGCCCAGTCGGCAAACCGCTCGACGTCATCTATGTCATGCGACGAAATGAAAACCGACCAGTTTTGCTGTTCAGTGATCTCAAGGATGCCATGGATCAGCTCGTCGCGCACCGTGGGATCTAGTCCAGTGAACGGTTCGTCAAGAACCAGCAGCCGGGGCCTGTAGGCAAGGGACGTCAACAGCGACACCTTCATCTTCATCCCGCGAGAGAGGTGCCGGATCTTTCGATCCGTGGGCAGAAGGAACTCCTTCAAGATCCTCGAGCACAAATCATTGTCCCATGATGCATACATAGGCCGGCAAAAATCGATGAACTGCTGAACAGTCATCCATCCCGGCAGCCGCTGGTTTTCGGACACATAGCCAATCTTGGCGAATTCGTCGGACCCGAGACGCATCGAGTCTTTGCCAAGAACGGTAGCTCTGCCCTCCGTCGGGCTAAGGAGGTTCATGAGCAGCTTGATGGTGGTAGTCTTGCCGGCGCCATTCGGCCCCATGAAGGCGTATATGCTTCCCTCGGGGACGGACAGGTTGAGGTCGCTGACGGCGGTCGTCTTTCCGTAACGGTGGGTTAGCGCGTGGGTCTCGATGGCGGCATTCATTTCATTGTTTCCCTTTCAATCGGATCCAGTGCTTCTCGATCGCCTGGACAAATTCCGTGTAGTCGAGGCGCAGGCTTTGCGCTTCCACGACCACACGCTCAAGGTCCCGCCCGAGAAGGCTCTTGCGTTCCTCGTGGCTGGCAGGACCCGCCTCCGCCAGGACCGTACCGATGCCAGGCTTCACAATCAGGAGCCTTTCCTCGACCAAGGCCGCGATCACCTTTTGGGCCGTGTTTGGGTTTATCCCCAGCTCCTGGCTCATGACACGCACTGAGGGAAACCCGTCTCCTGGTTGCAGAGCTCCCGAGATGATGGCCTTCTTCACCGCGTAGACGACTTGATCGTAGCTACGGGGCCCTGGCTTAAATTGGACTCTGAACGGAAGCATTGGTGTATGGTTCACCACCATACACCATACACGTCAAGTGCAGAAGTGCGCCGACAAATCTGCACGCTCGCTTTGTCCACGGCTGTAACCAGCTGTTAATCGATGGATCACTTTCCCATAAGATCCGTTTCCCCCGTCCACTTACCTAACTGGTGGACGCCGAGGGACTCGAACCCCCGACCCCCTCGGTGTAAACGAGGTGCTCTAACCAACTGAGCTAGGCGTCCAATCCGGTCAGATGGCAGCGAGCGCCGCCTTGGGCCTCAGCCGGCCCTCGCGAATCAGAAACTCCGCGATCTGGACAGCATTGAGCGCCGCTCCCTTCCAAAGGTTGTCCCCACTGACCCAGAATGCGAGGCCGTTGTGGAGGGCCGTGTCGAGGCGGATCCGCCCTACCCCGCATTTCTCTGTGAGGCTGAAATCGAGCGGCATTGGGTACGCCTGCTGGGAGGGATCATCGACGAGCTGCGCCCCGGGAAAAGCGGCCACGGCCTCGCGGGCCTCCTCGACACTCACGGGTCGCTCGAACGAGGCGTTGATCGCGACCGAATGGGCGCGAACGACCGGAACCCGGACGCAGGTCGCCGACACGAGCAGCTGCGGGAGCCCCATGATCTTGCGGCTCTCGAGCATCATCTTGGTTTCTTCGCCCGTGTAGCCGTTCGGCCCAAAGAAATCGACCTGCGGGATGACGTTGAACGCTATTTGGTGGGGAAGGACCTCGCGCGGCAATGCGGCACCCTTCGTATGCGCGAGGACCTGCGCCTCGAGCTCGCGCACAGCCGCGGCACCCGCCCCCGAAACCGATTGGTACGTCGCAGCGACATATTGCCTGAGCCCAAAGCGCTGGTGCAGAGGCCAGAGCCCCATGAGTGCGACTGCGGTGGAGCAGTTGGGGTTGGCGATGATCCCCGTGTGGCCCCTGAGCGCCTCCGGGTTGATCTCCGGGATTACTAGAGGAATTTCCGGGTCGAGCCTGAAGGCCGAGCTCTTGTCGATCACCAGGCAACCTGCCTTGACCGCATCGGGCGCGAGCGCGCGGGACACCGATCCACCCGCGGCGAAAAATGCAACGTCCACCTGGGCGAACACCCCGGGCCTCGCCTCTTCGACAACGACATCGCGGCCCGCGAACCGCACCGTCTTCCCGGCCGAACGGGCCGATGCAAAGGGCCGGAGCGCGGACACGGGGAAGCCGCGCTTCTCGAGAAGGCGCAGCAACTCTTGACCGACGGCGCCTGTGGCGCCGACGATGCCAACCGTGAAGGATGCCGTTTTGTCCATGGGATCGTCTTGGGAATCGTTCAACAAAACCCGATCTGCCCTTGGCATCAAGCATACAGACCGGGTCATCGTCGTGCGGCTCGAGGCGTCCACTTTGCAACTGCGACGCAACGGAGCCATCGTAAGGTCTTATGTGATATCCAGTTCCAAGCGGCCATCCTCGAACGATGCGAATTCCCTCGGCACGCCGCGCGGGCTCCATGCGATCGCGGAGCGGATCGGCGGTGGCCAACCTTCCGGTGTGGTGTTCAGGTCGAGGGTTCCGACAGGCCGGCACTACTCGGAAATCCCGCCCGACGAAGCCGGCTCCGCCAATCTAGTCACAAGCCGGATCCTCTGGCTTCGGGGCCTCGAGCCCGGCGTGAATTCCGGCGGCGATGTTGACACCTACCGGCGGTACGTGTACATCCATGGAACCCAGCGCGAGGACAGGATCGGACAGGCCCTGAGCGCCGGATGCGTCCTGATGCGCAACTCGGACATCATCGAGCTGTACGACGAGGTCCGCGAAGGCGACCTGGTCTGGATTTCCGCGTAAGCGCCGCCGGGCCCGTCCGTGGAATCCGCGCCACGGCCCATGGGATGGGGTTGAGCCACGCGAAAGCCCAGTAATTCGTTTGCCCCCGCGGGCGGCGGATCCATTCGTTTGCTGGAACCCAGCCATGATCGGCATCCGCGACGACTCCGCCTCCCCGCCCGCGCCCCCAAGCCGGGCGCCGGAATTCGTCGCGAGGGTCTTTTCCGACGGCGGATGGCTGCAGGCGGACCTCGATCTCGAGCACCGGCCCGGGCAGGAAAGAATGGCGCATGCGGTCGCGGCGGCATTCCGCGACGAGGAGCCCCTGCTCTTCGAGGCCGGCACGGGGATCGGCAAGTCGCTCGCCTACCTGGTCCCCGGGATCATCCACGCGATCGACTGCGGCCGGCAGCTCATCGTCTCGACGCACACGATCTCGCTCCAGGAGCAGATCGAGAAGAAGGACCTGCCGCTATGCAGGCGGCTCTTCCGCTCCGTGCCCGACCTCGGCGGGTACGCCGGGTTCGCGTCCACGGTCCTCGTCGGAAAGTCGAACTACCTTTGCACCTCCAGGCTGTCCCATGCCCTCGCCGAGAGGGCGAGCCTGTTTGACGACGCCGAATATGCGGAGCTCCAGCGCATAGCGGACTGGGCGCACGCGACGCCGACCGGCCTTCGCCACGACCTCCAGCCGCCGCCCAATGCCGACGTCTGGGACTCGGTGAACGCGGACTCGTCGGCCTGTTCCAGGCGCAACTGCGACTGCGATCGCTGCTTTTACCAGCGGGCGCGCGCGCGGGTGCGCTCAGCCCAGGTAATCGTGGTCAACCATGCGCTGCTTTTTTCGCTGATAAGCGCGGGCGGCGCGCGGGCGGACGGCGCCGGACACGACGCCTCGGGCGTCCTGTTCCCGGGGGATTTCATCGTCCTCGACGAGGCGCAGACCGTCCCCGAGGTCGCCGAGGAGAACTTCGGCCTCGCTTTGAGCAGCCTCGGCATCGAGCGGACGCTCAGGCACCTCTACAATCCCAAGACGCGGCGCGGGATCATGAAGAAGCGCGGCGACCCCGAGTTCTCGCAGAGGGTTGCGGACGCCCTCGATGCCTCGGGCCAGTTCTTCGGCTTCCTCTCGGCGACCCTGCTCGCGGAGCATCCGGTGGCCCGCGTCCGCGAGGCGGGCGCCGCGGAGCCCCTCCTGCGCGACCCGTTTGCCGCGCTGGAGCGCTGCGTCACAAAGGTCGCCGACGGCCTCGCGGAAGGGCGAGAGCGGGACGAGCTGCTGGAACAGCGTTCACGGCTGCGCGCCATCCGGGGCGGCATCGACGAATGGCTGTCGCTCGCGAACGAGGGGCACGTGTACTGGGCCGAGAGGGTCGGCAGAAAGCAGTCGATCGTGAGCCTGCGCAGCGCGCCGGTCGACGTCGCCCCGGACCTGGAGCGGTGCCTGTTCGGGGCCGGGGTGAGCGTCGTCTGCACGAGTGCGACCCTGGCGATGGGCGGCGAAATGGGCCCGTTCGCAGCGCGCATCGGAGCATCTTGCGCGAAGGCGGAGGTCGCCGATTCGCCATTCGACTTTGAGCGCAACATGCGCGTCTTTGTCGCGGCCGACGTACCGCCGCCGTCGGCCCCGGACGCGCGCTCGTCGATCGACGCCCTCGCCGACTACGTCGGCTTCTGCTGCGGGAGGGTGCCCGGCGGGTCTCTTGTCCTCTTCACAAGCTACCGGGACATGCACGCGGTCGCCGCCGCGGTCGGCCCGTCCCTGAGCCTGACGGGGCGGCCGTTCCTCATGCAGGGCGGGGACTACTCGAGGACCGAGCTCGCGCAAAGGATGCGGGACGCCGGCAACGCCGTCCTGTTCGGCACGGACAGCTTCTGGATCGGGGTCGACGTGCCAGGGGACGCGCTCTCGCAGGTGGTGATTGCGCGCCTTCCCTTCACCACGCCCTCTCACCCCATCGCCGAGGCGAAGGCGGAGCTGATCCGGGACCGGGGCGGCGATCCCTTCAGCGAGCTCACGCTTCCGGAGGCCGTCATGAAGTTCAGGCAGGGGGCGGGCCGGCTCATCCGCACGCGGACTGACCGCGGGGTGGTCACCATCCTCGACAGCCGCGTCCTGGGGAAGTCCTATGGCCGGCTGTTCATGGAGGGCCTGCCCAAGCGATCCTTCGTCCGCCTCACCCGAGAGAACAGGATCGAACAATTTCGTCCTTTCACCTGACGGCCGCCGCCCTATCCTCACAGGCCCCGATGAGCATCCTTCGCGCCGCCTGGCTCTCCAATATTGGCAACGTCCGGAAGGAGAATGAGGACCGGATCCTGTTCAACGATAAGGCGCAGCTCTTCGGCGTCGCGGACGGCGTCGGCGGGCTGCCCGGCGGGGCGGAGGCCGCCCAGAAGGCGGTCGACGTCGTCACGGAGGCGGTCCTGGCGGCTGGCCCGGACGCCGAGCTCGACCTCAGGGCGATCGCCACCGCGGCGAACGAGTCCGTCGCCATCCTGGGGCAGCGGATTAGCCCCGGGTCGGGGATAGGCTGCACGCTCACCATGGGGTGCATCCGCCATGCCCGGATGAAGCTCGCCCACGTCGGCGACTCCCGCGCCTTTTCGTGGAGGAACGGGGAAATCGCTTGCCTGACTGAGGACCACACCGTGGAAAACGAGGCGCGGCGCCGAAGGGCCCGCGGCGAGGTGGTCTACTACAGCGAGGCTCAACGCGGCGCGCTGACCCGCTGCATAGGCCAGATGGTCCCGCCCGAGGTCGACGTTGCCGATTTGCCGCTGCTTGCCGGGGACCGCTACGTTTTCTGCACCGACGGCGTCACGCGCCTGGTCTTTGAAAGGGAGATGAGGGACATCGTCGGACGGTCGGGGGACCCTGAGGTGATTGTCCGCAGCCTGGTGGAGCTCGCGCTGCAGCGCGGCGGGCCCGACAACGCGACGGTGGCTGCCGTCATCATCGACACCTTGTAATGGCCCGCCGCCGAGGGGCACGCGGGCGTCGGTCAGGACACGAACGGATTGAAGCGAAGCTCGTTGCCCGCCGTCGTCATCGGCCCGTGACCCGGCGCGACCACCGTGTCCGCGGGGACGGCGAGCAGCACGCGCCGCAGGTGGGCGCGCAGCTGCCGCTGGCAGTAATAGGGCCCTCCCGCGGAGCCCGCGAAGACGAGGTCGCCCGAAACGAGCAGCGACCGCGCGGAGGGCACGGCGGAGCGGATGTGGTAGCAGTTGTGCAGCGCGCAGTGGCCAGGCGTCCTGAACGCCGTGACCTCGAGCCCGCCGGCGGCAATCGTCTCGCGCTCCCCCATCGGCCTGCCCAGCGGGGCGCGGGCCCCCGACGGGATGAACGCATCGGTCACGCCGAACCGGTCGGCCGCGCCGCAAAGCCCGCCCGCATGCTCCGCCTCGATGTGCGTGATGAATATCCCGTCGATCCCCCGGATTTCGCGGGGCCACACCGATTCGAGGGCCTCGGCGCCCGGGCCGGCGTCGAAGAGCAGCCCGCGGCCGGCATCGCCCGCCGCCACGATGTACGCGTTGACGACGCCGATCCCGTGCGCCATCCGCAGCGGCCAGACCTGGAACGGCAGCCCCTCCGAGTCCGGGAGCGGGTACTTGCCCGTCGCGAGCGCGCACAGCCCCACCTCGTTGAGCCCCAGAGCGGCCGCCAGACGGCCGCAGTCGGCGGGGCTAAGCTCTGGACGGTAGTCGATGGCGTCGAGGATCCCCTCCACAGGCACGCCTGATTTCTCGGCCAGCGCCTCGGGGCTCAGGCCCGCGCAGCTCATCGCCTTCTCGAGCACGTCGCCGAGTTCGTCTTCAAGCGGGATCTGTAGGGTGTGCGACAACGTCTGTGGGCGGCCTGCCATGGGGAGTGGTAGTCCGAACGTCCCAAATATACAACGCCCCGCAGCGCCGTGAAACGTTGATCTCGGAGTGGGAACCGTCTGGACTCGCGGCTCGATGGACCCATCGCAGCCGGAGATACTCGGCATCTTCACCCGCACCCGCGCCCTCCTGACGGGCCACTTCGTCCTTCGCTCCGGGCTCCACAGCGGCCACTACTTCCAGTGCGCCCAGGTGTGCCAGCACATGGACGCCGTGGAAAGGCTGGCCGAGCTCCTGCTAGCCAAGGTCCGCGGCGCCGGCTGGAAGTTCTCCACGGTGCTGGCGCCCGCGATGGGCGGCCTCGTCATCGGCCAGGAGGTCGCGCGCCAGGCCCGGGCCCGCTACATCTTCTGCGAGAAGGAGAACAACATACTCGTCCTGCGCCGCGGTTTTGCCATCGCCCCCGGCGAGGCCGTCCTGGTTGTCGAGGACGTAGTTACGCGCGGCGGCCGCGTGGTTGAATGCCTGAGCATCGTCCGCAGGGCCGGCGGGGCGGTCGTCGGGGTCGCGATGCTCGTCGACCGCAGCGCCGGTTCGGCGCGGTTCGGCGCGCCGGCGGCCTCGCTTCTCGAGCTGAGCTTCCCCACCTATCCCGCCGACGCGCTGCCCGAGGCCCTCGCGAGGCTCCCCGTGGAAAAGCCGGGGAGCTGAGGGGCCGATCGCTCAGCGCTTCGTGACCACGACGTAGTTCGACCTGCCGGCCTGGTAGTACACGAGGAGCAGGTTTCGGCCGGTGTGGAGGGCCTGTTTTGCCGACGCGACGCTGTCGATCGGGATTCCGTTGATCTCGACGATGACGGCGCCCACCGGGAGATCCTGGGCATACTCCGACTTCTCGTCGGCCGCCGTGACCACGACGCCGGCCGTGCGCGCATCGATTCCGAGGCGCCGGCGGACGTCGTCCGTCAGCTTGCCGACCTCGACCCCGACGAGGATCTCGTTGGGCTTCTCGCCGAACTGCGCAAGCACGACGTCGACCGTCATCGGCTTGCCGTCGCGCGAGATGTCGAGCGAGACCTTGCTGCCCGGGGCCATCTGGGAGATCGTCAGGCGCAGCTCGTCGTGGCTCTCGACCGGCTTGCCGTTTAGCCTGAGGATCACGTCGCGGCGCTTGATGCCGACCTTCTCCGCCGGGCTGTCCGGGGCGGCCGAGATGACGATGACCCCCTTCGTAGCCCTCGCCAGGCCGACCTGCTCGGCCACGTCGGCCGTGATCGGGACGGCGCTGACGCCAAGGAACCCGCGCGAGACCGCTCCGGTCTCGATCAGGCTCTTCATGACGTTCACGGCCAGGTCGACCGGAACGGCGAGGCCGATCCCGATGTTTCCGCGGGAGGGCGACACGATCGCGCTGTTGATCCCGATCAGCCGGCCCTTCGCGTCGAGGAGCGCCCCGCCCGAGTTGCCCATGTTGATCGCCGCGTCCGTCTGGATGAAGTCCTCGTAGCCGGATACATCGTCCAGGATGTGGATGTTGCGGCTCTTGGCGGACACGATGCCCATCGTGACCGTCTCCCCGACGCCGAGTGGATTGCCGACGGCGAACACGATGTCCCCGACGCGGATCCTGTCGCTGTCGGCAAACGTGACCGCCTGAAGCCCGGTCGCGTCGATCTTGACCACGGCTATGTCCGTCTTGGGGTCGGAGCCCACCATCTTGGCCGGAAACTTGCGGCCGTCGGCAAGCTCCACCGTAAGCTCGTCCGCGTTTTCAACGACGTGGTTGTTCGTGAGGATGTACCCGTCCTGGGAGACAATGACGCCCGAACCGAGCCCCATCTCCTTGCTCTCGTGGTCCTGGTCGGGGATGTCGCCGAAGAACTGCCGGAAAAGCGGATTGGCCTGGATTCGCTCGTGCACGATCTTGGAGGACTCGATGGAGACGACCTCCTTCTGGACCGGCTCGACGACGTCCGCGTAGCTTGAGACCAGGGCTGACTTCCCGTCGCTCAGGGGAGTGAAGTCCTTCTTGAGCTCGGGCATCTTGGCCGGAGGGATGGCGGCGGCCCCCGCCCCGCGGGCCGCGCCCGCGAGCCCGAATGCCGACGCGACGGCCGAAAAAATGAAGATGTGTGACACGGTTCTGTATTTCATGTGGTAAAGGGTCGACCTCCGGACCCCCAACGTGTTCCAGAAACCCGCGGCCGACAAATCATTCAGAAGCCCTTGATCCGGAAAAGGCTCGTGATGCTCTCGTTGGTGTTGATGCGCTGGATGGCCTGCCCCAACAGCCCGGCGATGCTTAACACGGTGACAGGCAGTCCCTTGGTGTCGATCGGCACCGAATTCGTGGTGATCAATTCGTCGATCATCCCGCTCTTGATCCGCTCGTAGGCGATCTCGTTCAGGATGCAGTGGCTGACGGCCGCCCGGATGCTGCGCGCCCCGCGCTCGCGGAGCATCGTGGCGGCCGCCATCAGCGTGCCCGCCGTCTCCGTCATGTCGTCCACAAGCAGGATGTCGCATCCGGCGACCTCGCCGACCACGTTTATCGCGTCGACGGTGGTCGCGGTCCGGCGCTTCTTGGCGACCATTCCCAGGCTCGCCCGGAGCACCTCCGCATAGGCGGCGGCCATCTTCATCCCGCCGAGGTCGGGCGAGCAGACGACGAGGGATTCATTCGGGGTCTTCGCGAGGTACTCGAAGAAGACAGGCGACGCGTACAGGTGGTCCACCGGGATGTCAAAAAAGCCCTGAATCTGCTGGCTGTGGAGATCCAGGGTGAGGACCCGGTTTGCTCCGGAGGAGACGAGCAGGTTGGCGACCAGCTTGGCCGTGATCGGGACGCGAGGCTGGTCCTTGCGGTCCTGGCGCGCGTAGCCGTAGAAGGGCAGCACGGCCGTGATCCGCTGGGCCGAGGCGCGCCGCGCCGCGTCGATCATGATCAGCAGTTCCATCAGGTGATGGTTCGTGGGCGGGCACGTCGACTGGATGATGAAGACGTCATGGCCGCGGATGTTCTC
The DNA here is from genome assembly GCA_937889545.1 of uncultured Opitutaceae bacterium. GTDB lineage: Bacteria > Verrucomicrobiota > Verrucomicrobiia > Opitutales > Opitutaceae > Palsa-1447. Next base: position 77,435 of record CALAOT010000072.1, read on the forward strand.
GTCGATTTTGACGAACGTCTCGCCGTCCGGAAAGCTTGTCACCGTGGCCTCGCCAAGCGGGACGCCGATTGTGCGGCAGATTTCCTCGGCCAGCATCCGGTTGGAATTGCCTGAAAAGATCTTGAGTCGGGACTCGCTCATGGGCGGGTCATACTTGGGGGCCGCCATGCGGTAGGCTACCCCAAAATTCAGGGCGGGCCCCCAAGGCCGCCGATCTGCCTCAGGGCCTCGTAAGCCGCGATTCCCGCCGCCGTGCTGAGGTTGAGCGACCTCAATTCCGGGTTGGCGTGCGGGATCGTCAGCCGCCAGTCGGCCAGCTCATCGTGAAGCCAGTCGGGGGCGCCGCTGCCCTCGTTCCCGAAAACGAGCCCGTCTCCGTCCGCGAATCGCGCCTGCCAGAACGAGCGCGCCGCCCGGGTGGTGAAGAGCCATAGCCGCCTTGGGGCGGACGCGCTTGAACGGAACGCCTTCCAGTCCGCGTGCTCGTGGACGTCGAGCGAGAACCAATAGTCCATCCCCGCCCGGCGCAGGTTGCGGTCGGTGATCCTGAATCCCAGGGGATGGATCAGGTGGAGCCGGGAATTCGACAGGGCGCACATCCGGCCGACGTTGCCCGTGTTCTGGGGGATTTCGGGCTGAAAAAGGACAATATGGATCATCGCTGGAGGCCGGTTGGAATCTGGGCTCATCGTTTTTCACCCTCATCAAAAGTAATGCAAGCGCCTTGCGCGTTGCATTTTGCCGATACCCACCCCAGCATCCGAGGCACCCGCAGCGCCCCCATCGTGAACCCCGCCTGGAAGAAGATCCCCGCGCTCCGCCGCTCCATAGTAATAGTCGATGACGAGAAGTCCTATGCCGAGCTGATCGCGCAGATGATCGCCGACAACCTTGATTGCGCCGTCCATGCCTTCACGCGGCCCGTGGAAGCCCTGGGCGGCCTCGCGAAGATTTCTGCCGGGGTCGTCGTCACGGATTACTCGATGCCGCAGATGAACGGAATCGAGTTCATCAGGAGGGCGTCGAGGGTCGCGCCCGACGCCGCGTTCATAATGATTTCTGGCGACGACCTCGACCCGCTCGCGCACGAGCTGGCCCGGCTCCGGCGGCTCAAGAAGCGCCTGCGCAAGCCGTTTGGATGGCGCCCCCTCGCCGACGCCATCCTCGAGGTGTGGCCTGGAAGCGACATTCCTGCATTCCGCCCGGACGGCCAGCCGCCCGAGCAGGCGGTCACCCGGCACCCGGGGTCGGTCGACCCTCTACCTTGAGGCCGTCGTTGTCCGCCGCGAGAATCCGCCCCTCGCTCGGCGTCGACACCTCGGAAAACGCCCTCGTCATGGCGTGGAACACGGCGTCGGCCTTCGCCCGCTCGCAAACGCACAGAACGCTCGATCCGCTTCCGCTCAGCCATCCGGTCCACGCTCCCGCGGCGACGCCGGCCCCGATCGCCTCGCGCCCCCCCGGAATCTGCGGCAGGCGGTAGGGCTCGTGGGTGAAGTCGCCCGCCGCGTGGCGCAGCCGCGCGTAGTCGCGCGACGCAAACGCCGCGACAAGGTAGGTGGCGCTGTTGATGCTCCTGACCGCGTCAAAATAGGGCAGCGAGGACGGCAGGGCGCCCCGCGACTCCTTGGTCACGAATTCGACGGGCGGCCAAGCGACGACGAAGGCTACGTCCCCGGGCACCTCGAAGCGCTGCGAATCCACGTAGGCTCCCGTCGCCGGGTCGGACCTCGACACGCAGAATCCGCCAAGGATGCCGGCGCCGGCGTTGTCGGGATGGCCCTCGATCGCGGCGACCAGGCCGACCAGGCGCCGGCGCCCGATCGATGTCTCGTGGAGCGCATCGAGGCCCGCCATGACGCCGGCGACGACCGTGACGCTCGACCCAAGCCCGCGCGCCGGCGGAACGTCGCCCTCAATCCTGTAGCGGAATCCCCTGCGCTGGCTCCCCGTGGCGAGGGCAAAGGCGGCGGCCGCCTCGGCCACCATCGCCTGCGCCCGCGCGTCGGTTGGCCGCTCGGGGAGGGGCTCGTTTCCGCCGGCCGGCGAAAGCGTCACCCGGTTGTAGAGGCTCAGGGCGAGGCCGAGCGTATCGAACCCGGCCCCGCAATTCGAGGTGCTCGCGGGCACCCGGACCGTGACCGATTCGGCGCCTGCCTTCATGCGCGGCGCGACCTCAGCGCCCGGTTCACCTCTCGCATCTGCACCTTCTTCTTCAGGTCCTCGCGCTTGTCGAAAAGCTTCTTTCCCGTGCAGAGGGCGACCTCCACCTTCACGAGGGCCCCCTTGAAATACATCCTCAGCGGAATCAGCGCCTTTCCGCCCGCGTCCATCGCGAGCGCGACCTTGCGGATGTCGCTGCGGTGAAGGAACAGCTTGCGGATCCGCTTGGAGTCGTGGTTCTGGGTGTTGCCGAAGGCGTACGGCTCGATGTGGGCCCCGTACATCCACACCTCGGCCTTTTCCACACGGCAGAACCCGTCGCCGATCTGGGCCCTGCCCGTGCGGATCGACTTCACCTCCGTTCCGCGAAGCTGGATCCCGGCCTCGAACCGCTCTCCGACCTCATAATCACGGAAGACCTTGGCATTGCGTACCTCCGACAGGCGCGGGGGGTCGTTTTTTGGCGCAGCCATGGAAGACGTCGTTAGCGAGACCTGCAGACGACCGCTCCCGGGGGGTGCTTTCGGCGCCGCCCGCGGTCAGTTGTCGCCGGCCTCGAAGCTGATCTTTTCCTCAATGATCTCGCGCAGCGCGATATCCTCGGGCGATAGCTTCTCCAGCGACTCGACCAGGGGCCGGTTGCCGCGCATGAGCTGCTTTACACGGCGCGAGACCACATTGATCAGGATGTTGGGGTCCAAGATCTTGCCAAGCGCCTGTTTGATATAGTCGTCCCTCATAACGGTGAGATTTCCAAAGCGTAACGGGCAAAGCTGACGAGGCGTCGGGGGGGGTCAAGGTCGAATTTCTCCTTGTGTTTGCGGGGTGCGAATGTAATTTCCTAAACCTTTTAGCGCCTAAAATCCGTCCACACTTTCCTCCATGTCGCAACACAAGAGCCTTCAGGGATCCAGCGGTATCATCGTCAAGCGCAATGTGTTGAAGCGTTTTGAGCGCATTGACCTGCTGAGGAAGCGCGGCCAGTGGAAGCCGGGCGACCGCATCCTGGGCCTCCGCAAGACCAGGCCCGACGTCTGAGCGGCCCTTGCACGATCTGATTCAGCGCCTGCTCGCCTCCTACCAGCATTCGCTGCAGACGGGAGGCTATCCGTACATCGTGTTCCTGATGGCGCTCGAGAGCTCGGTTGTGCCGCTTCCGAGCGAGTTTGTCATCCCTCCCGCCGTCATCCTTGTGGTCGCCGGCCACAGCACGATGACCCTGCGGGGGATCGTCCTTGCGGCCGCCCTGGGTTCCTGGCTCGGATCGAGCACCCTGTACTGGATCGCGCGGATCGCGGGGCGGCCCCTTGTGATCAGGTACGGCGGCCTTGTGCTGATCCCGCCGGCCAAGGTTGAAAAGGCCGAGCGGTGGTCGCAACGCTTCGGCAGCTTTGGGATCTTCCTCTCGCGGATGCTTCCCGTCGTGCGGCACCTGATCGGCATCCCGGCCGGGATCGTGCGCATGAACTATTGGAAATTCTCGCTCTACACGATCCTGGGATCGCTCCTGTGGTGCGGGGTGCTGACCTACATCTCCTTTGTCGCAGGCAGGGACGAGAAGCTCATGCATGGCGAAATCCGCGAGGTGACTCTCTGGGCGGCCGGCGCCGCGACGTTCCTCGGGGCGGCATATTACTTCCTCGTCCACCGGCTCTCGCGGGAAGCAGCCTAGCGCAGCCACCGGGCATGGCGTCGTCGCCTGCGGGGCCGGCCCCGGGGAGACGGCGTCATCGCAGGATCCACTGGCCCAGGGCCGCCATCAGCGCCACGACCGCCCACGGCGGGGTTCGCAGCCTTCCCAGCAGCACGATCGCCGCAACCGCCGCCACCGCGTCTCGCGCGTCCCTGACGCCTTCCGTGCACACCGGGCGGTAGAGGGCGGCGACCAGGATCCCGACGACCGCCGCATTGGCGCCCCGGAGGGCGGCCTGCGCCCAGTCCCGGATGCGGATCAGGTGCCAGAACGGGTAGGCTCCCCCGACGAGAAGCCAGCCCGGAAGGAAGATGGCGAACAGCGCCAGGACTCCCCCCTTCCACGCGTCGGGCCCCGAGTGGATCACCGTCCCGAGGAAGCCTGCAAACGTGAACAGGGGCCCCGGTATGGCCTGGGCGGCGCCGTAGCCGGCGAGGAACTTGTCGATGCTGATCCATCCGGGTGCCACGACTTCGGACCGGAGCAGGGGAAGGACGACGTGGCCGCCCCCGAAGACTAGCGATCCGGCCCGGTAGAAGCCATCGAAGACGGCCACGGTCCTGTCGCCCGTGACCCTCGCGAGGACGGGCAGGGCCGCCAGCAGGAGGCCGAAGAGCAAGAGGGACGCCGCGGCCCAGGCGTGACCCCGGGTCAGTCCGCCCGGGGACGCGTTCCCGGGCGCCGCGGCTCCGCGCAGGCCCCGCCACCCGATCGCGGCGCATGCGGCGATGGCGCCGACCTGGCTCAGGGTGCCCGGAAGGAAAAGGACCGTGGCTGCCGCGGCGATGGCGAGGATCCGGCGCGGCCAGTCCGGGCAGAGCACGAGGCCCATCCCCCACACGGCCCTGGCGACAACCGCGACCGCGGCGAGCTTGAGCCCGTGGAGCCAGCCGGCCTGCCCGATGTCGCCGATCGACGCGACGCCATACCCGAAGAGGATCATCGCGACGGCGGACGGCAGCATGAAGCAGAGCGATCCCAGGAGCGCCCCCGCGAGGCCCGCCCGCCGCATTCCGAGCGCGAACACCACCTGGCTGCTCGCCGGCCCGGGCAGGAACTGGCACAGGGCGACCAGGTCGGCGTAGGCCGGGTCGCCGATCCACCGGCGCCTTTCGACGAATTCCCTGCGGAAGTATCCCAGGTGCGCGACCGGCCCGCCGAAGGAGATCAGGCCGAGCCTGAGGAACGCGCCGCCCACCTCGGCCAGCCTGGAAAGAGGGGAGCCGGGCCCATCCCGATCCGCGGGGCAGGAGTTGTCGTTCAAGTTCCGGGCGTCTTGCTGGGGTTCCGGACGGCCCTATTTCTCCAGGTACGCCTTGAGCGGCCTCCAGTAGTGCGTCCGCCAGCCCTCGTTGATGTCCTTGAATCTGGAGGCGGGCACGCCGACGTGCGTGAAGGACACCCTGGTCCTGCCCCCCGCCTTCCTCGACAGCGCAAATGAGACGATTGAATGGATCCCGGCGGGCCAGCCCTTCGCCCGCCATGCCTGGACGATCCGCTTTGAGGGGACGAGCTCCAGGTTGATCCCCGAGATATAGCCCCCGTAACAGGTGAAGGCCCCGCCGGCCTTTCGGGAGATGCTCGCGGGCGCCCCGGTGAACTTCGCGTGTTTCTTCTCGTTGATGAGCGCGCCAAAGACCTGCTTCGGAGCCGCGCCGATGGTCACATTATGCCGGATGGTTTTCGTCATGGGAGTGCACTTTCCTGGATCGTTGGCCCGGGTCACCCGTCGTCCCCCGGGCGCCCCTCGAGGTTGCCGGGAAGATTGTCCGGGAGGAAAAAATAGTAGAGCGCCAGCCACCAGCCCCACGAGAGGCGGTACATGAGCAGCGGCACCGCCAGCCCGGCCACAAGGGCCATCGACAGCGCGGCGGCGGCGCTCAGCCTGCCAAATGCGTACAGCAGGAGGATCGGAACGACGATGCCAAAGGCGGTCACCGCGTAGTTGATGACAAACGGACCGAGGAACTCCCCGTCCCCCCTTTCAAACCTGAGTCCGCAGCCACGGCAATTCTTGTTGACCCTGAACGGCCTGCCTCGCTCGAAAAGCGTCCGCTGCCCGCAGTTGGGGCAGCGACACGTGATCCCGTTGGCGAGGATCTGGGCGCGGGTTACCTTCATCGGCCGTAACCTAGGTGGTCGCGCCGAGACCACAATACCTTGTGTCCGAAACATCCCCCGCGGGCGAATCGCCGCACTCCCGCGGGTTCGGCGGGCGGGTGCGCCCGGGCCCCGCGCCGGCGGAATCGGGAGTTGCCGCACCGCCAATGGTAATTGCATAAGGGACCGGCGCCGAGGCCCGCACCTGCGTCCGATTCCCCGCAACCAGACCGCACATGAAACTGTCCCCCGGCGTACTCCTCACCTGCCTCCTGTCGGCCGGAGCCGGATGCCGCGCCACAGAGGGGTCCACGCAGGCCGGCCCCCCCGCGACCGAACCCCGCGACTGGACGTGGGTGCAGGGAGCGGTGTTCGTGCCCACCAACTGCGTGAACGAGGCGCAGCAATGGGACGAATATGATCCGGCGGTCAACGACCGCGAGCTGCGCTACGCCTCCGCGTACGGCATCAACATGGTGCGGGTCTACCTGCACTATTACGTCTACCTGAAGAAGAGGGACTCGCTGCTCGCGAGCATCGAGGACTTCCTCGGCCGGGCCGACAAGTACGGGATCAAGACCGAGTTCGTGTTCTTCGACGACTGCTGGAACGAGCCTCCGGCGGAGCTCCTGTCCCCGGACTACCGTTACCCGGCCCCCATCCGCGGCGTTCACAACAGCCGATGGCTGGTCTGCCCCGGCGACGAGGTGCTGAACCGCTACGAGCAGCACCGCCCGAGGCTGAAGGCCTATGTCCAGGACATCGTCGTCGCGCACAGGGCGGATCCGCGCGTCGCCTTCTGGGAGATCTACAACGAGCCCAAGAAGGCCGACCCGACGGTCCGGCTGGAGAGGGACGCCTTCGCCTGGATAAAGGAGACGGGCACCCGGATCCCGGTCACGGCGACCGGCCGGGAGTTCTCGGGTGGCCCGTTCTCGGACTTTCCGTCGTGGCACGAGTACGGCGACTACGTCGTCTACGGGGGCAGCACCACCCTCTGCACGGAGTGCATGAACCGGAAGAGCCAGACCGTGGCCGGCGTTGTCGAGCACTTCAAGGGCAGGGTCGGCTACATCATGTGGGAATTCGGAATCGGCCGGGACAACTGCCGGTTCTCGTGGGACGAGAAGCGCGGGCACCCGCGCCAGGACGAGACGCCGACGCCTTTCCACGGCATCGTCTATCCCGACGGGCACCCCTGGGCGGTCGCGGACGCCCGCGCCCTCCTGGGCCGCGAGGGATTCGCCCGGGCCCGGTTCTTCACCGTCACCTACTACATCGACGGCTCCTTCTGCCGGCCGGCCAAGACCTCCGTGACGCCATCGATCGACTTCGACCTCGGCGAGGAGGACGGGACCGGTTCGCCCGACGCCTCCGCGGGCGTCCCGAAGGACCACTTCTCGATCCGCTACCAGGGCGCCGTGCTGGCTCCCGCAAGCGGCTCCTACACGTTTTCGGCCGACAGCGACGGCCTGGTCGAGGTCATTGTGGACGGCAGGCCGGTGGTCGGCAGGCAGGAGCCTGGACGCCGCGTCTCGAGCGGGGCGATCGACCTGGAAGCCGGGCGGACCTATCCGGTAACCGTCCGGTATGCGCATGCGGCGGGAGGCGCCAGCCTGCACCTGTCATGGTCGGGGCCGGCATTCGCAAACCGGATCCTGGAGGCCGCCTCGCACGCCGGCGACCTCTGACGGCCGTCTCCGTGATTTGGGATTGCGCAGGAAGGCGGCTTTGCCACCGTCGGCCCCGGCAATGGAATCTGCCGTCCCGGCCGCCGGGTAAAAAGCCCGGATTTCCGGGCCGATGACTCCTACTGCGAAGCAACGCGCTGGAACCACCATGAGCCTTTATTTTTGGATAGCGATCGGGAGCGCCCTGGGCGGAACCGCGCGGTTTGCGCTTTCCGGCCTGGTGGCGCGCTCCATCGGCGAGACGTTTCCGTGGGGAACGCTCGTCATCAACGTCACCGGATCGTTCGCCATCGGTTTCTTCAACACCCTGACGGGGCCGGATGGCCGCTGGTTCGTGAGCTCGCAGGGCCGCATGTTCTTCATGACCGGCATCTGCGGCGGTTACACCACGTTCTCCTCGTTCAGCCTCCAGACCCTCAATCTTGCCCGCGAGGGCGAGTGGCTGCATGTCGGCGGCAATGTCGCCGGTTCCGTCGGGTTGTGCCTCCTGGCCGTCTGGCTCGGGCACCTGGCGGCGGCGTCCATCAACTCGTTGAAAGGCTCCTGAGCATGGAAATCCCCCAAGAATCCCTCCTCCTGCGCATCTTCGTCGGCGAATCCGACCACTGGCAGCACCGGCCCCTTTATGAGGCCATCGTGCTCAAGGCGCGCGAACTGCACCTCGCCGGGGCCACCGTGCTGCGCGGCTCGATGGGCTACGGGAAGGCGAGCCGGCTGCACACGGCGAAGATCCTGCGGCTGTCCGCCGACCTGCCCCTCGTCATCGAGATCGTCGACAGCGAGGAAAGGATAAACGCCTTCCTGCCCGTGCTGGACAAGATGATGGGCGGCGGCCTCGTCACGATCGAAAAGGCGCGGGTGCTCCACTACCGCGCCGGCGCCTCGCCCTCCGGCGCCCAGTGACCGGCCCATGGCCCCGCTCCGCGGGCGCGGATCAGCGCGCCCAGTCGACCTGCGCCCTGACAAAGCGCCCCCAGCTCCAGCCCGCCGCCTCGGCCGCGGCGCGGATGCCCCCGCTCCGGCCCAGCGCGGGATTCGGATTCACGTCCAGGACATGCGGGACGCCGGACCCGTCCAGCCTCGCGTCCACCCGCAGATAGCCGCGGGCGCCGACGGCCGACCACACGCGGCCCGCCGCCTCCACGAGCGCGCCGCGCAGCCCCGCGTCGATCTCCGTTTCGTACGATACGGGGGAGTCACGGTAGTCGCTGCTCTCCGGCAGCCACTTGGCCTCGTACGTGACCAGCTCCAACCCGTTGGCGAAGACCGTCTCGCCTATTGAGAAATGCTCCGCCCGGCCCCTCCCCCACGCCGACACCGCGAATTCGCGGCCGGGGATGAACGCTTCCACCAGGGCGCGCGCGGGCATGCGGGCCACGGCCAGCCGCACCTCCTCAAGGTCGCGGCAGATCGATTCCCGGCCGATCCAGGCCGATCCGTCCTCCTCGGCGGGCTTCACCACGCAGGGAAAGGTTCCGCTCGCCGGAACCGGGATTCCCTCGGACGCGAGCACCGAGTTGGCCCGGTCCTTCACCCGGCACAGGGCCAGGGCGCGGCTGGGCGCCCCCGTGAAGCGCACGCCGAGCGACTCCCACAGGGCGGCGGCGTGCGCCTCGAGTTCCGGCCGGCCCAGCGGCGCCTCGCACAGGTTGAAGACGACGTCGGGCCGGTGCTCCCGCAACAGGCCCTCGAACTCCTCGTCGCGGCCCTCGATCCCGCGGATGATGGCGCCCGGCAGGACGGAGCCGACCGCCGCGGCCGCCTCATGCAGGTCGAACTCGCCCGGGATCCGCGTCGCCGCGCCCTCCGACGGCGGCAGCGTGTGGGCCACAAGCACCTTCATGGCTTGGCGGCAGCGCAGCGCCGGACGGCCTCGAGGAAGATTTCCTGCACAAGCTGCCGGTGGGTGAGCCTGTTCCTCGAAAGCAGCACCAGGTCGCTGTTCGCCGAGTTAAGCCCCGGCAGGGCGTTGCATTCCAGGAAAAACGGCCTTCCCGAGCAGTCCAGGCGGAAGTCCATCCGCGCAAAGTCCCGGCAGCCCAGCAGGCGGAAGGCCTTGATCGCCTGCTCCTCGATCTCCGCCACGGCGTCTCCGCCGAGCCGCGGCGGCACATGGTAGTTCACCCGCCGCCGCCAGTCCCTCTTCACCTCGAGCGAGTAGACAAAGCGCGCGTCGCCGCCAACCGGCTCGATCTCCATGACCCCGAGGATGCGCTCGCACGGGGTGTTTCCGAGGATGCCAACAGTCACCTCGGCCCCATTGACAAACTCCTCCACGATGGAGGGGCAGCCGTACCGCTCGCGCAGCCACTCGCACCGGCGCCGCGCCGCGGGGGCGTCGTCGGCGATCGGGTTGTCGCGTATGCCCTTGCTCGAGCCCTCGTCGTTGGGCTTGACGATGACGGGATAGCGCAGCCCGCCCAGGCCGGGGAAATCGGCCTCGCGCTCGACCAAAACGGCCCGCGGCAGCCGCATCTCGGACCCCACGACGCGCCGCGCCATCGCCTTGTCGAGCGTGAGCCCGAGCGTCAGCAGGTCCGATCCGCTGAACGGCACGCCCAGCAGCTCGCAGACCGCCGCCGGTATCGCCTCGCGGCAGCGGCGGCCGGTCCCCTCGGCGATGTTGAAGGCGAACTGGAACCTGCCCTCGGCCAGCCTCCGGGGCAGCGACCGGTCCGCCGCCACGGGCACGACCTTGCCGACCAGCTCCTGCAGGGCATCCCGTATGGACGCGATGGTCTCGCCGGAATCATACTCCTCGAAAAGGTCGTCCGGCTGGCCTTCCGTCCCATTCAGGGGACGCGCATTGTGCAGCAGGGCTATCTTCCAGCCTTTCAAGTCCGCGGCGGGCGGATGGGCTCGGGAGACGGATTGCGGGGGCAGGACCATTTTCGCTCCTCGAATGACAACGGCTGATTTAGCGCGCCGCTCCGGCCGCAAGCAACCTCCTTCAGGCAGCGGGACCGGGCCGCCTTCGGAAGAGGGCCATCCCATGGCGCGGCGTTTGCCGCGGGGTTGGCGGCGCCCGCGGGCGCCGCGCCAGGGATTAGGCCTTTGGCTTCCGGTCCCCGGTCCCCTGGCTTTCCGGCTTGGCGGATGGGCGCCCGAGCGTCCCGCCATGCCACAGGAGGGGCAACAGCGCCACCGACACATAATAGGCGAACTGCGTGGGATAGCTGTACCGGTCCAGCGCCTCCTCGACAAGGCACACGACCAGGCCCGCCCCGAGGGGAATCAGCGTGAGGACGACGAGCAGGAAGGCCCCGCGGTGGCGCCCGCCGGAGCGCACGAGCCGCACGACGCTCAGGGCCATCACTGCAAAATACGCCCAGGCCCAGGCGACGTTCTGGAAGACAATCCCATGGAGGCTCTGCCAGCCGAGCTGCAGCCTCTTCAGGCCGTGCTCGACAGCCGAGACATCCGCGCCTGCGCCGCCGCTGGGGCGGGCAGCCGCCTGCGGCGGGCGGGAGGGACGGTCCTCGGCCCTCGTCAGGTCGGCGGCCCGCACCTCGCTGGGTATCGGACCGGTCGCCCTGTACTCGAGCGCCGACTGGAAATCGAATTTGTACCCGACCCCCCCGAAGAACATCACCAGGTTGACCCACACGTACTTGGCGTACAGGTCCGGATGCCTTCGGATGGCGATGATCGACGCTTCCCTGACAAGCCTCCGGTTCTGGATGTAGTTGCCGCCGCCGAATTGGTGCCCCGTTCCAAATCCCGAGCTCCACACCATCCTGTTGTAGGCTTTCGTGTATACGTCAAACAGCGGACCGGGATCCCATGAGTTTCGCACAAGGCCGAGCTCCTCCTGAGTGATTCCCATCTTGCCGTACGCGTCCGGCAGCCTCACCAAGGCCGCGTTCACCTGCTGCGGAAGGCGGGGGTCGGGCTCCCAGAAAAGCAGCGTGGCCCCGGCAAGGTTGGACTCGCCGGACGCGGTGATGACGAACTGCCCCGCTGTCGCGTGGTTGTAGGCGCAGAGGCCCAGAAGGAGCGCAGGGAAAGGGGCCGCGAAGCCGAGGACGGTCCTGAGCCGGAATCGATTCAAAAGCAGGAAGGCGAGAACCACGGCGTAGAGGACCGCCAGGTACGCCCCTGCGGGCCGGACCAGGATTGCCCACGCCATGAGCGCCGACGCGAGCGAGAAAAAGGCGGCCCGGTCCAGGGCAAACCCCAGGAAAAGCGAGGCGACCACGAGGATGACCGTGCTGGTGTACAGGCTCTCGGTCAGCAGGGAGATGTCGTAGATCAGCACCTGGGAGCTGCCGAGGAAGCCGCACATCGCGAGCGCCACGGGCAGCGCCAGCGGCCGCCAGAGGCGGTGCACCGAGTAGACAAGGCACAGCGCGGAGAGGAACGAAAGCAGGTTCTGCACAAAGACCACCGCCACCAGCCGGTCCGCGCATGACCGGACAAGCAGGATGAAGAGGGGGTAGCCCGGCGTCCGGTACAGGAGCTGCGGCCACTTGCCCTCCCGGAACGAGTCCGCCAGGTCCAGATAGCTGCCCGAGTCCAGGGAAAGGTCCACCCTCGGGCTGTACCAGAAGAACGGCAGGCGGGTGACTGCGAAGACAGCCAGCAGAACCACCGCAAGGGCCTTGAATGGAGGCTCTCCTAGCGAAGAGATGGCGCGTCTGATTCTCAATGCGGCGGGCTATGTCGGGCCTGGCTGTGGAGTCTCCATGGGTTGTCCCTGCGGCCAGGGGCCGGAAGCCGGTGGCGTGAAGACACCAACCACCAACCCACCGGCCGCATCGGACGACATAAGAACGCCAAACGGAGCGCCAGAGGTCGAGCCCAGATGGTGGGGAGGGGGGAGAGCCCGATGGCCGTGGCCGACCCCCGGGACCCGGAAACCTGGCCGCCCGGGCCGAAAGCGGAGCTGGGACGAAGGGCGGTCAGGCTCAGGAATTTGGTTCTCTTCGCCGACGATGTTGATTACCACCTCAGTGGCCCCGGCGTCTCGCTTTGCCCCGCGCACGGGAGAAGGCCCCGGCCCCAGTCCCGACAATCCCCAGAACCATGAGAGCATCGACCCGGTCTCATTTCAGGCCGCCGGCATTGGTGGTCCTCGCCACCGCGGTCACGGCGCTCGGCCTTGCGCCGGGCCGTGGCGCGACCGCCGACCCCAACGCACCGCGCCTTCAAAAGCAGGGCACCGCAACCCAGCTCGTCGTGGACGGCCAACCGTTCCTCATCCGGGGCGCGGAGCTGAACAACTCCAGCGCCTCCAGTCTTGACTACCTGAAACCGCTCTGGCCGCGGCTTGTCGCCACGCGCCTCAACACCGTTCTGGCCACCGTTAGCTGGGAGTTGGTCGAGCCGCAGGAGGGCAGGTTTGACTTCAAGCTGGTGGACGGTCTGGTCAATGAAGCGCGGGCGAGCAACCTGCGCCTCGTCCTGCTGTGGTTTGGCAGCTGGAAGAACGGCAAGTCCACCTACCAGCCGCTCTGGGTGAAGGCCGACCAGGCGCGCTTTCCGCTCGTCCAGAATGAGCAGGGCAGAAGCCTGAACACCCTCACCCCTTTCAGCGAGGCCAACTGCGAGTCCGACGCCCGAGCCTTTGCGGCCCTGATGCGGCATCTTCGCGACGTGGACGGGCGCCAACACACGGTCCTCATGATCCAGGTGGAGAATGAGATGGGCGTCCTTGAGGACTCCCGCGACTATGGCCCCGCCGCGAACCAGGCGTTCGCGGGTCCCGTGCCGCAGGAACTGATGGCCTATCTCGCGGCGCACAGGGACGCGCTCGTGCCGGAGCTGCGCGAGCTCTGGGACGCGAACGGCTCAAGGCCCTCGGGCACCTGGGCGGAGGTCTTCGGCCCGGGCAAGCCCGCGGGAAAGGAGATCCCCGTGCGCACGCTCAGCCCGCCCATGACGGAGCAGGAGCACGAGACCGCCTGGCGCAGGCTGTACTGGCCCGTGGACGAGATCTTCATGGCGTGGCGCTATGCCCGGTACGTCAACAGGGTGGCCGAGGCCGGCAAGGCGGAATACCCGCTCCCGATGTACGTGAATGCGTGGCTTCAGCAGCGCGACCATGCATGGCCCGGCACCTATCCGAGCGGCGGCCCGCTGCCGCAGGTGATGAACGTGTGGCAGGCGGAGGCGCCTGCGATCGATATCCTGGCGGGGGACATCTACGTGCAGGAATTCGAGGACGTCTGCGGCCGGTACCATCGGTGCGGTAATCCGGTGTTCATCCCCGAGTCCCGCGGTGACGGACGCGGCGCGGCCCAGGCGATCTGGGCGTTCGGCCGGCACGATGCCATCGCCTATTCCCCATTCGGGATCGACCGGCTCGCCGGAGCGGACACGGAACTCGCCAAAGCCTACGGCGTCATTGCGCAGGTGTCGCCGCTCATCCTCGAGCACCAGGGCAACGGAACCATGACCGCCCTGCTTGTGGACCGAGACGGCGCGCCGCAGGCCGTCCGGCTCGGCAACTACCAGATCGAGGCGCGCTATTCCGTGCGTTCCTTCGGCCCGGCCGGCGCCACTGCGCCCCCCGAGCGCGTAGCCGGGCTCTTCATCTCCTTGGGGCCTGACGACTACATGGTCGTGGGCCGGGCTATGAACGTTTATTTTTCCTCCGCCGTGGCGCCGTCCGACAGCGTGGGTCTAGGCACGGTGGAAGAGGGCGTCTATGCGGACGGCCGATGGGTGCCGGGGCGCCGGCTAAACGGCGACGAGACCCCGGAGTGGAGGGCGCTGCGATTCCCCGCCGAGAATTACGGCATCCAGCGCGTGAAACTCTACTGCTACCGCTGAAGATGAGGACAAGGCGAATGCCGGCCCGGAATGCACCCCATGGGTAGCGAACATCTCCCCGGCCTTGCGCGACAGAGACTCGCCAGGAGGGAAGTGCCCGCTGCCCTCTCCAGGATGGCGGCGGGTGTGCTTGCGCTGGCCGCCCAGGCGGCGGTTGCCGCGACGGCACCGGGGCTGCAGGCCGTCGAGCCGCCGGCCGTGGAAACCAGTTTCGCGGCCATCGGGCTTCATGAGCGCTCCGCGGTTCTCTGGGACTACTCGCTCAAGGGAGCTGACCGACGACACGGCGTCGGGGCGCCGACCTTCAATGTGGACGGGCGCGATGTGACGCTCTGCATCGAGGCCGTCAAGCCGCTGGGGACAACCAGGGACCTGTCCAACGGCTGCCGCGAATATGCGTTCCTGGGCGACGTCCCCGGCGAGGCCGGCCTGCGCCTGAAGGTGGTGTTCAGGGTCGCGGGGGATGATCCCGTGGTGCGCTTCCGCTACGAGATCCTGAGCGACCGGGCGCGCCGCCTCACCAAGCCCGGCGGGGCGGACCGGATCAGCTACCTCGGCCTGTCGCTGGCCGGCCTCCCCAGCGTCTCCGAACTGCGCCTCTCCGAATTCAACGAGCAGTTCCACAGCTACATGCCCGTCGAGCGCGAGCTCGACCCGCGCTTCTTTGCCGACCGGGGCGAGGCGATGGGGCCGATCCTGCTGGCCGGGGACGCCACGGAACAGCTCCTGGTGGCGTATGAACATGGCTCCACGGCGCCGGATGAGTTCCTGCACTACCGCCTGTCGCCGGACCGCTCGGTCACATTGGAGGCGGTGAAGGGCAACTACTGGTCCGATGAGGAGATCGGGCCGGACAAGCCGTTCTCGACAATCTGGTTTGAGATGGAGGCGGTTCGCGGAGACCGCGTGGCCCTGCAGAAGGCCTATCGGAACTTCGTCCTGAAGCACCTTGCCTTGAGCCCGGCGTCCCGGCAGCCGCGCATATTCTACAACACGTGGAACTACCAGGAGCGCCTAAAGCATTGGAAGGGCAAGCCCTACCTGAGCGAGTTGAACCTGGAGCGGATGCTCCAGGAGATCGACACTGCCCACCGCATGGGCGTCGAGGTGTTCGTCATCGACACCGGCTGGTTCCAAAAGCCGGGGGACTGGCAGCCGAGCCCATCGCGGTTTCCCGACGGCCTGAAACGGGTGAAGGCGAGGCTCGACGGTCACGGGATGAGGCTGGGGCTGTGGTTTGCCCCGACGACGGCCGCATTGACCTCGCAGATGCTAAAAACCCACGGCGATTGCATCCAGACCCAGGACGGACGGCGGCCCGACCCGTGGGTCGTCTGGGAGACGGAGGCCTCCACGGGGTGCTGCATCGTCAGCCGTTACGGCCAGGACTTTGCCGGGGAGCTGATCCGGCTCAACCGCGAGCTCGGCGTGACCTACTTCAAGTTCGACGCCGTCGACCAGTACGGCTGCAACGATCCCGGGCACGGCCACGGGAATGCCGCGAACTCCGGCGCCGAGCGGGGCGACTGCTACGCCTTTCAGATGCCGCTGGCCATGGCGCACATCGCCGAGCTGGTGAGCGACGCCGTCCCGGAGGCGATCTGCGATTTCGACATGACCGAATCCGGGCGCAGCTTCGGCCTGGCCTTCCTGAGCGCCGGCAAGTACTTCCTCGTCAACAACGGGCCCTACAACCAGAACTACGACCGCCCGCTGGCGCCGGATGGCAACTGGAACCTCTTCTTTTACCCGGGCCCGGCGCGCGACTGGATTTGCCGCGGCCCGCTCGTGTTCGACCAGTGGATTCCGTCAACGCTGTTCCTGACCCATTATCTCCCCGACGATCCCGAGGGCAACCAGATGCTAAGCCTAGCCTCGCTGGTGCTGGGGCAGGACGGAATCTGGGGCGACCTGCCCGCGATCTCCGAGAAGGGGGTCGCCCTGTTTGGCCTCGTTCTCGGGAAATACAAGGAAGTCCGCGATGATATCGCGGAGGCATTCCCGGTCGTCAGCGGGCCGGTGGGCGGAACCCCCGAGGTGCATGAGAAGATCGCCCCGAACGGCCGGGGCGCCGTGGTCATGTTCGCGAGCCACGGCACGCATCGGTACATCACATCCAACCGCGCCGATCGCCACATATGGCACGACGAAGGCACCACGGTCGCCTTTGATGACGCCGGCCGGGCTGTCATCACCGCAGACTTTGTGCCGCATCCGGGGCCATTTCCGAAGGCCGGCGCGCACATCGTGTTCTTTGGCGTCGACTGACGAGCCTGCGGTTCAGGAAGCGAGCACCTTCGCGCCGGGAACCCAGCTGGACAATGGACCACCTGATGGAAGGACGGCGCGGATCGCCTTGACCTCCGGCCTGAGGTCCCAAAGACGGTGGCCTACGCGGCGCGCGGCAGGACCTGCTCAGCCCGGACAAGCATAACGAACGAATGAAGTGGAAAAGAAAGGACCTTGGGAGGCGCGTGCCAATCCAGGCAGGCAAGGCTCTTGACCCAGGCGGGCGCCTTGGGGGGTTCGGGTGCTGCACGATTCTCGCGGCCGGGGCTATCGCAGTGTACAGCCGGACCCTCTCCGTTCCGCTGATCCTGGATGACCCCTTGTCGATCGCGGACAATGCGTCCATCCGCCGGCTCTGGCCCATCTGGCCTGTGCTCTCGCCTCCCGACGAAGCCGGGGTCGGGGGCAGGCCGATGCTCAATCTCACGTACGCTTTGAACTACGCGGTCGGCGGCGCCTCCGTCTCCGGCTACCACGTGGTCAATCTCCTCATTCATGTGCTGGCCGGCGTGACCCTGTTTGCGCTGGTTCGACACACCCTGCTGCGTCCCGTGCTGGCGCAGCGCTTCGGCTCGTCCGCCAACGCCCTGGCCCTTGCGGTCAGCGCGATCTGGGCCTGGCATCCTTTGCAGACCGAATCGGTAACCTATATATCCCAACGGGCCGAGTCCCTCATGGGACTTTTCTACCTGCTGACCCTCTACTGCTTCATTCGGGGGGCCGAGGCTGACGGCACGGGCAGCCGCCGGATCTGGTTCTCGCTTTCAGTCCTGGCCTGCGCGGCAGGCATTGGCACCAAAGAGGTGATGGTCACGGCGCCCCTCCTTGTGTTCCTCTATGATCGCACGTTCATCTCCGGCAGCTTTTCCGGCGCCTGGCGCCGGAACTGGCCGCCATACCTGGCGCTGGCCGCCACCCTGCTGCTTCTCGTCCACCGCGTCATGGGCCTGCAGAGACCGGGCACGGTCTTTGGCGTCGGGTTCGGCGGAGGTGTCGCCTGGTGGGACTACGGGTTGACCGAATGCCGCGCAATCGTGAAGTACCTCGTGCTCGGGTTCTGGCCGCATCCCCTGGTCTTCGATTACGGGAAATGCGTGCCCTGCCGGCTGTCCGAGGTCTGGCCTTACGCCCTGGTCCTGGCGTCGCTGCTGGGGGCCACGGCCGTCGCCTTGCGGCGATCGCCGGCGGCGGGTTTTGCGGCCAGCTGGTTCTTCCTGATCCTGGCTCCGACCTCCAGCATCGTCCCGCTGGTCGGGCAATCGATGGCGGAGAATCGCCCCTACCTGTCCTTGGCGGGACTCGCCGCGCTTACAGTGGTGGGAGCCTTCGCCTTGGTTGGGCGCTGGAGCTTGGCCGTTTTCGCCGCCGTCGCCGTCTGCCTGGGCCTGGGCACCGTTCGACGCAACCAGGACTACGTGAGCGAGCTGGCGATCTGGACCGACACCGTCGCCAAGAGCCCAGGCAACACGCGGGCGCACAACAACCTGGGCGACGTCTTGCTGAATTTGCCAGGACGGCTGAGCGACGCGGTCGCCCAGTATCAAGAGGCGCTGCGCCTGGATGCGGATAACGTCTACGCACACAACAATCTGGGCAACGCCCTGGCGAACCTGCCGGGACGGCTGAACGACGCGGTCGCCCAGTATCAAGAGGCGCTGCGCCTGGATCCGAAAAACGCCTCCGCACACAACAATCTGGGCAGCGTCCTGGCGAATCTGCCGGGACGGCTGGACGATGCGATCGCCCAGGTTGAGGAGGCGCTGCGCCTGAGGCCGGACTCTTTCGAGGCGCACCTCAACCTGGGCGACGCCTTTGCGAATGCGCCGGGAAGGCTGACGGACGCGGTCGCCCAGTATGAGGAGGCGCTGCGCCTGGATCCGGACAACGCACGTGCGCACAACAATCTGGGCAACGCTTGGAGGAGAATCCCGGGGCGGCTGGACGATGCGATCGCCCAGTACGAAGAGGCGCTGCGCCTGAGGCCGGATTTCGTCGAGGCGCACATCAATCTGGGCAACACCCTGGCGAAGTCTCCCGGGCGCCTGAACGAGGCGATCGCCCAGTTTGAGGATGCGCTGCGCCTTAGCCCGCATTACGCCGTGGCGCACAATAACCTGGGCAACGCCCTGACCAATGTGCCGGGGCGGCTGAATGAAGCGATCGCCCAGTACGAAGAGGCGCTGCGCCTGAAGCCGGACTATTTCGATGCGCACTACAATCTGGCCAAGGCCTTGGCGAACCTGCCCGGGCGGCTGGACGACGCGATCGCGCAGTATGAGGAGGCGCTGCGCCTGAAGCCGGACCACGCCGAGGCGCATTTCAGCCTTGCCGTCGCCTTGCTTAGATCGAACGGCCGCCGGGAAGAGGCGAAGGCGCAGCTTGAGGAGGGCCTGCGCCTTCACCCAAACGATGGCCCGGCCCGGCAAATCCTGGAAAGCATTCGGACGCCGAACCGGTGAATCAGGCGCCGGGGTGACCGACTCTGGTCGCGAGGGGATTCCAAGGGAATACGCGGACGCGATTGCGCGCGAGGTTCCCGGAGGCGGGAGGCCCAATGGCACCTGGTCTGGCCCTGGTTCGATTCATCTCCATTCCCGGCCGGGCCCCCGCCGCCCCCCGGGTTGGGCCCGTCCGCCAAACTGCGGAGTGCACAGGCGGCCCTCAGCGGGCCGGCGTATCCGCACAGGCAAGACGCCTTGGCCTCCGCCTGCAGCGCTCCCGCGCCAAACCCCGATATGTCCGGGCAGGCATCCATCGGGGCCCGCGATCTCCACAGGTCCGCGACAGGGCGGAATAGGGCGAGTCGCCTCGAGCGCCCATAGGCAATTGCTGGCCAATTGGCTGCCCGGCCTGGATTCGAACCAGGACTAGGTGAGTCAAAGTCACCTGTGCTACCTTTACACCACCAGGCAAGAAATCGAGCGGAAGAACGTGCTGCCCAGAGCCTAATCCGGTCAAGGGCGGAATCGAGCCCCTTCGCACTGGGGAGTTGACGCCTCATTTGCCAAACCGTTTCATTCGTGTCCATGCATGCAACCCTACCCGTGGACCCCCGGGTGAAGTACAAGCGCATAATCCTCAAGCTCTCGGGCGAGCTCCTGCGCGGCGAAAAGTCGGGGGATCCCATCGACGAGGAGGCCCTCGAGCGCACCTGCAAACAGATCAAGGAGATCCACGAGCTCGGCGTCCAGATATGCGTCGTGATCGGGGGCGGGAACATCTTCCGCGGGCTCACGGGCGAGAGGCGGGGCGTCGACCGGACGACCGGCGACTACATGGGCATGCTCGCGACCGTCATCAACGGTATGGCGATCATGGACCGCCTCGAGAAGCTGGGCGTCATGACCCGCGTCCAGAGCGCGATCCCCATGAACCAGATCGCCGAGCCGTTCATCCTGCGCCGCGCCATACGGCACCTGGAGAAGGGCCGCGTGGTCATCTTCGTGGCGGGCACCGGCAACCCGTACTTCTCGACCGACACGACCGCGGCCCTCCGCGCCTCCGAGATGCACGCCGACATCATCGTGAAGGCGACCAAGGTCGACGGGGTCTACGACAAGGACCCGAAGAAGCACGCCGACGCCGTCAAGTACGACGAGATCAGCTTCATCGACGCCCTGAAGCAGCGCCTCAAGATCATGGATTCCACGGCCTTCTCGCTGTGCCTCGACAACCATGTCCCGATCCTCGTGCTGGACCTGCACGAGGAGCACGCGATCCTGCGCGGCGTGACCGGCAAGAAGGTCGGCACCCTGGTCCACGGCTGACATCTCCACCCAAGAACCCCCCGCTCCCATGTCCCATCCCCTCCTCGCCGAAGCCAACGCCAAGATGAAAAAGGTGCTGGACCACACGCTCCACGAATTCGCGTCGATCCACACCGGCAAGGCCACCCCCTCGATGGTCGATGGCGTGATGGTCGAGGCCTACGGCTCCCAGATGCGCCTCAAGGAATGCGCCGCGATCACGACCCCCGACGCCCGCCTCATCCAGATCCAGCCCTGGGACGTCACCCTCGTGAAGGCGGTCGAGAAGGCGATCCAGGTGGCGAACCTCGGCTTCAACCCGATCGTCGACGGCAAGCTGATCCGCGTCCCGCTGCCGGAGATGAGCCGCGAGCGCCGCGTGGAATTCGTCAAGACCGCCTCGCGCCTCGCCGAGGAGGGCCGCGTCCATATCCGCAACGTCCGGCACGACATCCTCGAGGCCGTGAAGAAGGCGAAGTTCCCCGAGGACGAGACAAAGCGCCTCGAGAAGGACGTGCAGGCCGCCACGGACAAGGCGATCAAGGACATCAACGACCACCTCGCCGCCAAGGAGAAGGAGCTTCTCGCGGTGTGAGCGGCGGCGGCATGCTGACGCCCCGCAGACGGCCGAAACGGGTCATCGTCAAGCTGGGCACCGGCGTGCTCACGTCCGGCGCGGGCCGGCTCGACACGGTGAGGATCGCCGGTGTGTGCGCCCAGATCGCGGCGGTCAGATCGTCGGGCACCGAGGTCATCGTCGTCTCGTCGGGGGCCGTCGGCCTCGGGATGGGACGGCTGGCCCTGGCTCGCCGGCCCCACGAGACCGCGAAGAAGCAGGCCCTTGCGGCGGTCGGGCAGAGCCTCCTCATGGAGACCTGGCAGGCGGGATTTGCCCCCCACGGGATCACGGTTGCCCAGGTGCTCCTCACCCACGAGGACCTGCGCGCCCGCGATCGCTACCTCGGGGTCAAGGAGACCCTGGCGCAGCTGATCGGATACGGGGCCGTGCCCGTGATCAACGAGAACGACGCCGTGAGCGCCGCGGAGATCAAGTTTGGGGACAACGACACGCTCTCCGCCATGGTCGCAAGCCTCGTGGGCGCGCAGTTCCTCCTAATCCTGTCCACGGCGCCGGGGCTCGTTGACATGAGGGGCACGGGCCGCGTCGTGCCCGTCGTCGAGAGGATCACGCCCGAGATCGAGGCCATGGCGGGCGGGACGACGAGCGAGACGGCGGTGGGCGGGATGGTGAGCAAGGTTTCCGCCGCCAAGCTCGCGACAAAGTCCGGCTGCGGCGTGTTCGTCGCGAACGGAGCCGAGCCCGACATCATCCCGCGCCTCCTGTCAGGGTCCGGCCCGGGAACGTTCTTTGTCCCGAGCGGCCTCCCGCTCGAGGCCCGGAAGCGCTGGCTCGCATATTTCCAGAGGCCCTCCGGCACGATCAGGATAAACGCCTGCGCCGTGCCTGTCCTCAGGGAGCAGGGCCGCAGCCTCCTCGCCGTGGGCGTCACCGGGTCGACGGGCGAGTTCGCCGAGGGCGACGTGGTCGACATCGCCGGGCCCGACGGCACGGTCATTGCGCGCGGCAAGGCGGCGTTCGGATCGAAGGAGATCCCGGCCCTCGCAGGAAAGAAGGGCGACCAGGTCCGGGCGCTCCACCCCTCCAGGCGGAGAATCGAGGTCGTTCACCGCAACGACCTCGCCCTGCTTTGAGCGCCCTCGCCCAGCTCCGGGGGATGACGGGCCCCCAGTGGAGGGCCTTCATCGCGGCCTACCTCGGATGGACGCTCGACGCGTTCGACTACTTCCTGCTCGTCATGGTCGTGCGCCATGTCGCCGCCGACTTCCGCACCGGGATTGCGTCGGTTTCCTACGCGCTCTTCCTCACGCTCGCGATGAGGCCCGTCGGCGCGCTGCTCTTCGGGCTACTTGCGGACCGTTTCGGGCGCCGGCCGGCGCTCATGTCGAGCATCCTCCTCTACGCCGTTGTCGAGCTGCTTTCGGCCTGCGCGCCGTCGCTCGGCGTGTTCCTCGCGCTGCGGGCGGTCTTCGGGATCGGGATGGGCGGAGTGTGGGGCGTCGGCGCCTCCCTGGCCATGGAATCGGTCCCGACGAAGACCCGGGGCATCCTTTCGGGCATCCTCCAGGAGGGCTACCCCGCCGGCTACCTGCTCGCGGCGCTCACCTACGGCCTCGTGTATCCCCATTTTGGCTGGCGGGGCATGTTCGTCGTGGGGTCGCTGCCCGCGTTTCTCGTCCTTTTCATCCGGATCGGGGTCAATGAGTCGCCCGCCTGGCTCGAGGACCGCGCGAGGCGGAAATCCGGCGCCGGCCGGGCCGGCGGCGGCCTGTGGCCCACGCTGCGCGCGCGCTGGCCGCTCTTCCTCTACATGGTCGTGCTGATGGCCGCGTTCAACGCCTTCAGCCACGGGACCCAGGACCTGTACCCCAGCGCATTCCTGGAAAAGCAGCGGGGCCTTCCCCTGAGCACCGTCACCAGGATCGCGGTCCTCTACAATCTCGGCGCCATAACGGGCGGCATGCTCTTCGGCGCGATCTCACAGACGATCGGCCGGCGAAGGGCCATCGCGGCCAGCGCGCTCCTCGCCATCCCCATGATTCCGCTCTGGATCGGCGCGGGCTCGGTCGCCGGGCTCGCCGCCGGCGCGTTCCTCATGCAATTCGCCGTCCAGGGCGCCTGGGGGGTCGTGCCGGCCCACCTGAGCGAGCTTTCTCCCTCCGCCGTGCGCGGGACCTTCCCGGGCCTCGCCTACCAGCTGGGCAACCTCGCAGCCGCCTTCGTCGGCCCGCTCCAGGCCATCGTCGCCGAACGGCGCGGAGGCGACTATTCGTTCTCGCTCGGATGGGTTGTCGGCATCGGGGCCGTCTTACTCGCCGCCGTCGCCCTGATGGGGCCCGAGGCGCGGGACGCCGACCTCGCGCCTATGCTATAGCTTCCATCCGACCCGCGCATGGATTTCATCCTGGAAGACCACCCCGCGCCCGACTCCCTCCCGCGGATCGACTTCAGGGCGCATCTCAATGACGAGCAGTACGCGGCCGTGACGGCCGAGGCGGGACCCCTCCTGGTCCTGGCCGGCGCAGGCTCCGGAAAGACGCGCACCCTCACCTACCGCGTGGCTTGGCTTCTCTCGCGGGGGGTCCGCGCGGGCGAGATCCTGCTGCTCACGTTCACGAACAAGGCCGCGAAGCAGATGCTCCACCGCGTTCAGGAGCTGACCGGAATCGAGCCGCAGCGGTTCTGGGGCGGGACATTCCACTCGATCGGCAACCGGGCGCTAAGGATATACGGCGAGGCGATCGGGCTCGCGCCGGCATTCACGATCCTGGACGCCGAGGAGGCGGAGCGCCTGCTCAAGCAGGTCGTCGAGTCGCAGGACAAGGCCTTCTTCAAGGACAAGACGCACCCCAGGGCGGGCCCCCTCTTCGGCATCATATCGCTCGCGCGCAACATCCAGCTCGGCCCCGAGGCGACCGTGGAGAAATACTTCCCGCACTATTCGGACATCCGCGACCGGATCCCGGGATTTGCGAAGGCGTACGAGGCGAGGAAGCGCGAACAGAAAGTCTGCGACTACGACGACCTGCTCGAATACTGGCTCGCGCTTCTAAGGCAGGCCCCCGAGGTGGCGGCGTATTTTTCTCACAGGTTTCGACACGTCCTCGTGGACGAATACCAGGACACGAACACGCTCCAGGCCCAGATCGTCGACACCATCGGCTCGCACCACCGGATCATGGCCGTGGGCGACGACGCGCAGTGCATCTACTCGTGGCGCGGCGCGAACTTCGAGAACATCATGACGTTCCCCGACCGCCATCCGGGGACCGCGATCCACCGGATCGAGACGAACTACCGGTCGACCCCCGAGATCCTCAACCTGGCGAACGGGGTCCTCCTCGCCCAGCCCAAGGGGAGGCATTTCGACAAGGAGCTCAGGGCCTCGCGCGGCCACATGGAGAAGCCGTATGTCGTCCAGACGATGGACGACCGCGAGCAGGCCGAATTCATCGTCAAGCGCGTGCGGGCGCTTCACGAGGACGAGGGAACGGCCCTGAGCAGCATCGCCGTCCTCTACCGCTCGCATTTCATCGCGGTGGAGACCCAGATCGCGCTCGCGCGCGCCGGCATCCCCTACCACATCACGAGCGGCGTGAAGTTCTTCGAGCGGCAGCACATACGCGACCTGGTCGCCCTGCTGCGGTTCGTCTACAATCCGGCGGACGGCCAGGCCTGGGAGCGGATCGCCGTCCTGCTGCCGAAGGTGGGCGAGAAGGGCGCGCAGAAGATCCACGCGGCGGCCCTCGCCCGCGCCCGCGAATCCCAGAGGAATATCCTGGATGTCCTCGATGCCGAGGAGGTCCGCGCCAAGGTCGCCAAGGACGCGCGGGAGGAATGGGACAAGCTCGTCGTGTCGCTTAGGCAGGTGTCGGATTCGATGCAGGCCGGGACGCCGGCCGACGCCGTCGAGACGGCCATCGAAGGCTGGTACGGCGACTACCTGAAGGGCGCGTTCGCCGACTACTCGGACCGGCTGGAGGAGCTGACGGCGCTCGTCGGGTTCGCGCAGCGCTTCGAGGAGACCCAGGATTTCCTGGCGCAGATCCTCCTGCTCAACAGCGAGACCAGCGACCGCCACGTCGATCCCGATTCCGACGCCATAAAGCTGACCACCGTCCACCAGGCGAAGGGGCTCGAGTACGACGTCGTCTTCGTGATCGGGCTCGCGGACGGGCAGTTCCCGGGTCGCCGCTCCATCGAGGCGGGCGACGTGGAGGAGGAGAGGCGGCTCTTCTACGTGGCCGTCACCCGCGCCCGGAACGAGCTTTACCTCAGCTACCCCAAGATCGCCTCGAGGCCCGGGCCCGGCGGCCTGATGCTCACCCCGAGCAGGTTCCTGCTCGAGATCTCCCCCGACCTCTACCAGGAGCTCAAGATCCGCCGGGTGAACCCATGGTAGCGCCCCGCAAAGCGGGGCGATTTGCCTCTTTCTGCTTCCCAAGCTTGGTATCCTGAGGCTCAACTCGGAGTTCCACCATGTCCATCACCCCCGCAGAGAACGTCGTCATCATCGGCACCGGATGCGCGGGCCTCACGGCCGCCATCTACGCCGCCCGGGCCAACCTGAATCCCCTCATCCTCGAAGGGCCGCTGCCCGGCGGGCAGCTGACGACGACGAGCGAGGTCGAGAACTTCCCCGGCTTCCCCGGGGGCGTCGACGGGTTTCAGCTGATGGACAGCCTGCGCAAGCAGGCGGCGAAGTTTGGCGCCCGGTTCGAGCAGGCACTGGTGCAGTCGGTCGACTTCGCCTCGTCGCCGCGAGAGCTCGCCTGCGCCGAAAGGACGATTCTTGCCAAGACCGTGATCATTGCGACCGGCGCCTCTCCCAGGATGACGGGAATCCCCGGCGAGAGGGAGCTCTACGGCGGCAAGGGCGTCACGACCTGCGCCACCTGCGACGGCGCGTTCTACCGCAAGATGGAAGTGGCGGTGATCGGCGGCGGCGACAGCGCGGCCGAGGAGGCGCTCTTCCTCACCCGGTTTGCGAGCAAGGTCTACCTCGTCCACCGCCGCGACGCGCTGCGCGCGTCGAAGATCATGGCGGGCCGGGCGACGGCCCACCCTAAGGTCCAGATGGTCTGGGACAGCGTCCCCGTCGCCGTCACGGGCGTCCCCGAGGGCGCGGTCAGCGGGCTCAGGGTCCGAAACGTCAAGACGGGCGCGGACTCCGTCCTCCCGGTGAAGGGGATCTTCGTCGCGATTGGGCACGTTCCCAATTCGGCTCCTTTCTCCTCCGCGCTCGATGTCGACCAAAACGGCTACTTCGTGCCCGTTGCCGGCTCGCAGGTGAGGACGAAGGTCCCGGGCGTCTACGTGGCGGGCGACTGCGCGGACCACGTCTACCGCCAGGCCGTGACCGCCGCCGGAATGGGCTGCCAGGCCGCGATCGAGGCCGAGCGCTGGCTTGCCGAGCACGGCGGGTGAGCGACCTGGGCATACCGGCGGACTACGGGGCGAGGCGTGGCATGCCGCTCCTCGGCGAGGCCCCCGAGCTCGTCTCGATCGGGGCCAGTCCCGAGGGCCGGGAAATCCGGCTTTCGCCGCCCGCGGCGGCGGCGTGGGCCCGGATGCGGGACGCCGCCGGCGACGCGGGGATCAGGCTTGTCGCGATCTCAGGCTTCCGGACCATCGAGCGCCAGGCGGAGATCATCCGGGGCAAGCTCGCTGCGGGCGACACGATCGACGCGGTCCTTCGCACGGTCGCCGCGCCCGGCTACAGCGAGCACCACACGGGGCGCGCGATCGACGTGGGCGTCCCGGGCGAGCCTCCCCTCACCGAGGATTTCGAGCGGACGCCGGCGTTCCCGTGGCTCCAGGCGCACGCCGGGCGGTACGGATTCCGCCTCTCCTATCCCCGCGGCAACGCACACGGGATGGCCTATGAGCCGTGGCACTGGTGCCACCGGGCCGGCTAGCTCGGATGGGGGAGGCCCGCGGGGGACGGTTATCCGCGCGCGGCGCCGCGCATCCCCGGGATTCTATCCAAAGGTCAGCCCGCCGGAAAGGCCGGCTCCAGGGAATGGTCCGGGCCTCCCGCCCTCGCGGGCGAATTGCGCCGAACCCTCACGGCCCGAACAAAGACTGGTTCCCTGAGAACGGGGCCAGCCTCGATCCGGGAAACATCGCCGAAAACACCTTCACCGCCCTTTGCGCCACGAGGCCGGCCTCGGGATTCTGAATGTCCCCGGCGATGGTCACGGCGACCGTCCGGTATGGCTGGTTGAAAAGGACATTCACGAACACGCCGGGCGAGGCCGATGATTTCAGGCTGACGATGTAGGTGACGTCGTTGCTGACCTTCCCCTTGAGCCTCGTCTGGCTGAGGACCTTCAGCCGGGCGCTTGCCGCCAGCTCGTTCGCAAACGCCGTCGCAAGATCGGGATCAGCGCCGACGGACGCTGTCTTCGGCAGAACGCAGCGGTAGTTGATGTCCGTCGGGGGCGTTGCGCATCCGCAAAGACAGACGGCCAACAGCAGAACTACCGGCAGGGTGTTTGTGGCTCTTGTCATCATGGGTTCGGAATGGCCGGTAACTCATGGTCTTTGCCGACCGTTGCAACGCCAGAGTGGCAGCCGCCTTGAAATCGATGCCACGTGGAAACCAGCCCGATTTCATTCCCGTCCCATATCTTGGCAAAAGCGAAAGCAAACGCCTCATTTTGAAGAATGTATATGTTTGTATAATAATGTTTTATTAATTCTATTTAGAATGATTCTCATTCCTTATTGAAACCCGGTACTATTCCAATTAACTGTTTGGAAGCACACTCAACCTATGGTCTCAAACACGGATCTCTCAGACGCCCTAGCCCAACGCCTTTCCGACAGCGGCCTGCGCTCCACCCCGCAGCGCGAGGTGATCTACAACGTGCTCCTCACGAAGCGCGACCACCCCACGGCGGAGGACGTGTTTGCGCGGGTGAAGCCGGAGATGCCGATGATCTCGATAGCGACCGTCTACAACTGCCTGGAAACGCTCGTGCAGTGCAACCTCGTGCGCGCGGTCAATTTCGAGCGGGGGCCGACCCGGTACTGCCCGAACCTCCATCCGCACGCCCACTTTCACGACGAGCAGACCGGCGCCACGCACGACATCGACCTGCCCGACAGCCTGCTCGGCCAGGTGAAGTCCATCCTTCCGCCCAATTTTGACGCCTCCTCGGTAGAGATCATCTTCCGCGGGAAGGCCCGCCCCGCGGCCTGAGGCCCGTACGACGCCTTTCCCACGCTCATGTCCTCCCTCGAAATCAAGAACCTTCACGTCTCCACCGGGGACAAGGAAATCGTCAAGGGTGTCACCCTCGCGATCAACACGGGCGAGATCCACGCCGTCATGGGGCCGAACGGCGCCGGGAAGTCCACGATGGCCAAGGCGATCGCCGGCCACCCCGACTACACGATCACCCAGGGCGACGTCCTCCTTGACGGCAAGTCGATCCTCGAGATGGAATCCGACGAGCGCGCCCGCGCGGGGATCTTCCTCGCGTTCCAGTACCCGAGCGAGATCCCCGGGGTCAGCATCGCCAACTTCCTGCGCGCGGCGATCCAGGCCCGGATGTCCGAGGGCGAGGAGATCGACGCCTCCGGATTCTACAAGCGGCTCTACCAGAAGATGGACCTGCTCAAGATTGAGCGTACCTTCACCTCGCGGGCGGTGAACGAGGGGTTCTCGGGGGGCGAAAAGAAGCGCACGGAGATCCTGCAGATGGCGATGCTCGAGCCGCGGTTCGCCCTCATGGACGAGACGGATTCCGGCCTCGACATCGACGCCCTGCGCGTCGTCGCCGACGGCGTGAACAGCCTGCGCGGGCCGAGCCTCGGCATCCTGCTCATCACCCACTACCAGCGCCTCCTGGGCTACATCGTGCCCGACTTCGTGCACGTCATGATCGACGGCTGCATCGTCAAGAGCGGGGACAAGACCCTCGCGCTCGAGCTCGAGTCCAGGGGCTACGACTGGGTCAAGAAAGAGTTCGCAAACGCCTGAACCGGAGGATCCCGCCATGTCCGAAATCACCGACACCGAGCAACTCGAAACGACCGCTGAGAATCCCGTGATCGGGATCGACCAGCTCGCCGGCGACTTCAAGTACGACATGACGTATGACTTCGACGCGGGCACGGGCCTGAGCGAGCGCACCGTGGACTACATTTCCGCGGTCAAGAAGGAGGCCCCTTGGATCCGGGAATTCCGCCAGAATGCCCTGAAGACCTTCCTTTCGAAGCCCCTGCCGACCCACTGGGCGTCCAAGGACCTGGAGACCATCGACTTCAGCAAGATCCGCTATTACCTCTCGCAGGGCCTGAAGCCCAAGAGGACTTGGGACGAGGTGCCCGCCGACATCAAGCGCACGTTCGAGCGCCTGGGAATCCCCGAGCAGGAGCGCAAGTACCTCGCGGGCGTCGAGGCCCAGTTCGACTCCGAGGCGGCCTACTCGAACATCAAGGAGGCCGTCTCCAAGCAGGGCGTGATCTTTGTCAACTCGACGGAGGGGCTCCGCGCGCATCCGGAGATCTTCAGGAGATTCTTCGGGAAGGTGATCCCGACCGGCGACAACAAGTTCTCGGCGCTCAACAGCGCGGTCTTCTCCGGCGGGTCGTTCATCTACGTGCCGCCCGGCGTCAAGGTGTCGCACCCGCTCCAGGCCTACTTCCGGATCAACGCCGAGAACTTCGGCCAGTTCGAGCGGACGCTCATCATCTGCGACGAGGGCAGCGAGCTCACCTACATGGAGGGCTGCACGGCCCCCAAGTTCTCGACCGCGACCCTCCACAGCGCGGTCGTCGAGCTCGTCGCGCTCAAGGGCGCGAAGATCCAGTACATCACCGTCCAGAACTGGTCCTCCAACGTGTTCAACCTGGTCACCAAGCGCGGCCTCGCGCACGAGGAGGCGCAGATCAAGTGGATCGACTGCAACATCGGCAGCCGGCTCACGATGAAGTATCCCGGCGTGGTCCTCAAGGGCCGGAAGGCCCGCGGCGAGGTGATCTCGATCGCGCTCGCGAACGACGGCCAGCACCAGGACACGGGGGCCAAGATGATCCATGCCGCGGACGAGACCACCTCGACCGTGGTCTCCAAGTCGATCTCGGTCGGCCAGGGGCGCGCGACCTACCGCGGGATCGTCCACATCCCGAGGCAGCTCAAGGGCTGCAAGAACAACACGGAATGCGACGCGCTCCTCATCAACACGAACAGCCGGACCGACACGTACCCCGCGATCACCGTCCGGGGCGACCGCCACGCCGTCCAGCACGAGGCGAGCGTCTCCAGGGTGAGCGCCGAGCAGATCTTCTACATGCAGCAGCGCGGGCTCACCGAGGGACAGGCGATGAGCCTTTCCGTGAACGGGTTCGTCAACGAGCTGGCCCGCCAGTTCCCGATGGAGTACTCGGTCGAGCTCAAGCGGCTGATCGACCTCGAGATGGAAGGGAGCGTGGGCTAAAGCCATGGCCGTCGCCGCACCCGCCAGGCCCGCCGCCGCGGACCTTCTCGGCGTCTTCACGCCCGAGGTCTTCGCCGCCCACCTCGCCTCCCAGGCGGCCCTTCCCTCCTGGTGGCTCGAGCGCAAGCGCTCGGCCTACTCCCGCTTCGAATCGCTGCCCATGCCGAGGCGCACGGACGAGAGCTGGAGGTTCAGCAACATCGCGGGGATCAACCTCGGCGGGTTCTCCCCGGCCGCGGACGCCCCGGCACCGGGGAACCGGCGGGCCCCCGAGGCTCTCGCCATCGCGCCCGCCGCGACGCTCTCGTTCCTGAACGGGCGGCTCTCGGCAAGCACCCCGCTTCCGGCCGATCTCGCCGCGAGGGGCGTCGTCGCCTCGGCCATTTCCGGGGCGATCGCGAGGCACCCCGGCCTCCTTCGCGAGCACTTCATGGCGCAGCCCCAGAAGCTCGGATCGGCCAAGTTCGCGGCCCTCCACGAGGCATTCATCCAGGACGGCGCGTTCATCCTCATCCCGCGCGGGGTGGAGATCGACGGGCCGATCGTCGTCGTCCATGAGGTCTCGGGAGCCGGCGCGGCCGTCTTCCCGCATACGCTGGTCATCGCGGAGGACAACGCGCGCGCGACTGTCGTCGACCACTTCGTGTCGGCCGACCTGTCCCGCCAGTTCGCGTGCGGCGCGAACGACCTGTATGCGGGCCACGGCGCGAAGATAGCCTACGCGGCCGCGCAGTGCTGGTCCCCGGAGGCGCTCTCGCTCCAGTTCAACTCCACGGTCGTGCGCAGGAACGCCCGCGTCCAGTCGCTCAACCTCCACCTGGGCGGCAGGCAGGCGAGGCACGAGTCGCTCAGCCAGCTCCAGGCGCCCGGCGGCTTCTCGGAGATGCTCGCCATCACCATCGCAAGCGGCTCCATGGAGTGCGACCAGCGGACGCTCCAGATCCACCAGGCGCCGAGCACCAAGTCGGACCTCCTCTACAAGAACGCGCTTCTCGACCGGTCGCGGACCATCTTCTCGGGCCTGATCATCGTCGATCCCGACGCCCAGAAGACGGACGCCTACCAGAGCAACCGCAACCTGATGCTGAGCGACGAGGCGGAATCCAACTCGCTCCCCGGCCTCGAGATCCAGGCGAACGACGTCCGCTGCACCCACGGCGCGACAAGCTCCCGGATCGACCCCGAGCAGGAGTTCTACCTGAAGTCCCGTGGGATTCCCCAGAAGGCGGCGGACGAGCTGCTGATCTTCGGCTTCTTCGAGGAGGTCCTGAACCGGCTGGAGAGCGAGGAGCTCCACGCGGCGCTGCGCAAGCTCATCCGGGCGCACTTGCGCAGGTGACGCATCCGTCGTATCACCATGCCTTCACCCATGACCCGAGAACGCACCCTTTCTCGCGAGGTGTCCGCCACGCAGATCCCGTCCGGCGACCGGCACGCGCTCCCGGCCGGCACGAGTATCCAGATCCACCAGACGCTCGGCGGGAGCTACACCGTCCAGACGGATCACGGCCTCTTCCGGATCGACGGAAAGGACGGCGACGCGTTCGGCGAGCAGGCGGCGGACCACACGGTCGATGCGGCGACCCTGGCGGACGGCGCGCCCGATCCGGCGGCGGTCTGGGACCAGCTCCGCAAGGTCTACGACCCGGAGATCCCGGTTAACATCGTCGACCTGGGCCTCGTCTACTCGATGGACGTCGAAAGGCAGCCCGACAACGCCTTTAAGGTGAACGTCGCGATGACGCTCACGGCGCCCGGGTGCGGGATGGGCCCGGCCATCGCCGAGGATGCGAAGGGCAAGATCCTCCTCGTGCCGGGAGTCGCCGATGCCGACGTCCGGATCA
Organism: uncultured Opitutaceae bacterium; assembly: GCA_937889545.1. Classification (GTDB taxonomy): domain Bacteria; phylum Verrucomicrobiota; class Verrucomicrobiia; order Opitutales; family Opitutaceae; genus Palsa-1447. The sequence continues at coordinate 109,764 of CALAOT010000072.1, forward strand.
CCTGGGATCCGCCCTGGAACCAGTCGATGATCAGCGAAGAGGGCAAGATGAGGCTCGGCCTGGTGTGACCTTTTACGAGCAGCTCGTGGCGCTCGAGAACGAGGGCGTGCCCTTCGTCCTCGTGACTCTCGTCGAGGCCATCGGCAGCACGCCGCAGGACGCCGCGGCCAAGATGCTCGTCACCGCAAAGGGGCTCCACTGCGGCACGGTCGGCGGGGGAAAGGTCGAGGCCGCGGCCCTGAAGCTCGCCGCGGAGGTCCTCGAGAAGGGCGACGCCAAGCCCCGCTTCGTGACGTGGACCCTAAAGGGCGACGTCGGCATGACGTGTGGGGGGTCGGTCAAGTTCTACTTCGAGCCGCATTTCGGGGCCGGGCCCTGGAACATCGCGGTCTTCGGCGCGGGGCACATCGCCCAGGCCCTCATCCCCGTCCTGACTCCCCTCCCCTGCAAGATCACCTGCGCGGACCCGCGGTCCGAGTGGCTGGAGCGGCTGCCGCACGCGCCCAATCTCCACGCGATCCATTCCGAATCGCCCGAGAGCCTCGTACCCTCGCTGCCGGACGGCACGTTCCTGCTGGTCATGACGATGGGCCATGCGACCGACCTTCCCATCCTTCGCCGCGCGCTCACGAAGAGGAGTTTCCCCTTCATCGGCGTGATCGGCAGCGACTCCAAGGCCGAGATCCTGCGCCGCGAGCTGATCGCCGATGGGGTCCCGCCGGAAAAGGCGTCCAGTTTCCACTGCCCCGTCGGGCTCGGTTTCGGCACCAACCACCCGCACGAGATCGCGCTCAGTATCGCGGCCCAGCTCCTCTCGGAGCGCGACCGTGTTCTTGCCGAGAATTGATTCGGCCCACGCCGGGCCGTACGGGACCTAGATCTCCAAGTCGGGACCGTCCAGCGTTTTTCGCCGGCTCCACATGGATGAGTCGCTAATCTCCGGACTGCGTGTGATGGAGCCCAGACTCGGCAACAATGAGGGCTTCAGCTTGGGGATCTTGGCGAAGTCACGGACCCGCGAAGCCGCGGCCCTTAGGTCGCGCTGGATGTCCTGAGGCAGCCGCGAAACGCCTCCATAGTAGCTCAACGCCTTGAGGGAGATTGCTGGATTAAATTCGGGAAACAAGGCTTTGGCCGCACCCAATGACATCTCCAAGGTGACGCCCTCCGACAACAGCTTGTGGATGTCCAGATAGTCCTTCGCCTCGGCCCTCTGCTGAATCACCTTCATCTTCTGGGCTGCGAGATCGAGTAGGCCGTCAGCGAAGAGTCCGTTGTCAGCGAAGCAAACCGGCTCACTTACCCGGCCAAAACGCAAGGCACCGAAAAAGGAAATCGCAACGCCGTCTCTTCCACTCCCTATGACAAACGTCGCCGTGTCGCCGGCCCGATGCTGCAAACCTGCCCCTTGCAAGAAAGGGAGCTGCTTGGCCAGCCGGTCATGATCCAATTCCTCAGTGGTAAAAAAATCGAAGTCCACCGATGTCCGCCCACCCACCTGGAGGGAAAGCGCGGTTCCCCCGTAGAGAACGAAACCAGGTCCTATAGCCGAAAGCTGCGGCCAAAGGAGACGCTGTGCCGGTGGCAGGGTATCTAGCCGCGGAAGCACCGTGTTCACACAAAGGGCCTTCTTGGCAATTCGGGGACGGACTCAAATCCCAGGCGATAGTGCCAGTAGTGCCAGGACGCGGGATCGAAGACGCCGGGCTTGGCGTGGCCAAGCGCCCGTCGAAGCGCTTCTTCTCCATAAACCTTTTCAACATGCTGCACGTCCTCCCAGGAACCTCGACACATCACGCGGCAAAGAAAGTCATTCTGGTCTGACAAAGTGACCTCGGGCGGCTCCCACCACACGACCCCCCGTGCGATGACGTCAAGTTGTGGGTCGCGCAATTCCATGGCCAATACATTAATTGCCCCTTCGTGGAATTCAACGCTGCAATGCCACACCGGACCTGAAACACCTGACGTCAAGGCGTTGATAGTTAATAACTTATGAAATAATTGGCAGCCCTTGGACAGGATGGCATCGGATCGCGAAGAGTAGCGCTTCGCCTGCCGCGGAAAACGCGGGCGGTATCCCACCCGTCGACCGGTCTTACGTTGAGATGATCCGCTCCAAGACTAGCGGAGCCGCCTCCCCCCACAGGGAGCCATGGCAATTGCAAGGGGCCGATCCGGTGCTTGGGTAGACATCAAAATCGGCGCGTGTTTTTGTAGGCTGCGGTTGCGGGGAGGTCACGAAGTCGGATTAGGTGTTTATGCGCGCAACTGCATCGATACTGCCCGCGACTTGTAGTCACATTGTCCCAATACTGTGACGTTGCAGAATAGCGCTCTAACGCGAGCTAAGTGATGACGCACGATCCTTTAGGAAATCACGGTAAACAGCCAGCTGCGCTTCTGTGAGGATTCTGGCCGCTTTGGCGAGGCGATCGCGATCGACCGCGGCTAGGCCATCCTCGCCTATAGTGTCTGAAGTAGGAGCGACGTCGGTTCCCTCAATCGCGGCCATGGCAGACAATTGCTCTGGAGCAAGAGCTGCGCCGACCATTTCCATTTGGGGCCCGATCCAATGCTCAACTGCATTCTCGCGAAGCCCCACCTCGATTGCTTTTTGAAACCGGCTGTAGTCGGCCTGCCCGAGAAAATCGGCGATGTTCTTCTCGTATGCTTGGCTCACTGTTTCCAGAATATCGTCACCGTTTTCGGGGCCATTTGGGCCGGACTTTCTTACAATGTCGAACGTGTCCTGTTGTGCCGCATATTGATCCACCAGAAGGTCAATCAACTTGGATTTTCGTTGGGAATCCAAGCCGAGACGAGTGATGGCCTTCCCTTTGTTCATCCATATGTTTACCAAGGCTTCTCGACGAAGCATTGCACCGTTTTTCGGCAAGAGGCGCGGGTCCGTGTGTTCATCCTCATGCTGATTTGGAGTCTCCCGGGAATTTGAGCCCACACTCCCTCCCTCGTTCGGTTGGCTTTTCTGTTCGCGACCGGTGGCTCCCAACTTTCTGGCAGCAATACCTCGCAGCTTAGCAACCTCCGCTAAACGAGCGGCTTGGTCGGATTGCGAACCGTGGCGACTTGATGCTCCGATCCAGTACCCGACTAAGCCGCCCGCTATGACTAGCGCGATGGAGCGCCCTAGCTTAGGTAACGAAAGCATACTATTGCAGGGCTCTCGGATGCGGTGCGACTGAAGAGTCCTAACTGGGTGCTATTTTGGGAACAGGCCCTCGAGGACGGGAGTGCCGGCCCCGTCGCGTCCGCGGGCGCCGAAGCTGTCATTGTAGTCCCATACGGCCCAGCCCCAGCCCCGGCTTTCCGCAGCGGAGCGCACCGTGGCGATCCAGCGCCGCTTCGAGGTAGCGTCAGCCGGCTCATAGACCCCGAACTCTCCGAGATACACCTCGATCCTCGGGGCATGGGTCGCGAGCCAGGCGGATACGCCGGCAAACGCGGCCTCGATCTGCTCCTCCGTGAGCTTGTCGCCCGGGTGCAGGTTCAAGTGGTAGCCCGGAAGGGTGTGGCCGGAGACATCCGGCACGATCCCCGGGAATGTGACGGTGGGCAGTGTGTTTTTGAAGCCAACCCACGGCGCGCGCTGGTGGGTAAATACCAGCGGTTCGTAATAATGGACCGTCAGGGCGATATTCGGATCATCCGGCAGCACGACATCCTTCACCGTGTAGAAGTTGCTCCACTTGTTCGAGGTCACATAGACGATGCGGGAGGGGTTGCTTTCGCGGATGGCCGCCAGCATGAAGCGCATGAAGGGGTTCAGCTGCCCGTTCTCGGGCGCGACGGGCTCATTCAGGATCTCAAACCGCAGGTAGGGGCCCTCACCGGCGAAATGCCGGGCCATCCGGCGCCAGCAGTTCGCAGCCGTCTCCTGGAGGGCTGCGTCCGTGTAGGCCCGGCTGTCCCCGCCGGTGGAGTTGAAGTCCGCCCCCGGCAGGAAATGGGCGTCCAGGACGACGCCAAGCCCGCGGGCCCGGGCCCACCGGATGGCGTCGGCGATCGGCCTCACCTTTGCGTCGTCCATCGAACCGTCGGCCGCGAAGCAGAGCCGGAAATCGACCGGCAGGCGGATGTGGTCAAAGCCGTGCCCAACGATCCACTCGACGTCGCCTTCGCCGAACCATGGCGCGCCATAGGGCTGCCCGTCATTCTGCGACAGCCAATGGGAGATGTTGACGCCGCGCTTGAAGGTGTAGGCCGGCTCCGCCGCCGCGCGAGCCGCCGGGGGCCCTGCGACCAGAGAAATCCCGATGAGGGGCGCCAGCAGCTTGCGTACGGTGGGGAGGGTGAGTCTTTTCATGGGCCAATGATTTGCTGATTGCCTTGAGCGAACGTCCGCCGCGGCGGGATTACAACAGCGTTTGCGGAACTGGCGCCCTGCGTGGCGCGAGAGCTGCCGGCCGATCAGGGCGCTGAAGCCTGGGCCATCCCGAGGCCGGCCGTCTCCTGGGCGAGGCGGCGCCTGATCGCGGAAGACACCGCCTCGCTGGTAGCCGGCGAGGCGAGCGGGACCTCGCCGCCCTTCGGGCCGAATGCGGCCACCGCATCGCGGATCGCCTCGCGGACCGAGAACGCCAGCATGAGCGGCGGCTCGCCCACGGCCTTGCTCCCGTAGATCGCCGCCTCGTTGGCCGCCCGCGGCAGGAGGGTGACGTTCATCTTGATTGGCGCGTCGCTGATCGCCGGGATCTGGTAGGTGCTCGCGCTGTGGGTCATCAGCCGTCCGTCCCTGTCCCAGAGAAGCTCCTCCCGGGTCAGCCAGCCGATGCCCTGGAGAATCCCGCCCTCGATCTGGCCGAGGTCCACGCCCGGGTTGAGCGAGTCCCCGACATCGTGGACGGCGTCGACGCGCAGAACCCGGTGCATGCCGTTGTAGCCGTCGACCTCGACCTCCGCGACCGCGGCGCCGCAGGCAAAGTACAGGAAGGGCCTTCCCGAGGACGTGGACCAGTCCCAGTGGGTCCCGTGCGTCGCATGGAAGGCGGAGACGGCCAGGCTGATCCTCAGCTCGTGGGCCCGGCGACACACGTCGGCAAGGTCGACCGCCACGCGGGATCCGCGGACCGCGGCCTTTCCGCCGGCGAACCCGATCCGGGATTCGGGGACCTTGCGGCCCGCCTTCTTCGACAGCAGCGCCGCGGCAACGGGAAGCAGCCGCTTGCGGAGGGTCGCGCATGCGTTGCGGACCGCGGCGCCGTTCAGGTCCGCCCCTGAGGACGCGGCCGTGGCCGACGTGTTGGGCACCTTGTCCGTCGTCGTCGGCATCACCCGGACCCGGCCCGCCGGGAGGCCGAGCTCGCGCATCGCGACACCCTGGATCTTCGTTTGGAGCCCCTGCCCCATCTCCGTCCCGCCGTGGTTCACCTGCGCCGTGCCATCGGTGTAGAGGAGCACCAGCGCCCCCGCCTGATTGTAATGCGTCAGCGTGAAGGCTATCCCGAACTTGACCGGCGTCACCGCGAGCCCGCGCTTGACGCGGGGATGCGCGCTGTTCCAGCGGTCGACCTCGCGGCGCCTCCCGGCGAAGCCGGCCTCCTTCTGCACCCGCTTCCAGACGGTCTGCAGCCGGTTGTCGCCGATCTCCTGGAGGAAATGGGTCGTGTTGGTCTCGCCCGTCCCGCGGTAGAGGTTGCGGCCCCGGACCTCCTCGGGGGCGATTCCCAGGCGGCGCGCGATCCGGTCGACGATCTCCTCCATGACCAGCATCGCCTGGGGCCCTCCGAAGCCGCGGAAGGCCGTGTTGGAGGCGACGTTCGTCTTGGCGATGAGCCCGGTGACGCGGAGCGCCGGGATGTAGTACCCGTTGTCGACGTGGAAGAGCGCCCGGTCGAGCACCGGCTGGGAAAGGTCGCGCGACCACCCTCCGTCCGAATAGAGCTCGACGTCGGCGGCGAGGATTTCTCCCTTTTTGTCGTATCCCACCGAGAACTTCGCGAGAAACGGGTGGCGCTTGCCCGTGATCATCATGTCCAGGTCCCGGTCGAGTTGGATCCGGACCGGCTGGCGGGTCCGGATCGAGGCGAGCGCGACCATCGCCGCAAAGGCGTTGCCCTGGGTCTCCTTGCCCCCGAAGGCGCCGCCCATCCTCGGCGACTGCACGACGACCTTGTTCTTGGGCTGCCCCAACAGCTCGGCGACGATGGCCTGGATTTCGGTCGGATGCTGGGTCGAGGAGCTGACAAAGACCGATCCGTCCTCGCCGGCTTCCGCCCACGCCGCCTGCGTCTCCAGGTAGAAATGCTCCTGCCCCCCGACGGAGAACTCGCCGTCGAGCCTGAGCGGCGACCGCGCCAGGGCGCTCTTCCAGTCCCCGCGGGCGATCGTGTGCGGGGGTGTGTGGAAGCTCCCCTTCGCTATCGCCTCCCTGATCCCCAGGAGGGGCGGCAGCGGCTCGTACTCGACCTCCACCGCGGCGGCGGCCGCGCGGCAGGCCCGCAGCGACCGTCCAACGACGACCGCGACCACCTGCCCGTGATACCTGACCTCGTCGTCGGCGAAGAGGGGCTCGTCGTGGCAGGTGCCCACATTGTTGATCCCGGGCACGTCCTCCGCCATGAGGACCGCGACCACGCCGGGCATCGCTCGGGCCCTGGCCGCGTCGCGCCTCCGGACCCGGGCGCGGGCGTGGGGGGAGCACACCGGCCAGACATCGAGCATGGGCCGGCGCTGCGCCGTGTCGTCCGCATAGAGCGCCCGGCCCGTGACGTGGCCGACCGCGCTCTCGTGCCGGAGCGCGCGCGGCGCGTCAGGCGTGGGCCGGGCCGCACCTCTTTCGAAACCGGGGGCCCCGTCCTGGGCGACGCTCGTGTCGCCGGACACGAACTTCTCCCAGAGGCTCACGACCAGGACCCGCCGGTATTCGGCGCCCCCGCGCACGTCGTCGATCGGCTTGAACTCGCCGGCCAGGATCGCGGCGACCTCCGCGGCCGCCTCGCCAACCCGGCGCCCCTCAAACGCGGCCTCCGCGCGGCGCGCCCGGACGGGCGTCTCCGCAACGCCGCCATATGCGAGCCGCGCGCGCCGGACGACCCCCGTCGGATCGGTGTCGATCGAGAAGGCCGCCGCAACGATGCTGATGTCGAGCTCGCGGCGCTTCGACACCTTCAGGAAATCCGAGCGCCGGGAGAACCCGCCCGCCGGGTCGAAGCGTGGGAGCACGATCTCTAGTATGATCTCGCCGGGCCCGAGCAGCGTCCTGCGGTAGGCCGTGAAGAATTCGGAGAGCGGCACGGTCCGTGTTCCCTTGGCCGACTCGAGGACAAGCCCGGCGTCGAGAGACAGGAGCACCGGGGCGCTGTCCCCGATCGGGGACGCGGTGGCGAGATTGCCGCCGAGGGTTGCGCGATTCCTTATCTGCCTGGACGCGAAGACCTTGAAGATCCTCGACATCGAGGGATACTCGTTCCCCAGGGCCTCCTCGATCGCGGTCAGGGTCGCGGCGCCGCCGATCCGCCAGGCGGAGCCGGTCTTTGTGATTCCCGTAAGCTCGGGTACGCATTCGGCGGAGACAAGGAGGGGGAATGCCCTGAGCTTCTTGGTCACGTCGACGCCTATCTCCGTGGCGCCAGCCACGAGCCGCGCATCCGGATGCGCCGCCAGGGCGGCGAACAGCTCCGCGAGCGATGCGGGCCTCACAAAGCGCTCCCCGGCCGCCTCATAATCCAGGGACGGGACCGGCTCCACCGGGATTTTGAGGCGCTCCCAGAACGGATCGGAGCGGGCGGCCCCGGGGCTCCCCAGGACGGCGTCCCGATGGCCCAGGGAATCGAGCGCGGCGTCGCGGATCGGCCGGTAGCCCGTGCACCGGCACAGGTTGCCGCAGAGCTGGTCGCTGATGTCGCAGGGCTCCCTGCAGTCGCGGCGGTAGTACCCCTCGAAAAGCGACATCACGAACCCCGGCGTGCAATACCCGCACTGGGAGCCGTAGTGGTCGACCATCGCGGACTGCACGGGATGGAGCTCCCCCCCCTCGCCCGCGAGTCCCTCGACCGTGACGACCTCGCGGCCGGCGAACATGGGCAGGAGCGCGATGCAGCTGTTGATCCCGCGATACGTGGCTTTCCCGGCGGCGTCCCTCTCGACGATCGCAACGGTGCAGGCCCCGCAGTCGCCCTCGGCGCACCCCTGCTTGCTGCCGGTCATGCCGCTCGCCCTGAGATACTCGAGCAGCGTCGTCGTCGGGGCCGCGTCCTCGACCCGGACCCTCCGGCCGTTGAGCGTGAATTCAAAGCCCATGAGTCTGGCCTGCCAGCCTTGCCATCGTGTGGGCGAGGACCTCGGCCCCGGAGGCAATGTGCCCGGGCGCGGCAAACTCCTCGGGCCTGTGGCTCCAGCCGTTGCGGCAGGGGATGAAGATCATGGTCGTCGGGCTCACCCGCGCCATGAACAGCGAGTCGTGGTAGGCCCGGCTCACCATCCGCAGCGAGCGCAGCCCGAGTTCCGAGCAGACCTTCTCGACGGTCTCGACCGTCTTGGGATCCCCGGCGGCCGGCGGATCGGCGTTGATCTCCTCGAAGTCCATCCTGACGCCGCGCCGCGCGCACGCCAGCGCCGCGGAGCTGCGGATCTCCGCGAGCGCCTTCGCTCGGGTGTCGAGCCGCGCGTCCCTAAGGTCGATCTCAAGATAGGCGCTGAAGGGAACGCTGTTCGAGGCGCCCGGCTCGATCCGGAATATGCCCACCGTTCCCACGGTGTCCGGGCTCCCGCTCGCCTTCGCGGCCCGCTCGACGGCCAGGGCGACCTCGGCTCCCGCCAGCAGCGCGTCGTGCCGGGCGGGCATCAGGACCGCCCCCGCGTGCCCGCCCTCGCCGTGGAGCGTCATGCGGTAGCTGCTGGGCCCGGCGATGTGCTCGACGATCCCGATCGGTATCCCCTTCTCCTCGAGGACCGGGCCCTGCTCAATGTGCAGCTCGATGAACGAATGGTAGTGGCCCGCGGGCAGCCGCACCGATTCCAACGGGCCCGAGTACCCCGCGGCGGCGCGGAGCTCATCGAGCGTCCTGCCATCGCGGTCCCTGAGCGCCTGCGCCCGTGCGGCCGAGATCGTGCCCGCCATGAGGCGGCTACCCAGGCATCCGAGCCCGAACCGGGTCGGCTCCTCGGAGGTGAACATGACGACCTCGAGCGAGCGCCTCGGCCTGAAACCCGCGCGCTTCAGGGCGGCGAGCGCCTCGAAGGCCCCGAGCACGCCCACGACGCCGTCGTACCTGCCCGCGTTCGGAATCGCATCGGTGTGGGATCCCGAGCCCACGGCGGGAAGGGCCGGCTCGCTTCCCTCCCATCGCGCGAAAATGTTGCCGATCGGGTCCTCGCGGACCGACAGGCCGGCCTCGCGGGCCGCCCGGCGGACATACTCCCTGGCCCGCACGTCCGCCTCGGAGAAGAGGACCCGCGTCACGACCGGGGCCGGGGACTCCGAGATCAGGGCGAGCTCCTCTATCCGGCGCTGGAGCCCGGCGCTGTCGACGGCGATCCTGGGGTCGGGTTTCGGGGTGCTCAAAGCGCGGGCCGGTTGACGTCCTTGTAGTAGATGTACCGGGCGGGAACCTTGCCCATGGCGACGAACCACTGCGCGCAGTAGGGCGCCATCCAGACCGCGTCCCCGGCCCGCACGGGGTACCACGAATCCTCCAGGCGGTAGACGCCCGCGCCCGAAAGCATGACTAGGCCGTGCTCCATGATGTGCACCTCGACGAACGGGAGATGGCCGCCGGGCTGGTAGGCGAAGATGTTGACCGCCATGTCGAACGCCGGCTCATCGGGCAGAAGCACCTGGAGATTGGCCGCGAGATCCCCAAGGAACGGCGTCCCCTTGACCCGCGACTGATCCCCAAGGACCGGGCGCGGGCCCTTCGCGCCGCGCAGCGGGGCATACCTCTTCTGAAAGAGCGTGACCTGGGTCCCCTTACGCGGCGCCCTGAGGCCCCATTCCGAGCCCGCGGGGCAGAAGAAATATCCGCCGGGCCCGAGCCGGCGCCTCCTCTTGCCCACCGCCACGGTGGCGCCGCCGCCCATCACATACCCGAAGGTCTCCGTTCCGCTTGGCGCGAAGGCCGCGGACCCGCCTCGCTGGAAGGACAGGAGGATCTGGGCGACATTCGCCCCCATGGCGGGGCTCACGAGCACGACAGCTGTGGCGCCGGCGACGCCCGGGAGCGAGCTGCTGACGTGATTGTCCGGCGTGATGAGCGCGTGCCGCGCGCCTACGCGCGCCCGGGTGTGTCCAAAGAGTTCAGGCATGGGATGATCGGTGGTAGGGTTCGGAAGGCTGGGATGGACGGATAAGATGACCCGGAGTGGCGCCCGGCGCAATCCGCCCCTGAGCATAGACGGTGCGGCCCCGGGCTATCGTCCGCACGATCCGCACCCGGGACTTGCGCCCGTCGTAGGGGCCCTGGCGGTGCCTGTAGAGCAGCTCCCCGTTCGAAAGCGTGTGCTCGCCCGCAATGTCGATGATCGCCATGTCGGCGTCGAAGCCCTCGGCGAGGCGCCCCTTCGTCCGGTCGATCCGGAACCGCCGGGCGACGTTTGTCGAAAAGAGGGCCGACATGTGGGGCAGCGCGATCTCCGGCGGGCGCCTGGCGAGCGCCTCCGATAGCAGGAGCCCAAATCCGTGCTGGCATCCCGAGATCCCGCCCCAGACCGCGAAGAAATCACCGGCCCGCTTCATGTCGGGGGGCGCCGGCGAATGGTCCGAGCCTATGGTGTCGATCTCGCAGGCCTCGAGCTCGCGCCAGAGGCCGAGCCGGAGCTCCTCGGGCCGCAACGGGGGAAAGCATTTTGCCGGGGCGCCGAGCCGGATGACATCCTCCTCCGAAAGGAGCAGGTAGTGCGGGCAGGCCTCGATAGAAACGTCCACGCCCCGCCTCCTCGCGTCGCCGGCGAGCATCACGCCCTGCGGGCTGCTCACGTGGACCAAGTGGAGGGCGCAGCGGGTCTCGCCCGCAATGTCGACCGCGATCCGGATCGCCGCCAGCTCGAGCTCCACCGGCCGCGACCTGAGCCAGCTGCGGACATCGGTGCCGCGCGCGCGCTGCTCCGCCGCCCCCAGGCGGGCGAGCGACGCATCCTCAGCATGCACGGCGACCGGCATCCCGAGCTCGGCAGCCCGCTTCATCCCCGCCCGGAGCGTGGCCAGGTCCGAAGGGGGAAACTCCTCGGCGCCGCTGTCGCACATGAACGCCTTGAAGCCCACTGCTCCCGCGTCGCACATGGGCTCCAACTGGTCCACGTTTCCCGGGACGAGCCCGCCCCAGATCCCGAAGTCCGTCAGGGACGAGCTCTCCGCGGCGGCCCTCTTGAGCGCGAAGCTCGCCACATCCGTCACAGGGGGGAGCGAATTGAGCGGCATGTCGAAGAACGCCGTCCCCCCTCCCGCGGCCAGCGCGCCGGAGCCGTGCTCCATGCCCTCCCAGTGCGCCCTCCCCGGCTCGTTGAAGTGGACGTGCGAATCGATGATCCCGGCGATCACGTGGAGCCCGCGTGCCTCCACGGTCTCGGAGGCGGTGCCGGGGATCTCGGGCCGGATCCTCACGATCCTGCCTGCCTCGGCGGCAATGTCGGCGTGGATCGGCCCCGCCGGGGTCACGACGGTCGCGCCGCGCACGATGAGGTCGTAGTGGTCGCTCATTCCGATTGCCGCGATGCCAGGCGGGACAGGAAGTCGACGACGATCCAAAGCGCGGCCTCAAGGTCCCTGCGCGCCACGAATTCGCCGGGATGATGGCTGATCCCCCCCCGGCAGCGGACGAACAGCATGGCGACGGGCGCGAGCGACGAGACGATCACGGCGTCGTGGCCCGCGCCGCTCGCCAGGGCGACGCAGCGGCCCTCGCGCCCGCGCACGCTCCTTGCGAGGAGCGCGGTCAGCTCCCCCGAGCACGGCACGGCGCCGTTGTCCTGGGTCACCTCCATGCAAAACGTCAGTCCCCGCCTTTTCGCGATCCCGCGGCCCGCCTTTCGCAGGTCCGTGCAGGCGGCGCGGCGCCCCGCGTCGACCGGGTGCCTCACGTCGAGCGTGAGCTCCGCCGCGCCGGCGATCACGTTCGCGGCCCCGGGTCGGGCAAGGACCTGCCCCACGGTTGCGACGAGCGGCGGGCGGGCTCGCGCAGCCGCCTCGGCGGCGAGGATGAACTCGGCTGCGCCCGCAAGCGCGTCCTTTCGCAGCGGCATCGGCGTCGTCCCGGCGTGCCCCGCCTTTCCGCCAAACTCAATCCTTGCCCGGGTCTGCCCGGCGATCCCCGAGACGACCCCGGCGGCGAGGCCGCGCGCCTCAAGGACCGGCCCCTGCTCGATGTGGACCTCGAGGTAGCCGATGAGCTCCGTTGCGGCGTGCGCGGGCCCCGGGGGCGAGAACCGCCCCCCGTTGTTCTTCGCCAGGACCTCCCCCACCGAAATCCCCCAGCAGTCGCGAAGCCGGAGGTCCGACTTCCCCAGCCGGCCAACGTAGCCCTTGCTCCCCAGGTAGCCGCTGGAGAACCTCACGCCCTCCTCCTCGGAAAACCCCAGGACCTCGACGGCGAAGGGAAACGTGAGTCCGCGGCTCCGGACGACCTCGAGGGCCGCGATCGGCAGAAGGACCCCGAGGGCACCGTCGAAGCGCCCCGCATCCCGGACCGTGTCGAGGTGCGATCCCATGAGCAGCGTCTTCGCGCCCTTCGCGGGCGCCCCGGTCCTGCCGATCAGGTTGCCCGTCGGGTCCACCCGGACCGAGAGCCCCGCGCCCCTCATCCATCCGCCCACGAGCGCATTGGCCCTGTGCATCGCCGGGGACATGAACGTCCGGGTCGTCGCCCCGCGATCCTCGGAAACCCGCGCGAGCTGGCCGAGGCGGCGGGAGAGCCGGGTCGCGGCCTGGGTCAGGGATTGCCTGGGCATTCGCGGCGCCCTCAGCTGCCCCGGTACGTGTTGTAGGCCCACGGCGTGACGAGGAGCGGCACGTGATAGGAGGCCGACGGATCGGAGATCCCGAAGCGCACGGGCACGACGTCCAGGAACGGGGGCTTCTGCGGCGCCGCCCCCCTTGATGCAAAGTACTCGGCCACGTGAAACTCGATCTCATAGGTGCCGGCGGCCATCTCGTCCGGGCCCAGGAGCGGCGCGTCGGTCCGGCCGTCCGCGTTCGTGACGGCCGTCTTGAGCACGGCCGGCCCGGGCGCGATCCGGCGCAGCTGGATGCGCAGGCCCGCCGCTGGGCGGCCCGCCGTGAGGTCGAGGACGTGGGTGCTGAGTTTTCCGGGCATATTCAGTTCTCCTTTGCGATCGCCTCGTTGAGCCGAAGCCGGGCGATCTTGGCTATTTCACCGAGCGCCGTCGAGAGCTCCGCTTCGGGCGTGTTGCCGGCGCGCGATCGCATCGCGGCGAGGATCGTCTCCTTCTCGTTCAGCCGGGCGCAGATGACGAAGGGAAATCCGAACCGCGCCGTGTAGGCGCCGTTCAGGCGACCGATCTCGGCCGCCTCGGACGGGTCCAGGCGGTCGAGGCCCGCGGCGGACTGCTCCCGGGCCGACGAAGGCGTGAGCCCGCCCGCCCTGGCGAGCCGTCCGGCGAGGTCGGGGTGGGCGCAAACAAGGGCCAGCTGCCGCTCCGGAGGGGCGCCGCGCACCGTCTCGCAGAGGGCCGCGTGAAGGCTGTCCGCGTTTCGGAAGGGCCGCTTCCCGAAGGTTTCGGCGGCCACCCACGGCGAATCCTCGAAGAGGTGCCCGAGCGCGGCGACAAACGTGTCGCGGTCGCATGAGTTGAGCGCGGCGAGCGAGTGCGGCATGGCCCCGCTCACGCTAGCAGCTCGTAGGCCGGGAGCGTGAGGAATTGGTCGAGCTGGGGCGACTTGATCATGTCGGTGAACATATGCGCCGCCACCCGGAAATGCCCGTTGGAGTACCGGTCGGCGCCCACCTCCTCCTGGATCTTGGCGATCACCTCGCTAAGGAGCATGTCGCAGTACGACGGGGTAATCAGCCTGCCGTCCTCGGTCTTCGCCCCGCCGTGGATCCATTGCCAGAGCTGCGCCCGGGAGATCTCCGCCGTCGCCGCATCCTCCATAAGGTTGTAGAGCGGCACGCAGCCCAGCCCCCCGAGCCACGCCTCGAGGTACTGGATCCCGACGCTCAGGTTCGTGCGGATCCCCGCATCGGTGATCGTGCCGGCCGGGGCCGCAAGCAGGTCGGCCGCGGTCACGTTCACGTCGTCCCGCTGGCGGGCGACCTGGTTGGGGCCCGGCATGTGCCTGTCGAACGCCTGAAGCGCAACAGGCACAAGGCCCGGATGCGCGACCCAGGTGCCGTCGTGCCCGTCCCTCGCCTCCCGCTCCTTGTCCGCAAGGACCTTTGCGAGCGCCGCCTCGTTCGCGGCCGGGTTGTTCTTGATCGGGATCTGGGCGGCCATTCCGCCCATGGCGTGCGCGCCGCGGCGGTGGCACACCTTGATGACATGCAGGCAGTAGGCCCGCATGAAGGGCGCCGTCATCGTGACCTGGGCCCGGTCCGGGAACACGTAGTCCCTGCGCGCATGGAGCTTCTTGATGCAGCTGAAGATGTAGTCCCAGCGTCCGCAGTTGAGCCCCGAGGCGTGCTCGCGCAGCTCGTAAAGGATCTCGTCGGCCTCGAACGCGGCGAGGATGACCTCGATCAGCGAGGTCGCGCGGATGGAGCCCCGCGGGATTCCGAGCGCCTCCTGGGCGTAGACGAACACGTCGTTCCACAGCCGGGCCTCGAGATGGCCCTCCATTTTCGGAAGGTAGAAATAGGGGCCCGATCCGCGCGCGAGGAGCTCTCGGGCGTTGTGGAAGAAATAGAGCCCGAAATCGAACAGGCTCGCGGAGACCGGCGCGCCGCCGGCAAGCACGTGCTTCTCGTGCAGGTGCCAGCCGCGCGGGCGCACGAGGAGCGTCGCCGTCTTCTCGTTCAGGCTGTAGACCTTCCCCTCGGGGCTCGTGAACGAGATCGAGCGCCGGACCGCGTCCCTCAGGTTGATGTGGCCCTCGATCAGGTTCTCCCAGGCCGGCGAGGTGGCATCCTCGAAGTCGGCCATGAACACCTTCGCCCCCGAGTTGAGCGCGTTGATGACCATCTTGCGGTCGACCGGGCCCGTGATCTCGGTCCGCCGGTCAAGGAGGTCGGCCGGAGCAGGCGCCACCTTCCACGAGCCGTCGCGGATCGGCTTGGTCGACGGGAGGAAGTCCGGGAGCACTCCCGCGTCCAGCTCGGCCTGGCGCGCCGCGCGGCTGCGGAGGATCTCCAGGCGGCGCGGCTCAAACGCGCGAAAAAGGCCCGCGAGGAAGGCGCAGGCCTCGGGGGTGAGGATTTCGGCGTACTGGGGCGGAATCGGGCCTCGTATCGTGAGGCCGGAGAGCGTGGTGGTGGTCGTCATGCTTCGGGGTCAGACAGCCAGATAACTTCCTCGTTGTAACCTGTCACCTCCATAGTACCGTGGGCTTTTTGCGCCCGGTCGGGCGGCCCGATCCACACCCAAGCCCGTGACCAACGAAGACTTCATGCGCGAGGCGATCCGCCTGTCCAGGGAGGGCGTCCGCTCGGGCCGGGGCGGGCCATTCGGCTGCGTCGTGGTCCGGGAGGGCCGGATCGTCGGGCGCGGAATCAACCAGGTCACCAGCGCCTGCGACCCCACCGCGCATGCCGAGATCGTGGCGATTCGAGAGGCCTGCAAGGCGCTCGCCACTTTCCAGCTGCCCGATTGCACGCTCTTCGCGAGCTGTGAGCCGTGCCCGATGTGCCTGTCCGCGATCTACTGGGCGCGCATTCCGACCGTGTACTTCGGCAACACCCGCCAGGACGCCGCCGACATCGGCTTCGACGACGACTTCATCTACGACCAGATCCCGCTTCCCCCCGGGGAACGCCGAGTCTCGATGCAGCCGCTCCTCCCGGGGGAGGCCCGGTCCGCGTTCACCGAGTGGGTGAAGAAGCCCGACAAGGTGAGGTATTAGCTTGGGCCTTGGGGGAGTCCGGGCTCCCGCGCCGCTGCCGGCATGGAGCCTCGGGCGTGACCCCGCCCCTCCTCTGCGCCGGATGGCCCGGCCGACCGCCGTCCCGGCGCCGCGGCTTGCCAAAAGGGACTATCTGGCCAATTTGGTGGCCCATGCACATGAAGAATCTGAAGCCCGGTTTGAATGCCTCCCTGCCCCGTCTCGACGACGATGACGACGATGAGGAGGAGGTGGAGGAAACCCTTGTGGCAAAGCGGGATCCATCCGTCTCCCTCCTGATCCAGAGGCGGTTCCTCAACCAGCGGAAGATCTTCCTCTGGGGCCCGATCACCGATGAGACGGCGAAGGACCTGAGCGAGAAGCTCCTTTACCTCGACTCCACGGAGCCCGGCAAAGGGATCACGTTCTACATGAACACGCCCGGTGGGTCGATCACGGCGGGAATGGCTGTCTTCGACACGATGAAGCTCGTCTCGTCGCCCATAACGGTCGTCGTCACCGGCATGGCCGCCTCCATGGGCTCGATCCTGCTTTGCGCGGCGGCGAAGGGGCGGCGCCTGATCTTTCCGCACGGGCGGGTCCTCATCCACCAGCCGATCATTTCGGGCCGGTTCATCGGGCCGGCGACGGACATCAACATCCAGGCGCAGGAGATGGAAAAGCTCCGCAGCGAACTGAACCAGATCCTCGCGGACGCCTCCGGCCAGCCGATCGAGAAGATTTCCCGCGACAGCGACCGCGATTTCTACCTGAACGCGAAGGAGGCGGTCGCGTACGGCCTCGCCGACAAGATCGTCGAAAAGGCCTGAGCTTCGCCCGGGCCCGGTTTCCGGCTAGTGTTTTCTGCCGGCCGGCTTCTCGGCCGACCGGCTGATTTCCTCCGTCCACTGGGCGGCCTGGCCCGTGTCGCCGGCCTCGAGCGCGACAAGGCGCGCCTCCACGAGCCAGGGCTTCCGGACCGCGGGGGGAATCCCGTCGATGTCGAAAAGCGCGCGGAAGATGTCGATCGCCTCGCCGGACCTGCCGTCCGCCGCGAGAAACATTGCGGCCTCGCGCATCAGCTCCCAGTTGCCGGGCGCCGCGCCGCCAGCCGACAGCGCGGCGTCCTTGAGCATCCACACGGCCTCGTTCTCGATGCCCGCCGTCGCGAGCCGCTCGGCCAGGGCGAGCGCCAGCGCGAGGTTCGGGGCCTCCCGCATCCCCGCCTTGCCCAAGCCGATCGCCTCCGCCTTCTTGCCCGCGGCGTCGAGCTGGTCCATCCCGCGGATGACCGCATAGCCCGCCAGCTGCGGCGGAAGCGCTGGGAGGTTCTTCATCTGCGCCGACAGGTTGACCGCAAAGGGACGGTACAGCGGGTCGCCGATGACGATGGACTGCCAGCTGAGCGCGGGCAGCGCGTAATAGGCGGCGTCCACCAGGTTTTCGCCGCGGGAGAGCGCCTCGATGAGCAGGTCCGGGCGGTGGAGAAACTCCAGGTAGGGCTCGAATACGTTCCCCACCGTCGCCGTCACGCCCCGGGCGACCAGCGGCCCGCACCATCCCTCGGTGGCCGAGCGCAGCGTGTGGGCCGAAAAACTGTGGATGTGCACGGCGATCGCCCCGGGCGGAAACCAGAATCCGGGAAGCAGGAAGGGGCCGTTTATGTCCTGCGCGTACCACCCGAAATAGAGGACGGGCGCGTCAAATCGCGCGCCCACGGGCACCGTGCTCGGCCCGTGGCCCACCGAGAGGTCGAACCCGAGCGCCCCCATCTGCGAGGCCGCGGATTCGAGCCAGTGGTTCCCGTTCTCGCGCGGCCCGGCGATGTCCGCGTATGCGCGGCCGAGGAGCCCGGTGCGCTCGGCCTCCAGGGCCCGGTCGACGAGGGCCATGGCATCCGAAGCCGCGGGCCCGTCGAGGCGGGAGACCTCCACAACGAGCGAGCGATCCTTGTCGGTCGGGTGGAGGTTGTGAAAGAGCGGATTGGGAACGCTCGCGTTGATGGGGTAGTTCGTCCGGGCCAGGAGGCTCAGCTCGGAGTCCACCGCCCCCTGGTTCGTCCGCAATTCCGCTCGGTCGGTGAGGGGCTTCGCCTCCTTGAAGAGCGTCGGGTCGTTCGCGATCCTGAGCGGCACGCCCCGGCACACGACAAGCGCGGCGATCCTGTGGTCGGAGATCGCATACTTGCGCCGGCCCACGTCGTCGACGAGGTCCATCTTGATCGCGTCGATCCAGCCGCGGTCGACGAGCGCGTCCTCGAGCGGCTGCCAGACCGTAGCGACGAACTCCTTCCATGAGATCGTCTCGGCGACGGGCATCCTGAGGGTGATCACGTTTGCGGCCGGCACCCCGCGAGCCTGGGCGTAGTGCTCCGCTATCGCGACGGAGTCCGGCGAGTCGCTGTTGGCAAGGACGACGACCCTGTCCGCCAGGCCGGATCCGCGGGCAACCGCGGCGACGGCGAACGCGAAAAGGGCAAGCGACCCGATTCGCAGCTTGGGGATTCCCCTGCCGCGGAGGGGCGCCGTCTGTTCGAGCATGATAATCAACCTATTGGGAGGAAGCCTCGCCATCGAGGCAACTTCGTCCGACTGCATGGGCGCATGCGCCCCTTGTCCACCAAGAATTGGCGCCATCCCGCCCACAGGCGGATGCTCCATGCGGACAGTCCGGCCGCATCCTATCGGGCGACGCCCGATTTCCTACTTACGTTGCGCCCGGAATCTGATAGCTAACGCGGCATGACTTGGGTCTACTGGGCAGTCCTCTCGGCGGTCTTCGCTGGGGTCACGGCCGTCCTGGCCAAGGTGGGGGTCGAGAACGTGAATCCCAACCTTGCGACGGCCATCCGCACCACCGTCGTCCTCCTGTTAACGTGGGCTGTCGTCTTCGTCGCCGCCCCTCCGGGCCCGATTTCGATTCCCGGGCGCAGGACGATGGTCTTCCTGGTCCTTTCGGGAATCGCGACCGGGCTGTCATGGCTCTGCTACTTCCGGGCGCTGCAGCTCGGGGAGGCCTCGAGGGTGGCGCCGATCGACAAGCTGAGCGTCGTCTTTGCGATCGTGCTGGCCGGGATCTTCCTGCGCGAACGCCTGACGTGGCAGCACGCGGTCGGCGGGACCCTCATCGTCGCGGGATCGCTCGTCCTCGCGTGGAAGGGCCGCTGACGCTCAGTCGGCGAACCGCCACTGCGGCTTGAAGTCCCGCGGCGGCTTCTCGGCCTTCAGCCGCGCGCGGACCATCTCGATCGGCATCGGCCCTCCGAGGAGGATCGCATCGTGGAACTGCCGGTTGGTCATCCCGCCCGCCTTGACCATCTCGCCGTGGAGCTGGCGGAGCTGGAGGGCGCCGAGCATGTACCCGGCCTGGTACATCGGGGGGTACGAGCCGTTGAAGGACCGCCTCACCTCTCCGGAGGCGCTCGCGCGCTCGTGGCCCACGCGATCGACGAGGAAGTCGACGCACTCTTGCGGCGTCCACTTGCCGAGGTGGAAATTGAGGGAGAAGATGATCCGGGCGCAGCGGTGCGCCCGCCAGAAGAGCATTCCCATCCTGTCCGCGGGGGACCTGGGGAACCCGAGGTCCCAAAACTGGAACTCCCACCACACGGCCCAGCCCTCGACCCAGAACGGCGTCGTGAACAGGGCGCGGTGGGGATTGGAGCGCCCCCCGTAATAATACTGGAGGTGGTGGCCCGGGATTAACTCGTGGAACACCGTCGCGCGCGCGAAGTGGATGTTATTCGCCCTCAGGCTCTGGATCTTGTCGTCGTAGTCCATCGCGTCGGTCGGGAACGCGACCAGGATGTCGCGGCCGCCCAGGAAGAAGGGCGCGACCTTCTGCCTTGCGGGGGTCATCATCTCGATCCGCCAGAAGTCCGCCGCTAGCGGCGGGATCGTGACCAGGTCCCTGTCCTGCACGAAGCGGATGGCCTCGAGCGCCAGGTCGCGGACAAGCCCCGGCTGGCCGCCGGGCGGCAGGTGGTCCTCCTTCACCTTCTCCATCGCCGCCTTCCAGTTGTCCCCGAATCCCATCTCGCGCGACGCCTTCCTGAGCTCGGCGTCGCACCACTCGAATTCCCGGCCTGCGATCGCGAGGAGCTCCTCCGGCGAATACGCGATCATCTCATGAGCCAGCTCCGCTTCCAGACCCTCGCGCCCGATGGGGTCCCCGATGATGGGCTCGTCCTTGCCCTGCTCGATGCCCGCGACCTTTTCCCTCAGGAATTTCACATACCCGTCCAGGGCCCCGCCCAGCCGGTCGTGGGACGCGCGAACCCACCATCCGAACGAGGGATCGTAGCCGTCGTAGAACTTGTACCAATCCCCGAGCGCGTTTCTCAGGTCGGCGATGGCCGCCACCGAGCGATAGGCGGCGGCCGGGGTCGTCTTCAGCGGCTCGACGCCCTTTGGCGCCTTCGGCGCCTCGGCCTTCAGGCCGGCCTGCAGGGCCTCCTGGAGATCCGCAATCTTCTTTGCGATGCGGTCGAGGGCCGCCGCGGCCTACTGCGGGTCGACGGGCTCCATGAGCAGGCGCGACTCCTGGAGCTTCGCAATGTCCCCGGAAAACGGGATGAGGGGCGACATCTCCCGCTGCCTGGACTCCTCGCGGTCGAGGAGCTTCTGGCAATAGTCGAGCTGCCGCGCCATGAGGAGCCAGTCCACCCTGCCCTCGGTGCCCAGGCTTTCATAGGGCATCGCCTCGAGGCGCCTGCTCCACGCCGCGTAGAATTCGCGCAGGCGCCGGACTTGGGCCGCCGATCCGTTGACGCTGTAGAACCGCACGAGCTCGTCGCGGTCGGCGACGAAGCGCTCGACGAGCTCCCGCAGCTCGCTCGACTGCGGCCGCGTCATCCCGGAAATCTCCGGCGGCACGTAGTCCCCGGTCGGCCGGGCCGCCGCCGGCGATGGCGGCGGCTGCGCGCCGGCCGATGCAGCGAGAACCAGGGGAAGCAGGAGCAGGGCCGGGTGGCGGACGGGGCGCATGGCCGAAGCCAAGACCAGCCCATTCGCACGGTCAAACACTGCGATTCAGAGCCTCCACTCGACCTCGCCGAACGCGCCGAAGCCGAGCGCCGGGTATCCGTTCACCGGCTGGTATTTCCGGTCGAGAAGGTTCTCGACCCGTGCCTTCAGCACCAGCCTCCGGCTCGCGCGCCATTCCGCGTAGATCCTCGCGACCGCGTATTTCGGATCGTTCACGGTGAGGAACGTCTGCGCATCCACGTCCTGTCGGATTCCGGAGAACTGGACGCCGGCCCCCGCGCTCCATCCTCCCCCAAAGTCCCGCCACACGTCCGCGCTCCCGCTGCTTCGCGGACGGCGGAGGAGCTCCGTTGCGTCCGTGAGGTCGTCGGCCTCGAGATACGTGTAGGAGGCGTGCACCTCGAAGCCGTCCGCGAGGGCGATCTTCGCCTCGAGCTCGACGCCTTCGGTGCGGGCCCGGCCGACATTGGCGGTCGTTCCGGGATACACGCCGAAGTCGTAGACGATCAGGTCGCGGTAGTCGTTCCGAAACCACGTCGCGCTGAGCGTGCCGGCGTGCTTCGGGAGGTACCAGTCGGCGCCTGCGTCGCCGCCGCGGGACCGCTCGGGTCGCAGGTCCGGATTCCCGGCGTAGCCGGTCGCGGCGCCGTAGAGCTCGAGGAAGCTGGGCTCGTTGAATCCCGTCCCGTAGCTTGCGCGCAGCTTTAGGGAGCGGCCCTTGGAGAGCCATGCAGCGGTCGCACGGCCCGTGACCGAGGAGCCAAATGTGTCAAAGTCATCGTAGCGCATCCCGGCCGTCAGGTAGACCGTTTGCATGGGATGCCACTCGTCCTCGGCGAACGCCGCGAACACGGTCTGCCGCTGGTCTATGTCGCCGTAGCCGTTGTCCCGGGTCGTTTCGGCCTCGGCGGTCATCCCCGCCGTCAGCCGCTGCCCGCTGATCCCGCTGTAGGTCGCCTGGGCATCGAGGACGCCGCGGCGGTTCTGCACGACCGTGGTCTCGGCAAACACCCCGGGCAGTTCGTCGAAAGTGACGTACCGCCTGTCCTGCCCGCCCACCGTTATGTGCGCGGCCCAGTCCGGCGCGGGCTTGAGGTCCGCGAAGACCGTGCCGAGCCAGTTGCTCTCGGCCTCATGCGCGTAGGGATCGTTCGTGTCGATGTCGCCCGGATCCCCGAACCTGCCCACGAATCCCCGGAGCGTGGCTCCGACGCCGGCGCCACCCGAAAGGTCGCGGTCGATCCGGAGGACGACATTGCCGCTGTCGAACGCATTGTTGGTGCGGTCGTTCGCCGTGTGCGAACCCGAGGCCGAGAACGCCCAGGCCCATTGGTCCCGGGCGCCCTGGGCGTCCAGCGTCCCGGCAACCGTGCCGAAGCTTCCGGCCTCGACGACGATGTCCGCCGACGGATCCCCCGAGCCCTTCTGTGCCTGGATCGAGACGACGCCGCCAACCGCCTCGCTTCCGTACAGCGTACTCTGCGGGCCGCGGGCGATCTCGACTGAATCGGTTGCGCCCAGCCGCGCGCCCCCCAGAAATACCGCGTAGTCCGTGTTGGCGTCGTTCATCCGGATTCCGTCGACGAGAAAGAGCACCTGGTCCGAGTCCGACCCGCGCATGAAGACGGACATGTCTGAGCCGAGGGCGCCGTTCGCAAACGCGGGAACGCCGGGGACTGCGCCGAGCGCCGCCGCGGCGGTGGTGACCTGCTCGCGCGCGAGGTCGGCCGCGGAGATCTGGTCGACCGCGGAGCCGAGCGTCCGGACGTCCGCGGGCGTCCGCGTCGCGACCACGAGGAAGGGATCGAGCTGGGTGTCCGGGTCGGCCTGGGAGAAGGCGGGCCCGGCCGCCGCGGCCAATACGGCGAGGCACCGGACCGCGACGCGGGCCGGCCTCAACCTGGGAATCGTACGGATATCGTGCTTCATTTTTGCGATGAAGTTCTCGCATGCGGCGCGCGCAGTGGCGCCGCACGGATGAAAATCCCGGGCCAGGTATTCGGACTCCGCATATGTCCCCGGCCGGCCGTGTGACGGCCGAACGGGCCTTGCCTCGCCCCTCGCCTTCACCGGGGCGAGCGCCCCGATTGGCTTTGCCCGCGCCCGACGGCGCGGTGGTGGGTCTGTGATGCGTTACCGCAGCGCAACTGTGGCCGGTTCTCACGGCCTTCCCTTGAAATCCCGGAAGATGCGACAAAGAACCTCAGGCGATGCCTATGCCCATGAAGGGCTAAACGACCGGAAACACAATCATATCAATAAATACAGATTTCTTGATATGATGCTTGCCAACCGCCCTTGAATGCGTTGCCTTTGTTCCCCGCACCCGAACTCATCATCCCTACGCACTCGCCATGGCCTCCATCCGAGAATCCAGCTCATTCGCCGCCCTTCGGCAGCTCTTCGAATCGCGAATCGCGGTCCTCGACGGAGCGATGGGCACCATGATCCAGGCGAAGGGCCTGGGGGAGGCCGATTTCCGGGGCAGCCGGTTTGCGCGCCATCCGCGCGATCTCAAGGGCAACAACGACCTCCTGTCCCTCACGCGGCCCGATGTGGTCGAGCAGATCCATTCCGACTATTTTGCGGCCGGGGCCGACATCGTCGAAACCAACACCTTCAATTCGACGGCGATCTCGCAGGCCGACTACGGGACCGAGTCGCTCGCCGCGGAAATGAACGCGGCCGCGGCCGCGGCCGCCCGGCGCGCCGCGGCCAGGGCCCAGGAGGCGG
>CALAOT010000073.1 GCA_937889545.1 uncultured Opitutaceae bacterium
GTTTGCCGTCTTCCTGCCGGGATGCTCCGATTCGCCTGCGGGATCGCACCGCCGGAAGGCGAAACGCCTTCGTGATTCCGTTCGGCCGGCGCGCGATCCTCGGCCCCCAATCCTGAATATGAAGACCGTCGCCGCCCACCGTCTGCTGATGCTCGGGTTGCAGTTCGCCGTCCTCGCCAGCCTTTCGCCGAGGCGGGCGGAGGCTGGCACGCCGGAGGGTCCGGCCGCGGCGCCGTCCCCGGCCGCGCCAGGGGGCGGCGCCCGCGTCCGGCCCATCACCAATGGGGCCGAGGTGCTCACGGGCGCCCAAAGGGTGCGCGTGCAGTTTGAATCGCCGGTCACCGTGCATGTGACCAAGTGTATGGCGGGCGAGCAGCCGGCCGGCAGAAGCCTGATCGTGCTGCCGCACGCGGCGGCCCGGCTGGACATCGCCTATGCCGAGGAGCCCGGGCGGGTCACGGTGCGGTCGGGCCGCCTGTGCGTGGCGGTGTCAAGGTCCAGCGGCGCGGTCTCATACTGCGACGCGTTGGGCGACCCGCTGCTTGGGGAGGAGGGGGCCGCATCGATCACGCCGGAGGCGGTCGCGGGCGAGGCGAAGGCGTACTCGATCCAGACAAACTTCAGGCTCAGCCCCGGCGAGGGCATATACGGGCTCGGGCAGCACCAGTCCGGCCTGATGAACTATCGCGGCCATTCGGTGACGCTTGTCCAGGCCAACACGCAGTCATCGAACCCCTTCCTGGTGTCGACCAGGGGCTACGGCATACTGTGGGACAACTACTCAAAGACGATCTTCTCGGACAACGAGGACGGCTGCTCCGTCTGGTCCGACGTGGCGGACAATATCGACTACTACTTCGTCTACGGGGGGAGCATGGACGGCGCGATAGCGGGCTACCGCGACCTGACGGGCGCGGCGCCGCTCTACGGCAGGTGGGCGTATGGCTACTGGCAGAGCAAGGAACACTACGAGAACCGGGACGAGGTGCTTAAGGTGGCGGCCGAGTACCGGGCGCGCGCCATACCGATCGACAGCATCGTGCAGGACTGGGACTACTGGGACGGCCGGGACAACTGGAACCAGCTATTCTTCGACCCCAAGCTCTTTCCGCGGCCCGCGGAGATGATCGACATCCTGCACCGGGAGAACTTCCACTTCATGATATCCATCTGGTGCGGCTTCGGGCCGGCGACGCCGGTCTACCGGGAGATGGAGCAGCGGGGATTCCTCTATCCGACGGTCGGATGGGCGGGCTTCAGGTTCTTCGACGCCTACAACCCGGAGGCGACGGACCTTTATTGGAAGTATGTCAGGGACGGGCTCTTCAGCCGCGGCGTGGACGCCTGGTGGATGGACTCCACCGAGCCCGACATCGTCAATGCCCTTACGAAGGACGCCGAGGAGTACGAGATGAAGAGGGTGGGCTCAAACCACCTCGGGACCTTCGCGCGCTACCTGAACACCTATCCGCTGATGGCCACGGAGGCGGTCTACAGGAACCAGCGCGGGGAGACGGACCGCAAGCGCGTCTTCATCCTCACCCGGTCCACCTTCGCGGGGCAGCAGCGGGCCGCAGCCACGACGTGGTCCGGCGACATCGGGGCGAGCTGGGGGGTCTACCGCAACCAGATCGCCGCCGGCCTCAACCACAGCATGTCCGGCATACCCTACTGGACGTTCGACATCGGTGCTTTCGTGATCGGCAGCTACGGCGGGTATTTCTGGGACGGCGGAAAGGATCCCGCATACCAGGAGCTGTACACCCGCATGTTCCAGTTCGGCTCCTTCAGCCCGATATTCCGGGCGCACGGCTCCGAGACACCCCGGGAGATATGGGAGTTCGGCAAGTTCACCGACGTGCTCGTCGACTTTGACAGGCTGCGCTACCGGCTGATGCCCTACATCTATTCGAACGCGTGGAGGGTCACGAGCGAGGGGTACACCCCCATGCGCGGGCTCCCGATGGATTTTCCCGGCGACCACGCCACCTACGCCATCGCGGACCAATACATGTTCGGGCCGTCGCTCATGGTGTGCCCGGTCACCGAATACATGCTGCACCGTCCGCCGGGCAAGAGCGTGCCCATATCCTCCGCTCACTTCCGGACGCGCGACGGGAGGCCCGGACTCGACGCCACCTACTACGGCGACGACCACTTCGGCGCCGTGGTCCACACGGGCACCGAACCGAGCGTCAACCTCGACTGGTACACCGGATGGCCGGCCTATGTGAAGAAGGAGACCTTCTCGATGCGCTGGGAGGGCCAGCTGATCCCGACCGAGACGGGGGTGCACCGGTTTCATGTGAAGACGTTCGGCCCGAGGCTCCTCGACCTGGACGGAAAGGCGCTGAAGTTCACCTACACCTCGGTCGAGGGGGTGACGGAGCCCGTGCGGCTGGAGGCCGGCAGGCCGTACCGCTTCTCCTTCGCCACCTCGAACTCGGTGCTCGGGGCCTTCCGGGCGCAGCTCTTCTGGAAGACCCCATCCATCTTCGAGGAGGATTCCACGCACGAGGCCCGCCCGCAGACCCGGACGGTCTACCTTCCGGCGGGCCGCGCCTGGTTTGATTTCTGGACCGGCCGCACCACTGGAGGCGGGCAGAGCGTCGACGCCGCGGCCCCGATCGAGCGGATCCCGCTGCTCGTGCCCTCGGGCTCCATCATCCCCATGGGGCCCCCGGTGCAGTACGCCTCCGAGAAGCCCGACGCCCCCATGGAGCTCCGGGTGTATCCCGGATCGAACGCCTCCTTCACTCTATACGAGGACGAGAACGACACCTATGACTACGAAAAGGGGGTCTACTCGACGATCCGCATCGACTGGGATGACGCGGCGCGGCGGCTGACAATCGGGGCCCGGAGGGGAAGCTATCCCGGCATGCCCGTGAAGCGCTCATTCCAGGTGGTCGTCGTCGGGCCGGGGCACGGGGCGGGCCCGGGCGTCACCGACCCGGCCGACCGGGTGGTCGCGTACTCGGGCGACGCCCTGGCGGTGCAGTTCTGAATCGAGGGGGCTCCCCGCGGCCCATTGTTCCGGAGGGGCCGCCCCCCTTACCTCGGAGACTGGATCAACTGCAGCATCCTGCGCGCGGACGGGTCGTCCGGCTGAAGCTTCAGGACCTTCTCGAACTCGGCGATCGCCTCGTCCCTGCGGCCCATCTGGAGCAGGGCCATTCCGCGGGAGAAGTGCGCCTGGGCGAAGCCCGGCTGCGCCCGGAGCGCCGCCTCTATCCGCTGGATCCCCTCCTCGGTCCGCCCGGTCCGGCAGAGAAGAACGCCCAGGTTGTTGCTCGCCTCGGCGAGGTCCGGCTGGATCCGGAGAGCCTCCTTGAAATGCACGATGGCCTCCGGAATCCGCCCCGTCTGAACCAGCGCATTGCCCAGGTCAAAATGCGCCCGCGCGTGGCCCGGCTCGAGCCTCAGGGCCGCTCCAAACTGCTCGATCGCCTCCGCTGTCCGCCCGCTCCGCAGCAGAGCCTCGCCCAGTTCATCGTGCCCGTCGGCGTGGTGGGGCTCGATTCGCAGCGCCTCCCCGAGCTGCCGGATCGCCTCCGGCGTCCGGCCGCTCCGACCAAGGGCCTTGGCGAGGTTGTAATGCGCCGCCGCGAATCCGGGCTCCAGGGCCAGGGCGGCCTCGTAGCACCCGATCGCCTCCGGGGTCCTGCCGGACCGGTCGAGGGCATTGCCGAGGTTATTGAGGACCCCCGGAAACGCCGGCTGTATCTCCAGCGCGGCCCTGTACTGCCCGATCGCCTCGGGAATCCGCCCGGCCTTGGCGAGTGCCAGGCCCAGGTAATTGCGGGCGTTCGCGTTGTCCGGCCGCTTGGCGACCGTGTCGGTCCACAGGCTGAGCTCGCTTGCGTAGACCTCGTTTCGCCTTGCGGTGAGGAACCCGAGCAGGAGGGCCAGAAGGCCCAGCACCAGCCAGCTTCGGCGCCCGGCAAGGACATAGGCTCCCGCGGCCGCGGTCGCGGCCACCGCCGCAAGCGGAAGGTACATCCGGTGCTCGGCCATCGTCTGCGTCGCGACGGGCACCACGCTGCTCGGGGCGAGAATGACGAGGAACCAGGCTCCGAGGAACCCGAGCACCGGCCGCCGCCGGAGCGCAAACAGGGTGGCGGCGGCCAGCACAACAGCGACAAGGGCGTACGGGACGACCTCGGCGAGAGTGTGGACCCGGAACGGTCCGTACTCGAAAACAAGCCGCCGCGGCCAGACCGACAGCCCCGCATAGCGCGCGACTGCCTCAAGCTGCGCCAGCCAGTATCCCCAGGGCGAGACGCCCGCGCTGAATCCGGCCGAGCCCCCTCGGCTCCAGCCGGTGCTCGATACCCAAGCGGCCAGCGGCAGCCACGTCGCCGCAAACGCGAGGTACAGTCCGCGGCGCTCGCGCCAAGCCCTGCGAAACGTGCCGGCCACGAACGTGCGGTCGTAGAGCAGTACGAGAATGGGTGCCGTCGCCATCACCTCCTTCGTGGCCATGCCCAGCAGGCAGGCCGCAACCGCGCAGGCCCGCCAGGGCGCCGGCCGCCGGGACTCGACCGACCGGATGAAGCAATAGAGCGTCAGCAGGTAGAACAACCCCATCAGCGACTCGACACGCTGGGCGACGTAGGTCACGGACTCGGTCTGCAGGGGATGCAGGGACCAAAGCAGCACAACCGCCAGGGACAGCGGCACGGCATCCCGTCCGAAGCGCCCGCTCAGGACCGGTCCCGATAGCGTCCTGCGCACGATACTGAACAACGTTAGGGCGCCAAGAATGTGAATGAGGACATTGAGCGCGTGGTAGCTCCAGACTTCGGTCCCGCTCAGCGCGTAGTTGACGGCCAGCGTGAGATTGGCGACCGGGCGGCCGCCGACCGTGGTGCCTGCGGGCGCCTGCAGAAGCGCGTTCCACGCCGGCCAGATGTGCCGGATGGAGGCGTTCTCCTGGATCGCAAACTGGTCGTCGAAGACAAAAGGGGCCCGGAAGCAGTTGTGGTATGCGGCGAAGGTTGCCAGGGCGATCGCCGCTACGGCCGCAAATGCCTGCAATCGGCCCGGCGCCCGTAACGAAACCGTCGTGGCGGCCGGTGTGCTCATCCGGGCATGGCTCTCGCATTACTCCGTCCGCAATGGTTCCGGTTCATGCGCGCAGTCATCGGTCGGGGTCGTCTCGGACCCTGTCTGACGTTCAGCTCCGGGGCAATCAACACCATTGAATTGCGCGCGTTGCCGGCGCGTGCCCGCGAAGGCAGGTGCGGGTCTCCCGGGCAGCGACCCGACGCCTGACAACGGCCGATGGCCCTGCGGACCTCACAAGATCCCGGGCGCAGGCGATTGTCTTATCGGGCGCGGAGGCGTCCTCGAGACGCCTCGGGAACAAGGATCCCCTCACTAGGCCTTGTGGGGGAGCGTGACCCTGAACGAGGTGCCATCGGGACCTGTCGACAGCAGGACCATTTCCGCGCCGATCTGGCGCGCCAACAGCTGGCAGATGGCCAGTCCCAACCCTGAACCGCCAGGCCGCCCGCTGCGGCCGGGCTTAAAAAGGTGCTTCTGCACGGACCGGGAGATTCCGGAACCCTCATCCGCCACAGTCATAACGAATCCCCAGCCCGCATCGACAAGCGATACGGAAACTCTCTTGCCCGGGTCGGTAGCGAATATCGCATTCTGCACAAGATTGCTGGCGATCAGGCAAAGCAGGCTGCCGCGGTGGCTGTCGGTGGGCGCCGCAAACCCTTCGCTGACCTCCAACAAGACGCCCTTTTCAGCCGCCTGGGCCTCGTTCTTCTTGTGAATCATGGCAGCGAGCTCGCGGCCGGTTAGCTCGTAGGTGGCGTCGGCGCTCGCATCGCCGAGCAATGCGACAGTTTCACGGATCATGGATTGCAACCGCTCGGTGTAGTCTGCCGCCGACTCCCACGCCGGGTTGGACGGATCCGACTTGGGGCCCGCAACAACGGCGCGCAATCCGTCAACCGACCCCTGAAGGCCGTGGATCAGGTGCGATGTGATCTGCCCAACCGCAGACGCCTTTGACACAAGCGTGAGCTCGAAGTTGGCGCGGGTAAGTCTCTCGTTGCGCTCGGCAACGGTCCGCTGTGCCCGATGGACGCTGAAAGTGGCACCGGCCATGACCGCGGCGATCAGCACGGCTCCGACCAGCAGTGTGACCGCGGTTTGCCGGTCGATCCGGGCATCGATGAGGGCAAGCTCGCTCGAAAGCGGCCGGGCGTCTATGTAGTAACGCACGAATCCTTGCACCGCAGCCGAGCCGGGGCGATGCAGCGGCAGCAGGACCTCGAGCACCGGGGTTTCCCGTTGGTCCGCCGAAACCCCAGCGAAATATTGGTCGAGTGGAAAGGCCGGATGGTACCGGCTGACGGGCGCGCCACCCTGAAGCTTCAGGTAGTCGTCGGTGGGCAGCTCCACAAAGAGCTGGTTGGCCGGCACGAATTCGACGGTGTTGCCGTCGCGGTCGAAGACCGCGACGGCCAGCATCCCCTTCTGGCGGGCGCTTGTCAGGAGCGCGGCAAGCGCCCTGGACGGATTCGACGGTTCGTTCACGGAGCTGTCGGCCAGCTGCTGGAGCGCCATGGGATAAAGAACGGCGGCGTCCCGCTCGATGATCTTCAGATGAATCTCACTGCGAAGGTCCGACCGGAACCAGACGACCAGCCCCGAGAATATGACGACAAGCAGGGCGCCCGTGCAAAGTGCGGCGACCGAGTTTCTTAAGGTTTGACGAGGCATCGATGGCAGGCGGCGAGCTCCCGCTGTCAGTTGGCCCTCTTTCCGGCCGGCAGCGGCAGCGCCAGCCGCTCGACGGCGGAGTCGAAAATCAAGCGACGTTGTCCGGCTGACAGACCTGGCAGCAGCACCGCTGTCTGGTAGTCCCGGTACCGCTCCCAAATCTCCTTCCGTTCGCGCCCGTCCTCAAAGTCTCTTAGCAGGTCGTTGACGGATTTCCGATCCAGGGGTCCGTTGGCGGACCGAACGTAGGCGGCAAGACTCTCCCGAATGCCCGCTTCCTCGATGTTCAGCGCCGTAATGAGTTCATTCTGGCGATGGTCGAACTCCGCGACGGAGACTCGCAGGTCGGCGGGTTGTATTTCAGTCGTGCTCGTGCCGTCGTGCATCCAAGCCAGGGTGCCCGAACCTGCGTCCACCGGTCTCGCCTTCTGCGGCGCGTGGCCGGTGTCGGCGGTTGGGAAACGGGCATCCAGCATGGCGCGCAGCGTCTTGAGCAGCTCGAGCTTGTGCCTGCGGTAATCGGAAATACGCGCGGTGAGATCCGGCGGCAGCGACGGCGGGGCGGGCGGACCCGGCGGGTTTGGCAGGGCGGCCAAGCCGCCGCGGATTTCCTCCGCCAAGGCCTCAAAACGAGCGATACGGGGCGCATGGGCAAAGGCCAGCTTCACCATGGCCTCCCTGCGCGCATCGCCGCTGGCATCGTCGACGCCTTGGAGCGCGTCACGGAGCTCGGCCTTCAGAGCATTCTTAGAGGAGACGTACTCGTTGACCTTGTTCGCCAGCGGGGCCGGCAAATCCTCTGGAATGGGGATTCGAGATCCTTCGGGAGAGAAATAAAGCAATCGCTTTCCGGGCGCGACCCGGTTTGCGGCGGCCGTCGGATTGACCATGCCATCGAGTTCGATTGCCGCCTCGAGAAGCAGGCTCCGTTGCCCTAGGGAGAGGCCCTCCTGGTAAAAGGCGGCGCCCCGTATCGCCTCGGCTTGCCGCGCGAGGGCTGCGGGGTCGGATGGAGTGTCGCGCACAGCACGCACGCGCCGGGCGAGGCTTTCGCTCATGTCGGTGCTGTCAACCGGGATCCCAAAGGCTCGCGCCGGGCGCAAATCCACGCGGAGTTTCTCGGCCATCGCCTCCAGCTCGGAGATCCGCGGCGCCTGCAGGGCTGCAAAATCCACCAGCTGCCTCCTGCGCGACTCGGGATCGACATCCTTTAGCACCAGGACCCGTGAACGCAGTTCGTCCTGAAGCCCGACTTTTGCGTAGCGGTAGGCCACAATCTGGGCCCGCAACGGCCTCGGCAGATCGCCTGAGGCAAGTCGAGCTCCGAGCAGCGGATAAAAAATGTCGCCCACAAATGCCGCAAGCTCCTCGGGTGCGGGCGGGCCGGAATCGAATGGCGCCAACATGGGAATCTCGGATTCCAACGGCGGGGCAACCGGGGGGAAGAAAGCGAATTGAGTTTCGGCAGGGAGGTCCCGGTGGAGAATGATGTGCGTCGAAAACGCGTTCATGAACCGGACGGGGTCGAATTTGCCGTGGGCCTGCGATGGAAGCTCGACGTTCCCCTCGTTCCAGGCCCCGTTCGTGCCAGCGGGCTGGTTCGAGGCCGCGGTTTGCGCCTGCGCCACCGGGGCTAGCGCGAGGGCGGCAAGCAATGCCAGAACCAGCATCTGGCGGGCCTGAGGAAAGAGATTCGTGCCGCGTGCGAATATCATGGGGGAATCTGGGGCGCCGGGGACGGAACGGAACCAACCGCGGGATTCCTGCATTGCATCCGGGGTGCCAACTCGATCCGGATGTACACAAGTTATTCGTAAATAACTGTTTAACGAAGTATGTCCGTTGTCGCTCATCGGCATCCCTCCTGGAAATGATTGAAGGGGCACGGGTTCAACGGGCGCGGGCGTGAGGCACTGGCCGTTTCCCAATCTCGAATCTCGGGTGGGGAACCTCACGAAACACGGGTTTATCGCCTATTCTCGCGGTTTTTGGGGAGCCAGGCGGTAGCGCAGGAATTCCCGGGTGACCCCCAATCGCCGGGCCGTGGCGGAGATATTATGACCCGTCTCCCGGAGCACCTCATCGATAAGATCCGTGATGACGGAATCGATCGAGAATCCCTCTTCTGGAACGCGCCAGATCGGATTTCGCCAGCCTATCGCTGGGTTGGGAGGCAGCGCTCCGAGGCTCTCGAAGTCCAGCACGCGTCCCCGGGCGAAGATGATCTCACGCTCGATGACATGGGCGAGTTCCCGGGCATTCCCCGGCCAGCTATGTGCCAGAAGGCGCGATTCGCCTGCGGACGAGATGGATATGTCCTTCAATCGGTGGCGCCGGCCGATGCGCTCCAAAAGATGCCTGCCGAGCTCAAGCATATCCAACCCGCGCTTCCGCAGGGGCGGCAGCGTTATGTGAAGAAGGTGGAGGCGATGGTACAGGTCCTCTCGGAACGCCCCGTTATCGACGAGGTCCGACAAGGGCGCGTTCGACGCGGCGATCAACCGCACGTCCACGCGAATCTCCTTGGTCGCTCCAAGCCGCCTTATGGCATGATCCTCGACAACCGTTAGCACCTTGGCCTGTGTCGCTGCGGCAACGGTTCCAATGTCATCAAGGAGCAGGGTCCCTCCGTTGGCGGCCTCAAAAAGCCCGATTCGCGCAGTTCTGGCGTCCGTAAACGCTCCGCGCTCGTGGCCGAACAGCTCGGATTCGACAAGCGTCTCGGGCAGAGCCGCGCAATTCACCTTGATGAACGGCTGGGAACCCCGCGGGCCGCGCCGGTGCAACCATCCGGCAAGCAGGCTCTTCCCGGTCCCGGTTTCGCCTTCAATCAAGATTGGGGGAAGGCCCTTCCCGAGCCTTTGGTCGGATGCGAGTATCATGTCGAGCGTGTTGCGGACCCCGGCAAGGCTCTGTCCGAAGAAAAAGTCGTCAGCCTCCCTGGGCGAGTGTTCACCGACGCGGAACTCGTCGCGCCGCGCTACGCCTCGCTTTTCGCGGCAGCGCATGAACGCTATCGGCATTTCATCCGGCTCAAACGGCTTGGAGAGGTAATCACCCGCGCCATGGCGCATTGCCTCCACGGCATCCTTGATTCCTCCATATGCCGTCATCACGACCACGCCGGTGTTTTCCGAAAACGCTCTCTCCCGGAGCAAATCTAGCGCCTCTCCGTCCGGCAGATGAAGGTCGACCAGAGCGAAGTCGAAGCGCAATGCGGACAGTGCCGAGCGCGCCATCTCAATCGTTGAGACCTCGGTCACCTCGGCTCCGAGACTGCGAAGATGCGCGGCAAGGCGCCTTCGAAGTATAGAATCATCCTCCAGCATGAGAACTTCGCACCCGGCAGGAGGCTCGGTGTCGAGGGCCATGGACCCAGCAATGCGAGCAG
Source organism: uncultured Opitutaceae bacterium (assembly GCA_937889545.1). Taxonomy (GTDB): domain Bacteria; phylum Verrucomicrobiota; class Verrucomicrobiia; order Opitutales; family Opitutaceae; genus Palsa-1447. Next base: position 10,136 of record CALAOT010000073.1, read on the forward strand.
TGCACATGAAGGCATCAACACTATTCGCGAACGCCAGGCCGGCGGGCTCGAATCCGTCATTGGTTGCCTACGTCAAATCAATGGTCGCAACGATCGCTGCACGTGGGCGCATGCAACCAACCAGCGAGGCTCTGGGAAGGTCGGCAAGGGCGGCTGATTTGCTAGCTCCTCCGCTCAAGCACCTTAGCATTACCCAGCGCTGCATGGCACGGTGCGTGCAGTGGCAATCGTAGCTACTCCAGATGCCGTCCGATAAAATCTTGCCTGACCCGCGAATGTTCAAGAGCGGGAGTCCTCCGGTAGGTTCTCCAATGTGCGAATGACAATTGAACCTTCTTGCTTGGCTCGATCCCATCCGCGCATCCAAGGCGAATCGGCTGCCTTTCGGTCTTGCAGGTGCAGGCACACGAGTGCTGGATTTTTCGCGCACGGCCCATCCGACGCTCCGCAGGATGATTGCCTTGGGTACTATGCCTTTATTGCCCATGGTCATTCACTCCGTGGGTCGACCTCCGCGGTGTTGGGTTCCAACCCCAAAACATGAACATGTCTCCACTGCACGCTATCCGGCTGCTTCTGCTGCCATCCGTCTTGCTAGCGGCCGCCCTTGGCGCCGAGCCCGATGCCGATCCGCTCGGGCCGGGCGGAAAGGCGGCGAGCGACTGGATCAAGACCCGCTTGGAGACTGCGCGCATCGAGAGCGCCTGGACTTCGGAGCAGCCGCTCCTTGGGTCGACGGTCAATGGGCTGATTGAACGCGCCCAGACACTTGAGGGAAAGCGCGACCTTCTGAAGGCCACGACTGCCCGGGACCGCGAAGAGATCGAAATGCTGGAGGCCAAGAACAAGACCGCGGCGGACGACCTGCATGCTGCCGAGGCCAGACTGCAGGCGCTGATTGGGAAGCTGATCGACCTGCGCCCATCGCTGCCGCCCCGACTTTCGGAAGCACTAGACCTTTCGTACCGAAGCCTCGGGAACTCAAGGCTGGGCATCGGCGAGCGCATGCAACTGGCAATGACGATACTAAACCGTTGCTCGCTCTTCAACCGCTCGGTCACATGCGGGGACGAGGTCCTGACGATCGATGGGGAGCAGGGCGCGAAGTCGCTCGAGGTAATCTACTGGGGGCTCAGCCACGGCTACGCGCTGGACCGAGCGGCGAAAAGGGCTTGGTACGGAGCGCCGGGACCCCGAGGCTGGCAGTGGGAGCCGAGTCCCGATGCGGTGCGCCCAGTTGAGAAGCTGATCGCGGTTTACAACGACAAGGCCGATCCGGATTTTGTCCACGTGCCGGCCGTGTTGGGCCAACCCCAGGCGGAAACCCCCAAGAATTGAGCCCAGATGAAGACCCGATTCATAACGGCACTCGCGTCAATCATCCTGCTGGCGGCAACCGTCCGTGGAGAGGAGACGTTCGACGAGGCGATGAAGCGCGCGGCGGCAGATTACGGCGAACGACTTCGGAAGGCTGCCGACGAGTTGAACAGCGCCCGCAAGCGCATCGCTGATGAAAAGGCTCCGTTTCTGAAGGAGATTCGCTCGGCTGAAGACCGAATTGTCACGGCGCAGAGCGAGATTGAGCGCCTGGAGGCCGGCCAGCAGGATGTGTCTGAGCAGCGCCGGAAGCTGCTGATGGAACTGGACGCCGCGCGGAAGAACTCCGCCTACCTCGGCACGCTCGCCCACGACGGGCTGACGGCGTTCGGCGAAAGCTTTGCGCCGGGCGAGGGCCAGCTGCTTTCCGGCCGTGTGCAGGCGCTTGAGCAGAAACTCGACGACAGCTCCACGGGTGCGCCCGCCCAGTCTGCCGTCGATATTGCGGTGTTTCTCCAGGAGCGCACGAAGCGTGCGCTGGGCGGGTACGCGGCGGCCGGCAGCTCGCTTACCGAAGGGAACAGCCAGGTGATCCCCGGAACGTTTGCATTCTTGGGCCCCGAGACCTACTTCCTGCCGGACGGCGGGGGCGCCGCCGGCACGGCGAGGCCGCGCGCGGGTTCGGTTTATCCCGTCACCTTCAAGCTGTCCGACTGGACGCCTCAGGACGCCTCGGCGTTTTTCCAGGGCAAGCAGGCCACGATTCTCGCCGATGCTTCCGGCGGGAAGGCGCTGCGCCTGAAGGAAACGAGGGGAACCGTCTTGGAACACATCCAAAAGGGAGGGTTTGTCGCCTATGCGATCATTGCGGTGGGCTTTCTGTCGCTGGCGATGATCGGGCAGAAGATCGGCGACCTTTTCCAGTTGTCTGTGGACTCGCCCCAGGCGGTGCGTGCATTCCTGGCGAAAATGTCCGCCGGCGGACGGTCCCAAGCGGAAGAAGCCTTGAAGGCGCTCAGCGCGCCGGTGCGCGAGCTCTTCCTTGTCGGAGCGCGATATGCCGAGAGCCCCAAGGAGATTTTGGAAGAGCATCTCCAATCCGTGCTCCTCCGTCAGAGGCTTCATTACGAGCGCCGGCTTCCCTTGCTTGCGGTGATTGCGACCGCGGCGCCGCTCATGGGCCTGCTAGGCACCGTGGTCGGCATGGTCAGGACGTTTGCGCTGATCACGGTATTTGGAACCGGCAACGCGGGCAAGCTCGCCAGCGGAATTTCCGAGGTGCTCGTTGCCACCGAACTGGGCCTGATCGTTGCCATACCGACCCTGATAGCTCACGGGTTCCTTGCCCACCGCATCCAGAGGAACCTTTCGCTGCTCGAGCGCTACGCCCTCGAGTTCATCACCGCCACCGAAACCGCGAAGACCGGCGGGAGACCGATGCCCATATGAAGCCTCTCGTGGAACTCGTGCAAAGGGGCGGGCCCGTCATGATAGCGATCTTGGGCTTGTCCGTCATCCTGTATTCGCGGTGCTTTAGGCTGTTGCTTTCGCTTTGGCGGTCTAGCCGCGAGCTGGACAGCCGCGGATCGGCGCAGGAAAGGCGACTGCCCCAGTTGCGGCGGGAGCGAGAAGAGGTGCAGGAGTCATTCCGGCAGCAGCGTATCGCGCTGGGCGCGATGATAGCGGCGGCACCTCTGCTCGGCCTGCTCGGCACGGTGAGCGGGATGGTGACGACTTTTGAAAGCCTTTCGGGGCACTCGATGGAAAAGACCATGGAGGGCCTGGCGCGGGGCATCTCGGAGGTGCTTGTGGCCACGGAGTCGGGCTTGGTGGTGGCAATCCCGGCACTCATGGTCGTCCACATCGCCAACGGCAGCGTTCGAAGGTACATGCAGAAGCTGAACAGAATTGAACGGAGCGTCTTGCCGGATGCGTCGCCATGATCGGGAAGAACATTGGACGCAGCCGGTTTGAGGCCACGCACATCGACATGGTCCCGATGGTCGACTGCGTCATGGTGCTTGTGATATTCCTGATGATCAGCAGCGCGTTCATCAACGACCCCGGTGTCGAAGTGCAGAAGCCTGACGTGAGCGGCTCGCTGAGCGGCGACCAGAACGCGCTCCTGATAGCGATCACGGCGGACAATCGCATCTATTTTGACGGCCAGGAGATCCGCACCGACCAGGTCGCTGCGGTTGTGAAGCAGGCCGCCATCGGGCGGTTTCCGTCGCTCATCATCCGCGGGGACCGTTCGTCCAACCTCGGGGTATTTGCCGCCGTGTATTCGGAGGCAAAGCGCTCAGGGATTCAACATGTGGAGTTCGCCACGACCCGGGCGGATGGACCCTGATTTCCCACCAATGGCCGAAGCCGCATCCATCCCCCGCTTTAGGAGCCGCGCCGAGCACCTTGCCGACGAGGCGCTTTGCCTTTCTCTCGGCGCCGGCCTCACCTTCGTCCTCTTCATGGGAATCGCGCACTTCGAGATGGTTAAGGCGGTCGCGCCGCCGCCTGAAATCGAGGACCTTCGGGCAGTATCCGCCATTTTCGAGCCTCCGCCGCCAAAGGTGGAGGACCATCCCGAGCCGCTGGACATCTCCATGCCACTGACGGGCATCGATATCGAAGCTTCCGACAGCCCCGTGAAGCTGGCCGTGGTCCCCCCGGATCTCGACAAGCTTGTGCCGCCGGCGGACCTGCCGCCCCTCGCCACGATCCAGTTCGGCCAGCTCCTGACCGACCTCAAGCCGAGGGCCAGCACCTCGGGCGACTTCCAGCACATTTACCAGCAGAGCGAGGTGGATCAGCCCCCATTGGCGCTCGTCAAGACCATCGCGAGGGTCCCGAGCCGGGTCCGCGAGGACGCGCAGTCCCTGCGCGTGACGCTGCTGCTGGTGGTCGATGCGGAGGGTGGGGTGACGGGCATCAGGGTGCTGAAGCCGTCGGGCAACGCCAAGTTTGACTCCATCGTGCTCGAGAGCGTCCGGGACGAATGGGAGTTCAGCCCCGCGATAAGGAAGGGGAGGAAGGTGAGGTGCATGGTGCAGCAGCTCGTGTGGTACAAATGGACGGAAGGTTCGCCGTTCACAATCTAGGCCATGAGAACCGTTAAGATCCTTCTATTGGCTTCGCTCGCGGTCGCAGTCCGCGGGCACGCCCTGGCATCCGAGCCCAAGCTCGACCTGAAGCGCATCGTAAACGAGTCGAGCTCGTTCCTGAAGGAGCGCGAACCGGAAATGACGGAAGAGGAGTATGCCCTTTACAAGAAGGTAGTGACGATGCTGGCGTCCAATCCAGCCTTCGCGGTGAAGCTGCTCGAGGCGATGAACTCGGACAAGGAGCAGCCAAGTCCTGCGTTTCAGTTCATTCTCGGCAACGCCTATTACGCCGCCGGCGAGAACGACAAGGCGGAGGCCAACTACCGGAGCTCGGTGAGCCGCTACCCGACATTCCTGCGCGCGTGGGTAAACCTTGGCATTCTCTACTATTCGACCGGGCGGTATGGCGACGCGGTTCCCTGCTTCTCGAAGGCCGTCGTGCTTGGCGACCGCGATTCCGCGACCTTCGGGCTCCTCGGTTACTGTCTCCAGAAGAAGGGGGATCTCGTTTCCGCCGAGATGGCCTACATGCAGGCGCTAAGCGGCGACCCGGCCAACGTGGACTGGAAGGAGGGGCTTCTTGGCATCTGCATCGATGGGAAGCAGTTTACCCGCGCCGAGTCCCTGGTGAAGAACCTCATCAAGGAGCGCCCGAGCGACACCCGATACTGGCTCGCGTATGCGAACATTTTGCTCTCGGAGAACCGCAAGGTGGAGGCGACGGTGCTTCTTGAGACCGCCGTGGGAACCGGGGTTGCCGGCGTGCCGGAGCTCACCCTGCTGGGGGACCTCTATGCGGAGCAGAGACTGGTCCCGGAGGCGACGGAGACATATTACAAGGTGCTTGTCGCCTCGCCCGAGGTTGGGGAGCAGAAGCTGCTCCATTACGCCCAGGTTTTGATTTCTGGAGGAAGGCTGCAGGAGGCCGAGGGGGTGTTGGCCAGGTTCACGTCACAAGGAGCCGATGTTGGCGGCGTCGAGTTGCTCCAGACCAGGGCGGACCTTCTTGCCGCGCAACGGAAATGGCCGGAGGAGCGCCGGGAGCTCGACGAGGTATTGAAGCTCGATCCCCTAAACGGCCGGGCCCTCATCAGCCTCGGCAGGGCCTACGCCTCTGAGGACAACATCCCCCGCGCCACCCTCGCTTTCGAAGCGGCGTACCACGTCGCGAGCAGCACTTATGTGGCGAGCCTGGAGCTGGCCAATATCGAGCTCAAAAACCGGCATTATGCCAAGACCGTGGAATACCTCCAAAAAGCACTCAGCATCGAAAAAACGGACGCGGTCGAGGACTTCCTGGTCCGCGTCAAGACTATGGTCGTCAAAGACGGCTAACAAGAACTATGAGAACACACGGAAAAGCCCCCTCGAAATCGAACATCGCGCGATTTCTTTTTCCCGCCCTGGTCATTTGCAGCGCGTTGATTCCGGCGACGGCCGGCGCGCAGGACGCCGCGAAGACGCACACTCTCTTCATGGGCGCTGACGTCTCCGTCGGACTGGACAAGCAGCTCTATGCCGTCAGGGACGTCTCCGGCAGCTCCTGGGTAATCGATGTGGACGGCAAGGCAAAGGTCGTTTCCGCAAGAAGCGGGCCGATCGAACTGAAGGTCACTCCGTCGCTTAAGCTCACGGAAATCTCCGCCACGGTCGCCGACCTGAAAGCAATGCCCGCGTTCTCTCTCAAGAACGACCCGTCCACGAGGCTGACACAGGCGCTGGACAATGCGGCTGAGCTCAATGCCGGGTACCAAGCCGCCGTGAACGAGGCGCAGGCCGCATTGGTCCATGCGCAGGATCTAGCCGGCTACTCAATCGGCGAAAGTAGCGCGGGGGCGCTTGCGCATCCCGAGCCTGGCGCAGGTGTCCAGTCCCCCGCCGGCGGAGCGCTAAACGCTAACGCCGCGACTGCGCGCCTGACGACGGCACTCGCACAAACGTCAGTCAGCGCCGGCTCGGACCTCGAAATGATCGGGGACCGCGGCTCATCCCTGGGGTATGAGGCGATGGACGTGGCGTTTGAGGTTTCCTCCCAGCACAGGCTTGAGAACCCGTTCGTGGTGACAATCACCCGGTTCCACCCGAGGGGTACCAGCCCGGGAACGATCCAAAGGCTGGTTTATGCAAAAGCGCTTGGCCCGATAGGCGACCACCCGGTTGCCGTTCACTTCTACGAGGAAGGGTTTCCGCCGGCGTTCGAGCTGCAGGGCTTCGATGTTCACCTGTACAACCGGGGGGAAGAGGTCGCGACCAACGTCTCGCCCAAGCGTGTGGAGCTCACGCGCGACGAGGCATTTGAGTACATCAAGATGGAATATATCAGCGCCCACAAGGGCGACACGCTGGCCGCCGTGCCCGTTATGGGCAAGCTGCCGGCCGACCTGCCCGCCCGCCTGGCGGAGGGAAAATACGGCGACACGTTCTATGTTAAAGTTTCGAAGGACGGCCTGGCGGACGAGCCTTTCCTCGACGCGGCGTGCACCAAGAAGGTCGGGGATCCCTACCTGGAGTCGGTCGTAAGAAACATCCGCTTCAAGCCCGCGCTCGAAAGGGGAAAGCCTGTGGACGGCGTTGCGCCACTCAAGCTTTCCCAACTGGCGATCTAACCGGGGCGCGGGCGCAGGCAGGCAGCAAAAACCAATGAAACCCTCGCCATGGTGGGCTCTGATACCGGCAGTTTCCATCATGGCCGCTGCGTTTCCACAATCCGCCGGCGTGCGGGACGACAAGCCAGTCGTAATGGACAAAGTCGTCGTCAAGGAAACGAAGACGCACACGCTCTTCATGGGCGCCGACATCGCGGTAACCGTCGGCAAGGATCTATATCCCGTGCGGGGTGTCGTCGGATCCTCCTGGGTGATCGATGTGAACGGCGAGGAGAGGTTTGTCCCCACAAAGCAGGCTGCGCTTAGTCTGAGGATCACGCCGGACCTGAAAATGACGGATGTCGCGGCCACAATCGTGGGCTACAAGAAGGAACGGGCGTACTCGTTTGACAACGATCCCAGCGTCAGGCTGACGAGGGGGCTGGACCAAGCGGCGTCGACGAACGCTGACCTTCTGGCTATCGCAAACGAATCCCAAAACATAGCCGACACTGTGGGCAACAGAGCCTTGGGGCCCGCAGCCATTTTCGCCGAGTCCGACAACTATTTGGGGGCCACCGCCATGCTCAACGTCGCAAGATTCAATTATTCGGATCTTCACTCAGACCCGGCCAACCCCACGGGACAAGGCTTGACCGCACCATCGACGTTAACGGGCTTTGGAACAGGCGTTGCCCGCGTGATCGACCAGCAAAGCGCGGCCGCCGCCGCGGACCAGGCGGAGAACGGCAATGAGCCGGGCGGGAGGCTCGCAAAGACAGGGCTCGATGCGATCGACGTGGAATTCGATATCTCGTCGGAGAGGCCGCTGCAGAAGCCGTATGTCGTCACGATGGCGCGGTTTCGCTTGAAGAACGGCGAGCCGGGCATGGTTCAAAACCTAGTGTATGCAAAGGAGCTCCACCCGGTAGACAAGCACCCGGCCAACGTCCACTTCGTCGAGGGCGGGTTTCCGTACGACTTTGAGCTGATCGATTTTCAGCTCCACATCTACAATAGGGGAGAAGAGGTCGCGACCACTGTTTCGTCCAAGCGGGTGGAGCTGACGCGCGATGAGGCCTTCGAATATATCAAGATGTTGTATGTCGGCGCCCACAAGGACGACACGCTGCCGGCGGTGCCCGCGATGGGCAAACTTCCCGCTGATCTGCCCAGGCGCCTAGCGGAGGGAGAGTACCAGGAGACGTTCTTCGTCAAGGTCTCGAGGGACGGCTTGGCCAACGGGGCATTTGTTGATGCTGCGTGCTCAAGGGCGATTGAGGATCCCTATCTCGAGGCGATTGTAAGAAGCCTCCGCTTCAAGCCCGCGCTCGCACATGGAAGGCCGGCGGAAGGCGTCGTGGAGTTGAACCTTGGGAAACTGAAGATCTAGGCCCGTGCCTCGAAATGAGGCTCAATCGGCGCTGAGTCAGCAGCCGGGCCAGACCGGCAACGGCTTGTGGGCCCCGAAAGGAACGGCGGAGTGAAAACAAGCGTTCTCCCGGAAGGATCAGGCTCGCCGCAAATCCCGCCGGATGGAATGAGGCTCGGATCGGCAAAGGCCCGTTGGGGGCAACCCACCGCGAGGATACAGCCACCCACCTGAAGGCGACCCGGTGAGTCGATGGCAGCGCAACCGAGATCTCTTGGCGGCCCCACCTGCATGCCAGCGTGGACCTCCGCGAACTGAAGGCGTGCTGGCACTGGTGAGCGCCGGCCGAAGGCTGTGCACGGCATTCGAGAATCGCGGCGGTTGGCTATTCCCTGATTCTTGGGAGGCCACGATGAGGCAGGGCGCCTTCTTCATGGAGCGACGTGGCGCCGCCTCACCCCTGGTGTTGCGCGCCCTGCGTTTTTGCGCTGCCATGGGGCCTCCACCCGAAGTGCAAATTGCTGACACGTATCCGCCGAAGAAGCCAACGTGGGCCCTTGTGGGCCTGTTGCTGGCGCTCCACATGTTGCTGGCCCTGTCTGCGATAAGCCGCAGAGGGTTTTGTATCGATGAGGTCGACCACCTGACCATGGGGTACAGCGAGTGGGTCACCCACGATTACCGGGTGGATGCCGCCAACGGCGATTTGGTCAAGCGGTGGGCGTCGCTGCCCCTGCTCGTGAGCAGGCCCCGTTTCCCGGGGGGGGCCGACGACGCATTCTGGCGGGACGCGAATTATTTCAAGCTGGGGGAAGAGTTCTTCTTCCGGTCGGGGAACAATCCGGATCATATGCTGCTCGCCGGGCGCGCGATGGCCGTCCTGCTGTCCGCCGCCCTGGGGCTCCTGGTCTTCGTCGCCTCCCGGCAGCTGTTCGGGACGCTGGGCGGCCTTCTCTCGCTCATCCTGTACTCGCTGTGCCCCGTGATGCTGGCTCATGCAGCCATGGTCACCTCGGACCTGTCCCTGGCCCTGACACTCTCGGCGGCCACGTTCCTGGTCTGGAGACTGCTTCACCGGATCACGTGGGGCGCGCTGGCCATGAGCGGAGCGGCGACGGGATTGCTCTTCCTCGCCAAACTCACCGCGGTCCTCATCATACCCATCACCGGTGCCCTTCTGATCCTGCGCTTTGCCCGGAACGAGCCCTGGCGCATAGAGCTTGGGGGCCGGATCAGGATCTGGCCCCGGCGCACGAGGCAACTGCTGCTGGTCGTTGCGCTGTGCGCCTTTCACATCGCGGCTGCCGCCTCGATCATCTGGGCCAACTACGAGTTCCGATTTGCAGGCAGTTCCATGCCGGGTGATCCTCGGCTGGCTTGGACGGAACAGCTCGCCGACCCGCATCCGGTTTCTCCGGCAATACGGTCATCGCTGGACTATCTCCTAGGCCACCGCCTGCTTCCGGAGGGGTTTGTCAGGGGTGTCAGCGCGACGCTTCTCCGCAATCAAAAGCGCCTGTCATTCATGCACGGGCATTGGAGCTATGGAGGGTGGCGAACATTCTTTCTTTACGCCTTTGCGATCAAGACCCCCCTGTTCCTTTTCGCGATCCTCGGGCTCGGGGCCTGGTCCTGGTATCTTTGCCCAGGCAAACGGGACCTGCTCTATCGTTCCTCGCCGTGGTGGGTGTTGGTGAGCGCCGTCATGCTCGCGGCCTCGCTGGAGCATATAGACATAGGCCACCGGCATATTCTCGCGGTCTATCCCGCCCTTTACGTGCTGGCAGGCGCGGCCGTGCTCCTGGTCGCCGTGAAGCCGTGGTGGCGTCATCTGCTGGGAGCGGGGATACTGGGGTTTTCCGCCACGTCCTTCTATGCGCGGCCGGATTACCTGGCCTACGTGAACGTGCTGGGAGGCGGCATGAGCAACGGCTACCGTGATCTCACGGATGGCTCGGAGGACTGGGGCCTGGGGCTGCCCCAGCTGAAGCAATGGCTGGATGTACACAATCCCGGGAACACGGTGCCCTTCTTCCTGGGTTACAGGGGGATGGACAGCCCCGAGTACCGGGGCATACAAAGCCGGAATCTTTATACAGCTGTTGACCGGCACGCCAAGGTGGTTCCGCTTCTGCCGGGGTACTATGGTGTCAGCGCATCCTTGCTGGAGGGCATCTCTGTCGCTCCAGGCCCCTGGAACAGCGCCTATGAGGCGAATTACAGGAAGGTGTGCGCGATGATGGATCACGCTTCAACCCTGCCTGACGCCGAGCGCGAGGAGGCTTATTCGCAGTGGTTCGCTCCTTTCGTTGCCTTGCGGACGGCGCGCATTTGCGCCTGGCTTCGCGGGCCGCAATCCCGGCGCCCGGAGGCCTTTGTGGGGCATTCCATCCTGGTGTGGAAACTGACGGAGAAGGACATTGATGACGCGCTGACGGGTCCGGTGCCCACGGACGAAGCGGAGTGGGAATCATTCCAGCAGTCCAAGCGTGACTGACCCTCGGGGGGATGGCCGCGGCGGCGCGATCCTCGACGGCGGCCTATGTGACTCGAACTCGCGCGACCCCATGACCGCGGATCGACGCCCGGGTGGTATTCGCCAGCCTGAAAGCCGACGCCCTGCAAAGGCGGCGGTCATTTTTTGAGAAACACTTGCGCTGTTCGTTTCCCGGCTGAATTCCTGATTCCTTCTCAGGCTCATAGAGCCAAGGGGCTCAAACCCCTGGTGCCAGATGCAGGCTTTGGCGGCCGCCTCAGGCTGCCGCCCGCTTGGATTCCACTTCCGCTATGTAGCGCCGGGTCGCGGGCGGAAGCTCGAGCCAGATTTTGACCGCGATCGCCAGGCCAATGATCGCAAACGGAGAAAGAAAGAGGGGCCACCATTGCCAATTCTGAGTGGCGATGTACCCGATGCTGAAGGATTGGATCGAGCTGCCCAGATAGGCAAACCCGTCCACGATCCCGGCGCAGGTGGCGGTCGCCTTGCGGCCGCCAAAATCGGTTGCCGCCGTGCCGGACATGAGCGAGGTGATCCCGACCGAACACATCACGATGGCTACCCCTGAGGCGCCCACGAGCACCGGAGAGGAACGCAGGGACGCCGCCATGACAAGAGACAGGATCAGGACCAGCCCGCAAAGCATTGCCGCGGGCGGGCCACGGCGAGACTGAAAGCATTTGTCCGACACGAATCCGGCGGCGAAGCCGCCGATGATTCCAAAAATGCAGAGGAGCCAGCCCCAATGGGCCAGAAAGAATCCGGCGCCGGGCTGCTTAATCTCGTTCGCAAACACGAAGTACCATTGCGAGATACCATTGCGGAAGATCCCCGAGGTGAGCTCGATCGCGGCGATCATCAGCATCAGCGGGCTGGTGAAGACTTTCTTGAGCAGGTCCAGGTACGTTAGGTGCACGTGCATTTGGCCGGATGAGGCGTCGTGCGTGTCGAAGGCGGGAAGCCCGACGTCCTCCGGAGTGTCGGCGACCGCCCAGAGATCCACCACCGCCCAGCAGGCGATTATCGCAGCCGGAACGAAGAACACGGCCGGGATGCTCCCGGTGAAATTGACGATTCCCTGCCCCCAATCGAAGGCGAAATAGACCCCGATCGAGATCAGGGTTCCGAAGATCGCCCCGAACACACCCCGTTCCCGCACATGGAACCAATAGGCCTTGACCTTGATGATGGAGACGGCGCCGTAGCTTTGGAAATACATGTTCAGACCGTAAAGCGCGGTGTAGGACGCCACGAGATGGGTACGAAGATGGCCCGCCAGCACCACCATCGTCAGCACCCCGAGCAGGGCATTGGCCGCCGCCGAGCCGAACCCGGCGATCAGGATGCCCATCCTGCCCCCTATCCTGTCCACAAAGGGCCCGTTGACCAGGAACGACACGGCGTAGACGAGGGTCCCGAGGCCGAAGATGAGCCCGAACTCCTCCTTTGACATGAGCAAGCCCAGCGCATTCTTCGAGACATTCAGGTTGTACCGGCCCATGTACAAGAAGGAGTAGGTCATCCCGAGCGGAAACCAGTTCAGGAACCGCCGAAGGATGAACCGCCGGCTATGCCCGAGCGGATTATTGAGGAAATAACCTAAGATGACCGCGGCCAAGAAGGCAGCGACAACGGCGAGGTACATGGGACGGGTCGAAGGTGCCCGTGATTACGAGCGGCTCAATCCCTTTCCGGGCAGGATCCTCATCTTTCTGGCGATTCACGCACTGCCGCCAGCCGGATCCGCCGAAGCCCGGCATCATGGCTTCCCAAGCTTAATTCTCTCCGGACGGGTTCATTGCCTCAAGGACCTTGCCGAGGAATGGGTCGATGGACTTTCCCTGAATCCAGCGCGCGACGACGACAAGGTCGTTGTCCCAATCCACATAGATGATGTTGGATCCGTTGCCGCGGAAGACAACGCTGTCGGATGGCGTCGAGGGAAGCTCCTTCCTCCCGGGGTTAAGGTACCAGTTGGCGAATCCGTAGGCGGGATTGGCCTCGCCGGGAGTCCTCGCCATGGAGATCCACTTCTCCGACACAATCTCTCTCCCGGCCCATCGGCCGTGCTCGAGGAAGAGGTAGCCGAAACGGGCCATGTCCCAGGCGTCAATGAACATGCCGCCGCCATAGTGACCGCCGCCCGTCACGGACTGCATGCGCCGTCCGTCAATCTCCACCCATGAATTGCCATAACCTTCCCAGTGCCACGTGTCCGAAGCGCCGATGGGGTCCATGATCTGCTCGCGGAGCACCTCCGGCAGCGGTCGCTTCCAGACCTGGAGGGCGGCCAGAGCGAGGAGATTGACGCGGACGTCATTGTATTTGAAATGCGTGCCCGGCTCATGCAACGGACGGTGGGCATGATCGGCGGGTGTTGCGCCCTCCGGGCGGTCCGCCCAGTCGGGAATCCCCCAGAGCTTTCCCGACCAGTCGCTCGTCTGGCGAAGCATGTGATCCCAGGTGATCTTCGCGTTGTGCTCCGAATCAAAAAATTCGGAAGAAGGAAGATAACTCTTAACGCGATCGGAGAGATCGTGGATAAGGCCCCGTTGCCATGCAAGCCCGACCACCGTCGTGAGGAATGTCTTGGTGACGCTGTGCGTCATGTCGACCCGCGCGGGATCGCCCCATTCGGCGACGACGTAGCCGCGACGGATGATGAGGCCTGTCATCCCACCCCGAGGCTGGGTCGGGCCGAGCAGCCTCCAAAGCGGCTCATGGGCGCCGAAGGACTGCTGAAGGTCGAGCGCGACATCCGCCGGCCCTGTGCTTTCGTGGGCCTTAGAGTAGTCAATAGCCTGCTGGATCCGGGCGGAATCCATGCCGGACCGCTCCGGCACGCGATGCTCCCAGCCGCCGCGCGGCGGGAAATAAACCGCTTCCTGCCCGGACAAGCCAGCCGGCGCGAGGCGGAATGCCAGGGCGATGCCAAGCATCGGTGCTCGACAGACGATGCGCCAGAGGATGGACGCCATGCCCCATACATGGGTCGTCGAGAGGGGTTGGCAATTGAGAAACCTCCCCGCGGCCAATCGCGCCGGGCGATGGAACACGAGTCAGACCGGAACCGGACCCCGGCCTCCACGGCCCATCGCCCGCGAGGCCAGGGCGGCGGCCCCGGCGCGAAGGCGGGGTGCAAGGCGCAGAATCCCTGATCCCTGAAACCTGCGGGCGTTCTTGCGTGGGTCGCGAGATCCCTTGCAGGAATGGCGCGGCTGGGCATGAGCGCCGTCATGCGCAGACAGTCCGGCCTCTCGCGCCGCCACCATCCGCCTCATGTCATCTAGGCCGGGATTGTCGACCCAACGCCGTCCGCAGCGCGGCGCTTCTTAAGCTCGACCTCTATCTCGGCCATCTTCCCCTCGTGCAGCGGGTAGAACATCAGGATGACCATCGAGGCGATACCGATGGCTGCGGGCAGGATGCTCATGAGCAACACCAACCCGTGGAGGGACTCGGGTGTCTGGGCGGTGTTGGCGACGAAGCCCACGCTGTTCATCAGGGCCAGGGCCACCCAGGCGCCGATCGCCCATCCCTGCTTCTGTGAGAAGATGGAGGCCGAGAAGATGAGCCCGGTGGCGCGGCGCTGCTTCCTCCATTCGCCATAGTCGGCCGTATCGGCATACATGGTCATCAGGAGCGCGATTATCGGGCCACCCGTGATCGACGCCAGGAGGTTGATGCCAAACATCAGGGGGACCTGGTCGGGCTTAAGCACAAAGAAGGATCCCGTGGAACAGATCGCTATGGTCATGAGCACCATGAACGCCACTTTCCGGCCGGCAATCCGGGCCGCGAACGGCATGAGGATAACGCCCACCAGGGAAGCCACCTGGGTGCACGTGTTGTACACGGAGACGAGGGTTTCCCAACCCCAGGTCTGCGTGCCCGCGATCGATTTCGGGAGGAATGACGGGAGCGTCAGCGTCCGTGAGCCCACATAGTACTTGAAGTAATGGGCCGTCACGCTGGTGCGCAGCGCGATGTAGAGGATGAACGCGATGGTGGCGGCGACGAGGATCAGCCAGGGCCCGTTCGTCAGCAGGTCCCCAAGGTCCCGCACCACCGAGGTCTCCTGCGTCCTGGGAGGGACCACGCGCTCGCGCGTGGTGAAGAACATGGTGATGAAGCAGAGGCAGGCCGCGATCCCGTAGATGACGAAGCAAAGCTGCCAGCCCCGCTCGACCGACTGGGCGCCCAGCCAGCCCCCGACTTTCGCCATGGGGAGCAGCGTCGCGGCGATGATCATGCCGCCGGTGAACGCGCCGACGTACTTGATCGAGGATAGGGCGGTCCGCTCGAGGGGGTTCGTCGTGATGACGCCCATAAGCGCCGTGTACGGGATGTTGATCGCGGTGTAGACCAGCATCAGGGCGTTGTACGTCACGTAGGCCCAGACGAGCTTTGCGTTGCCCGCCAAGTGCGGCACCGTGAAGGTCAACACGCCCAGGACGGCCATCGGCACGCACATCCAGATGAAGAAGGGCCGGAACTTGCCCCAGCGGGTCCGGGTGCGGTCCGCTAGCATGCCCATCACGGGGTCGAAGAATGCGTCCGATGCGCGGCTTATCCCGATCATCGTGCCGGCCGCGAGGGCGCCGATCCCGAAAACGTCGGTGTAGAAGAACGTCAGGTAGACCATGAACGTCTGCCAGTAAAGGCACGACGCGAGGTCCCCCAGGCCGTAGGAAAGCTTTTCCGTTAGTCCTAGGTGTTCGGATGCGGGCTGTGGGGAGGGGGATTTTTGGGTCACGGTCGTTTGTTGGGTGCTTGGCTATAAAATGGGGCGGCCAACGGGACTCGAACCCGCGACTCCAAGATCCACAAGTTGTGTCAATACCGTCAAGCTAACTGCGTGTTTAATCGATGATTGCTGCGCTGTTTGGCGACAGAGTTGAACACTGATGTTCGGACACGTGCCAAACAGTAATGGGCTCAGTTGAGGTCACATCCGACCATCGTGAAACGACGTGTGGACGAATGTCCCACGACTACCCGTCGTTGGTAGTCACGCAGTCATCGATCACGGTGGACTGGCGACTCCGACGAAACTGCACCGTGACGGGTATATACCGAAACCTGAGGTGCAAACCTCGACATCACGGGGACGGGTGAGAGGCCGGGTCGGCGACTCGTCGATCTCCTATTCAAGAGGATGCGAACCAACTCGGAGGACATTGATTCTGGTGACGTCCACAAAAAAGTGCTATTAGTCGCATGCTATGAAAATCGGGATTGGAAATACAAAGCTCTCCGTCGCCCTCACTACGACAAATCTGGTTTTATGGGTGTGGGCTGTTAGCAGAATAAAGCATTATGGTGACTCGCTGACCGGACCGTATCTCATCTCACTGATCGCGTTGATGCTCGCTGCACTGATTCAATATCGTTCCGTCTTGGATGCCCGGCAGTGTCACGAAACTCATTGACGAGAAGTTCAAGTAAGTGGGATCTCACCCAAGCACCGTCTTCACCGTAGAGGGAAACCATACGGTCTTTCCCGTCCTCGTAAGTCACCACGTCTGTCAGGGACGTTTTCACGGGGCGGAGTTGTTCAAGGTTGTAGAGGATTTCCGTCCTCCGGTCCCACAGTTTCCCGATGGGTAGTGGGGTCTTGTTCCGTTCCTCCAAGAACCTCTCACCATCTCTCAGGTCACGGAAGAACCGTCGTCGTCTCCGACGTTCTCCATCGACTCCGAGATAGACGGAGTATCCGGCGGCCTGTCCGTTTCGTTTCTGAGGAGAGATTGAACCAACAGGAACTGGACCAGATTTCCCTGTCGGGGAATCAAGAACCCTAATCCCCTAAGGACCGTTCCTTAGAAGGATTCAAGTGGGGCGGCCAACGGGACTCGAACCCGCAACCCCAAGATCCACAATTTTGTGCGCCTTTGCGAATGAGGTAGTTGCAAAGGCCAAAAACGGCCATTTCCAGGTTTCGCTCGGGGAAATCGTTCCACTGTTGTTCCACTGCTCAACCGATACGAATCTCGGTCGGGCCCAGTCGAGACTGAGAAACAAAGAACCGCTTTTTCGTTCTCAAGGGGGCTAGGGCTGAACGGCCACCGGGCTGAGGCCGAGCGCGACGGCCGCACGCGTCTGATGTGGGTCGTAAGTGTAGATCTCGGCGAAGTTGTGATGCAACGCCGTGATCAGATGGAGGCAGTCGCTGGCGCGGAGATACACAATATTCGAGAGCGTAGTGTACGTCTTGGCCGCGGACTCGATGATCGCGTTTTCAAGGGGCAGCCAGTTCCAAAAGCCGCCATTTTCGTCGGTCGTAAACTGGTGAACGGCAGTTTGAAATTGGGGTCCCGTCCAAAGCTTCTCCCTTAGCATGCGGTGGAATACGCTCATCAACTCGACACGGGTAAGCGCAGAAGCAAAGACCTGATCCTCGTTCTCGAGAAGCGCCCGAACTGCCCGCGATTCGTTTTCGGAAACGTACAACTTAGCGGCGGCCGACGTATCGCAAATAATCATTATCAGCGATCGCCGCGGATCTCGTCGAGCGCAGCTTGAATGTTGTTCCCGGGCCGCTCACTCATCATGGTTTCGTATCCGGGCACGATAGTTCGCTTACGCCTTCGGGGTTTAAGTAACGATGGGTTGGCAAGGACGGCGACAGGTAGGCCGCGATCGGTGATGACGACTGCGGAGCGTGAGGTGCCGGCTCGCCGGACATGATCGCCGGTCGTGGAATGAAGCTCTTTGATGGTGATTCTCGCGAGCATTGTGTAACGGTGTCACTACGCCCTACCTAAGTCAAGTGTAATTGTGTCACAACCCATTCCGAGACCGACCCGAACCACATTCTTCGTCACGGTGCTGGTCGCGATGGTTGCCGGCTTCGGAAGCCTCAGGAAATGGGACGGCCGACGGGACTCGAACCCGCGACCCCAAGATCCACAAAATTGCATCCATTTTGAAGATAAGCGGCTTACGAAAGCCAAACTCTTGTTCGACTACTCTGACAGAGCGAAAGCCACGTGGCACAATGTGGCACGTTAGGAGGCGCCGAGAGTAGGACTAGATTCCCGCGAACGGTCCTGATGCTTCGTTCATTGCGGCTCCGAATTCGAGAGTTTTTGCGTGCAATGGGATAAAGGTTGAATCAACCTAATAATATGCCCAACCAACTAGCTCCAGACAAACGCAGACAAAGCCTCGCCGAGCATTCGGCGGTGCTGGCTGTGCTTGCCAAAATAGCCCGCGACGAAAACGTCCCGGTTATGGCTCTCTTGCGTCAGGCATCCCGAGATCTCATCAGGAACCGCGCCACAGCATTTCCTGCGAAGGCCCAGGAGTTGCGAGCGACTGCTTGGAAAGAGATGCCACGCATGCCCCGTCAGTTTAAGACGGCTGCTAAGGTAGCGAGATTCAAACGCGCGCAGCGTGAATTCGATCGCGTGATCTTAGAACTGGGCCTCGTCAGTCCTGCCGCTATTCAGGAGCGCAACTCCGTCGTTTCGTCTTCCGAGGCCGTAAAGCTCATCGACTTTGATCGTAGTCATGCCGATTCCATCTGAAGTAAAGCCACGCCCGCCTGCAGATTTCGCCTCGGCCCTAGCGACGGCTGAACCCATATTGTTGGTCGGCGGCCAAGCCGTTAACCTTTGGGCACTCCACTACAGCGATCGATCCATGGGACTTGCTCCCTTTGTTTCCCGGGACGCGGACATTTTGGGTGACCGCGCAACGCTTGAGGCTCTCGGCAAAGTGTCTGGGGTGAAGCCGCAATTTTTTCCGCTGCGACCGCCTACCAACGAAGTAGGTGTGGTGATCGCGAAGGACGCTAGCGGACAACCCTTGCTTATCGAAGTCCTTCGAAATGTTAATGGGGTTAAGAATGAAGAGCTTCGCGAACCCTCGTACACCCTCGCGATAGGCGTACGTCAGATTCATGTCCTAGTCCCCGGCCCGATCGCGTTGCTGAAGGCGAAACTTGCCAACGTGGTCGAACTAAAACAGGAGGGGCGCCAAGACACCAAGCATGTGCATGTGCTTGAGCGAATCATTCCAGCGTACTTGGAAGATCTTGGCAAAGCGGCCGCTGGCGGACGTTTGGATGAACGAAAGCTAATCGAATTCCTTGAGAAATTGTTGGCTGTTTTGACAAAAACCCCCAACCGACTTACTCTGAGCCAACTTGGTGTTAATTCCCGGGCGCTATTCGATACCCTGGATGACCAAGGACTGCCTAAGGTTCAGGCATTCCTTGAGAAACGTCTGCCGCGATCGCTGGCAGATTAAAATGGGGCGGCCAACGGGACTCGAACCCGCGACCCTAAGATTTAAAATGTTGTATCACATTTTATAGAAACTACTTACTAGCAGACAACCGGCTTTTCCCGGTTTTCCTCGCGGAGATTGAAATTCCGCTGTCCCCGACCAAGGCCGGCTTGGCTCCATTTGTGGAAAAGCTGGTGGCGCCGCTGTTCGCGGTATTCGGCGCAAGCATTTCCTCCGGCGTGATTCAACAAATCGCCAATGGTATCCTGAAACACGACACGATGTAACTGAATTGGGCAGGCACGTGCCTGTGTCCGCTTGAAAACCGCGCTCCTGCAAATCCCAACCCAGGCATCTGAAACTGTCGCATGACCGACTTGATGCAATATCGCGGATTTCTCCGAGCAAAGCATCAATGCTCCCGGCAGGGAGGCGCGCCGTGCAGGGTGATTGAAACAGGATGACGCGGCGATTCGTACCATACGGCAACCGTCATTAGAATCCGCTCCATCCACGCTCTCTCTGCAATGTCCAGGATCCGACGTTCGCAGCTGGCGAATACATGCCACTCCCCGCACTCGGTTTCGAGGGAGAAGCCTTCAAAATCGCCGAAGCGGTCATAGATTATTCCTCCTACCTTGCCTGTGATTCGGATCGTTCCATCGCGGTCATCGCCGTGGCCGTGATGGGGTCCTTCCGGATGAGGATGATGGGGAGGAGTCCATTCGCCCGTGGGTGAGGGCCCGATTTCCCCGGGGTTGCCGCCCAGTCCCTTCACGCGGTCGGCGATCTGCAGCACGTAACGCTGGAAAACGGGGTACCAGCGGTTTGAATGGGGAATCGATTTCTCTATCCACCTAAGGACCGAAAGCAGCCGTTCCTCGGGCCCGAGCATGACGGCCTTGGTCTTGACGGGGATCACGACCTGGAACGCCCCCATCATCCGTCTCCAGGCGATCTGCTGGTCGTTTACCGCCCTGTCGGTGTTGGAGGCGACGTTGATCTTGGGCGGCGGGGGTGGGGGCGGCGTTGATTTGCCAAAGGCATTGGTGAACTGCCGGACGACAACCGTGTAGGCCTGGCCCTTCTTGACCGTGTCCGGCAGGCTGACCGAGAGAAGCCCCGCGAAATTCGCGGGGCCGGCACCTGCCGGAATGGGCAGGTACGTGACGCCACTGGCGGGACACTCGATCGTGTGGGCGTCCTGCTTCGTCAGGCGGTGCGTCGTGTAGAGGGAGGCCGCCTGCCTCAGGATGTCGTCTGCGTTGGAAGCGGGCAGGTAGATGGCGGCCGTGCTGCCAGCCGGCGTGTTGCCCCAGTCGATCATCATCTCGTCCGGCGGCGCCCCCGCTAACGACGCGGCCGCCGTCGGTCGGACCTCGAAGGGCTGCGGGACCCGGCGGGAGAGTTCCAGTCCGGGGTTGGGCGCGTCGACAAAGGCGATGTTGCGCTGGGCGAGCTGGCTTGAGGCGGACGGGTCGGCGTTCTGGGGGATCGGAACGTCGTCAAAGGCAACCTCGGCGACCAGGCACTGGTGCAGGCTGCGGATAAAGACCTCCTGCAGGGAAAGCATCGGTTGGCCTCCATAGGGGCCGTCCACGTTGGTCGCCGGCGGGCTGAACGGGACGATCTGGCGGGTCTGGTTGAAATCGAGCCAGCAGCCGAAAAACGTGTCGACCTCCGCCCCGCTTGGATTGGGGGCGATGTCCCGGACGTTCGGGGGGTCGGTCTGGGTGGTCATGTTGGTGGCCGCGCTCGTGTTCGCCACCCGGGCGGTCGCGAAGCAGGGGATCGTCACGAACTCCCCTCCCTGGGTGCCGAAGAGCGGGATCTTCCGGCCGTAGGCCGCGCCGTCGGACCATTTGCGGTAGGGGCCGTCGCCGGGCGCAGCGCCCGGGTCCACGTAGGAGACGGCCGTCGTCTGCGCCTGGAAGAGCCGGAAGAAGACGCGGGTTGCCTTGGCCGTGAGCGAGAGCCCCTGCAGCCTGACGCGGGCGACCGCGAAATTGAAGACCAGGTTGTGGTTCGAGTCCGTGGGGAAGAGATAGAGCGACTCGGTCGCCTCGGCCGCCCCCGGGTCCGTGACCACCTTGCTCTGGTCGCCCAGGTTGTCGAACTTGTCGCCGTTCACGTTCCCCTGGTTGCTCGTGAGGTTCTTGACCGCGCTCGCGATGAAGGCCGGGGCGGCGTCGGCGCTGCCACCCATCGTGGCGCCGAAGCGGCTCTCGTTCGCCTGGACCGTGAAGACGCGTAGGTCCGTGCTGAGCCAGGCGGTGATGCCATTCAGGACGTAGGGGTTGGCCTTCTTGACTAGGTGGAACTGGCCGGTGCCGTTCAGCGGGTCGCCGGTCTTGCTCGTCAGCGAGGCCTCCAGCGTGATTGCCTGCGAGGCCGAGACAAAGCCGCTGTCGTCGGTGAAAATGACGTCGAAGGGGAAGGCAAAGCGCTGCGCCTGGTTGGGCAGGCTCGGGTCCTCCGGCAGCACCGGCCCGGCGAACTTGACGGACAGGCCAGAGAAGGCGGGGTCGAGCGTCACCTTAGGGATGATGGGCGGGTTGGCGAGGTCACCGGAGGAGCTGATCCCGAGCTGGGCCGGCGTCAGGCCCTCGACCCACACCCAGAAGGCCGGGAACAGGGCGGGGCTGGCCTGCTTCAGCATGGCATCCACCTCGTCGCTGCCGAACGTGTCCTTCTGGACTGCGAAGACGCATTTCTTCGCGTAGAGCTGCTGGAGGCGGGTCAGGAGCTGGGTCCCGTCAATGCTGCCCCAGCCGGTGCAGGGGTCCCAGCCGGCACCGGCGGTGTAGCCCGGCGAGGTGCCTGTGGTCCCGTCGGACTTGGTGAAAGTCGCGGAGTTGTTGCCACCGTCCGCGACGTCCCGGAAGATCTTCTGCCCGGCCTCCTGGGCGAGCGCGTATAGGGTCGGGTTGAGGAACCCGACATTCTCGCCGAGGGTTGAGTTGACGATCGCGACGAGCCCGGCGTAGAGGGGGGCGACGGCGCTGGTGCCGCCGACCGACCCGAAGTTGCTCCCCTTGTCGGAGCCCTTCGTGACTTTCAGGGAGGTCGTCTGGGAGCCGTACAGGAATAGCGTGTAGCCGCTGAACGGGCTCGCGTTGCCTGAAACGTCGGGGAGGCCCCGGCCCTTGGTCTTGTCGTCGTTGACCGATGGGGGGACGTTCGCGCCGTCCTGGTAGGCCTGGGTGCCATACTTGACGCTCACGCCGCCGCACGAGGCCCCTGCGTCGTTCCAGGTCCCCTCGGTGAAGGTTGAGCCGGAGACGTTGGCAATGTAGGTGCCGCCGCAGGCAAGCGCCCACGGGTCGGAGGAGGGGTACTGGACGTGGGCGCTGCCGTCGTTCACGCCCTGGTTCGTTCCGTTGTCGCCGGTCGCGATGAGCACGGTGACGCCGAGGAGGGCCGCGTCCTTCAGGGCATCCTGGAAGGAACTGCGGTCGCCGTCCGGCCAGCCGGACTCGTCGCCGCCCCAGCTGATCGAGATGACGGTCGGCTTGTTGGTGGTGTCGTGGATCGCGGTGGTCACCGCGTCCATCCACTTGTCGGTCTGGTTGGGCGCAAAATACACGGCGAGCGCGGCGCCGGGGGCCACGGATCCGGCCACGTCGATGTCCAGGGCCACCTCGACGTCGGGATCCTGGTCCCAGACGTTGGTCGCGCTGCCTGCCGGGGAATTCGTGGCGCTGTCGACCGAGACGGCTGTCAGCTTCGGGGTGGTGAGTCCGAGCCCGCTGAAGAAGGAATCGATGTCAGTCGGAGCCTTCGTCGTCGCATTGACGACATAGCCCCCGCCGAACTCGATGATGCCGATTGTCTGGCCGCTGCCGGTGCCCGGCGGGAAATTGTAGAGCTTGGCGACCTGGGGCGGGGTCATGAGGTTCGTGCCGCCCGGCGCAGGGTTGCCGGAAGGGCGGTTCCGGGGATGTCGGCGGGCACTCACGGTCCGGGTATCGAGCCCGTGCACGCTCATGACGATCCCAACCAGTTCGGCGGGCACGTGCACGAACCCCTCGCGGCCGCGGAAGGTCTCCGCTGTCGACTCGTATTTTCCCAGGTCGACCGAAAAGGCCTCTTTCATCTGGGCGACGGTCCCGGAGGCGGTGACGACCCGGCGGCCGGTGTGCGTCTCCCGGATCGTGAAGCCGTGGCTGCGCAGAAATGCCGCCACCTTTTCCAGGTCGGCGGGGAGGGCGCCATAGGTGGCGGCAAGCTGCTCCCGTGAAATGTGCTTGGGCCTCGCCCCAAAGGGCTTGGCCCAGTCCGCGAGGTCAGGGACCTTCGGAGCATCCGGGCGCCGACGCACGTACACGCTGATCGTCCCGATTTCGCCGTCATCGGCCGGGCCCGTGCGCCGGGCCACACTGGGCGGCCTTCGTTCGCTGCCCTCCACTCGGGCGTAGTTGGGGGGAAGATTGGGGTCTTGGGGCTTTCTTGCGGACGTGGGCATGCGGGTGTTCTCCGGTTGGGGCTGGCGTCCCTAAGGTGCGTCGCCCCCGTGCGGCTTCTTGTGTAGGAGGTGGAAGTTGGTTACCTCAGCGAGCGTGGCCGGCAGCTTAGCCTCCCGAAGCTTGCGCCGGGCCGAGAGCACGTCGGCCCGGTCCTCGTCCGTCATAAAGCCCGAGCGGCCGTAGTCGGCGTAGATGCGCGCCAACTCGGCCTGCTTCCTTTCGGCATGTTTGCGGGAGGGGAACGTGTAGCGCTTACGGGGCTTCGCGTTCCCGGTGCCGGTGTCGACGCGCCAGCGGGGGCCTTCCTGCGTATTAACTTGGTACAACCAGGGCCAATTCACGGCCAGACGACGGCGCGGTCTTCTCAGGAAGGCAAGCCTGTTCGGACGCCAAGAACCCCCTCGCCTCCGAGGGGGTTTCAAGGATGGGCGGCCAACGGGAATCGAACCCGCGACCCCAAGATCCACAAAACTGTGCCCATATTGACGATAAGCGGCTTAGGAAAGTCCAACTCTTGTTCGTCTACTCTGACAGAGCGAAGGCAATGTGGCACGTTTGTGGCAACAAATGGGGTTTCAATCAGAGGATGCCGAGATTCCTCTGAGCCAACAAAAACTTGCCGGGCGTTGAGATCGCCATCCCGTAAATCTGGTGACCGAGATTTCCTTGGAAATCCTTCTCATCGAGCGTCAACAACCATTCGCACTGCGCGGCAAGCGCCGAGATCACGACCGGTCGATCTTTCGCTTTTGGAACAACTAAGGGCTTGTCGAGCGCCACGCGCGTGGCGGTAAACTCGACGGCGGGCGAGACGATTGAACTCCAGGCTTCTGCGGCTGAATGTCCAATCTTTGCCAAATTCCGCCGTGCTTCCTCGGCGCAGTAATCAGTAGAAACCAATACCCAATTCAGCGCGTTGGCTCGGCGAATCAAGAACCGCGAAGCTCCTTGCCCAGTTCCCGATGCAGCCAGGAGAACGCTGGTATCAAGGAAAAGCCTCACCGCTTAACTTTGCGGGGAGTAGCTCGAAAGGTAGCCATGTCCGCTTCGTCGCGGGCGATCCATCGGTCGATTATAGCCTTGGGAATGTCTCGCATGGGCATCGCGACGGCCGGCTGTAAGAAAAGACCTCCCTCGCATTCTTCAACAAGAACCATGGGGTTGCTAAGCTTATCGAAACCCAATTTGCGACGGAGGGCAGGAGGCAATGTTAGAGAGCCACGTTTGCTCAGAGGAACGGTGGTTGCCATGCAGCAATACTGCAGCGTGGCAATGCGGTACTCAAGTGCAAATTGAGGAATTCTGCTCTGGTCAGTCGGCGGAGGTGTTGGGATGCCGGACTACCTGCGTCCGACTGCATTCCGCGCCGCCTTCATTGCCGCTTCACGGCTCAATCGCCCGACCTTGCCATCGGGAAGCTCAATTTCTGCGAAACGTGGCACGAAGGTGCACACGCAGTTTCTGGGGAACATGCTTTTCAAGAAATAGAGTCCCCCCTTCGCAGAGGAGGATCTAAAATGGGGCGGCCAACGGGACTCGAACCCGCGACCCCAAGATTCACAATTCTGTGCGCCTCTGCAAATGAACACCTTGCGCGGCGTCAAAATGGCGCTTTCAGGCCTTTGCCCGGGGAAAAGTGTTCCACTCCGGTTCCACTGGAGAAGCCCATCTCCCCGACGAAATTATGTCCATATTGACGGCAATCGGCTTAGGAAAGTCCAACTATTGTTCGCCTACTTTGATAGAGCGAAAACAGTGTGGTACGATGTGGCACGTACAGAAGCACCAAGAGCAGGTTTGGACTCCCGCAAACGTCCAAATGCGGAAGCAAATGCGGATTGGCCTGACGGGGATCCAGATCAGCTGCTTGAATTGACACCGGCTACTCGATGGCCGATGGTCGCTGTTAAGAGCATCGACGTTACCTCAATGAAGACACCCGACACATTGCCGCCGGCGCCGGTGTTTCCGCAAATTATTACTGCCGAAAGCATCGCCGAATACAAGGCACTCTGCCGCGAATGGGACGCTGCCAGAATCAAGTTTCGATTGGCGACGGCCGAGCAGGTGCAACGAGAGAATTCCGCAGTGGGGACTGCAGTTAATTCTCGCATTGTACATTTCGGCCAACATGCCCGATCAGCATGAACTTTCGGCCTTCGCCGAAGTCCTCAATTCTCCGGAGAAGCCTATACTCGTAGGTGGACAGGCTGTAAATCTTTGGGCGGAGCATTACGCGTCTGCGGTGCCTGGGCTTGATCCGTTGCGTCCGTTTATGAGCAAGGACGCAGACATATTCGGCGACCGGGCGATGGCGGAGCGAATTGCTGCAACCACAAGCTGGAAGCTCACTTGTTATAACGAGCCACGAACAATCGCCATCGCGATGCTTACTAAGGAGCTCCCCAACAAGGAGCGGCTGCTTGTCGAAGTCATCAATAGTGTAAACGGTCTTATGCCAAGGGACCTTTCCGATCCTGATCTATTGGAGCTTCGCCCTGGGCACGTTTACCGAGTCCTGTCTCCAATAGTACTTTTGAAGGCGAAGCTCGCGAACGTTGCTCAAATTGACCAGGCTCGGCGCCAGGATGTCCGTCATGTTCAAATGTTGGTCCCATGTGTTCGCGAATATCTTCGCGAGGCGCACAACAGGGCCATACTGGGAGAGATCACCGAACGCGCATACGTAGACCTGCTTGAAAATGCTCGGGACCTATGGGTGAATCCTCAAAACCTCGTGCTCGCGAAAAAGCACGGTTTTAATCTCACAAACCTGTTTCCACCGGAGCTAACTCAATCGAAATTGCAGAAAGTCGCTCGATTTGTTCAATTTCGATTACCAAGCATTGCTCCTTTATCGGATCTGGAGGCGCGTCAGAATCCGCCATTTGAGCTGAGACCGCTTCCTGGCGTTAGCCGGCCCGACTCTATAGGCAAAGAGAACAAATCGCGCTCAGAATGGTCACTTGACGATTTCCTGCCAGATAAAGGAGAAAAGGCAAAGGATCGGGAGCCTGAGCTTTGAGCAGATCTGCACCTGTTATCGAACTGGACTAAAATGGGGCGCCCAACGGGACTCGAACCCGCGACCTCAAGATTCACAATTTTGTGCTCGGGCGTCTATCAACGGTTTAGCCTGTGCAAAATAGGCTCAAAGCGGCTTTAGCTCGGGATTTTCATGGCACTTTATGGCACGGGCGTTGTGAGGATTTCCACTCGTTCCTCTGCGAGGTCGCCCGGTGGCCCGATACATGGACCGAAACAGATAGCATCCATTCGCTGATTGCTTGGTGGACCGAGCCGCAAGAAAGATTTTCGCAGCTCCCATATGAATCGTCATTGCAACACAGTGCAACACACATCAAGATTCTTGTGTGCAAAAGTCCATCACCACAAGCGTCCGCCTTCCGCGAGATCTGAAGAGAAGGATAGATCGAAAGGCAGTTTCGGCAGGTAGTGGCCGGAACAGAGTTATTATTGACGCCCTTGAGTTATACCTGAGGGAGGACGATCAAGCTGTTTACGAAACAGAGGCCCGGCGCCAGTCGCAGTTGGCAGCGAAGCTTGATCGCCCGGATTCTGCCTGGGACGAGATGATTGAGAGAGATCTTCCCGGTCGATGACATTGGCGCGAGGGGATGTCGTTGCAGCTATCGTTCCGGGTGACTTCGGAAAGCCGCGCCCTGTCGTGATCGTACAGGCGGGACCCTATCTCGAATCCCACGCGTCCGTCACAGTTTGTCCGCTGACAACGCACCTGACAGGCCTTCGCATGTTTCGTATCATGATTGCCCCAGATAAAAACAATGGCCTAAACGAGCCCTCTGAAGTCATGGTGGATAAGGTGAGCTCCTTGCGCCGGGAACGGATTGCTCAGTCGATCGGTAGGTTGTCGACATCCGACATGCGAGCAATTGACGTTTCGCTGCGAGGGTGGTTCGCTTTGGGCTAGCTCACACTGTGCTCAGAAGTACGTTGCCCGTCAAATCGGTGCACCGTCAGACTCACTGCTAGTTTGGGCGGCCTGCCGGTGCGACGCAGGCAATCAAGTCATAGCATTTTTCAGCCTCCGGATTGAGCCCCTGTCCTGCGGATTCCTTCGAATTTCATTCGAAGTCGCTGACGTTGTTCGCTATAAAATGGGGCGGCCAACGGGACTCGAACCGCCGGAACTTACCGAAGCCAAGTCGTTAGAGAACGCGCACTTGGTTGAATGTTAATTTCTTTGAACCGGGAACAGTAAGCAGCAAGGAGCAAGTAGGGGAATGAAAAGTGGGGGATTGGGCAACCTCTTGGCAACCTAACTAGCCGCACTACCGAATCCGCGGGGCGTCGTTCGTATTCCGCTCCCGCAGCATTCGAGTTAGGGTTTCGCGGCCGGTCCGGTATTCAGCTTCGCAGCCAAGCCTCGCGATTAGCTGGCGAAAGCGCGGGTCGTCGCGCACGCCGTCCCAGATTGGGAGGTAGTAGAATCGGGAAAACATAGAGGGCGGCGTCCGCTCGAGGAATGGCAGCGCCTCGTCGAAAAGGCCCAGTGCCCGGAGCATCGGCCCATGCAAGGCACTGTCGACCTCCAACTTCTTGCCCCATTTCTCGCACAGTTTGGCCGCCTCGCTTTCTGAACCCGTCTGCGCAAGGACATACAGTGCTTCTTCGCTGGCCCACCATCGCATCCACCAAAGCTCCTCTCTTTCTACAACGCGGGCCGCAGCCACTGCCTCCTCTTTCCGCCCTAGGCCGAGGAACGCGGCCGCCCGGGCACCATAAAGCGGGGCAATGACCGTGCTTTGAAGCGCCAGCGCCCGGTCGGTGACGAGAATGACATCGTCATACCGTCGCGCAAAGTTCAGCTGGCTCGCATAGATGACGAGGGTGACAAATGAAAGAGGATCTAGCGCGATGGACTTCTCAAGCTCGGCAAGCGCCTCGTCGAGGCGGCCCTGTGCAGCCAGTAGATGGGAATGCCAGTGGTAGGCGACCGCGTAGTTTGAATTGAGCTGGAATGCCCGCTGGAACTGACTCTCCGCATCAGCCCATCGATGTTCGATATAGGACACGACGGCCATGGCGGCGTGTGCCCCGGCAAGCGACGGGTCAATGTCGAGAGCGACCTTGGCTTCGACTGTCGCATGCCTGAGTTGCCCCCTGATGCTGAAGGACCCACCCAATGATCCA
This sequence comes from uncultured Opitutaceae bacterium, assembly GCA_937889545.1. GTDB lineage: Bacteria > Verrucomicrobiota > Verrucomicrobiia > Opitutales > Opitutaceae > Palsa-1447. The sequence continues at coordinate 38,884 of CALAOT010000073.1, forward strand.
TACCATGCGCGCACCGCCGAGACATCGGCCAATCCGGCGTGTGCCGGCGCAAACTGCGGATCGATTTTCAATGCCCGCTCAAAGGCCTCGTTCGCGCGCGTGAAGCCAGCTTCTGTCCGCAGCGTCCAGAAGTGGCGTCCTTCGAGGACAAGTCCGTGGGCCTCCGGATTCACTGGCATTGCTGGGCGCGCTGATTCGCCGAGCCTAAGCTGCAGGTTTTGCGCTATCAGCCCAGCGATCTCGTCCTGCACGGCGAATATGTCTCTTAGCTCGCGGGTAAACGTGTCCGACCACACATGAAAGCCGTCCGCGGCATTGATGAGCTGGGCCGTGATCCTCACCTGGCTCCCCGACTTGCGCACGCTGCCCTCGACCACGAAGGCGACACCCAGCTGCCTTGCGATCTCGGGAATGGGCGTGTCCTTGCCCTTGAAGTGAAACGCTGAGGTCCGCGCCGACACCTTCAGCCCCGGTATCTTGGCCAGCACGTGAGCAGCTCCTCGCTGATGCCGTCGCTGAAGTATTCATTCTCCGGATCGCGGCTGAGATTCGCGAACGCAAGCACGGCGATCGATTTAGCACCGACCTTGGGGACGAGCGCAGATTCTTGTTTCGGGGCCAATCCGGCACGCTGGCGCGATCCGCCGAGCAGTCGTCTTACCTGCTCGACAAACTGCGGTGTCGGCAGCCCGCTGGGAAGCCGGGTCCATTGCGCGCGAAGGAACTCGTCGGGCACAGATGCACGCTGCTCTGTGGTGTTGTCGATTGAGACCGGAAATAGGAAGGCCATTCCCGCAGCCATGTCGTGCGTGCGCTCGGCTCCCAGCTTCCATTCCCGCCGGAAGTAGCCCTCGCCGCGTTCCTGGGTTTGCGCGGATATCAGCGGTACAAACAGGGCGCACTCCTTGATTTGGCGCCGGATTTTCTGATCCCAGGCGTCGCCACCTCGGAGCTCACTCTGGTCGAACCAGACCTCAATGTCATGGCTTCGGAGTGCCTCTGAAATCCGCTGCGCTGCCGAGGTGTCCTCGCGGGCGTAGCTCAGAAAGACCGCCCCTTTGGATACGATGGATGCGGAACTGTTTGTCATGAAGCGCGGACCAGGAGTGAAAGTGAGGAGCCAAGTCGTCGCTGGCCAGACCAAAGCCGGGGCTGCAAGACACGCCACACGCCTGTGATGGATCGCAGTCTGGCGACCTTGCCGTCATGGCTGGCGACGGGTGATCCGCCCGCTTGCCAGCCCCGAGCTTTCCTAAAATGGGGCGGCCAACGGGACTCGAACCCGCGACCCCAAGATCCACAATTTTGTGCTCTCGTTGGAAATAAACGCTTTGTGAAACAGCCTCTCGGCTCCATCCCCTCCCAGCCTAGGGATGGCATGTGGCACGATGTGGCACGTTTCTATGGCTAGGCCGTGTTTGCAAAATCAATAAATGAGCCAATCAACAACCGCCGCGAGCTGAACGAAGGCGAGAAACGTGATGGCAAGTTTCTCGTAACGGGTGCTAAGGCGCCGGTAGCGTTTGAGACGGCAGAAGAAGTCTTCGACTTTATGGCGCATCCGGTAGTAGCCGCGGTGAAAGGCCACTGGCCAACGGCGAGAGCGCTTCGCAGGGATACAGACCCGCGTACGCTGTCTGCACAGGCGCGCCCGAAACGTGTCGGCATCGAAACCTTTATCGGCGACTTCACGGCGGTGGCGCAAGCATCGCAAGAGCGGATCGACCGCGTAAAGATCGTGACGTTGGCCCTCGGCTAAGCCGAGCGCCACGGCTCGCCCACCTCCCTCAACGATCGCGGCAAGCTTCGTATTGATTCCACCTTTAGTGCGATCGATCGCTTGGGCAGCTTGGCCGCCGCACGGGTTCGCACCGTCCTGATGCAATTTGATGTGCGAGCAATCGATATGCCGCAGTTGACCTGTGGCTCTCGCTGCGACTATCGCAAGCATCCGGGCGAAGAGCCCGTCAGCACACCATCGACGAAACCGCGAGTAGACCGAGCTCCACGGGCCAAACTGCTCCGGCAGGTCGCGCCACGGTATACCCGTTCGCAGGACGTAGAATATCGCGGTGAGCATGAGCCGGTCATCTTTCGGCGGTCGCCCGCGCAGAGGCCACCTGCGGGTTTTATCACGCGAGCGGTTAATTTTCTTAGCCTTCGCCACAATGGCTCGGGCAGCTCTCTGCGCAGGATCAGTTTCATGCGCCAAGTGGGATTAATCCGCTCAGTTTTTGTTCCCACCATTTTGCGAACAACCGATTCTAGGCCGCCTGAACAGTGGGAGACGACCCATCGGCTGGAATCTAGAACTGCAGCCTCACACACTGCGCGGTCGCTGCTAGCCGAAAACAAGTTGTGCGGAGGGCTCCGTTGGTTGCTCAACGATCGATTAAAACAGGTCTAATTGAACGGCGTTAATCAGCCTTCTCCCTCATCGATTTCAGACTCGCCCTCACAAGTTTCTTTACCAGAGCCTTTGGAATCGTCTTCCCGGCGGAAAAACTGACTACCGCTTTTGTCGTGAGGTATCCTTTAAGTTCCTTTTTGTGATCTACGAGCGCCTGCGGGCGAACGTGCAGACGCACAAAGGGTGCCTTAAAGCTAAACCAGGCAAACATGCCGTTATAGTCGTAGCCCTCGTATGAATATCCCGGCATATCGAAATAGCTGACAGTCTCGATGGCATCCGGAGCCACTGCCTGTATTGTGGCCCTCATGATCGCCAATTTGCCTTGTACCTGTCCCGGGCAATCGGCGATGTATTCATCAATTCCTCCAGGTTTGATGGAGGCAGATTTCTTTTTGGCTTTTTTCATAATGCTTTTGGCTTGTGCTCTTGGTTCGCTGAGGCCGCAAAAGGCAAAAAGGGAAGCCCAATTCCTCGGGAGGAACGGTTGGAAACATATTCCGATGATCTTCAGGATGAGAAGACACAACCGATCAGCTAGCTTTCTCAGGGGAATTTAGGCTCGAGCGGGCTTGTCGGGCGTCTGTTATTCGGGTCTTATAGCACTCGCCGGAATCGGTGTCCCATGAAGACCTCCTATTCGATCAACTGATGCTTGTTCACCTGAACATTGGGACACGATCCATCCGCTGGAATTTGGAATTGCTGCTTCACTACCCTGCACGGTCGCTGCTATCCCAAGCGGCGAAGGTCACTAATGCTGCGAGTATGACCAATGGTGTGATCACAGTTTGACTCGGGCCGCGAGCATGGGGCGGTAGACGCGGCGGTAAGCCAAGGCCAAATAGACATTAATGGCCAAGACGACGACTGCCACCACAAGACCAGATGGCGCTAGAAAAACATGGAAGGCGACGATGTTGACTACGACCGGCGCGATGAACGCCAAGGCTAGCGGAACGAATAGGTTCGTCAAAAGGAGGGCTCCGCAGATGACCTCCGTCCACGCGGTCAATTGGAAAAGGTAGCCACTCTTGATCAGCGCGCCCGCGAAAGCGGTGGCACCGTCGGGCAGCGGCTTTGGAGGTTGGGGGAGAAAACTCAAAAGCATGTTGAGTCCGAAAACGAGGAAGATAAGCCCCATTAGGACTCGTGCGGCGATTGGCCCATTCCGAGCAAACCAGCCCGCATTTCGGGCATTAGCTTCGCGCCCTTGAATATTTGCATCCGTGATCATGGCATCCTCCTAATTTCAACCGCTCGTAACCAAAGCCGCCAATTGTTCAGTGCAAATCGCCCATCCTTTGTGGAAGCCCATTTTCTCGTGTGCCTCGCGATCCTCAACTGTCCAGTGTCTCACCAGCGCCGTATATTTGGTGCTGCGACCTTTGTCCTCGAAGGTGAGGATCACTGTCATGAACGGCTTATCCGAGGGCTCCCAGGCCCTAGTGTAGGCATTCGTGAAGACTAGCCGCTCGTTCTCGACGACCTCAAGGTAGACGCCGCGGTTCGGAAACTCGCTGCCGTCGGGGCCGCGCATCACGATCAAACTTGAACCGCCAGGTCGAACATCTGTCTCAACGACAGGCGTTGTCAAAGGGGCCGGCGCAAACCACTTCTTTAACATTTCGGGATCAGTCCACGCCTTGAATATTCTCGCTCGCGGCGCATCAATGATGCGTGTCAGAACGAGATCGCGACCTTCAGTTGATGTGGTGACTTTGGATGTGTCCATGTTTGTGTCACTAAGGGTTGTTTAGTCTTGTTTGTCCGAAGAGGAGGCCGAAATAACGCCGAAGGTGTGCAATGTTTTCGCGTGCGACGTCAGGGCTTTGCTTGGCCTTCGCGAAGATGAAGGAGCCCTGAAGTACGGATTGGATGAAATATCCAACGCTCTCCGCACTCCACGGCGCCGTCGGAGCGTAGAGTTGTTTGGCGCCTTCGATGTCTCCTGTCAGCGCGGCGATATGCGAGGACATGCCGCGATCGCAGGCAGATCGGATTTCCGGATGTGTTTCGTAGGTTTCCTGAACCAGCGTTCCAAGTAGACAGGTGTATTCAGGAATCTCGCCGCAAAGGATTTCTCCCCGAAAATCCAGATACCCGAAGAGGCGGTCCAATGGATCCTTCGCTTTGCGGTAGGGCGCTTCAGCGAAAAAACTTTCAGTTAACGATGTCCAATATGCGGCAGCGGCGAGTGCGAGTTCGTCCTTGCTCTTGAAGTGATGAAAGAAACTGCCCTTGGTAATTCCCGCCCTATGGCAGATGTCATCGACTGTCGTGCTCGCGTAGCCTTTGGCCCGAATGACATCCAGGGCCGAGTTCAGGAGCCTGATCTTTGACTCGTGCGGTGCCTCGACCGAAAATTCTGGTGGTTTCATTTCGGCAAACGACATACCAACTAGTCGGTATGGTGGAAGCTAAAATAACATTGTCTGCATATATGTTCCGTATATCATTACTCCATAATTCTTTAGGATTGTTTTATACGGGGGAAAGTAGGTTCAACTCTGAGAATCATCTCCAAATTCTTGAACTCGGCTATGACCTTTTCCTCCTTCGTAAACGGCGCCACTAACACGCCACGCCTGCAAAACAGTCTCCGCGACGAGACGTGGTTCGTCAGTCGCGGCGCGGAGCACCCCGAGTGAGGTCAGGAGGATAATCGCCAAGATCAACAGGCGTCGCGGCCCGTAGCGTAGAACTCCATTTCCGTTTCGTGGCATTTTATCTTCACCGAAACTGAGATTGCGGAGGCGGAGGCAATTCTAACGGACTCCCTCGTGGCTAATCTCGGGCGCTCCAGTTCGCGCCGATGCTTGCTCGTGCATGACCGGAAGGGAACAACCTCACGTGTCGGCTCAGGTCGCGCACATCAGCGAACATCTGCGCATTTCAGCGGCCGTGTTGCCAGTAAGCGTTGCCAGTTGCGCCCTGGTTTCCCGTAACTTCCTCGCTATCAAAATGGGGCGGCCAACGGGACTCGAACCCGCGACCCCAAGATCCACAAAATTGTGCTCTCGCGTTGAATCAAGGACTTAGGTGATGGCCACTTATCCCCGCCCAGAGAGCGCAGAGGGACGGCATGTGGCACGATGTGGCACGTTTGCGGCAACAAATGGGGCTTTAGTCAGAGGACTCCGAGGTTCCTCTGAGCCAACAAAAACTTGCCGGGCGTTGAGATCGCCATCCCGTAAATTTGGTGGCCGAGATTCCCTTGAAAATCCGTCTCATCGAGCGTCAACAACCATTCGCATTGCGCAGCGAGCGCCGAGATCACGACCGGCCGATCTTTCGCCTTTGGAAAAACCAAGGTCCTGTCGAGCGCGACGCGCACTGCGGCAAACTCGACGGAGGGCGAGACGATTGAACTCCAGGCTTCCGCGGCCGAATGTCCGACCTTTGCCAGATTCCGCCGTGCTTCCTCGGCGCAGTAATCAGCAGAAACCAATACCCATTCTGAGATTTTGCCTGGCGAATCAAAAACCGCGAAGCTCCTTGCCCAGTTCCCGATGCAGCCAGGAGAACGCTGGTATCAAGAAATAGCCTCACCGCTTAACTTTGCGTGGAGTAGCTCGAAAGGTAGCCATGTCCGCTTCGTCGCGGGCGATCCATCGGTCAATCGTTGCCTTGGGAATGTCTCGCATGGGCATCGCGACTGCCGGCTGCAAGAAAAGGCCTCCCTCGCATTCTTCAACAAGAACCATGGGATTGCTCAGCTTGTCGAAGCCCAGTTTGCGACGGAGGGCAGGAGGCAGTGTAAGTGAACCGCGTTTACTCAGAGGGATGGTGGTTGCCATGCAGCCATGCTGCAACGCAGCAATGCGGTACTCAAGTATAAATTGAAGAATAGGCTCTGGTCGCTCGGCGGAGGGGTAGGAAACCCGGACTGCCTGCTTCCGAATGTATTCCGCAACACCGTCATTACCGCCAGACCCGTTTCGTTGGAGCAAAATCTGGGGAAAGTCTATTGGGGAGCCTCGGCTGGAAATGGAGGGACGAGCGACTGAGAGGTTGCTCTTTGAGCTTTGGCAATCGATTCCGCTGGCAACACAATGGCGAGGGCGCCCACGTCTAGCCGGTTCATTGGTAAGGGCCGCATCGGCCGGCCTTTCGTTATCAATTGCTAAAATGGGGCGGCCAACGGGACTCGAACCCGCGACCCCAAGATTCACAATTTTGTGCCCCTGCATGGGACAAGGACTTACGTAGCTGGAAAATGGCCTCTTCGGCCCTTCACTCGGGCTAAATCGCGCCAGCATTACGGCAGCGCTTTTATGCGGTTTTTTTAAAATGCGGGGCACGCTACCGACATAAGTGCAGTTCTTGTCGGCGTGCTCGTCAGTTCCGCGAAGCGGGCTGCGAAACGGTGGCCGTGTTACCTTTGGGAGCTTGAGGAGACCTATTGGGGTCGGCTTCGGCGCGGGCGAGAAGGGCTTTGAAACGCGAAGTGTTTCGTAATGGGTCGTAAAAGGGATTGAGGCGCAATTCCGCGGCGGTGCGAGGCCGCCTCGATTCCAAAATATCCATGGCCGCGTCGAGCTGGCCTTCGGCGATTCTAAGGTCAAAAAGGTACGGTTGCCTTCCCGAAAACTCCGCAGACAGGTTCAGGGCTTTCTCGGACTCGGCATAGTCCCCTAGATATGCGAGCAACTTACCTTTCAAATATAGCAAATCCGCATCTGAGGGTTGATCCGCAAGGCGGTGCTCGACCAGCTTCAGGGCCGTCTGCCATTCAATGCGCGCGGCTTCGTTCCGCCCCGCCATCTGGTGAGCTATGCCATTGTAGGCTGCAATCGGTCCAAAAACACTGCCGTTTGATTGAACCCAATCGCGCCCGAGACTGTTGCTGAACCGGAGCCAATCGTCGGGCTTCCTTTGCCAAGTAAATACGGCATTCGCAATCGTCACACCGATATCCGTCTGCAAAACCGTTGCCGGAAGCTCGTCCATGGCGGCCTTAGCGGAGGCGATATCCCCACGCCAAAGCAGGGAGATAAACACTTTCAGGAATAGATTTCCCCAAAATGGCTGAATGGCGAGCGAACGCGCGAGTGGCATTTCAACTGCGGACCATGAGCCGGTTTGGTATTCTATCCATGCAAGCTCGCTCCAAGCCGTTGCAGAAAATTGCGGATTGTTGGCGAGCCGAGAGAATTCGGCCCGGGCCTGGTCTACGTGGCCAAGATTTCGCTCCAGAATCCCCAAGGCGAACAATGCTCGCGGCTCGTCCGGCTTCTCTCCAAGCAACTGATGAAGCAGCCTATTCGCCTCCGGGGCGAATGTCGAAACCTCCCCTTGCCCCGTTCCTGCCGTCGCACCGCGGACCAGATAGCAGGCTTGCGCAAGGCGCGCCTCGTACGAGGAAGGCGCCAGCTTGAGTGCGCGGGCCGCGCATGAGCGGGCCGCATCCCGGCGCCCAATGCTGGTGTCAAAACTGTGATAGATATACCACGAGTCGACTTGCGACCACGCAGCCCAGGCCTCGGCGTTTGCCGGTTCGAGTTCGGCGGCTCTTTTGCAGAACCCATCCGCAATTCCGAGTTCCTCCGGGCCCAACTCGGTCTTGTTAAGTTGTTCCCAGACCTTTGCGACAAGCTGCCGCGCCTCTGAAACCGACGAGGCAACTTGAACCGCTTGGGTCGATTTCTCTCCCTTGCGCCACGGCTGCCAGATGACCAGGGCGAGACAAGTGATCACCCCAGCGACTGCCGGAAATATCCACGTGCGGGATGCTCTCGCAGGGCGCGGCCAGGAAGGGTTTGCCATTGCCGGGGCTTGTCGGCCGGCCTCGCTTGGTGGTCCGGCCAAGAGCTTCTTAACACGCTCGCAAAAAGCCGGCGGAGTCTCACCTCCGGGCAACTTGGTCCATTGAACAGCGAGGAAGGCATCAGGCACGAGGGCCCCCTGGTCATCGGTCCTATCCACGTTTACCGGCACAATAAAGGGCCGGCCCTTGGCGATCAGGAGCGAACGCTGCTCCGCGAGATGCCATTCAAGGCGGAAATAGCCTTCAGCCCTTTCCTGGGTGTGCGCCGAAATGATCGGCATGAACAGGGCGCATTCCTTGATCTGTCTTCGGATGCTCTGGTCCCAGGCGTCCCCTCCGCGAATTTCGCTCTGGTCGAACCAGACCTCGACCCTGGCAGCGCGAAGGGCCTCACAGATGCGCCTAGCGGCTTCAGCATCCTGTGAGGCATAGCTTAGGAAGACCGCACCTTTTGGGGTTGATAAGGTATCGGGCATCAAGTGGGGAGCAGGGGGTAAGCTGGGGACGCTCAAATCCAAAAACAAGCCCTCACCGCTGGCTGGTAGGGCCTATTGCGGCGCCGAAAATCATTGCACTTTCCCGGCCTCAGATTTGACCGCAGTCAATCGGATCCCTTCGAATAACAGTCGAAGTCGCTGAGGTTCTTCGCTATAAAATGGGGCGGCCAACGGGACTCGAACCCGCGACCCCAAGATCCACAATCTTGTGCTCTAACCAACTGAGCTATGACCGCCGTAAATCTAAGGAACGGGGACTTTCCCGGCCGCTGAAAGTGCTGTCAACCCGTTTCCCGGTTGTCTCCGGGCGGCACGCGGCAAAGACTGTTCCCCGTGTCAATGCAGCGCCTGCGCCTCGTAACGTTCAATATCGCGCACGGGCGGGGGCTAACCCCGATCCAGGGGCTCACCTCGCCGCGCAAGCTTCGCGTAAATCTGAGGCGGATCGCGGACCTCCTCGGCAAGCTCGGCGCCAACCTGGTCGCGCTCCAGGAGATCGACGAATGCTCGGTGTGGTCCGGAAGCTTCGATCACCTGGACTACCTCCGGACGCACGCCGGTTTTCCCCACGCGGCCTTTGGGATCAACAACAGGCGCGCCGGGCTGGTGAACCTGAGTTATGGCAACGCGATCCTTTCGCGGTTCCCGATCAACGAGACGGAGACGATCGCGTTCGGGAAGCGCAAGCTGGGCGAAAAGGGGTTCCTGTTCGTGGAAATCAACGTCGGCGGGCGGATCGTGCCCCTGGTCAACCTCCACCTGCACTTCGGCTCCAGGCGCCGGAGGCTTGTCCAGCTCGACCACCTTGTGACCTGGCTGAAGGGAAAGGAGCGGGAGCGCGGGCGCGCCTGGTCCGTTCCGCCGATCGTGTGCGGCGACCTCAACAACCCCGACACGCGCGACGATGCGACCGCGGCGCTCCTGAGCCACCTGACCGACTACGGCGACTATACCCTGCACCCGCAGACGGGCCGCACATTCCCATCTCCTCTTCCTAGGCGCGCCCTCGACTTTGTCTTCATCCCGCCCGGCTGCAGGATGGTGCACAGCGAGGTCGTGCGCTCGTTCCTGTCGGACCACAGGCCGGTCATGGTGGAGTTTTCGGTGGCGTGAACGGGCGAATTGCTCTTGAAACCACGTTCCGATGTCACGAATCAAAGATGCCTTCGCCCGCGCCCGCGCCGAGAACCGGGCGGCGTTCGTCGCGTACCTTTGCGCGGGCGACCCGGATTTTGATGCGTCGCTTTCCGCATGCCGCGCCGTGATCGCGGCAGGGGCCGACATACTCGAGCTGGGCGTCCCGTTCTCGGATCCGCTGGCCGACGGGCTCACAAACCAGCTCGCGGCGCAGCGGGCGCTCGAGTCGGGGATGACGTTGGCGAGGGTGTTCGAGCTGGCCGGGCGGGTCCGCGAGTCGAGCGCTGTCCCGGTCGTCTTCTACACCTATTACAACCTCGTGTTTTCGAACGGCGTCGAGAGTTTCGTCAGGGCGGCGCGGGCGGCGGGTGTCGACGGCATGCTCACCCTTGACCTTCCCCCGGAGGAGGCCCGGGAGGTGGCCGCCGCCTCGGCGGTGCACGGGCTCGACACGGTCTGCATCGTGGCGCCTACGACCCCAGACGAGAGGCTCCCCAGGATCGCGGCAGCCGCGACCGGCTTCATCTATTACGTTTCGCGCGAGGGCGTGACCGGCGTCAGGGACCAGCTGGCGGGGGGAATCCCCGAGGCGGTTGCGCGGATCCGGCTGCACTCGGCGCTGCCGGTCGCGGTCGGGTTTGGCATCTCGACGCGGGCGCAGGTAGCGCAGGCCGCCGCCCACGCCGACGGCGTCGTCGTCGGCAGCGCCCTGGTCAACGTGATCCGCGACGGCCTCGGGGACCGCGCCGGCATCGGGGCGGCGCTGTCCCGGAAGGTGGCCGACCTCGCGGCAGGGACGGCAAGAAAATGATCAAGGTGCTGGTCATCGACGACGACCGGCTGCAGTTCCGGCTGGTCCAGGCCCATTTCAAGAACTTCCGGAAGGGGGCCTACGAGCTCGATTGGTCCGAGACCTACGAGCACGGCCTGGCCCGCCTCCTGACCGGCGGTTACGCGGTGTGCCTGCTCGACTATCGGCTGGGCGAACGGGACGGCCTCCAGCTGATCCGCGAGGCCGCCGAGAATGGATGCCGGACCCCCATCGTCTTTCTCACGGCCGAGTCGTCCGAGAGCGTCGACATCCAGGCGATGGAGGCGGGAGCTCTCGATTACCTGGTCAAGGGTGAGATCACCCCTCGCATGCTGGAGAGGTCCCTTCGCTACGCGCTCAAGCTCGGCGACACGCTTGAGGCCCTCCGCAGGCTCGCGACGAGGGACGAGCTCACGGGTCTCCTCAACCGGCGCGAATTCGACCGGATGCTCGCCGACGAGGAGGATCGCGCCCGGCGCTTCGGGCACCCGCTGGGCCTTGTGATCATCGACATCGACCGGTTCAAGGCCGTCAACGACGTCCACGGGCATCCGGCCGGTGATGCGGTGCTCAGGGAGGTGGCGCACCGGATCGCGGGTGCCATTCGCACCGTCGACCGCGTCGCGCGGATCGGGGGCGAGGAATTCGCGCTGATCCTCGTCCAGACCGACGGGCCGTCGGCTCTCGAGGTTGCCCAGCGGGCCATTGGCGCGGTGGCGCAGAATCCAGCCCCCCTGGGGAACGGGCTGTCCCTCTCCGTGACGGCGAGCGCAGGCGTGGCCACGCTTCCTGCGGACGCGAAGACGGCCGCTGAGCTGATCGCCGTGGCCGACAAGGCTCTCTATGCGGCCAAGGAGCGCGGGCGGCACAGGGCGGTTCCCGCATGGGAGACGCGGGACCGGTCGTGAGCTTGCGGCGCGAGGCCGGCCGGACGCTTCACGTCCTCACGGGATGCACGGCGGTTGGCAAGAGCGAGTGGGCCGTCCGGTGGGCGGAGGCCAATTCGGCCGAGATCATCTCGTGCGACTCGCTTCTCTTCTACCGCGGGATGGACATAGGGACGGCGAAGCCCACGCGCGAGGAGCGTGGCCGCGTGCCCCATCACCTCATCGACATCCGGGACGTCGCCGAGCCGATGAACGCCGCCCTCTATGCCTCAATGGCGTTCAACGCCGCGGAAGAGATAGCGGCGCGCGGGCGCCCGATCCTCGTGGTCGGGGGCAGCGGATTCTACCTCAGGTCGTTCTTCGCCCCCATCGCCGACGGTCTTCATGTGCCGCCCGAGACGCGCGCCCGTGTAGCCGCCATGCTGGAGTCGGGAGGTTTGCCCGCACTGGTCGGGGAGCTTGGCCGGCTCAATCCCGGAGGCTTGGGCGGGCTCGACACGTCCAATCCCCGGCGCGTGGCAAGCGCGCTCGGCCGCTGCCTCGCATCGGGGAGGACACTGGCCGAGCTCTCGCTGGAATTCGCGCGTGCGCCTTTCCTATTCGCCGGCTGGGAGGTGAGGCTCGCGCGCCTTGATCGCAAGGGGCCCGAACTCGATGCGAGGATCGCCAGCCGTGTCGAAGCGATGCTGAACGCCGGCCTCGTGGGCGAGGTGACGCGGTTGCTGGGGACGGGATTACGCTCAAATCCAAGCGCGGCGTGCGCGATAGGCTATCGCGAGACAATCGATGTCCTGGAAGGGCGCGCAGCCATGGACGGCCTGACCGGGGCAATAGCGAGGGACACGCGCGCTCTCGTGAAGAAGCAGCGGACCTGGTTCCGCACCCAGCTGCCCCCGCATCCCGTCCTGGACGCGGCCGAGCTCGGGGACGCGGCGCGCCTATTCCTTCGGTGACGGGCGCCTCTTGGTATAGACGTCCTTGTAATAGACGAGGGTATCGCCGACCAGGTCGACGACGCCGCTGTCAGGGGTGGAAAGGCAGAGCATCCCGTCGTGGCGGCCGACCCGGTAGGTGTCCTTAGAGTCGTTTATGGGACCCTTGGCACCGATCTCGTAGAATCGCACGTCCCCGCCCGCCCCGACCTCGATGATCCGGTCGCCCGTCCTGTTGCCCGTCGCGAAGGTCCCGGCCAGGGTCGCCTGCCTTGCCTTCACCTCGCCTGCGTCGGTGACGAGCTTGACGTCCGGCTTCTTGTTGACGCTCTCGACATAGAAAACGGAGTAGAGGATGTAGCCGTTCAGCGCTAGGCCGACGACCAGCATGGCGAACGCGATGCCGCGATGGGGCGCGGTCGGGGGGGGCTGCCCGGCCTCGTCCTGGGGCAGGGGCGAGACGCTCTCGGAGGCCTGGTCTAGGCGCTCCACGATGCCGGCCGCGGTCATTTCAACCGCGGGGGCCGCGTGGTCCCTGCCGTCGTAGACCTGCAGCCGGTCGCGGCTCGTCCGGATGATCAGCTTCGTGCTGCGGCCCGTCACGAGGATGTGGGGGTCGAGGTCCTCATTGTCGACGGGATCGATCTCCGTGAACGCGTCCAGGAGAACCACGAGCTCCTCGGCGCTGAGCTCGCCGCGGTCAGAGCTCTCGCTGCTCGCGCTCGCTCGTCGCCCGTCGGGGCCCAGGTGGAAGGTGGTGACTTGGTACATCTAGTGCTCCAGCACAAAGACCGGGTAGTTGCGGAATCCCAGGAAGAAATTGCCCGTGGTGAGATTGCCGTCATCCAGCTTGCGGTCGATGTCGGAGAGCTGGATGAAGTCCGATGAGACCTGGTTGCCTCCGGAGGAGGCTATGACGATGACCGCTGCATAGCGGCCCCCCCCCTGCGGGCTCTGGGTCGTGAACTGGTAGTAGCCCCCGATCGGGGTTGGCCGCCCCCAATTCGTCTGGTTCAGGTAGCCCTCCATGCCCGGGGGGAATGCGCCGGGCGCCCCTCCGCCGGGCGGCCAGTCGCCGTGCTCCTGGGCGTACGCCTGGAACGCCCCCGCATAGACGCGCAGGTCATTCATCACCGCGCTCGAACGGGCGTTGAGCGTGTTCCTCATGAGCGCCGGCACCGACGCGGCGGCCAGGATCCCGATTATCAGGACGACGACCGCCAGCTCGACGAGGCTGAATCCCGCTTCACCGTCGGCCTTGTCATTCCGGGAGGCTGATGCGGTAAAGCTGCAACGAACTGCCCTCCAGGAAACGCAGGTCTGCGATTGCCGAGAGTAGATTGACCTTCGCTTGCAACTCGCTGACTCGGGCGGTTTCAAGAGTGTTCTGAGCTTGGAGCACTAGGTAGCTGGTTGCAAGACCGGCGTCGAATTCGGCCTTCTGCAGTTCGTACGCCTTCGCTGCAAACTTCGTGTTCTCCGCGGAGGAGCGGACGCTGGCGACGCTGGTCTGGACTCCGCGGATCGCCGCCCTGACCTGGACCACCAGGGTCTGGTCGGCCTGGTCGAAGGCGACCTCCTGGCTGCGCACGCCCGCCACGGCCTGGCGGTAGATAGCCCTGTTGGCGCGCATTTCCCATGGGATGCTCAAGGTCACGCCCGCGTTCCAGTTGTATCCCGGCCAGCTCCCTGTGACCGACTGGCCGGCGGTCGCGGCATACGAATTGTACGCGAGGCCGCCGTTGACGTTGAGCTCGGGGAGGGTGTTGCGCTTGGCCTTGAGCGCTGCGAGCTTGTACTGGTCTATGGTCGCCTGCGCCACCGCCAGATTCGGCCCGTTGTCACGGGCGAGCTTGTATGAGCGCTCGAACGAAACCTCGGGTTCGCCGATGATTGGGAAATCAACCATGCCGACCGCCGACTTGAACTGGCGGTCGCCGAGCAGCTGGAGCAGGGCGTCCTCGCTGTTATGGACGGCCTGCTCGTCGAGGATAAGCTGGTTCTGCGCAGAGGCGACCCCGGCCCGGGCCTGCATCACATCGAGGTCGGTGAGGACCCCCGTCTGGCGCTTGATGGTGTTCTCGTCGAGCAGCTGCTGGGCCTGCCTGAGCTCCTCCTCCTGAACCTTGTACTGCCCGCGCTGGTAGAGCAGGTTGTAGTAGGTGGTCTCGACGTTGTAGACGATGGTGAGCACCGTGCTCTTGAAGTTCAGGTTGGATATCCTCACGCCGAGCCTAGCGCTTTCGATCGCGGCGCGGTTGTAGTCGGTCCCGGCCCCCTGGAGGAGCGGCTGCGCCACGGATATGGAGACTGTGCTCGCAAACGCGGGGTTGGGCAGGAAGAATGCCGGGCTGTAGTCGGAGCGGAGCAGCTGGTAGTTGGCCGTGAGCGTTCCGCCCGTGATCACGGTGTCGCTCACGGAAAGGGAGCCCGTGTCGATCGTGGTCTTGGGCGCCAAGCCCAGCGCCTCCTCGTTCACCGCTGTCACGGCGACCTGCCGGCCGGCGGTGAACCCGAACGTCGGCTCAAAGACCGCCTGCTGGATCACCACGTTGTCCGCGGCCTGGATCACGCTGAACTGCTGAATCCTGACCGTGAAATTCCGGCCGAGCGCCTGGGCGACGCAGTTCTGGAGCGTCACCTGGCCGGACAGGTCAACCGGGATCGAGGCGTCGCCGAACGCGGGGAGCGGGGGATATCTGTCCGCGGCGCGGATGCGGGAAACCGAACATAGGCAGAGCAGGCCGAGGCTTAAGCGGGCGATGGATCGGGGCATTGGATAGAATGAATGTGACCGTCACGCACGATTCAACACCGATGAGGGCCTGAAAGTTGCTCTTTTTCTTCGTGCGGCGCGCCGGGCGGCCGGGGCGGTCGAAACCCGCGGTTGAACGGCACCTACGGAAGTTCCTTCTTAAGGGACGGGTCCGTCCGTTTCAGCTCCCTGTCCACGAGCTCCTCGAGGACCGCAAACGACTCGCCCCGTGCAAAGGAGATGGCGAGCTGAGCCCTGACTTGGACGAAGCGGGCATTGGACTCGGTAAGGGGGGGGAGATTCTTGTCGGCGGCGTACACGAGAAACCCCTTGTCTGCCGTGATCGCCATGTCGGACACGCCGCCCTTGTCGAGGCGGTCCAGAGCGCCGACCACGGCCTGGTCGATGTCGCGGGGCTGGTCGCGATACGTGAACGGGGGGTAGGCCTTCACGGCGAGCTTCACGGCGCCGCCGGCCTCCTCCGCCGCCTTCTCGAAGGATTCCCCGGCCTTGACCCTCCGTTCGGTGGCCGCCTTGAGCGTCCGGCCGAACTCGATGAAGCGCTTGCGCTTCATGTCATCGATCACATCCGCGCGAACCTTGTCACGCACGTCGGCGAGCCGGGGCTCGTGGGCGGGGAGCGATTCCCTCCAGATCAGCACCACCGCGCCGTTTGGGCTTGGAATCCCCTCGGAATAGAACCGGTCTGCGTTGAGCGCAAAGGCGGCGTTCGCAATATCCCGCGATCCGCCGAACTCCGCCGGGCCCGAATCACGCGTGAACGGCGCGAGGCTTGCCGGCTTGGCCTTGTGCGCGGCGAGGAATGAGTCGAGAGCGGTGCCGCGGGTGACCTTGCCTTCGTACAGCGCATAGGCGAAGTCGGAGGCTGCCGTCACGGCATGGCGCTTGGTCTTCTCGAACTGGAGCGCGGCGCGCACCTGCGGCTCGACCGCCTTGAAGTCGGCCGCGGGGTCGGGCTTGACCGCGGGCACCTTGGCGGAAGTGGCCTTCGGGAAGCGTTCCGGATGGGCGTCGTAGTATTCCCTGACCTCGGCATCCGTCGGCGGATTCTGCAACGCGAAGGCCGCTGCGGGGAAGTCGACGTAATCCGCCGAGATGCGCGGGGGCACGGTGTATCGGAATGAGTTGCCGGAGAAGAACTTTGAAATCTCCTCATTCGTGGGGCTTATTCCTGGGTCATACGCTCCATAGTCAACGGTTGCGGTTGAGATCGTCCAGCTCGTGTCCGCCTTCACGATCACGTTCCTCACTTCGCCCGATAGGACGTAGCCGGGGCCGGTCAGGAGCTGGAAGATCTTCGCCGTCCTCGCATCTTCCGCAAGGACGCGGGCAATTTCCGCCTCGGATAGGAAGCCATTGGATTTCAGTCCGTTCCGAAACTTATCATAGCGCGAAACGTCGAAATGGCCGTCGGCCCCGCCGAAAATGGGCAAGCCCTTTATGTAATCCGTGACCTCGGCGGTGTTGGGAATGGGAATGTGCATCTCGTCCGCAAAATGCAGGGCGGCGGCCCTCTGGAAGGCGAGATTCTGGACCTGGTCGGCTCCGATGTCGGATCCGTACTGGAGATAGGAGCTCAGGTGCGCGTCCTCGATCATGCGCTGGACCTCCTCCCGGGAAGCCAGGTTGTGGCCGAAATAGTCCCGGGTCATCTCGCGGCGGTCAGCCCGCCCGATGCCGGGAGTCGAGCCGATCGTGAAGATGAACGATATGATGGTGACGGCGAGAAGGACCCCGAAGATGATCCGGAAGTGCCGCTGGAAGTACCGCTGAATCCACGAAATCATGAGTGTAAAAGGGACCGGAGGCTAGGGCGCCCCCCGGCACTGGCAACGCTTTATTTGGCCGCCGGCGCCTCCGAGATGAGCTCCTCGACCGACTTGCGGAAGAACGCCTGCTCGCCCAGGCGCTCCATTGCGGCGCCGAACTCGCCCACAACGGGATCCATCTTGGCGAGGGCGTACCTGGCGGGCTCGGAGCCCAGGTTGTCCGCTGCCGCCTTGAACTGGAGCAGCGTGATCCGGTTCAAGGGCCGCGCGGGCTGATAGAGCATTCCGGAGGGGTGCGCACCGTGCGCCTGCGGCACGGACATCACGAATCCCAGGTCGACGATCCGGTTCAGGCACTCGTTGAGGACCTGGGTGGGCGCCCTCACCGCCTCGGAGAGCTCGGAGACCGACATCGGCGGCTGGCAGGCGTGAAAGCGGCGGCAGATCGCCATGAGCACCGCAAGGGAGAGCCGCTCGCGATTGGCGGCGCTTAGGCCGCCCCACGCCAGCTGGCTGTTGCGGGCATGGACATTCTGTACGGCGTAGCTTATCTGGCCGCCCACAAGGACGAAGAGCCAGAAGACATAGAGGCCGAACATGAGAACCGGGATGATCCCGAGCGAACCGAACAGGCTCTTGGTCAGGAGCACGCGCCTGAGATACAGAACCCCGAGCAAGTTGTTCGCCGAGAGCAGGAGGGCGACCACGATGGCGCCCGACAGCGCCGCGCCCCACCGGACCCGGGTGTTGGGAATCGCGTGGTAGAACGACACCAGCACCGCCGCAACCAGGACAAACGAGAACAACGGAAGCGACCAGCGCAGAAGCCGGGCGATCTCGACGCCAAAGGGCATCCTCCCGACGAACACGTTCACAAAGGCCCCCGCTCCAAGAAGCGCCACCGCGGCGAAGAAGACCACGCCCCCGAGCGTGAGGACGGTCCAGTAGAGGACGACACGCGTGAGGAGCGCGCGGCCGCGCCGCACGCCCCAGATTTCGTTGAAGGCGTCCTCGATGGATTTGAAGAGGAACAGGACAATCACGACGAGCATGAGGCCTCCGACGACGCCCACCGCGTCCGACCGGGCGCCCTTTATGAAGCCGTCGATCAACGCGACGAGCTGCGGATTGACCGCCACCGCGCCGCCATTGTTCGGGTTCTCATACTGGTTAAGCTGCGGCGCGACGAACGTAATCACGCGGTTCAGCGCATCGGCTGCCAGGTTGGGATTCCTTTCGCCGAGGACGGTGGAGGCGACCAGCATGGCGATCGCGATCAGCGGCCCGAGGCCGAGCATGGAGCTGAAGCTCAGGTCCGCGGCCCGGCTGAGCGTCTTTGTCTCGAAGAATGACGTGGCCGAAATGGAGACGACCCTCAGCAGCGCGTAGAACCGGCCCCTGGGTGACCGGTCCGACAGGAGCGACGCCTGCCAGATGTCCTTGTGCCAAAGGAGGGATATCCTCGTTCCGATGCCTTGGAACGGCATTTCGGTCCGTCAGACTGACAACAGGAAGTACGAGGCTCCCGCCATCCCCGCGATTCCGAGCAACGACACGACGATGACCGGAAACATGTTCATGCACACCGTCACCAAGAAGAGGCCTCCGGATCCCCCGATCACGGCGATCAGCGGGAGGTTGAGGCCCTGGGTGAAGTACACGAACCCGAACAATCCCAGCCCGAGCGCTGCCCGGAAGCGGACAAAGGGGTAGAAGGCAACGACGCCGAGACCGAGCATGACTGCAGTGAAGAGGTCGATCGCGCCGAGGAGTACGAGCGGCTGCTCGGCGAGCTTAGTCACGTCCAGGGCCTGGATCGCGTCGGCGGCGGGCAGGAGCTCGCCGGCGGCTGCGAGCACGAGGCACAGGACCGCTGCCCACATCCCGATCCTGGCTGCGTGGGCCTGCATTATTGCGGGATCAACCCGGTGCCTCGTCTCGGCGGTCTTTCCCTCCGCCCCCGCGAGCATGTCCTCAATCGTGATGGGCGCGAGCATGTCGGACCTCCGGGTCGGAGAGGGGGCCTCCTTCATCTTCATGCGGAGCTTGCGCTTCTCGGGGAACAGGGAGCTCTTGAGCTCCTCGGTGGCGCCGATCGCGGTCCAGTCCTCCAAGGCCGCGTCATACCAGAGCGTTTCGACCGTGACCTGGCCGGTCTCCGCCAGAGAAATGAGCTGCTCGACGTTGAAGGGACCGCGCGCCTCGTTTTCCGACGCCTCGCGAATGTAGTATTCCTGCGTGGCCATTGAATAGGGAGGGTGGTCCTGCGCGCTTTGGGCGGCAAGCGCGTTTTGCTCACATCCGCTCCAGCGTGCGAAGCCCGAGGAGGTCTAGGCCGGTCTCCAGGAAGAGGAGCGTCCGCGCGCAAAGCAGGAGCCGGCGGGCGCGGGCAGCCGGCTCGGGGACGATCACCTTGTCGGCATTGTAGAATGTGCTGAAATCCCCTGCGAGCTCGTACAGGTAGAGGCAGAGGAAGTGCGGGCGGAGCGTCTCCATGGAGAGGCGCAGGGCGTCGGAGAACTTCACGAGCTTCCGGGCCAGGGCGATTTCGCCTGGCGTCTGGAAGGCGTCGGCCCCCGACTCGGCGGCGGGATCGCCGCATTCGAGCCCGTGTCGCCGGAATATTGAGCGGATCCGGGCGAGCGCGTAGAGCAGGTAGGCCGCGGTGTTGCCCTCCAGGGAGATCATCTTGTCCCAAGAAAAGACGTAGTCGCTCGAGCGGTTCTGCGAGAGGTCGGCGTATTGCACGGAGCCGACGCCCACGATCTCGGCGATGGTCCGGCGCTCTTCCTCGGAAAACTCCGGGCTCTTGCCGGTCACGAGCGCGAACGCCCGTTGCGCGGCCTCGTCGAGCAGGTCGCCGAGCTTGACGTGGTCGCCCGTGCGCGTCTTGAGCGGCTTTCCGTCCTCGCCGAGCACGGTCCCGAAGTCGACGTGCTCGAGCTTCGGCAGGGGCCGGCCCAGCTTAACAAACCACGTGCGCGCGGTGAGGAAAAGCTGCTCGAAATGGTCCCCCTGGCGCTTGTCGACTACGTAAAGGATGCCGTTTGCCCCAAAGTGCTCGAACCGGTACAGGATTGTCGCAAGGTCGGTCGTCGCGTAATTGGCGGCACCGTCCGACTTGCGCACGATCATGGGCTGGGTCTTGAATCGCGGATGTTCCGGGTGGAAAACGACTTGCGCGCCCTCGCTCTGCGTCGAAATCCCGGCGGCGGATAGCTCCGCATAGACGCGCCCGACCTTGTCGTTGTAGAAGCTTTCGCCCAGCGTCTCGTCAAATCGGATCCCGAGCCGGCCGTAGATCCGCTGGAACGCCGCGAGGCTCGCCTCGTTGATGCGCCTCCACAGAGCGAGGTTCTCGGGGTCGCCCGCCTGGAGCTTCACGAGCTCGGCCCGCGCCGCCTCCATGACGGCCGCGTCCGATTCGGCCGCGGAATTGCCGACCTTATAAAGGCGCTCGAACTCCTCTATCGCGTCGCGCGCGAGCGCCGCCTCGTCCAGGTGGCGTTTGCAGGCCCAGATCAGCTTGCCGTACTGGGTGCCCCAGTCGCCGATGTGGTTGTCGCGCACGACCCGCGCACCCGTGAACCCGAGAAGCCGCGCGATGGCCTCCCCGATCACCGCCGAGCGCAGGTGGCCGACATGCATCTGCTTTGCGGTGTTGGGCGAGCTGTAGTCGACGACCCAGGTTTCCCCGGCGTGCGCCGCCGAGGCCCCCGAGGCCAGGTCCTCCCTGGACCGGTGGGCCTGGAGCCAGGCGATCAGGAGGGGCGGCCGAGCCGCGAAGTTGATGAAGCCCGGCCCGGAGACGGACACCTCGAATCCTCCGCGGACGTCGTCGGTCAGGGCGGAGGCGATCGCCTCCGCCATCGGCCGCGGCGGCTTTCCTGACCTCTTGGCGGCCGCCAGCACGCCGTTCGCCTGGAAGTCGCCATGCCTCGGGTCGGCGGTGCGCACGCCGGGCTCAAACGTCGCGGGATCGCCGCCCGCGGCGGCCTTCAGAGCCCTTTCCAGCTCGCCGATCAAATCGAAGGCAAGGTGCATCCGGTCACTTCACCATCCAGCTGGCGGCAGGCGCAAGGCAAGAGTCTATGGGTCGTTTTGACTCGACATTTTCAGGGATGCGTATTGGGTCGTACGCTTTCCCCGCCCCGGGGCCCCTCCCTCAGCCGCCCATCAACTCCATGACGAGCAAACGCAACATTCCCGCACGCCGCTTCATCAAGCCCACGTTTAACTTCTTGATTGAGAAGAAGAGAGACGGGGGAGAGTTCACGCAGGAGGAGATCCGGTACATCATCGACAGCACGCTCGACGGCGAAATGCCGCTCCATCAGCTGGCCGCGCTCGCCATGGCGATCTACTTCTCGGGCATGTCGGCGCAGGAGACGGCGGACCTCACCGAGGAGATGATGCTTTCGGGCGAGGTGATCGACCTGTCACACATCGCGAAGCCGAAAATCGACAAGTATTCGACCGGCGGAGTGGGCGACAAGACCGCGCTTGTGCTCGTCCCGCTCGCGATGGCCTCCGGCGTCGTCGTCCCGATGATGTGCGGGGTCGAGCACGACTACGTCATCAACACGCTTGAGAAGCTCGCGGCCATCCCCGGTTTCAAGGGGCACCAGACAAACGAGCAGTTCGCACTCCAGCTGGCCAAGATCGGGGGGGCCATCGTCGCCCAGAACGAGGACCTGGCTCCCGCCGACGCAAAGCTCTACGAGCTGCGCAAGGACACGGGCACGATCCCGAGCCTTCCGCTCATCACGGGCAGCGTCCTTTCGAAGAAGTTGGCCGAGGGGGCCGAGGGGCTCGTAATCGACGTGAAGTGGGGCAACGGCTCGTTCATCAAGGACCTGGAGCAGGCCAAGCAGCTTGCCCGCTCGATGACGCGCGTCGGCCGCTCGATGAAGCGCCGCTGCGTCGCGCTCGTGACGGACATGAACCAGCCGCTCGGCGACTCCGTGGGGACGGCGCTCGAGGTGAAGGAGGCGATCCAGCTGCTGAAGGGCGAGGGCCCCGAGGACGTGAAGGAGCTCGTGCTCAAGCTCGGCATGGAGATCGTCCGCCTGGCCGGTGTCGCCGGTTCGACGCTTTCGGCCAAGCAGACCGTCCAGCGCCACCTGACCGACGGATCGGCGCTCGAGAAGTTCAAGGAGCTGGTCAGGGCGCAGGGCGGAGACACCTCCTACATCGACCATCCGGATAAGTTCCCGCAGGCCAGGCATATCCGTAAGCTTCCGGCGCCAAAGCGCGGCTATGTCCACACCATCAACGCGGCGATGATCGCCCGCGGCGTGCACCTGCTCGGGGCCGGCAGGGAGAACGCGCACGACAAGATCGACCATTCGGTCGGCGTGTCCGAGATCAAGAAGGTCGGAACCCAGGTGAAGCAGGGCGAGCCGCTGATGATGATCCATTACAACGACGAGGCGAAGCTCGAGCAGGCGCTCGAGTACTTCAAGAACGCCTACCGCCTCGCCCCGAAGCGCCCGACACCGCCCCCGGCCATCGTCGAGCGGGTGGCCTGACCCGGCTCCGACGGGTCGTGTCCACCGTGGTCGACCGATCGTCCTGGTCGCGGCCTTGGGCGCAGCTGAAATACGTCACCTTCCAGCCTGCGGTCTTTCCGCGCCTGCTCGGCAACGTGTCGCCGGACGCGCGCCCCGGCGACTGGGTATCCGTCTACGACAAGAACGGCGAGCGGGTGGGGGCGGGCATTTTCAATCCTCGGGCCAAGATCCCGCTCCGGGTCGTCGTGCACGGCACCGAGCCGATCGGGGAGGACTACTTCGAGAGGGCGATCCGGCGCGCCGTGGGGCTGCGCCGCGACCTTTTCAAGCTCGACGCCGAGACGGACGCCTATCGCCTTGTCAACTCCGACGGCGACGGGTTGAGCGGCCTGACGATCGACCGGTACGCCGACGTGCTCCTGTGCGAGGTGTTCAGCCTCGGGATCGCGCAGAGGCTCCCAGATTGGCTGCCGCTCCTGCACGAGCTGGCGGGCACGAAGTTCGCGCGCGTCCAGGTGGACCACGACCTCGGGAGCCTCGAGGGCATCAAGCCCTCCACGTTCAACGAGACCAACGCGGCGGCCCCGCGTGCCGTGAAGATCCGCGAGAACGGGGTGCGCTACGAGGTTGATTTTGCCGGGGGCCACAAGACGGGCTTTTTCTGCGACCAGCGCGACAACCGCAGGGCGATCGCGACATTCTCGAAAGGTGCGCGCGTGCTCGACCTCTGCTGCTACACGGGGGGATTCTCCCTGTGCGCGACGATCCTGGGCGGGGCGGACGAAGTCACGAGCGTCGACCTCGACGAGGCGGCCGTGGCCCAGGCCAGGCGGAACGCGAATCTGAACCAGGTTCGGCTCAACCTCGTCCACGCCGATGCGTTCGCCTACGCACGGCAGATGTACCAGAACAAGGAGGCGTGGGATCTTGTGGTGCTCGACCCCCCGAAGTTCATATTCACCCGCGACGCGCACGGGAATTGGGAGGGCCGCCAGAAATACGAGGACCTGAACCAGCTTGCGATTGGCCTTGTGAAGCCGGACGGGATTCTCGTCACCTGCTCGTGCTCGGGGCTGTTGAGCCTGGAGGATTTCGAGCAGCACGTGATCAAGGCTGCGCACAGGCAGAACCGGAGGCTGCAGTTCTTCAACCGCACGGGCCCCGGCCCGGATCATCCGGTCTATTCCAATTGCCTGGAAGGCCGGTACCTGAAGGTGCTCTGGTCGCGGGTGACGTGACGCAACGCCGGGCCTGCGGCTGAATTCCGTCCCGGCGCACTCGCTGGGCGCGGGCCTCTCAGGCGCGGCCCATGTACGCTCCGTCGGCGGTGCTGACCCGCACCAACTCGCCTTCCTTGACGAAGAGGGGAACCTGGATGACGAGCCCCGTCTCGAGCTTTGCCGGCTTCTGTACGTTGCTCGTCGTGTCACCCCTGATGCCGTCGGCGGATTCCACGATCTTGAGGGTCACCGTGGACGGCAGTTCAACGGTGATGGGCTTGTCGTCCACGAAGAGCACGTCCACCTTTCCGCCCGGCGTTAGGAAGTTACTGACGTCCCCCAGGGTCTGCGCGCTCAGCTCGATCTGCTCGTATGTCGAGGGGTCGATGAAGGCGAACGCATCGCGGTCGGCATAGCTGAACTCGAGCGTGCGGCGCTCCGTCGGGAGCACCTCGATGGTGTCGGTCGAAGCAAATCGCTGGTCGAGCGCCTTGCCATAGCGCAGGTTGCGCATCTTGACCTGGACGAACGCGCGCAGGTTTCCCGGCGTGCGATGCTGCGTTTCCATTACGAGATGCGGCTCACCGTTATGCTTGATTACCTGACCTTTGCGAATGTCGTTGGCTGCGGGCATGGCGTCTTGGCGGATCGTTCTGGGCGTTTTGTATGAGGGAAGGATCAGTCCTACAAAGACGGCCATCCCTGTCAAGGCCAGTGCCGCCGACTATCCGCGCTTGCGCTGCCCGGCACGAGTTGCCGACACTGTTTCACCAGCGAAACCATGAAACAACGGACCCTGTCGCGCCCCGTTTCGGTAAAGGGCAACGCGCTCCACACCGGTGAAGCGGTGACCCTTACACTAAAGCCGGCTCCCGTGAACCATGGGGTCGTGTTCAAGCGCGTCGACCTGGGAGGCTCCCCGGAGATCCGCCCGCGCGTGGACCACGTCACCGACCTGGTGCGGGCGACGACGATCCAGGCCGGCCACGCGAAGATCCACACCGTCGAGCATGTCCTCAGCGCCCTCAGCGGATGCTGCGTCGACAACGTCATAGTCGAAATGAACGCGTCGGAACCGCCCATCCTGGACGGATCGGCACGGCCCTTCGTGAACCTGATCATCGAGGGCGAGCCGGTCGAGCAGGACAGGGAGCGCGATTATTACGCGCTCGATGCGCCCGTGTCCGTCGCGAGGGGGAACTCGTCGATCATCGCCCTTCCGCACGACGGGCTGAAGATTTCCTGCACCTCGGCGGACGACCGCGGCACCCACACCCAGCACATGTCGATGTCCATCGATCCCGAGACGTACGTGACCCAGATCGCGCCGGCGCGGACGTTCACGTTCTACGAGGACATCGAGGAGCTCCTCAGGCTCGGAAAGATCCGCGGCGGGTCGCTCGACTGCGCCGTCGTCATCAAGGGCGACAAGGTGATGTCCAAGGAACCCCTGCGGTTCAAGGACGAGTTCGTGCGCCACAAGATCCTCGACATCATCGGGGACGTTTCGCTCCTCGGCATGCCGCTGAAGGCGCACATAGTCGCGATCCGCCCTGGCCATGCGATCAACGCGGAGCTGACGAAGGTTCTATTCGACAGGCTCCAGGAGCGCAGGAAAGGCGGCGCGAGAAGGCGGGGCGCGGTTCGCGCGACGCCGGCCGACGACGTGTCGGCGCTCGATATCCGGAGCATCCTGGACTTGATACCCCACCGGTATCCGTTCGTCATGATCGACCGCGTGGTCAGCATCAAGGGGACGGACGAACTGATCGCGCTCAAGAACGTCACGTTCAACGAGCCCTACTTCAACGGCCATTTCCCGGGGAATCCCGTCATGCCCGGCGTCCTTCAGCTCGAGGCGATGGCGCAGGCCGCCGGCATTCTGATCGTTGCCCACAACAACTGGGTGCCCATGCCCGCATTCTTCATGAGCGCGGACAAGGTCAAGTTCCGCAAGCCCGTCCGCCCGGGCGACCAACTCAGGATCCACGCGAAGCTGGCCAAGGTCCGGAACAACAAGATCGCGTTCGCCGAGGTGTCCTGCTCGGTGGACGGGCAGGTCGTGTCGAGCGCCGAGCTGATGGTGGGGGTGGTCGTGGAGCCCGGCAACGAGTGAGCGGCCGGCCCCCGGCGGCCGGGGCCTTCCTGGCGCCGCTACTTCTTGTAGACCGTGGCCGGATCGAAGGCGCGCGTCG
Organism: uncultured Opitutaceae bacterium; assembly: GCA_937889545.1. GTDB lineage: Bacteria > Verrucomicrobiota > Verrucomicrobiia > Opitutales > Opitutaceae > Palsa-1447. Next base: position 64,801 of record CALAOT010000073.1, read on the forward strand.
CTGCGAATTCGAGCTTGAGCGCCTTGGGCCCCTCCGGATCGGCCTCGGCGACCAGCTTGCGGTAGAAGCAGGACCGGTAGCCGTTGTGGCATGCGCCGGGCCCTAGGTTCTCGACCTTGAGCAGGATCACGTCCTGGTCGCAGTCGACGTAGAGGCCCACGACGTTCAGGGCGTGGCCGGATTGCTCGCCCTTGATCCAGAGCCTGTTCCGCGAACGGCTCCAAAAGGCGGCCCTCCTGTTGCGGATCGTGTAGTCGAGCGACTCGGCGTTCATGTACGCGAACATGAGCACCTCGTTGGTCGCAAGGTCCACGGTGATGCAGGGGATCAGCCCATCCGGGCCGAACTTTGGCTGGAGGAGCGTTCCCAGTTCGACCTCCGCGGTCGTTGTGCGCGGGGGAAATGAGGCGGGTGTTGCCATGGTCAGGGCGGGTTGAGGGCCCCGAGTCTTCGCAGGTAGTCGTACGTGTAAAGCCCGGTCGTGTGGCGGTCGCTGAATACGAACCGCAGGGCATAGTTGCCGATGCGCTCCCACCCGAGCACCCGGACGCCGGAATAGTCGACCCCGCCGGCGCCGCCGTACTGGTTCCCAAAAACGTCGCGCTCCCCCTGCGTCTCGGCGCTCGGGGACGCGCGGCGCAGCAGGTCCTGGCGGATGTAGGATTCGGCTCCGTCGCTCCAGGCTATGGCGATCTCGTCGCCGATCATCTGGATGTTCGCGGGGGTCTGCATTCGAAACGCGGGGTGCGCGGGATCGTCGGCCATGCGGGGCCGGATCGCAAACCCGATCTGCCGGGGGCGCGGCCTTGCGCCCGCCTCCATGCGGCGGCGTCCCTCGCCGGCTCTTGGGCACAGGCGTCTCGGGGCATTCGGGATCGGCGGCGCCGTGCCCGCGGGCCCGGCCGGGAGGGCATGCAACGGGCCTCTCCGGACTCTTTGCCATTGCCGGGATCGTGGCGCGGTGCTAGCCGTTCCAATCCCATGGGACGTCAATGGCTTCACGCGAAACGCGCGATCGTCAACTTGAAGAAGGGCCAGGTCGTGGGCAAGCTGGTGAAGGAGATTACGGTCGCGGCGAAGCTTGGCGGCCCCGAACCCGCGGCGAATGCGCGGCTCGCCGCCGCCCTTGAGAAGGCGCGCAAGGCGAGCGTGACCCGGGACGTCATCGAGCGGGCGATCAAGAAGGGGGCGGGCATCGGCGACGAGAAGCACGCCCTCGAGCACGTTGTGTTCGAGGGCTACGCGCCCCACAAGATCCCCCTGATCATCGAGGCATACACCGACAACCATCAGCGGACCGCGGCCGAGATGCGGTTCCTCTTCAAGGGGGGCGTGCTGGGAAGCACGGGCAGCAACAAATTCCTGTTCGACCACGTCGGGCTCGTCGAGGCGCACCATCCGGACGCAGCGGCCGACCTCGAGGCCGCCGCGATCGAGGCGGGCGCCAATGCGGTCGAGGCGCTCACCCATCACCAGAACGACGACATTCCCGAGGGTCGCGCCGGGGGCCGGTTCATCACGGACCGGACGGCGGTGCACGCCGTTTCCTCCTGGCTATCGCAGCACGGATGGTCGGTCGTCACGAGCGAGCTCGGCTACATCGCAAAGACATTTCCGGAACTCGACGAGGCGGCGCGGGCCGGCGTGGGGGAGTTCCTGCAGGCGCTCGATGACCACGACGACGTCCAGCGGGTCTGGGCTGCTGTAAAATGACCCCGCGATCGCGTGTGCTGCAACGGTTGACACCGGGGTATGTTTTTCCCGAAATGGGTGTCGGTCCACCCAACCTGTCGTGAACATCCTAATCGTCGAGGACGAAGCCACTTCGCGCGAGATGCTCGTCAACATCCTCGAGATGGAGGGCAACCACACGATCCTGACGGCCGCGGATGGCGATGACGCCCTCAGGCTGATGGCCGATCCGCGGCATCCCTTCGACGTTGTGTTCCTCGACCTGATGCTCCCGTCGATTTCGGGCCTCGACCTGCTCGAGCGCGTGCGGGCCACGCCCGCGTGCCGCTACGTGAGGGTGATCATCTGCACGGTCTCCACCGACAGCGCGACGGTCGTGCGGGCGGCCCGTCTGGGCGTCCGCCATTACATGGTGAAACCCCCGGACAAGATCCGCGTTTTCGAGCAGCTGAACATCATCAAGGCCGAGATCGCGGGGCAGAAGAAGATCGAAAGCCCCGAGGAGGCCGCGAGCCGGCTGGGAATCGACGTTCCGGCATACAAGGCGAAAGTCGGCGTGACCCTCGACTACATGGAGCGCTGGCTGACCAAGGCGAAGGCCGGCGCGCGGTCCACCGACCGGCAGCAGCTGGCCACCGACACCAGCCAGCTGAAGGCCGACGCGCTCGATCTGGGCCTTCGCGAGGTGGGGCGGCGGTTCTCGACACTCGAGGCGAGGCTGGCCATCGAGCCCCAGGGCGAGGTGCCCGCCTCCCGGGCCATCGAGATCGCGTTCATCATGAGCCACCTTCACGGTGAACTCAACCGGGTTCGCTCGGTGCTCAAGATCATCGCGCCCGACAAACCCTTCTCGTGACGAGGGCTCGGGGCGCGGTAATCGGCGTCTGCCTGGGCCTGGGTGCGCCGATCGCGGCCTGCGGCGCCGGGACGCTGACCATCGCCGCCGCGTCCAACCTCAGCTACGCGCTCGAGGCCTTGAACGCGGGGTTCGCGGAGGCCTCGCCGGGCGTCGACGTGAAGACCGCCGTCGGCGCATCGGGCAACCTGGTCGCCCAGATTAGGAGCGGCGCGCCCTATGACGTGTTCCTTTCCGCCGACCCCGAATTCGCCGCTGCGCTCGTGAGGACGGGGCACGCGGATTCCAAGAGCCTCACCCCGTTTGCGGTCGGCCGGCTCGTGCTCTGGACGGTCAAACCCGGACTCGACGTGTCCGACATAGCCGCGACCGTGCGCAGCCCGGCCGTGCGCGCGCTCGCCATCGCAAACGCGGACAGCGCACCCTACGGCCGCGCCGCAAGGCAGGCGCTCGAGAAGCTGGGGCTCTGGGCCGATGCCCGGCCAAAGCTGGTCACGGGCGAGAACATCTCCCAGGCGACCCAGTTCGTCGAGACGGGCAACGCGGACGCCGGATTCGTGGCGCTCTCAGCGGTGGTTTCCCCGGGGCTGAAGGGCAGGGGGCGTTGGGCCGAGGTGCCCGCGAGGCTCTACGAGCCCCTTACCCAGGTTGCGGTGATCACGGCCCACGGTTCAGGCAATCCCGGGGCGGCCAGCTATCTGGCGTTCCTTCGCAGCGAGGCGGCGCACAGGATCCTCGAGAGCTTCGGCTACGGGATGCCGGGCCCCGCGGCCGGGGCGCGCTGAAGGCAAACCCGCCTCGGACGGGGCCTGCTCAAGGGGTATTCGACGTGTAGAGCGCGACCAGCGCGGCCCCGATTGCCTGGGAGAGCTCGCCCAGCTCCGAGGCCGCAAACCTGATGGTCCCGCGCTGAACGGGCCAAAGGAAGGGCATCGCGGCCTCGCGCAGGATGTTGATGTACCGCTCGCGGAACTTGGGCGTGGTGGACTCGTGATCCATGAGGCCTCCGCCCACCACGACGAACCCGGGATCGAGCGCGAGGCACAGCGAAGCCGCATGCAGCCCCAGCGCCCGGGCCTGGAAGTCAAATATCTCCACCGCCAGGGGATCGTCCTTTTGCGCGAGTCCGCGCAGAGACATGGCCTTCTCCTTCGATACGAGCGGCGACCGCGCTAGCTCGTGGCCGGGGTGCCTTTTCAGGAACTCCTCAAGGAGGTAGGGCAGGCCCGACAGCGTCGTGTAGGTCTCGATGCATCCCCACGTCCGGCCGCAGCCGCAAAGGAAGGGCTTTGTCATGCCAAGAAGGTGGAGCGGCGCGGGCATGTGCGCCGCCTCCATTCCCGAAAGCGTGTCGCCGTCCAGCGGAAGCCCGTTGGTGTCGATGTACGCGCAGCCGAGTCCGGAACCCGGCGCGAGCAGGAGCACGGAGGATTTCTTGCCGGCCCGCACGAGCTTTGCCTCCGCAACCCCGCCGAACTTGCCGTCGTTTCCGGCCACGAGGGGGATCGCGCGGCCCGCCGCCTGCTCGAGCGCGCGGCGGTAATCCTCGTGGAAATTCCAGCCGTCAAAGCTGGCGGGAAGGTTGGCGGCGCGCCCGAGCACCCCGTAGCGCAGATACGGGCCGGGAATCGCGAGGCCCACGCCCCGGACCTGGCCCCATGAAAGCTGGTTCTCGGCGAGGAAACCCGAGACGCCCTGGACCCAGCCCTTGAGCACGGCGGCGGTTCCTTGCTGGGCGTTCGTGGCGCTCTGCAGGAGCTTCATGGAAACCATGGAGCCGTCCGCCCAGACGCCTCCCGTCTTTGATGTCGTGGCGCCGCTGTCGGTGCCGATGAACACGTCCTTGGATGAAGTCATTTTGGGGTGGTTGGAATGACAACATGCGGCGGACCGACTGCAAGTCCGCAGGCGGCAAAGCTGCGGGACCGGGGAAACCGTTTGCGCCGGGCTCGATGTTGGTGCCTTATGGACACATCATGGTGCCGCCGACCTGCCCTCCCGAGCTCGACCTTACGGTGCGCGTGGGCTGCAGCCTGGCCTACGAGGTCACGGGAACGGCGTCGCTGCTCCTGAACGTGAGGCCGAGGCCCGACCCGCGCCACGTTGTGCTCGAGGAGGCGATAACCCTGGGAAACAACCTGCCGGCGGACGAGTTTGCCGACAGCCACGGCAATTCCATCTGCCGCGTGGCCCTTGCGCCAGGCAGCAATCTGTTCAGGCACGACGCCATAGTGGCTGTGTCGTCGAAGCCGGACAACCACGGCCTCGGCGCCGCACCGCTTGCGCCGGGCGACCTTCCGCCCGCCATGCTGCGCTACACGCTTCCCAGCCGGTACTGCGATTCGGACAAGCTGGTCAATTTTGCCTGGGAAAAATTCGGCCGGGTCGAGCACGGCTGGCCGCGCGTGCAGGCCATCAGCGGGTGGATCCACGAGAACATCGAATACCGTTACCTGTCCGGCCGCAGCGACCTTTCGGCCTGGGATGTCCTGCAGCGCGGCTACGGCGTGTGCCGCGATTTTGCGCACCTCACGGTCGCCCTGAACCGCACCTTCAACGTCCCCGCGCGCTATGTGACCGGCCACCTTCCCGACATCGGGTTTCCCGACCCCGAGAACCACATGGATTTCCATGCCTACGCCGAGGTGTTCCTCGGCGGCAGCTGGTTCACGACCGACGCGCGCTTCTTCGTGCCGCGAATCGGCCGGATCACAGTCTCGCGCGGCCAGGATGCCGTGGACGGTGCGTTCTCGACGATCTACGGGGGAGCGACCCTCGCGTACTTCCAGGTCTGGGCCTACCAGGTTGCGCGCGGTTCGGTAAGGGTCGGCGACCCGCTCGACCTGTCGCTTCGCCTCGACAACCAGTGGGCGGTGCAGTTGGAGCCCTCCCGCTGAGGGGCGCGCCTCAGGCGGTCTCGGGAAGCAGGCTCAGGCGGTAGGTCGAACTCCACTCCGTCCGGGGCGACGCCTTCAGGGAAAGCTCGAACGCGTCCGCCGAGACCGGCGGCAGCACCGCCTCGACGCCCGGGCCGGCGAGGTTCCTTCCCGCAGCGACCGGCGGGTGGGCCCAGAGCAGGAGCCTGGTCGAACGGCCGCCTGCGGCCAGCGTGACTTCCAGCTCGCCCGCCGGCAAGTCGTCCGCCGAGTCGTTGAGCAGCCAGATCTCCGCGGCAAAGGTCTCCCCGGACCGCCATTGGAACTTTGCAAAGCGCGCGCTTGCGAGGACCGGCCGGCACGCCAGCCGGACCGCATGGTAGGCGGGCTTGGGCCGCGCCGGCCAGTTGACGATGCAGGGGCCGGCCACGCTCGGCCACGGCTCGTTGAAGCACCAGTTGAGCGCCATTGCGCATCCCGGCTTCTGCCGCCGCGCCTCCTCAAAGATCGCCTGGAGGCCGACGCATTGGAGCCAGGTCCCCCGGTCGACCAGGCTATCCAGGTCGCCGGACGGCCCGAAATAATGCTCGAGGGTCGCCGTGCAGAGCCACGAGGTCGGATCCGCCTCCCAGGCCTCGAAGCCGTGGTGCGTCTGCCAGCTGGTGCCCGGGCGCGGCGGCCAGAGCTCCGCTTCGGGAATGAAGGTCTTCAGGTATGCTGCGGGCGACGGTCCCGGGCACCCGAACTCCGAGTAGGCGGTGAAGCGGGCCCGCTGGAATATCTCGAAAACCTCGCGGCCCCGCTCATCGCGGAACCGGTAGTCGCCATGTCCCATGCCGTCGACGGGCGAGGTGGGCAGGAAGGGGGTGCCGGGGTCGAGGTCGTAGCAGTTGCGGTTGAGCAGCCGGATCGGCAGGGACTGGTCCGTCATCCCCGACCACGCGTTGAAGAGCTCGTTTCCTCCACCCCACAGGCCGAGGCACGGGTGCTGGCGCACCCGGCGGATGATGGAGCGCGACTCCTGGTCGAGGATCCGCAGGTAGGCCGGATCATCGGGATAGCAGTTGCAGGCCAGCGGGAACTCCTGCCACACGAGCAGGCCGAGCTCATCGCACTGGTCGAAGAACGCGTCCGGGTTCACGATCGCGCCGCCCCAGCTGCGCAGCACGTTGAAATTCGCGTCCCGGGCCAGCCGCAGCAGAGGCCGGAGGGTGTCGGCGGTGATCGCGCCGGGGAAGATGTCCGCGTTCACCCAGTTGGATCCCTTGGCGAAGATGACCCTGCCGTTCAGCTCCACGGTCACGGGAGGGTGGCTGCGCGACATAGGAAACCCCGAGGGGTGCTTCCAGCCGCCCTCCGGCATGACCAGCCGCACGCGCCTGAACCCGACGCGGCGGCGGTAGATGTCGCCGCCGCAGGTGACCTCCAGGGTGTAGAGGGACGGCTCCCCGTGGTCGTGCGTCCACCAGAGGCGGGGCCCGCGGAGCGAAACCGGGGCCGAGGCGCTCTCGGCGACCGTCGAGCCCCGCGCGTCCAGGAGCCGCCACCGGGGCTGCGCGTCGCCGCCTGCGGCCTCGGCCGCGACCGTGATGGCGGCCTCCGAGAGGTCGCCGCTCAGGGTGTACGCAAAGTCCACGTGCCGCAGGTGCGCCCTTGGGCGGGCGATGAAGCCGGCTGCGGCCCACAGGCCGAGCGGAATGAGCCGGGGATGCCAGTCCCATCCGTAGCTGACCGGCGGCTTGCACACGCGGCTGGCCTGCGTGCGGTCGGGCGGGGCTCCGGGGAGCTTTGGCGCGGGAAGGATCAGGACGTCGAGCTCCGCGCCCGGGGGGCAGTCGGAGACATCGATCTCGAACGGCGTGAACAGGCCCTCGTGCCGGAAGGCCAGCCGGCCCGCGACGCGCACCTCGCAGGCGTAGTCGACGCCCCCGCAGGCGAAGACCAGCTGCTCTCCCGCGGCCAGCCGCGCCCGCGGCACGCGGGTCCGGTAGAGCCAGTGGTAGTCCTCCAGCCCCTCGTAGAGGCGCACGTTCTGGCCGATGGCAGCGTCCGGCAGCCCGCGGGCTCGCGCCCAGTCAAGCTGTACGGCTCCGGGCACGGTTGCGGCAATCCAGCCGCTTGGCGCGGCCTCGCGCCGGTCGAGCCTGGCGAGCTCCCAGGCCGCGGCGATGCTGCGCCACGCCGGGCGCCTCGAAATGGGATCGCCGCCGTTCACGGGAATGCGGCGAATCCGTGTTCGCGGCCGAAGGCCAGGCACTGCGCAGACGAGCGGACGCTGCCCGAGCAGGTGGGGTTCAGGAGCGAGGTGGCGGCGGCGCAGACGCCGAGCTCGAGCGCGCGCGCCATCGGCCAGCCCTCGTGCACGCCGTAGAGGACGCCGGCGGCCAGCGCGTCGCCCGCCCCGGCCGATCCCAGTACGAGCTCCGGCCGCACGCGGACCGCGGGCTGCCACGCGATTTCCCCGGAGGCGGAGCAGGCGCACGCCCCCTCGGGGGAATGCAGGACCGCCCAGCCGCGCACGCCTAGGTCGACGAGCGCGCGTGCGGCCCTTTCCACGGCGCGGCGGTCGATCGCCGCGCCGCGGCCGAGGGCGATGCCCGCAATCTGCTCGGCCTCGTAGTCATTGACGAAGAGCACATCGATGTCGGGCAGGACGGGCACGACGGTGGCGCGGAAGCGCTCGCTGGCCGCGCTCACGCAGTCGAGGGAGGTCTGCAGGCCGCTGGCGCGAGCGCTGCGCAGGACCTCGCGGGCGCGGGGGGCGCCGTCGGGGCCCGGCGCGTCGAGCGCGTCGAGGAGAAGGAGGTAGCCGAGGTAGAAGATGCGCTCGCGGGCTCGCGTGAAGTCAAAGTGCCCGGGCGCTAGCAGGGCGTTTGCGCCGCGGTGGTGGAAGAACGTGCGCCGGCCGGTGCCGCGCACCGTCATCACGTCGGTGTAGCTCGTGGAGAGGCCGGGCGCCGCTCGCAGCTGGGCGGTGCCTATCCCGGACGCCTCGCAGTCGGCGAGGATGGCGCGGCCGTCTTCGTCGTCGCCGAGAAGCCCGATGCCCGCGAGCGGGAACGGGGCGCCGAGCCTTGCGAGGTCCTTGAGCACGTTGTAGGGGCCGCCTCCGTTGCCCATGGAGCGCCCGAGGATAGTGACGAGGCCGTCCTGCTCGGGCCATGCGTCGACCGTCTTCACATGGTCGCGGATCCAGTTGCCGGCTGCGAGAATCCCGGAGCGCATGGGGGCTCAGTCGGAGACCAGGCGGACGGCGGGCGGCTCGTCCTCCTCGAGTCCGGGGAAGCGGCCGACCCCGGGGTCGAGGAAGAAGTTGTCGCCCACGTCGTCGTTGGCGGTGGACACTTCGCCGATGACGCACTCATCGGTCGCCGGCCAGAACGAGTGCCACACGCCGGGCAGGAGCGTGATCCGCGAGCCGGCCGCGAGGACGAAGGCCTCGCCCGTGCGGATCTCTACGGGCTCGCCGTCGATGCGCGCCAGGAATGAGCTCGGCAGCGGCGCTCCGGGGGCGGGCTTGGCCGGCCATAGCCGCAGGGTGAGCTCGCCGGCGCGGCAGATGATGTCCTCCTTCTTCCTGGCGTGCGTGTGGCAGGGCGTGGCCTGGCCGCGCCGCGCGAACATGAGCTTCTCGCAGTACTCGGGCTCGCTCGCAAGGTTGACGAGCGTCAGGCCGTGGCGGGCAAAGTCGCCGAGCCCGAAATCGGTGATGTCCCACCTCGGGCGCGGCGGAAGCGCCCAGCGGTGGCGGCCGAAGCAGGCGAGGGCGTCGCGGTAGGCCTGGTTGACGGCGGAGCGTTTCATGCGGCCGGGCGGTCAGAGGTGCACGACCGACTGTTCGCGCTGGCTCGTGAGCGCGGCGGCCCAGATCTCATGCTGGGCCACCGCCTCGTCGGGCGTCGCGCAGCCGAAGCGGTCGCCAAGCAGTCCGGCGCGTTCCGACAGGAACGCGGCCCACATCTGCATGAGGATGTCCGGGAAGCCCGGCTCGAAAATCGAGCCGGTGATGGCCTTGAAGCCCATGTCGAATCCGAGGTCGGTCTTTTCCCACCACTGTTCCCTTTCGCGCCGGTAGGTCCAGAGGGTTTTTGGCTCCTTGGTGGAAAAACGCACGCCCCGGTCGGTGCCGATAGCCTCGAAAAGCCACGTGTTGGTCTCCGTGGGCGCCATGCGCTTCATCTCCAGGGACATGGGCACGGGCTCGCCGCCGATGTCCACGGTGGCATGGAGGGCGGCGTTGTCCCAGGTGTCGCAGGGGACGGAGCCTCCCTTGCCGTCGGGGCGCGTGCGGTAGATCTTCTGGAGTTGGGCGTAGACACGGGCGGGCTTCCAGCCGAGGCGCAGCGGCAGGTGGGCGACGTGCAGGCCGAGGTCGTTCATGACACCGGCCTCGCCGCAGTACCGGTTCTGCCGCTTCCAGTTGATGGGCTTGGCAGGGTCCAGGTCGCTCGAATGGAGCAGGGCCGCCCGGATCCCGATGATGCGGCCGAGCTGGCCCGAGGCCGCGAGCCTGAACGCGCGCTGGGCCCCGGGAAGAAAGGGGAACTCCGAGGACACCCGCACGAAGCGCCCGAGGCGCGCGGCCTCGTCGCGAATGCGCCGGGCGGCCCCGAGGTCGATCCCGAAAGGTTTTTCGGCGAAGAGATCCTTTCCGGCGCGCAGCACGTCGAGATAAATGGCCTCGTGCAGATGGTGGGGCACGGCGACGTAGACGACGTCGATGTCGGGCCGGGCGAGGAGCGACCCGTGGTCGGTGTCGAAGTGCCGAACCGTTGGCAGCTTGCGGAACCAGTCCAGGGCGGCGGCGTTGACGTCGCACACGCCGGTGAGCTCCGGGCGCACGGGGCAGTCGAGGAGCGCGAACCAGCGGCCAAAGGCGCTGGCGACCTCGCGGCCCATCAGGCCGGCTCCGATGACGGCAACGTGGACCGGGGCTGCGGGCGATCCAGGGGGCGCGCTCACTGGAGGAAGGCGAGGGCCGCGGAAGGGGTCGCCCCGTCGTGGACGACGGCCATGAGGGCGCGGGTGATCTTCGCCGGCTGCGGGTGCTGGATGATGTTTCGGCCGTACACGATGCCAGCCGCGCCCTGCTGCAGGAGGGCGGCGGTGCGGGCGAGGACCTCGGCCTCGGGGGCCCTGCCACCGCCGCGCACCAGGACGGGGATGCCGCCGGCCGTCTCGACCACCTTGTGGTAGACCGAGATGTCGTTGGTGGGGTCGGCCTTGATGATGTCGGCCCCGAGCTCAACGGCCTGGCGGACGAGGGGGATGATCTTCTCCGGGTCGCCGTCCACGCCGTAGCCGCCGGACTTCGCGTTGGGCTGGAACACGAGCGGCTCGACCATGAGCGGCATGCCGCAACGGTCGCAGACGGACTTGAGCCGCATGACGTTCTGGATGCACTGGTCGGCGAGCTCCGGCTGGTCGGGGATGCAGAATAGGTTAACGACGACGCAGGCGGCGTCGAGGCGCACGGCCTGCCCGACGGGATCGTCGATCATGCGCGAGAAGAGGGTGCGCGGAAGCCGGGGGCCGTAGACGTTGGCGACGTCGGTTCGCAGGACAAGAGCGGGCTTGCCGCGCGCCGGGATGCCTTGCAGGTGGGGGGCCTGGCCGACGGTGAGCTGGATGGCGTCGGGCCCGGCGGCGACCAGCGTCGCGATCGCCCGCGGAAGGTTCTCGATGCCGGCGAGGAACGATCCCTCGTTGAAAAAACCGTGGTCGATGGCCACGTCGAAGCAGCGGCCGGTGCGGGGGTTGAATAGGCGGTGGAGGCGGGCGGATTTCATCGGGGCGACGCGGTGTGGACGCGCACCTGGGCCGCGTTGAGCGCGATTCGCTCGTCGCGGGAAAGCGCGCGGTCGGTGACGAAGTCGGTGAAGGCGGCCCAGGGCGCGAAGCGAAGCGCGGACGGGCGGTTCCATTTCTCGGCGTGGGCGACAAGAATGCGGCGGCGGGCGCGCCGCAGAACCTCGGCCTTAACCGCGGCCTCGCCCACCTCGGTCGTCGACGCCCCCGCCGCGCCGTCGAGGCCGGACGCTCCGAGCACGGCGACGTCGAAGCGGAGGTTTTCGAGCCAGCTCTGGGAAAGCCCCCCGGTGAGCGCAAGGCTCATGGGGCGAACCTCCCCGCCGACGGCGCTGACGGTTGCCCGGGCCTCCCCTGCGAGGGCCAGGAGCGGCACCGAGTTCGTGTAGATGCGCAGAGCGGCCCGCTCCAGGAGAGCGCGGCCGACCTCAAGGCACGTTGTGCCGGCGTCCACAAAGACGGTGCCGACCTCCGGGACCAGGGCCGCGGCCGCGCGCCCAAGGCGAACCTTGGCGGTGACGGCCTTCTCGGTCTTCCGCGGGTAGGGCGGCTCGACCAGCGAGAAATCGTGCGGAAGCAGCGCGCCCCGGGTCCGGGTGGCCAGGCCGGCGCCGGACAGCTCGGTCACGTCGCGGCGCGCGGTCGCGACCGAAACCCCGAGGCGCGAGCAGATCTCAGCGGCCGTCACCCGGCCCCGTTCCCCGAGGAGGCGCAGAATCTGGCGGTGCCGTTCCGGGGCGAGCATCCCAGATGAATAATGGAGCCGGGAACGGGGAGGCAATTGCAATGCTCGAAATCGCTCAAATCGCTCAATATCGCTACCCGGCGGCCTTCTGGGCCTCGGTGTACCTCAGCTCCTTAACCTCTATCCTGCCCACGACAACCTTCAGGAACGGCTTGCCGTCCGCCACCCCCACCGTGCCGAAGCCCGTGGCCGTGGAGAGGAAGCTGCGGAAGTCGCCCCGCAGCGCGGGCTGCAGGTGCAGCACGCCGTCCACCGCGTCGTAGCGTGCGCCGCTTAGCGCCTGGAGCAGCCCGTACGAGGCCATGGCGCGCGCGTACCAGTGGCCCCATTCGTACTCGTCGAACGGGTTGCGCGCCCGGCCGTCGTACCGGGCGCGACAGGCGCGGACGATCTCCAGGCCCTCTCCGACGAGCCCCATCAGGATCATGTGCGAGGCCGCCTGGTATTCGATGCCGGTCCACACCTCGTTGGAATAGACGAAGGGCAGGGAGGGCATGTTGCCCAGCGGCCACGAGCACAGGAGGAGTCCTCCCTCGTGGCCGTTCGCGTAGGTCGCGCGCTGGGGATTCGCATGGCCCGCGAGGTCGCGCTTGAAGTTGTGCCGGTGGACGGCCTTCAGGTGGCTGCGCACCTTTTCGGGATCGAGCACCTGGCCGACGCCGCAGGCGAGCGCGAGCCATGATCCGAGGACCCCGTCCGAAAGGCAGCCGGCCCCGTATTGGTATTTCGGGCCCTCCCTCTCGAGGAGCTCGGCCGCCTCCTTCGAGTAGTACTCCCCGTAGAACTTCCCGTCCACCGCGACCTTGGCCCTCAGGTTCTTCCACTCCACCCTCTGGAAGTAGTACTCTCCGTTGAAAAGCTCCCCGTTGATCCGGGCCGCCCCGCGGGCAAGCAGGTCCTCGTAAAGCGCGACGTCCTCGCCCAGCGCACGCCCCATGGCGGCGGCCGCCTTCAGGGCTCCGGCGTAGAAACTCGATATCATGCCGTTTGGGCCCCAGAACTGGATGTCGTAGGTGTTGTGCTGCGGCTCCTCCGGCCATCCCCTGTGCTCGGGGTCCCAGGTGCCGATGCAATAGTCCAGGCTCGCTCGAATCCTTGGCCAGAGCCCGCGCAGCCAGGCCGTGTCGCCGCTTATCCGCCACTCGCGGTGGGCCTTCATGATGCCGCCGAGCTGGCCGTCCGCCGCGGCGTAGAAGTCGTGCGCCGAGGCCTGGATCGGCAGGGCGACCCGGAAATTCTGGTGGCCGTGCTCGTCCTGCCCGACCGAGAACTCGGTCTCGCGCAGGGTCCGCTCGAGCGACGGGAACAGGTGCGCGATCGACTGGGCGTAGTTCCAGACGTGGGTGCAGGTCCCGGGGCCCTGCGCGTTGTCCTCGTCGCAGCCCTCCCATCCCCACAGGCGCCCGTCGGCCTGGCGCAGCACCGTCGAAGATTTCAGGATGCTCAGGTTGGCGGCGGCGGCCTCGACGGCCTCGGCCGGAAGGGAGGAGTCGAAGAAGCAGTCGGAGAATCGCTCCGCCTTGCGGCGCAGGTCCATGTAGTGGTCGCGCCAGTAGGCCGCGAGCTCGTCGATGCCTGCGAATCGGCTGGCATACCACGGCTGGTAGTAGTCGGACGGGGCCCCGGCGTCGCCCAGCGGGGGGACTATGTCGCGCAACCGGGTCCTTGGGGCGTACCAGGCGATCCGCAGCCGGATCGTCTTGATAGCCCCCGGAACGAAATGGAACGGAACGAACAGCGATGCGCCCGTCGGCAGCCTGCCTTCGGCCGGGGCCGGGCGGTCGTAGGCCGCGCCCTGCTCGACGTCGCGCCAGGCCATTGTCTGCGGATCGAACCAGTTGCCGCGAAACCAGGCGAGGTTGACCTTGGCCGCCGGGTCGTCGGTGGCGAAGGCGCACCATGCCTCCTCCTGCTGCGCCGACGGCCACGCCGCCCCGTACAGGGTGAAGCCGCCGGGGGTGCCGCGGATGGCCCGCGCGGGCTCCGGCCCGCTCTGCCACTCATTCATGGCCGCCGGCACGAAATTGCGCGCGTGGAACGAGAACACGGCGTCCAATTCCTCGTCGCCGGCGTTCGTGAACGTGTACTCGAGGCCCGCGACCGGCAGGCTCGAATTGTCGGCGTCGCCGGGCTCGAACGGGCTCCACCCGGTGATGCGGGCCGTGACGGGCACCGCCGGATCCGCGAGCTCGACGCGCGCGAAGGGAAAGTGCGCGCGGAACGTCGCCCGGTCGAAGCGCGGAAGCCCCAGACCCAGCGGCCCGCTGCCGGTCGCGGCATGCCTGCGTTCAAACAGCTTCCACTTCGGCACGGGGCCCTCGACCACGCGGGCGATCTTCGCCGGGCCGCCGATCGAGATGGCCGCAAACAATCCCGGTTGGTTCTGGAGCACGGGCCGGTCGCGTATCGAGACATTCGTGAGGCCTCCGGGGCCTTCCAGGCACATCATTCCCGCGCCAAAGCCGCCCATGGGGAAGGAGATCTGGTCTAGCTGGTCGCCGGTGAACGCGGTGTCTGGCCCTCTCGGGGCCGGGGGCGCGGACGGCGCGGGCCCCGGAACATCTGCGGCCCGGGACAGGGAGGCGGCGGCTGCGATTGCCCCGAGGGTGCCCACGGAGCTTCGGACGAATTCGCGGCGGGCTATGAGTCTTTCGGGCATGGCATTATTCTCCTTGGGCGGTCGCGCCGCTGCCGCGGGATTCCGGCAGGGCAGGGGATGTCTTCGGCTGCGGCCCGACCCCGCACCCATCCGGGGCAGGACGCGGGTGTTTCGGACTATTCACGGGGCCCACTATCTGCTCTTTGAATCCGGCAGCCAAGCCAAAGAACGCCGGGCAGGCCTCCGCCCCGCGGGCTCATGTGCGGCGCCGCGTCCAAATGGGCACAAATCCCGGCCCATGGAGACGTTCTTGAGGCGGGCCCGGCCGGACATCTCCTTTCGGCAAAATGCCTGCCGAAAAACAAGCCGGGCCGCCGCCGTTGAGACTCGACCGGCAGGCGGCCCGGCTTGCGCGCCGGCCAATTAGGCGACTTCAGTCACAAGTTCGGGATGAAGCAGCTTGTTAACTGCCTCGAGAAGGGCTTCGACCTTGAAGGGCTTGAAGAGAAAGGCTCCGTTGAAACGGTGCGTCTTGGAGTCGCCACCCCCGCTGGACAACCCGCTCATGGCGAGGATCTTCACCGTGGGATTCAGATGCTGAACGATGTTGGCGAGGACGGAGCCGTCGAGGTTTGGCATGCTCATGTCCGTTACGACCAGGCTGATCTCGCTGCTGCGGGCGGCAAAGAGCGCCACGGCCTCGGAGCCGTCCCCGGCCATGAGCACGCGGAAGCCGTGGCGCGAGAGGATGGCCCCCGTGATGTCGCGGATCTGGGCCTCGTCGTCGACAATCAGGATGAGCTCACCGTTGCCGCGGGCCGCGCTCGGCCGGACCGGGTCGAGTTGGTCGCCCTTGGCGGGTATCTCGGCGGCGGGCAGGTACACCCGGAACGTGGTGCCCCGGCCGGGTTGGGTCTTCAGGCTGATGAAGCCCCGGTGATGCTCCACGATGGCGCGCACGGTCGAAAGGCCGAGCCCGGTGCCCTTGTTTGGGTCCTTGGTCGTGAAGAATGGCTCCCAAATGTGCGCGAGCGCCTCGGGAGGGATTCCCATGCCGGTATCCTCGACGTGGAGGACGACCCAGGCGCCAGCCATCGCGCCGTCAATCTTCTTTGCGGCTCGCTCGTCGAGCAGGCAGTTCTCGGCCCTGAGGCTGAGCACGCCTCCGGAGGGCATCGCGTCGCGGGCGTTGACGCAGAGGTTGAGGAGAACCTGGTGAATCTGCGTCGGGTTTCCCATGACGGACCAGAGGTCGGCCGCAACGTCGCATTCCAGGCGTATGTTCTTGGGGAAGGTCTCGCCGATGACGCCCGTGGTCTCCTTGAGGAGGGGCTTCACCTCGACGAGCTGGTGGCCGCCGCCCACGCCCTGGGTGAAACTGAGGATCTGGCGCACCAATTCGACGCCCCGCTCGGCGCTCTTCTCAAGGGAGGAAATGATGCGCAGGTCATCCGGATTGGTCGCGTGCTCGCGGAGCACGGGAGCAGCCAGGATGATGGGGGCCAGGACGTTGTTGAGGTCGTGGGCGATCCCGGAGGCCAGCATGCCGATGCTTTCCAGCCGCTGCGCCCGGAGAAACTGCTCGTCGAGGCGCCTCTTCGCGGCGACCTCAGGCCCCGCATCCGGGCGGGCCTTGGTTCGGTCGGAATCGTTGCAGATCAGGGTGGCGCTCATTTCCATGGCAGGGAGCTTGCCCCGGTTGAAGCGCCGAGGGGACGCCCGGCATCCCCAGAATCGGCCGCGCAAAAGCCATGGGCGTGAGGAGCTTCCCCATCGAAGCGCCCACCCAGAGGTCCTTTAGGGAGGCCGAGTTCTTCCATTTCAGAGCGCAACCTAGTGGCACTGCTGTGGGTATTCTACGACGATTTCTACGTCTTTTTACGTAATCATGAGCCTTTCCCTTGGGCGACAGGTATTTGATGTGAGCGAGCTTGAGCTCGGTCGGCCAAGCAGTTTACAATGGCGCCGTGAAAATTGTAATCGTCGAAGACCACCTGATGATTCGCGATGTCGTGCGGAAGGTCTGCAGCTCCGAATTTGGCTATACCGTCGTCGGCGAGACGGATTCGGGCGTTCAGGCGGTGGAGATGATTCTGAAGCACAAGCCGGACGCCGTGGTCCTGGACCTGTCGCTTCCCGACATGGACGGCTTCAACGTGGCGGACCGCGTGCTCAAGGCCATACCGAGCCTGCGGATCCTGATGCTGTCGTCGCACTGCGACGACTACACCTTGTTCCGCGTGGAGAAGTCGGGCGTGCACGGCTTTATCGACAAGAACTCCAACACGATAGAGACCCTGCGGGACGCCCTTTCGGCGATCGCCGCCGGGCGCATCTATTTCTCGCAGGCGTTCCAGGCGGCCCGGATAGCCCGGCGGTCCGATCCGCGCTCCTTCATCAAGGTGCTGTCGGACTGGGAGCGGGCGATCCTCTCGCTCATCGGCCAGGGCCTCAATGACGACGAAATCGGCGAGCGCCTCAACCTTTCGCCACGCACGGTCCAGACCCACCGCAGCAACATCCTGCGCAAGCTCGACCTAAAGGGGACCCCCAAGCTGATCGCCTTCGCCGTCGAGCACGGCTTCACGCAGGTCCAGTCGAAGAGCGGATCGATTCCAGTTTATACCTGAACGCGGCGAATTCGCGCTCAAAGTCGTCGAAGAGCTGCTGGAGCTTGTCGGGATGGACCGTGGCGGCGCTGTTCTGGAGCTCGAGCGCCTTGCGGCTCAGCCGCTCGTATTTCACCACGCTGCAGTGCGACAGGAGCCGGTGCGCTATGCGGTGGATCTCCTCGCGCTCGCCCGTGGCGACGATCTTGCGGGCGCTTTCGCGGTCGCTCTCAAACGCGGCCAGGAACCGGTCGATCTGGCTGTTGAGGCCCTCCAGGGTCTCGTTGCCGAGGAAGCGCAGCATCTCCAGGTCGATCTCCGTGGGCTGCTCCAGGGTGATCTTCTGGGAGCGGACCTCGACCGAGGCGGCGGTGCGCATGGGGCCCCCCAGGTCGCGCAACGCGTCCGCAATCTTCGCCGGGGTGATCGGCTTGGAGATGAACGCATCCATGCCGGCCTGGAGGCAGGCCTCCCTGTTGAAGTCGGCGGAATAGGCGGTGGTGGCGATGATGATGGTGCGCTGCGTGGATGGCTCGACCGCGCGGTAGCGCGACGCGACCTCCGTGCCGATGAGCCCGGGCAGGCTCCAGTCGAGGAACGCGACGTCGTAGTGGGTGGCCTTCAGTCGCTCCAGGGCGGCGAGCCCGTCGTTCACGACGTCCGACTGGATGTCGAGCTTGCGCAGCATGGCCTGCATGGCGATGACGTTGTATTCGATGTCCTCGACTATCAGCGCGCGAAGCGGCGCTGAGCGGCGGGTGACGGGCGCCTCGGTCGTGCCTGCATCGCGCATGGTGACGAACGGGATCTCCGCCCAGAAGCAGGAACCCTCGCCGGGCTTGGATTCGACGCCGACCCGTCCCCCCATCTTGCCCGCGAGAAGCTTACAGACGGCGAGGCCGAGCCCCGTGCCTCGGATGTTGCCGGTCCGGGCCGACTCGAGCCGGGTGAACTTGGTGAAGAGGGTGGCGATCTCCGCCTCGGTCATGCCGGCGCCCTGGTCGCGAACGAAGAACCGCACCCGGCCGTGGAAGCCGGGGGAGGCGCCGACCTCGATCGGCTTTCCCGCCCCGAACTTGACAGCGTTGGTGAGGAAGTTGAGCACGATCTGCTGCACGCGGGCCGAGTCGCCCACGAGATGCTCCGGCACCCCGGGCGCGATTGAAATGGTGATGCCGGTCCCGTCGGCGTGCGCGTTCATGGTGACCATCGAGACGCACTGCTCGAGGAGTACGCGAAGGGAGAACGGCGCGGAGCGCAGCTCCATCTTTCCCGCCTCGATCTTCGAGAAGTCGAGCACGTCGTCGACCAGGGTCGCCAGCAGGGTGGCACAGCTGTTTATGGAATCCGCCAGGTAGCGCTGGCGCTTGTCGAGCACCGTCTCCTCGAAGGCGAGCGCGAGGCCGAGTATGCCCGAGATAGGATTGCGTATCTCGTGGCTCATGTTGGCCAGGAACTCGGACTTTGCCTCGTTGGCCTTCTCGAGTTGCTCCGTCTTCTTCCGGACGAGCGCCTCCAGGCGGACATTCTGCCGGCGCAGGAACGCGAGGCGCCACTGGAAGGCGCCAAAAAAGGCCGCGACCACCAGCAGTCCGAAGCCGACGAGGGCGGGGACGGTCCTGTACCAGGGGGGCAGGACCGTGAACCTCCAGACCGTGGCCGGGCTCGCAAGGCCGGCGTCGTTGATCACGCGCGCGGCGAACTCGTACCTGCCGATCTGGAGCCGGACAAGGTCGAGGTGATTGCTGTTCGTGGGCGCGGACCACTCGCTGCCGCCTCCGGAAAGCATGGTCTGGAAGCGGACGGATTCGCGCCGGCCAAACTCCGCCGCGGAAAAATCGAAGCTGACGGAATTCTTGGCGGCAGGGATCCTCGCATCCGCCGCCACGCTCGCGCGGAGGAGCGGCGCGCGCGGATTGCCGACCGCCTCGAGCTGGCCGGGGGCGAGACGCAGCAGCCCCTCCGTGCCCCCTAGCCAGACGATGCCGCGGGAATCGACGAAGAGAGATTCGACTTCGCCTACCTGCGCCAAACCCGGGACGGCGAATGGCTCCCAGGAAGCCTCGCTACCGGCCCTGACCGACAATCGGCCTAGGATCGGGATTCTGGGGCCATCGGTGAAGGGGCCGTCGAACGCCACCCATACTGCGCCCGAGGATTCGCGATTGGAAATCGCGGCAGCTGGCGTCTTTGGAGCATTCTTAATGAGGACGGGTGCCTTCAGCGCCAACGGATACAGCTCCACCCCCTTGCCGGTAAATACCGCGATTGCATCGTTGATGCGGGCGACCGCCCCGCGCCCGGTGCCGGGCAGGCCATCGGTCGGCGTGACGCGAATTGGAGCCGTGGAAACGCCGGCGCCCTGGGGTATTTGGAACGCGCCGCGGGAGACGGTGCCGATCCAGATGTTTCCGTCTCCGTCCTCGGCCAGGGTCTCGGGCTTGTCGGGCAGATGCGCCAGCGCGTTTGCCTCCATTTCTCCTCCGGCAGCTGGGGAGAGCCGCTCGATGTCGAAGCCGTCGGCCATAAGAAAGCTGCTGGGACTCGCCAGGGATCGGCGGACAAGGAACACGTTCTTTTTTGAGGCGAAAATCTGGGTTGCCCGGCCTGCCTGAATCCGATCGACCCGCCCGATGCCGGATGCGAAAATCGAGCCGTCGGGTTCGGACTCAAGGTCGGCATAGCGGGCTGTCAGGTCGGGGAGCGCTGCGAAACGCGCCGTTCCATCATTGCCTATGGGAAGGCCGAACACGCCCTCTTCGGTGGCCACGAGGATTTGGGATCCGGTCTGGGTCAAGCTGATGCAATGTTTACCGGTCAATCCTTGCCGCGCGTCGAAAAACGAAACGCCGGATTCGAGCGCGATTCGCGTAATGCCGTCAGCTGAGGTGGCCCACAGCGCGCCGTCGCGGGTAACGAAGAGGGAAAACACACCGCGCGACGGCAAACCGTCGTCTGTCGAGATGACCCGTTTCAACGCTCCCGTGGGACCGACAATTGCAATGCCGCCGTTCAGCGTGCCGAGGCAAAGGTCTCCGCGCGGAAGCCGACAGGCGCAAAGGAGCACGTTCTTGCGGATGAACTCTTTGGCATCCGGAGCGAACTCGGAGATCTTCCCGTCGATGAGGCGGAACAGCCCGTTTGTGGTTCCGAGCAGCCAGCCTCCCTCGGCCTTTTCCATCCAGATGACCCCGGCGCTTCTCAGGATTTCCGGCGAAATGAACTCATGCAGTCCGTCCGCGTCGAGCGTCCGAACCCCCGAATCGGTGCGGCTTATAAAGATCCTTCCGTCCGCCTGCATCGCCTGCACTCGTGCCGTTCCCGGCGATCCATGGAGCCTGAAGGCCTTTCCGTCCCAGACCAGAACGGCACTTAAGGTTACGAATACGGCTCCTTCGCCGTTGGAAAACACCTTCCAGACCTCGCCCAAAGCCCTCGCCGCTTCCGGCAGGCTTTCCACAAGTGAATGATAGGCCGAGAGCCCCTGCTCAGTTCGATCAAAATAGCCGATCTCGTTCACGGCTCCAACCCAGAGACGCCCGTGAGGGCCGAGTGCCAAGGCGCGGACCGCGTAGCTGCCGGGAACGGGGTACCTGTTCCAGCGCTCTCCATCAAAGGTGAATACCTCGTCGCAGCCAAAATAGAGTATGCCGTTATCATCCTGCGTTGTCGCCCAGGTAAATCCCCCAATCCCCGTGTCCCGCGCTGTGTATCCCGTCACGATCAGGCGACCCTCCTCGCTTCGGACCGCGGGCGCCAGCGCCACGGCCAACCAGGCTAGGCATAGGACGGGTTTGAATTTTCGCACAGTTTTTACGACTGGAAGCAATCTGCAGGATAGCCTTCCCTAGCCCTTCCCTTGCAAGCAGAAGCGGCGCCTGACTACTGAAAAAAGCGTAATAAAGAACGTGAAAATAGGCGAATTATTAATTCGGTTTCAGGGGCGGGGCGTAAGTAGTTTTGCGTACGACATGAAGACATTCAATCGCATGGCATTGGGCGTAGCATCCAGCGTGCTCTTATCAGCAGGCTTTTCCCGGGCGGCCCAACGGCTTGACCCGTTGACTAAGTTGGTTGGACGTTCGAGTTCTGGGGACAGCAGTGGCGAGGCGTCGGCGTGCTCCTGCGCATGTCAATGCACGATGCCCTGCATGCACGAAGCCAAGTCGGTCTAAGAGGCCACGCCGAGAGAGAACTTCGAGAGGCGCCGTCGCTATGCTTAGCGTCGCTGGATATCGCTATCGAAACGTACTGGAGTCCGAGGGGGGACCCGTTGCGCGGATATCCCTTCGCGAGTTCCCCGTATACGGCTGTCCGATGTATCAGGCGAATGCCTGGCTGTCGGACAGCCTGGTGTCGCACCAGAGGAATTTTGCCCTCTACAGCGATGCTGACGGCACGGGCGCCTCCGCCGTGCCGATGGTCGCGCGCCACATGGCGATTTCCGAGGCGATGGAGCGTTGGGCTTTCCGGGTGAAGGTGCGGGCTCCTGACCGGGAGCTGTACGGATTCGATATCGACGAGTCGTCCAACGGGATGGCGGCGTTTCCGGGGCTCTTTCATACCGAGGCCCGGAAGCGGGCTCTTCTAGAGGCGGTGGAGCGCGCCAGCGTGATCGCCTGGTGGGAGGGCGTGCTGGACGGCGAGGTTCGCAGCACCGACTGGCCGGGCATAAGCGCCCTCGTCCTGCCGAGTCCGATAGGGCTGGGCCTGACCGTCATCGCGTTTCGAGAGGTGAGGCCGGGCTGCTTCGCCTACGGCCACGGGGCGGCCAAGGACTTCTTCGGCGCGGCCGAGCGTTCGGTCATGGAGCTGGCGCGCAACGAATACGTGCTCGACCTGCGGCG
Organism: uncultured Opitutaceae bacterium; assembly: GCA_937889545.1. GTDB lineage: Bacteria > Verrucomicrobiota > Verrucomicrobiia > Opitutales > Opitutaceae > Palsa-1447. Next base: position 86,833 of record CALAOT010000073.1, read on the forward strand.
CGTGTCCCAGGGACTTGCGGCTGAGAAGACGGCGTCGGACCTGTTTGAGCGGCGCTGCCTGTTCTTCTCGTCCTCGGAGGGGCACGCGATGTTCCAGGAGAGGATCCATCGCAAGATGACAGGGCCGCGCTTCCAGTCGGAGATCATCTGCGACACGGAGATTCCGGGGCCGTGGTCGGAGTATGCCTCGGTGTGGCGCGTCCTTATACGGCCTGCGACCACCGAGTTTCTGGCCAACACCGAGAGGTATTTCTTCTGGTGAGTGCAGGTCCATCCCGGGCTTCCGGGATGGATCGGCCTGAATCGCGTGCCGGCTTGGGTGCGCGGTTTTGCGCAAGCGCGCCGGCACGGGGCGGGCGGCGGAGTTTTCCGAAACGTGACAAGGGCGGGTTGAAATCCGCGCGATTCGGCTTGAGCTGCAGTGCCCGGCAAGTTGGCCGGGAATACCTAGGAACAGTTTTCGGAAAACCGCGTCAGAACCGCTAGCACTTGAAGAAGCCGTGAAACTCGCCAAGAAGACGACCCAATCGAAGGCCCCCTCCCTGGAGGGGGACCTGCTGCGGCTGGAACTGCGGATCGCAAGGCGGGCGGACAGGCTTTGGCGGAAGGCGGGATGCTGCAGCGGCAGGGACCTGATCCACTGGCTGCAGGCGGAGGGCGAGGTGCTCGAGAGGCATTTCGCCACCGGGCGCCCCATGGGGGCGATGCTGCCCGCGGAGCAATGAGGCCCCTCGGGGTCGCTGGTGCCTTGCCTTCGGCGCGCCGGCGCAGGATAAACACGCGCGGCGGCGAACCGCCCGGGATTGAACGGATCTCGCGCCGGCGCGAAAGGGATGCGGCCCAACCTCCATCAGCTTCCTGTATCCGGAAACTCCTCCGGCTTCCGCATGCCGGGAGCGGGACGCCCGCGCTGCAACGAGTGGATCCGGCTCGCGCCGGCGCTCATAGCCGCGATGGGCCTGGCCCATGGCAAAGCCCGGGCGGACCCGGGCGGCCCGGTCGTCGTGGGCGGCGATCTTGTCCGGGTGGAGGCCCAGGTTCGGGAGGGACGGCTGGTCGAGCGCTACCTGGCCCGCCGCGACGGGGAATGGATCCTGGTCGCCGCAGGTGAGGAAGGCGGCACGATGGGGCCGACCGCAGCGATCTCCGCCGACCATGAGGTCGAGGCGGGCGCGCTCGCAAGGATAGGGAAGGACGGAGCGGACCTGGTCGAGGAGTTCACGGCGGGCGGGCTGCGCGTGCTCCGGAGGGTGGCCGTCGACGGCGGTGGGCCGTGGGTCCATGTGACCACGCGGCTCAATCCGGGCCGCCCGGCGAAGCTCCATGCGTTTGTCGACCGGTTCAGATTCCCGCTGGCGCCGGACTGGTCCTTCGCCCCCTCGGTCCGCGGATTCGTCCCCGACGCGCAGTACAAGGCCCCGCTGATCCTTGTGCAGGCGGGTTGGGTCGCCTTCGGGATCGTCCCGGACGTGGCCGGGCTCGACCGCCCGGCGTTGAAGCGGTGCAACCACGCCCTGGACCTGGACGTGCCGGGCGGCCCCGTCCTGAGCGTGGGCTTCGTGCCCGCCCGCCTCGCATACCATTCCGTCTATGCGCCGGACGAGGCGCGGTCGTGGACGGCGGAGGGCCCTCTCGGGAACGCCTACTACCTTCTGGTCACGGCCGCGGCCCGGCCCGGCGAGGCCTACCGCGAGGCCGTGCGCCTGCACTGGGCGCGCTTTGGCCGGGCGGGCCAGGCCCTGGCGGCCGCCCAGCAGGCGGCCACGGACCCGCATTACCTAGGGCTGGCGCTCTGGGACGACTGGCGCAAGGCGGCCTGGCAGGTGCAGTCGCGGGCGGAATGGCTCACGGTGCCGCTTCCCGGCGGCTCGACGGGCGGCGGCGTGGCTACGCGCCGCTGGGGGCCGGGTCCCTCGGTGTACCTTTCGGCCTGGTTCAACACCCTGCGGACCTCGTATGGCATGGCCCTGTACGCGCGCCGGACGGGCGACGGGGAGCTGCTCGGGATGGCGAGGGAAACCGTGGACCTGGCGCTCCAGGCGCAGGGCAGCGGCGGGGCCTTCAAGTGCATCGCGGTGCCGGGCGGCCCGGGCGGGGCGACCTTGTGGGCGGCCGGCGACGGAAGCGGGGACAGCACCAAGGAGGGTTTCCTGGGCTACGACATGAGCTGGACGGCCTACTGGCTCCTCAAGTGGAGGGAGGCCGGGCTGCCGGGCGGCGAGGCCGTCCTGCCGCGCTGCCGCGCCCTGGCCCGGTTCTTCGCGGACAGGCAGCGCGACGATGGGATGCTGCCCACGCGGTTCCGCGAGGACGGGACCGTGATCGGGGAGCTGTCGGAGACCGTCAAGGCCGAGACCGGCCCGGTCGCGCTCTTCCTCCTGGAGCTCCACTCCCAGGATCCGGATCCGAGGTGGCTCGCCGCGGCCCTCAAGGGGCTGGATTTCCTCGGGGAAAGCGTGGCGAAGACGCGCCAGTGGTATGACTTCGAGACGTTCTGGAGCTGCAGCCCGCGCAGGGCCGCCCTCGATCCGCGGACGCGGCAGTGGCCGGCCAACGACCTGGCCCTCGGGCAGGCAGTGTCCGCGTACCTGGCGGCGTTCCGCGCAACCCGCGACCGCGCCTATCTCGAGCGGGGCGAGCGGCTGCTCGACTACCTGCTGCTCTACCAGCAGTGCTGGACCAATCCCGTGCTGGAGAACCTGACGGGGCCGGAGATGCTCCTGGGCGGCTTCACGACCCAGAATTCCGATGCCGAATGGTCGGACGCCCGGCAGAGCCAGGTCGGGAACACCCTGCTGGACTACTACCGTGCGACGGGAAAGGCCGAGTACCTCCAACGGGGGATCGCCGCCCTTCGCGCGCAGTTTCCGGTGTCCCCGTCCGAGAACTGGGCCCACGAGGGCTACGGCCGCAAGGCCGGCGTGAGCAGCTTCCACTGGGGGACGGGCAGCGGGATGGCCGGGATCGAGATGGAGGAGGAGTTCCTGCGCGACGGAGTCGTGGACGTGGCCTCGGGGACCGGGGTGGGGGTCAACGGGCTTGACGTGACGGAATGCTCCGTTTGGGCCGGCGAGATCCGGCTGCGGGTGGCGAGCCCCTTTGCCTGGCGGCGGGAAGCCGTCCTCGTATTCCGCCGCGCGGAGCCTTCACAGTCCTATCGCGTGGTGGTGAACGGCGCCGATCTGGGCGTCCGGCTCGGTGCCGACCTGGAAAAGGGCCTTCCCGTGACACCATGCGCGGAATGAGCCCGCCGATGAAAAGAAGGGTCCGACTGCGGCGCGTGACGGGACTGCGAAAGTCGGCGATCGCCCTCAAGCCTCCGGCAGCCTAATCCGTCCTTCTGAAACGCCATCCGCCAATGAACCCAAGACTCCCGATTCCACCTCCCGTTCCCCGCCGCATGCCGATTTCCCGGGTCGCGAATGCAGACGCATCCGATGCCGTCGGCTTCTCGGCCCGCCTGCGGGCCGCCCGGATGCTGCTCCCGGCGCTCCTGTGCGCCGCCTCGGCAACCGCGGCCGGCGACTTTACGCGCGGAGTCGGCGTCTACCCGGGCGATCCCGCTGCGTTCCAAGGGCCGACGATGGTCCCGGACGCCGCGGCCTACCGCAACCTCGCGCTGCACCGTCCGGCGACTGCGTCGAGCAACTACGACTACAGCCTGACAGCCCAGCTAATCACCGACGGGATCATCGACGGCCGGATGCCCCGCTGGCTCGTGGTGTCCTCGAGCGCGGAGGGCATCCTGCCCCGGCACGAGCGGGAGCACCTGGTAGACAACTACGCGAGCACGGCAGTCAGCCTTCCGGCCGAGGGAGGATGGGTGCAGATCGAGCAGGCCGGGCGGCTCGACGTGCCCGATGTCGACCGCATCGAGGTGGTCGCCATGCCTCGCACGCAGGACGCGAAGCCGCAGCGGTGGACGTGCGTGGTCCGTGCCTCCGACGACGCCAGCGCCTGGAGGGAGCTGGGGCGCGCAGGCGGGGAGGAGAGCCTGGCTTCAAAGGCCTTCTGGATTCCGAAGGTCGTCAAGGCGGCGTTTGACGTGCCGGCGAACGGGAAGGCCCGTTTCTACCGCGTCCAGATCGACGCGCCCTCCGTGACCGGCTGGAGGGTCGCAAGCGTTGACACCTTCGCCCGGGGGCAGCGGGTGAACCTGGGCGGACCCCACGATTTCACGAGCGCCTGGAAGAGCGCGGGCAACGCGGCCGAGTGGGTCCAGGTCGACCTGGGCGCGGTCTGCACCTTCGACCGCGTCGCCCTGCACTGGATCGAGCGCGCCGCCGCGGGCGCGATCGAGGCCTCCGACGACGGGGCGGGCTGGCGCTCTCTCGCGCCGCTCGTGGCCGCCGCCGACGACTACCGGCTGGCGAAGCCGGCGAGCGCCCGCTACGTGCGGGTGCGGATGGAGCGTCCCGTCGCGGCCGACGGCTACATCTTGAGCGAGATGGAGGTGTTCGGGCGCGGCGGCCTCGTGCCCCGTGCCCAGCCCGCCGCGGCTCCGCGTCCCGGCGAGCGCCAGGATCTCGTGCGCGGATCGTGGCGCATCCAGCGTGATTCGCTGGTGACGCTGGGCGGCGAGGAGCTCTCCCGGCCCGGCGCGGACTGCCGCGGCTGGCTGCCGGCCACCGTGCCGGGATCGGTGCTGGTGAGCTACTGGAACGCGGGCGCGCTGCCGGATCCGAACTACGGCGACAACCAGCTGCAGATCTCGGATTCCTTCTTCTACTCGGATTTCTGGTATCGTGACGAGTTCGCGATCGCCGCCCCGCCTCCCGGCCGGAGGGTCTGGCTCAACTTCGACGGCATCAACTGGAAGGCCGACGTCTACCTCAACGGAACCCGCGTGGGCCGCATCGACGGCGCCTTCACGCGGGCGAGCTTCGACGTGACGGGCCTCGCCCGCCCCGGGGCGGCCAACGCCCTGGCGGTGCGGATTCACAAGCCGGACACGCCCGGTTCCGTTCGCGAAAAGACCGCCGACGAGACGGGAAGCAACGGCGGCGCGCTGGGCGCGGACAACCCGACCTTCCACGCCACCGCGGGCTGGGACTGGATCCCCAGCATCCGCGGCCGCAACATCGGCATCTGGTCCGACGTCTATGTGACCACGACGGGGCCGGTCGTCCTCGAGCACCCCTTTGTCTCCGCCAAACTGCCGCTGCCCGACACGGGCAGCGCCGATGTGACGGTGGAGGTGGCGCTGCGCAACACCGAATCCAAACCCGTGAGCGGCGTGCTGAGCGGCCAGTTCGGGGACGTGCATTTCGAGCAACGCGTCGACGTGCCCGCGGCGGCATCCACCGTCGTGAGGCTCGACCCGTCGACGGTGGCCGGATTGCACCTGATGCACCCCAGGCTTTGGTGGCCCGCCGGCTACGGAGAGCCGAACCTCTACGACGTCCGCCTTGACTTCGACGCCGCCGGGGTCCGGTCCGATTCGAAGTCATTCCGCGCGGGGGTGAGGCAGTTCACGTATGCCGAGGAGGGCGGCGCCCTGAAGCTATTCGTCAACGGCCGCAGGTTCATCGGCCGCGGCGGCAACTGGGGGTTCTCGGAATCGAACCTTCTGTACCGCGACCGTGAATACGAGGCCGCAGTGCGCTACCACCGCGAGATGGGCTTCACGATGATCCGGAACTGGGTCGGCCAGGTCGGCGACGACGCCTTCTTCGAGGCCTGCGACCGCAACGGCGTCGTGGTCTGGCAGGATTTCTGGCTCGCCAACCCGCTGGATGGTCCGGACCCGGCCGACAACGCCATGTTTCTGCAGAACGCCGCCGACTTCATCGACCGCATCCGCAACCATCCCTCGGTGGGCCTCTACTGCGGCCGCAACGAGGGGGACCCGCCGCCGGTTCTGAACGCGGGCCTGCAGAAGCTCGTTGCGTCGCTTCACCCCGGCATCCGCTACATCGCGAACTCGGCCTTCGGGCTCGTCAGCGGGGGAGGGCCCTACCACCTGATGCCGATCAACTATTACTTTGACCAGCGCGCCACGACCAAGCTCCACAGCGAGCTCGGCATGCCGAACATCGTCACCCTGGACAGTCTGCGGCAGATGATGCCGGTGGCGGACCAGTGGCCGCAGGGGGCGGTCTGGGGCCTGCACGACTTCACGACCCGCGGCGCTCAGGGGGGAGGCGAGCTGCGAGCGACAATCGAAAAGTCCTACGGCGGCGCCGCGGACGCCGCGGAGTGGGTGGAACTCGCGCAGTTCACCAATTACGACGGCCATCGCGCGATGTTCGAGGCGCAGAGCAAGCACCGCATGGGGGTTCTCATGTGGATGAGCCACCCGTGCTGGCCCTCGTTTGTGTGGCAGACCTACGACTACTACCTCGAGCCGACCGCCGGCTACTTCGGGGCAAAGAAGGGCAGCGAACCCCTGCACGTCCAGTGGAACCCGCTGGACGGCACGGTCGAAGTCGTGAACTACAGCGGCGGCCACCGCCCCAGCCTCGAGGTCAGTGCCGCCATCCTGAACATGGACGGCTCGGCGCAGTGGGAGCAGTCCGCGACGATCGACAGCGCCGAGGACACGGTCATGTCGCCCATCACGCTCGCCTTCCCCGGGGCCGGGCTGTCGCCCATCCACTTTGTGCGCCTGAGGCTCACCGAGGGCGGCAAGACAGTGTCGGAAAACACCTACCTGCGCAGTCTCACGACCTACAAAGTCCCCGGATTCTCGTTCGGGCCCTTCCACATCCCCGACTTCCCGGCGTTTGATTTTCACGCGATCCGCGCGCTGCCGAAGGCGCCCGTGCGCAGCGTCACCGCGGCCGAGCGCCACGGCAGCCAATGGGTCTTGTCGACGGAGCTCGAAAACGCCTCAAAGACCCCGGCGCTGATGGTCCGCCTGAAGGCCGTGCGCGAGAAGAGCGGCGACCGCATCCTGCCGGCCCTGTACGACGACAACTACATCACGCTGATGCCCGGCGAAAGGCGCCGCCTGCGAACCGAGTTGGAGGAGGCAGACACGCGGGGCGAACGCCCTCGGATCGTGGTCGAGGGCTTCAATCTCGGCCGAGAAGGCGGGCGGTAGCGCGCCGCCCTGGGGAAGCCCTCCTCGAAGCCGTTGGAAAAGTGCATATTAGCGGCAGTCTTTGCTTGACCAGGGTGGGTTAAAATGGGTTGAAATGGGGTATTGTGGGACGGGTCACCGCCCGCTCACCCCATGGAGCATCCCGGCAAAGCATTTTTCACGGGCCTTTTCAGGCACACCCTCGACGACAAGGGTCGCGTCACGATCCCTTCGGCATGGCGTGCCGCGCATGAAGACGGGGACGTCTTCCTGGCGACACCGCACCCCGATGGCTACGTGGCCGTGCTGCCCCCGTCCGAGGTCGAGAAGCTCCATGCCAAGATCGCGCAGATGGCGCTCAGCGACGGGGCCGGGCAGGACTTCGCGTCGCGGTTCTTCGCGCAGACGCAGTCATTCTCGTTCGACAAGCAGGGACGCGTCGGCCTCACCGCCGATTTGCTGGAGCATGCGGGGATCGCAAAGGACGCGGTCCTCGTCGGTTCCCTGACCAAGTTCAACCTGTATTCGCCGTCCCGATGGCAAAAGGTCGAGGCGCGCACCTCGGGCGAAAACTTTGGCGACATCATGCGCCGCCTCGGAATCTGAACATGCGAAACATTGCGAGAATCTCCGCGACCGGAACGCTTCTGGAAAAGGCTGCCTCAATCACGGTTTCACGCACGTTTCCCGGATGGGTCGACGCCGCCGGATACGCGGCCGCCCCCTCGGTCGTCATGCCGCGCGTTCGCGACAATCTCGTGCTTCGGCTTGTCGCAGGCAGGCGGCAGGAGCGAGCCAAGGACCCCCTCCATGCGACCGGCGCTACTTGAATTCGTTGCCGCGAGCATGATCCCCGGTCACCAGCCCGTCCTCCTTCGCGAGGTGCTTGGGCTACTTGCACCCGGTGCCGGCGGAAAGTACCTGGACTGCACGTTCGGGGGAGGGGGGCATTCCCGGGCCATCCTCGAGGCCGCGCGAGACGTCCGGGTCGTGGCGCTCGACCGGGACCCCGGGGCGGCTTCGCGCGGGGAGACGTTGGCCGCCGAGTTTCCATGTCGTTTGACGCTGATTGACAGTGACTTCGGTAAACTTGGAAGCATCGCGGACTCGGATTTCGACGGCGCCCTCTTCGACTTTGGCCTTTCCTCGTTCCAGCTTGACGATCCCGACCGCGGCTTCTCATTCCGCGACGACGGCCGTGCGGACATGAGGATGGACCGCCGGGCGGGCGTGCCCGCCGCGCGCTGGCTCGAGACGGCTACGGAGGAAATGCTGGTTCGGGCCATCCGCGATTTCGGCGAGGAGACCCATTGGCGCCGTGTCGTCCGCGCCCTTGTAGCCGCTAGAGGCAGCGGCTCGCTCGAGAGGACCGCCTCGCTCGCCGGCGTCATCTGCGGGGCGATACCGGCGCGCGACCGGCGCGCCTCGCGGATCCATCCCGCCACGCGCTCCTTCCAGGGGATACGGATCGCGGTAAACGACGAGCTTGGCGCGATCGAGCGCGCGCTGCCGGCTGCGTTCGCCAAGCTCCGGCCGAACGGCGTCCTGTGCGCGATCAGCTTTCACTCGCTCGAGGACCGCCCTGTGAAGCATTTTTTTCGCCGGATGTGCGGCCAGCCGGAAAGCTCGGACGACGCGACCCCGCAGGATCTGCGGATTCGCCTTGCCGAGCCGCTCACCCGCCGCCCCGTCACCCCGTCGGACGCCGAGACCGCGGACAATCCCCGCAGCAGGTCGGCCAAGCTGCGTGCCATAAGGAAATTGTGATGCGCACGGGAAAAAAGGCGGGCGCCGATGCATTTGTGAGCCAGTTCCTGGTTTATGCGCTGGTTGCGATCTGCTGCAGCGCATCCATCGGCCTGGGCACGGTCTGGATGCGCCACCAGATCTCGGTCGCAGCCAACGCAAACAAGGTCCTCGAGGCCAAGATCGCCGGCCTCGAGCGTCGCATTGAGGAAACGGACGCCGCCATCTCGGCGGAGCAGGATCCCGCGGTGCTTAACCGGCGCAATTCCGAATGGCGGCTGGGGCTGGTGCAGCCTGGGGAAACGCAGGTGCGCCGCGTCTCCGAGGACCCGGTCACGCGCCTCGCGGCGCTGCACAACCGCACGCTCTTTGGGGAGCGACCGGCGACCGTGAGCCTGCGCGTCGCCCTCGTGCGCTGACGCAAGCTGGAACCCCATGTCGAAGGGCTTCACCAGCAACCACCGGATCGCCCTTCTAGCGGGCCTCGTCCTGGCGATGTTCGCAGGGCTCGAAGCGCGGCTGGTGTGGCTTCACATTGTCGACAGGGAGGATCTTCTGCGGTCGGTCGGCGAGGCCCGCCGGCAGCTGATCGTGGATTACTCGCGGCGCGGCGACATTCTCGATGCCAACGGGGCGCTCCTCGCCACGAGCCATTCCGTCGTCGTATTGGGGGTCGATCCCCAGTCCGTGCGGTCCGAGGACTTGGCCAAGCTGCCTCGGTTGGCCGCGTTGCTTGGGATGCCGCTTGCGGACCTGGAAAGGGTCTGCACGACGAAGGAGCGTCCGGCCGCGGCCGGCACCGGCCCGCAGGCGCCGGCACCCTCCGCCGGGATGGTGATCAATTTCGGCCGCGCGGCTGCGGCCGAGGCGGCCCACGACGCCGAGGCCGCCAGAAGGGACGACACGGAGCTCGACGAGCCGGACAGGGAGGGCAACCGGCCCATCCGCTGGGCCAAGCTGAGCGACCAGGTGCCGGAGTCCGTCTACGACCAGGTTTCGAAGCTCGGCGTCCGGGGTGTGTACGGTAGCCGGGTCTACCGGCGCGACTACCCGCACAACGACATGGCCGCCCACATCATCGGATACGTGGACCGCGAGGAGCGGCCGGTCGCGGGGATTGAGCACTTCGCCGATTTCTACCTCCGGGGCGAAAACGGGTGGCTCGAGTCGGAACGGGACGGGAGGAGCCGGGAACTCGCCCAGTTCCGCACGCGGGAGGTGCCCGCGAGCGACGGTTTCAGCGTGTCCCTGACGATTGACGCCACCATCCAGCGCATGGCCGAGGACGAGCTGGCGACGGTCGCCGCCCAGTACGAGCCGGGAAAGGCGACCATCATCGTTAGCGATCCGCAGACGGGCTTCATCCTCGCCCTCGCCAACTACCCGTCCTTCGACCTGAACCGCTACAACGAGCTGCCCCGCGCGGATCAGGGAAGGATGCGCAACATCGCCGTGGCCGACGAGTACGAGCCGGGCTCGGTGTTCAAGATCGTCGCGGTCTCCGGCGCTCTCAACGACGGCCTGGTAACGACGCGCTCCGAGTTCGACTGCACTCTTGAGAAGATCGACTACAACGGCATCACGCGAAGCCTCCCCCGGGAGGACGGGTCGGATCAGTTCAACCGCCCGCTCACCGTCGCCGAGATCATAGAGAAGTCCTCCAACAAGGGGGCTGCGCAGCTTGCGATGGCGCTTGGCGACCGCAGGTTCTACGACTACGCGCGCGCGTTCGGGTTCGGGCAGAGGACGGGCTTCCCCGTCGGCGGCGAGGTCGCCGGGAAGCTGAAGCCCCCGGAGAAATGGGACAGCCTCACCATCACCCGGATGCCCATGGGACAGTCGGTCACCGCGACGGCGCTGCAGATGCAGCAGGCGATGGGGGTCATTGCGAACGGCGGGATGCTGCTCAAGCCCCAGATCATCCACAAGGTTCGCGACGCCCAGGGCGAGCCCGTCTACACCTTTCTCCCCGTTGAGGTGCGCAGGGTGATCTCGGAGCAGACGGCCCTGACGATGGCCCGCCTCCTGACGGCCGTCGTGTCGTCGGAAGGCACCGCCCCCGAGGCCGCCATCCCGGGATTCGACGTCGCGGGGAAGACGGGTACGGCCAACAAGCTTGTGCCCGTCGAGATCGCGCCCGGGGTGACGGTGCCGCGCTACTCCGACCGGCACCACGTTGCGTCGTTCATCGGGTTCTTCCCCGCAGTCATTCGCCATCCGGGCGACAGGCAGGTGGCGATCGCGGTGATCGTCGACGACGCGGACGCCCGCTGTCCCGGCGGGGTAGCTTATGGGCACATGGTCGCGGCACCCGTCTTCAAGCGCCTGGGGGAGCGGCTGATACCGTATCGCAACATCCGCCCCCAGATCGACAACGAGGCCCCGCGCGCCCTCGCAATGGGAGGTGCCCGGTGATCGGATATCTCGTTCAAGACCATGCGCTGGTGCGCGCATTCCGCAACCGGCCCTTGCACCGGCGCACCGGCGAATACCTTGAGTTCAACCGCGCTTTCAAAATGGCACCCATACTCTCCGACTACATCAGCGAAGACGAAATCCTCGCCGCAAAGGGAAGGCTGGATTGTCCGATCTCGGGGCTCGTGATGGACAGCCGGAGGGTCGTCCCCGGAAACCTCTTCTTCGCGCTGCCCGGACGCCGCGCGGACGGGGTCTCGTTCATCGACGAGGCCGTCAGCAGGGGCGCCTCGGCCGTGGTCGCCCAGAGGATGCCCTCTCATCCGCCGGTCAGGGTAACGTTTGTCCAGGTGGCCGACGCCCGCGCCGTGCTCGCACGCGTCGCGCAGCGGTACTACAAGTTTCCCGACCGGGACCTTTCGGTGGTCGGCGTCACCGGCACGAACGGGAAGACGACCGTCAGCTACCTCATCCGGCATCTCCTGAACGGGAGCGAGCGGGTCGGGCTCCTGGGGACGATCAGCTACGATCTCGGGGTGCGGACCGTTCCATCCTTCCGGACGACGCCCGAGTCGATCGACATTTTCGGGATGCTCGCCCAGATGCGCGACGCCGGATGCCGGCACGCGGTCATGGAGGTGAGCTCCCACGGGATCGCGCAGCAGCGCGTGCTCGGGCTCCGCTTCGGGGTCGCTGTATTCACAAATCTGACACAGGACCACCTTGATTTTCACGGGACGCTCGAGTCCTATTTCGACGTGAAAACCCGGCTCTTCACGGGAAGCCTGGGACCCGTGCCGGGCGTGGCCGTCGTCAACCTAGACGACGCCCATGGCGAAAGGCTCGCGGCGAAGATCGCCGCCGAGGTGCCGTCGGCGCGGCTTGTCACCTTCGGGGAGAATCCGATCGCGGACGTCCGGGCTCAGGACGTCGTCCTGAACTTCAGGGACACGGCGTTCAGGCTGGCGTGGCCGGGGGGGGCGGCCTCCGTCGCGTCCCCGCTGATCGGGCGCTACAATGTGTCCAACGTGCTCGCGGCGGTCGCGGCGGCGTGGGCCCTCGGGCGCGACCCGGCGGTCTTCAGCGAGAGGATCCGGATCTTCAAGGGCGTTCCGGGGCGCATGGAGAGGATCGAGGAGGGGCAGGCGTTCAATGTGCTGGTCGACTATGCGCACACCGACGACGCGCTGCGAAACGCGCTCGGGATGCTCAGGGCGATCACGCCGGGCCGCCTGCTTGTCGTCTTCGGCTGCGGCGGGAACCGGGACCGGACAAAGCGGCCCCGGATGGTAAGGGCCGTCCAGGAGGTCGCCGACCACGCGTTCGCCACCGCCGACAATCCTCGCGGGGAGCAGTTGGAGAAGATCTTTGCCGACATGAGGGAGGGCGTGGTCGACCCGTCGAAGGTCACCTGGGTAGACGACCGCCGGCGCGCCATAAGCCTCGCCCTCGACAGCGCCAGGGCGGGCGACAGCCTGCTGATTGCGGGCAAGGGCCACGAGGGCTACCAGGAATTTGCCGACACCGTAATCCCGTTCGACGACCGGCAGGTCGTGCGCGAACTGATCGCCGTCAAGACGCTGCGAAGCTGATGCCTGCCTTCGACGCAGATTCCCTTGCAGCCTGGACCGGAGGCCGGTGGTCGGGGCGACCCGCGTCCGAGCCCACTGGGTTCTCGGTCGACTCGCGCCGGCTGTCGCCCGGCCAAGCGTTTGTAGCCCTCAGGACGGGGCGGCGCGACGGGCACGATTTTCTGGGCGCGGCCCTTGAGGCGGGGGCGGCCGCAGCGATCGTCGCCCGTGCCTGTCCGAAGGTGGCGCTTGCCCAACTCGTGGTCGACGATCCCCTTGGGGCTCTGCAGGCCGTGGCCCGCGAGCACCGAAGGAGATTTCAGGGAACCGTGGCCGGCATTACGGGCAGCGCTGGAAAGACCTCCACAAAGGAGCTCCTGGCGCTCCTTCTCGGAGGGGAGGACGCTGGGGTGCTCGCGACCGAGAGCAACCTCAACAACCAGATAGGCGTCGCGCTCACGCTGACGCGGCTTGATCCGGCGCGGCATCGGTGCGCGGTGGTCGAGGCGGGGATCAGCGCCCCGGGCGAAATGCGCGCGCTCGCAGCGATGATCGATCCCGACGTGGCCCTGGTGACGCTCGTCGGCCCCGCCCATCTGGCCGGTCTTGGGGGACTCGACTCGGTGGCGCGCGAGAAGGCGGTGCTCGCGGGATCCATCCGCAAGGGGGGCTTCTGCGTGTTTCCGAGCTCGTGCGAGGCTTATCCCGAGTTCCGTTCGCTTCCGGCATCAAGCTGCCTGGTGATCGAGACGGCCGAGGAGATGGAAGACCGCGAGCCGGCGAGGGGGCGGGTGCGCTTTGCGGCGCTCCACTCCGGTGACTTTACGACCGTCGCGGTGGCTTACGGCGCCCCGCCGCCGGTGACGGCCAGGCTCTCCCGCGTGACCGACGGCATGGCTCAGAACGCCGCGATGGCGGTCTGTGCCGCCTTGAGGATCGGGGTGCACAGGGATGATATTCAGGGAAGGCTCCTCTCGTGGCGTCCGTCGCCGCTCAGGGGAGAATGGAAAGCCCTGGAGGGCCGGAGGCTCTACCTCGACTGCTACAACGCGAACCCGGCCTCGATGGCGGATGCATTGGCGGCATTCGACGCCGTCGCGCCCCGGGACGAGCCGCGGCTCTTTGTGATCGGCTGCATGGAGGAACTGGGGGTTGACTCGCAGCGCTACCACGTCGATCTCGGTAGGTCCCTCGCGCTGCGCAAGGGCGACCACCTGGTCGCCGTCGGCGGCCAGGCAGATTCGATCCGGCTTGGCGCGCTCGAAGCCGGGTGCGACCCGGACCAGAGCGAGGTCGCCGATTCGATTGAGCCACTGGCTGCACGGCTGGCGGCCTTCCGGGGATCGGTCTTCGTCAAGGGCAGCCGGCGCCACGAGCTGGAAAAGGCCTTTGCCGGAAACGAATTTGCGGAGGCCTCCCATGCTTAGCTACCTGTCCAGCTACGCCGACGTTTTCGGGCCGCTTCGCATCCTGCGCTACATCACGCTTCGAACGCTCCTTGCTGCGGGGACAGCCGCCCTGATCGGATTCGTGATCGGCCCATGGCTCATCGCGCACCTGCGCCGGCTGAAGTTCGGGCAGCACTATGACGACGACCGGACCGGCGACCTCGCGAGCCGATTCGACAAGAAGAACACCCCGACCATGGGGGGTCTGCTGATTTTTGCGTGCGTGTTCCTGAGCACCTTCCTCTGGGCGGCGCCCAACATATGGGTGGTCGTGGCCCTCTTCGTGTACACGGCCCTCACCTTTGTGGGGTTCAGGGACGACTACCTGAAGGTGGTGCGCAAGAACCGGAACGGGATCTCTCCTGGGGCGAAGATCTTCTTGCAGTCGGTCACGACCGCGCTCGCGCTCACGGCGCTCCTGATGCACCCGGCGAGCTCGGAGAAGATACGCGAGCTCTGGGTGCCCTTCATCAAGCATCCCGTGGTCGCCAGCATGCCAATCGCGGCGCTTGCCGTCCTGATCTACCTTTGGATCGTGGGATTCTCGAACGCGATCAACGTGACCGACGGCCTCGACGGTCTCGCCATCGGCTGCACGATCACGGTGGCCCTGACCTTCGGCCTCATGGCGTACGCTGCCGGCAATGCCAAGATCGCCGACTACCTGCTCATCAGCTTCGTGCCCGGCACGGGAGAACTCGCGGTCGTCTGCGGGGCGCTGGTCGGGGCGGGCCTTGCTTTCCTCTGGTACAACTCGCATCCGGCCGAGCTCTTCATGGGCGACACCGGGTCGCTTGCGCTCGGGGGCATCCTCGGCATGATCGCCTTCATGGTGCAGCAGCCACTGACGCTCGTCCTTATCGGAGGGGTGTTCGTGTGGGAGCTTGTGTCGGTTGTCATCCAGGTCGGCTATTTCAAGTTCACGCGCAGCCGCTACGGGGAGGGCAGGAGGGTCTTCCTCATGGCGCCCATCCACCACCACTTCCAGAAGCTCGGGTGGCCGGAGTCGAAGATCGTTGCGCGCTTCTGGATCCTCTCTCTCATTTTCGCCCTCGCTGGCCTCGGAACGCTGAAGCTTCGCTAAACGATGCCCTTCGCCATCCCAGAATTCCTCAGCTCAAGGCTCGCCCTTCCCGTGGCCGTCCTCGGGTGCGGCGTGAGCGGAGACGGCGTCCTTTCGCTCCTGTCGAAGCTCGGCGCGAGAGCCGCGGTTTACGATCGGAACGGGGACGAATTCACGGCGGAAACGGCCCGTGAGCACGGCCTCGTCGTATTCTCACCCGGATTCTCCCTCCATCATCCCTGGCTGGAGCTTGCGCGGAAGGCCGGCTGCATCTGCATGGCGGAGATGGACTTTGCCTCCGTGTTCTGGCTCGGCCGGATTGTCGCGGTGACCGGAACCAACGGCAAGACCACCCTCACCGAGTTCCTGGCTCATGCGCTTTGCGGCGCGGGGATGCGCGCGCGGGCGGCGGGCAACATCGGGCTGCCGCTCACCAGGCTTGTCGCCGACGAGGACGGGGGCGGGCCGCAGACGCTGGCGGTTTGCGAGGTGAGCTCGTTCCAGGCCGAGCAGCTGGGGCACTTCCGCGCGGATTCGTTGCTCTGGACGAATTTCGCAGAGGACCACCTGGAGCGGCATCCGGGGATGGAGGCCTATTTTGCGGCCAAGTGGGAGCTGGTGACCCGGACGCCGGCGGATCGATTCTTCGCGGGGAGCTCGGTGTGGCGCTACGCCGCGCTAGCCAGGCGCCCGATCGCTTCCGGAGCGTGCGTCGCAACGGAGGGCCAGCGCGCCGACACCGGGCTCGAGGGGACGCCATTTGAGTCCTATCCCCAGCGGGAGAACTTCATGCTCGCGGCCGTCTGGTGGAGGAGCGAGGGCCTGGACGAGTCGGCGCTCTACGCCGCGGCAAGAACCTTCCGGCTGGGCCGTCACCGGCTTGCCAGGGTGGCGGAGATAGATGGGGTGACCTATTGGAACGACTCCAAGGCCACGAATTTCCATGCCGTCGAGGCCGCGCTCGCGAGCCTCCGGGGCCCCACCGTGCTGATCGCCGGCGGCAGGTCAAAAGGGGGCGACCTGGCTGGCTTCGCCCGAAGGGTCGCTCCGCGGGTTGCGCACGCCCTGCTCATCGGCGAGACCGGCCCGGCGCTTGCCGCGGCATTCCAGGCGTGCGGCGTCTCCCACGCGGTGTGCGACACGCTCGACGAAGCGGTTCGCGGCGCTGCCGCGGCCGCCCAGCCGGGGGGAAACGTGCTGCTCAGCCCGGGCTTCACGAGCTTTGACATGTTCCGCAGCTACGAGGACCGGGGCAACCGCTTCGAAAGGGCCGTAACCGAGCTTCATGCGGCCCGAGTTTGAAATGGCTTTGGAAACGACAAACGACAACCTGTGAGCTACGCGATAATTCGACACTAATTCCATGAAAATAATCAAGATACTGGGAATTGCGGCGGGCATCCATGCGCTTGCCCTGATCCTCATCTTTTCCAATCCGGGCTGCAGCTACACCAAGGCGGCTGGCCCCGACCCATCGCCGATAACGCCGGCACCCTTGGCCGATGCGTCCGCGTCCGGCGCCACCCCCGAGACCCCAACGATCCGGTACAGCCCCACGCGCCCAGGAACCGCGGTCGCGTCCGCGCTCGAGGCGGAGCCGGTGTCCGGCGTGACGCCCGCCACCACCTACACCGTGGCCCGGGGCGACAGCCTTTGGAGCATCGCCAAGGCGAACCAGATTTCTCGGACGGACCTTGCCGTCGCCAACAACCTGAGCGCGGCGGCGATCCTGCACGTCGGCCAAAAACTGATCATTCCGACAAGGTCGATGCCGGCCGCCGCCGCCGCCGCCGTCGCCCCCGTCGGCGCCGCCGCCAGCGCCGCCAGCCCCGCAGCCCCTGAGAGGGCGGCCGGGGAGGCGCAGAGGCACGTCGTAAAAACGGGCGAAACACTTGGGGCGATAGCGCACAAGTATGGCGTCCGCCAGGGAGACATTGCGGTGGCGAACAACATAACCGATCCGAGGAAGATCCAGCCCGGCATGGAGCTCGTGATCCCCTCCAAGTCCACGCCAGCCGGCGCCAGGCAGGCCAAGGGCGCAAAGGCCAAGGCGGAAGCGACCGATGCCTCGAAGGCCACGTCCGCTGCGACGCAAGGCAAGCCTGCGATCGTGGCTCCCGGCACGGAGCAGGATCTGGATGCGGGCCTGAAGCCGCCAAGCGCCTCCGAAGTTCCGGTGGTCAAGATCGAGGATGCACCCACGGCCACGCAGCCGAAGAACCCCTGACGCACGAGCGCCATGGCAAGCGAGAGGCCCGCTGAATCCTTCCGTGCCCGGTCGGTCGCAAACCCCGTGGCCGTCATACTGGTCTGCGCGATCGGCCTGACATTCCTCGGCCTCACGATACTCTTTAGCGCCAGCGTCTCGCTAAAGCAGGATCCCTACTTCTACCTCGACAAGCAGTTGCTGGGCGTGGTGGCTGCCGGGTTGCTCTGCTTCGTCGCAAGCAGGATCAACCTTGATTACGCGCGTCGGGCGTCGGCATGGATCGCCGCGGGGGCGCTCCTCCTGCTCGTCCTCGTGATTATCCCGCACCTCGGCGTCTCGGTCAAGGGCAGCCGCCGATGGCTGGGCTTCGGCGCGGCGAGGCTGCAGGTGTCCGAGTTTGCCAAGCTCGCGATGGTGTTCTGCATGGCCCACTACCTCGCCCTCAACCAGACGCGGATCGGCGATTTCAAGAGAGGCTATCTCTATCCCCTCGGGATCATCGGCGCGTTCGCCGGGCTGATCCTCGTCGAGCCCGACTTCGGGACCGCGGCCCTCGCGCTCTCGGTCGGGCTCATCCTCCTGTTCCTTGCGGGGGCCAAGTGGCGCTACATCCTTCCCACAATCGGTCTATCGGCGGCGGCGTTTGCGGTGCTCGTTGCGCACAACCCGAACCGGCTGCGGCGGTTCACGGCGTTCCTGGACGTGGAAGGCAACAGGCAGGGCGGCACATACCAGCTTTACCAGTCCCTGGAGGCGTTTGCGGCGGGCGGGGTGGGAGGCGCAGGTCTGGGCCAGGGCCGGCAGCAGATCAATTTCCTGCCGGAGGCGCACACCGACTTCATCTTCGCAGTTGTCGGCGAGGAGCTGGGAATGTGGTTCACGCTGGGCGTGGTCGGGGTCTTCGCCGTCATCTTCGTTGCCGGTCTCGCGCACCTGCGAAGGGCGCCGAACCTGTTCCATTTCCTGCTCGCCGCCGGGTGCCTGCTCCTCATGTGCCTGCAGTCCATCATCAACCTTGGCGTGGTGACGGGCGTCCTGCCGACAAAGGGGATATCGCTGCCCTTCATCAGCGCGGGGCTGTCCAACCTTCTGCTCATGGGCCTGCTGGTCGGCATCCTCATCAACACGCAGCGGACCTGGGGTCGGGCGGCGCTCCGGCCGGGTTCAGGTTCGATGCGCGAGGTCCTGGCATGAGCCGCTTCCTGATATCCTGCGGCGGCACCGGCGGGCATGTGTCACCCGGCATATCGGTCGCCGAGGGGCTTGTTGCGCGAGGCCATGAGGCTTTGCTCCTCATAAGCACGAAGGGGGTGGACGCGCGCCTGGTCGGGAAGTACCCCCACCTGCGGTTTGAGCGCATGCCGGGGACGGGATTCTCGTGGAACCCATTCAGGATGGCGCGGTTCGGCGTCTCCCAGGCGGCCGGGCTGGCGTACTGCCTCCGGCTCATGCGGGCGATGCGCCCCGACGCCGTCGTCGGTTTCGGCGGCTTCACGTCGGCGCCCGTCGCGGTGGCGGGGTTCTTGCTGGGCGTCCCGGTGGCGCTGCACGAGGCAAACCGCGTGCCCGGCCTTGCGATACGCACGTTTGGGCCCTTCGCAGCGCGCGTGTACCTCCCTCATGGCATCCGGGTCCGGGGCGTGCGGGCAGCGGCGACCCGCTATGCGGGCCTTCCTGTCCGCCGCGAGATTGCCCGCATGCCCTCCGCGGCGGCGCGCCAGGCGCTCGGCCTGGATCCGCAGCAGAAGGTGCTCGTCGTCCTGGGCGGGAGCCAGGGCGCGTCGTCGCTCAACGCATGGGCCCGCAGCCGGCTTGAGATGCTTGCTTCCGAGGGGATCCAGGTGGTGTGCGTGACCGGGCCCGGGAAGGGTGTTCCCGAGGCGAAGTCGCTCCAGCTGCAGACGGGCGAGCAGGTGAAGGCCATATTCATGCCGTTCTGCGACCGGGTCGCCGAGCTTTTTTCGGCGGCCGACGTCGTCGTATCGCGCGCAGGGGCCGGCACGCTGGCAGAGCTGATCCGGTGCGAGGTTCCCGCGATCCTCGTGCCCTATCCGCGCGCCGCCTCGGACCACCAGCGCGCAAACGCGGCCTTCTTTGAGCGCCAGGGCGGCGGTTTTGTCGTGGAGGAGGCGGCCCTCGGAGCGCTGCACTCCGAGGTGCTCGATGTGATCTTCAACGACTGGCTGCTACGCCAGTTCCGCAGCAACCTCAGGAGGATGGACCGGGCCAACTCGCTCGAGCTGATGCTGGCGGACCTGGACGGCATCGCCGGAAAGGGGACCGAAGCCCGTCACAACCCGACGATGGAGGCCGCCGCATGAGGCCGCCTCCGCTTCCGACCCTCTTTGGCCGTGCGGTGCTCCGAATCCACTGCCTCGGCGTGGGCGGGATGGGCGTCGCGCCGCTCGCGATATACCTTGCGCGGTCGGGATGGCGGGTGTCGGGCGAGGACGACGCGCTATCAGGCGAGGTATCGCTGCTGCTCGCCGGCGCCGGGGTCGAGGTCGGGCCCCTTCCTGCCGAGTGCGATCTGGTCGTCCGGTCGTCGGCCATCCCCGACTCGCACCCCTCGTTTGCCGGCGCGGCGCAGCGCGGCCTGGTGCCCGTCAGGCGGGGCGAATTGCTGGCGGAGGTCCTGCGCGACAAGAAGCTTGTCGCCGTCTGCGGCTCGCACGGGAAGACGACGACGACTGCCATGCTGGTCGTCGCGCTCCGCAATGCCGGGTTTCCGGCAGGATATGTCGCGGGCGGGCTCTTCAACGACACGACTCCGCCCGCGGACCTGGGATCCAACGAATGGGCCGTGGCCGAGGTGGACGAAAGCGACGGGACGATCGGCGGGTTCGCGCCCGAGATCACGGTGATCGTGAATCTCGACTGGGACCATCCGGACCACTACGGGAGCCCGGCCGAACTTGAGGCCGAGTTCGCCGCCCTTTGCGCGCGCACGCGGGGCTCAGTCCTTGTCAGCGATGCCTGCGCCCTCTCACTCCGGCTCGCCCCGTCCGCCGCGACCTTCGGGCGGAGCGGCAGCTATTCCGGCACCTTCGTTGGGGAGGCGGAGGGGCGCATGACGCTGGCTCTCGGCGGCCGCTTCAAGCCGACGGAGGTCCTCGTCAGGGCGCGGGGCGACTTCAACGCGGCAAACGCGACCGCGGCTCTGGCCGCCGCGCAGTTGATGGGAGTGGAGCCGGCGTGTGGATCGCTTGCGGAATACCCGGGCGTGCGCAGGCGCCAGGGCGTGCTCATGGAGGAGGGCGGGATGACCGTCATGGAGGACTACGCCCACCATCCCGCCGAGATTCGCGCGCTCCTGTCGAGCCTCCGCCGGCGGATCCCTCCTCGGGGAAGGCTGATCGCGGTGTTTCAGCCCCATCGCCACAGCCGCACGGCCCAGTTCAAGGCGGAATTCGCCGCGTCACTGGCGCTGGCCGACAGCGTGCACCTGCTCGACGTCTATTCGGCGGGAGAATCCCCGGTTTCGGGGGGGACGACGGCCGACGTCTACGCAGAAATCAAGAAGGGGGCAACGCGGCTTCCGGTGAGCTACCTGCCCGGGCAGGGGGCGGGCGGCCTTCCCGCGCTCCTTCGCGACGCAAGGCGGGGCGACCTGGTCGTGTTTGTCGGCGCGGGCGACATCGACAAGATCGCCAGGACCTGGGTGGAGGCTGCGAGGAAAGGGATAGCCCGCTCGCTCCAGTGGGACCGGTTCGCCGAGTCGGTCCGGCCCCTCTTGTCCAGGACTTCGAAGCTCACCCGGGACGAGCCCCTGGCCGCGAAGACGACCCTCAGGGTCGGCGGCGCGGCCCGGCTTTACGCCGAGCCATCGACCGAGGACGACCTACGCGTCCTGCTCGTCGAGGCCGGCCGGAACGCGGTTCCGGTCTTCATCCTTGGGCGCGGCTCCAACCTGATCGTGCCCGACGAGGGCGTCGAGGGCCTCGTCGTCTCGCTTTCGCAGGATTCATGGTCGGGCTTCGGGACCCTTCCGGACGGCAGGGTCCGGGCGGGAGCGGGCCTGAGGCTCAAGAATCTCTGCGGGCTCGCGGCGGCCGCCGGACTCGCGGGCTTTGAGTTTCTCGAGGGGATCCCGGGAAGCGTTGGCGGCGCCCTGAGAATGAACGCGGGCGCCATGGGCGGCTGGATTTTCGACGTCGTGGACGAGGTGCGGCTGATGTCCGCGGGCGGCGCGGTCAGCACGCTCCCGCGATCCTCGATGAACGTGGACTACCGGCAGTGCGCCGAGCTGCGGGACGCGATAGCGCTCAGCGCCGTCCTGCGGCCCGTATCCAGGAGCGACGCCGGCACCGTGGGACGGAAGATCGAGGACTATCGCCGGAAGAGGCACGAGTCGCAGCCCCGCGAGCCGAGCGCCGGGTGCATCTTCAAGAATCCTCCGGGCGTTTCCGCGGGCCGGCTGATAGAGGAAAGCGGCCTGAAGGGCGCGCGGGTGGGGGGCGCGGAGGTTTCCCGCGTGCATGCGAACTTTGTCGTGAACCGCGGTGACGCCACGAGCGCGGACATCCTCGAGCTGGTGCGCCGGGTGAGGGCCCGAGTCCGCCAGGCCAAGGGCGTGGAGCTTGAGCCCGAGGTGCTGCTGTACGGCAAGGACTGGAGGGACGTCCTGTGAGCGACCCGGTTATCGCCGTGTTTGCCGGCGGGACCTCCGCCGAGCGCGAGGTCTCCAGCGGATCGGGGCGCGCGTGCGCGCTTGCAATGGCGCGGTCGTTCACGACGCGGCTATTCAACATCGCGGCGGACGCTCTTCCCGACGGCTACGACCCGGAGAGGCACGTCGTCTTTTCCACGCTTCACGGCACCTTTGGCGAGGACGGCGGAATGCAGCGGCTGCTCGACGCCGCCGGGGGGGCGTACGCGGGCTGCGACGCCGCCTCGAGCGCGTTGACGATGGACAAGGCGCTCACGAAGGAGGCCGTGTCGTCGCGCGGCGTGCGGGTGGCCGAAGGGATCGTGTTCGACGCCGAGGCGAAGCCGCAGGCGGCCGAGGTCGCTCGGCGCCTGGGGGTCCGCGTCATAGTCAAGCCCAACAACCAGGGCAGCAGCGTGGGGTTGAGCGTCGTCGCGGACATGAAGGGGCTAGAGGCCTCGATGGGCGCAATCGCCCGGGGCCGCTGGATCGTCGAACGCCGGATCGACGGGCGGGAGCTTTCGGTGGGGGTTCTCGGGGGCTCGGCGATGGGGATCGTCGAGATCAGGCCGGCCTCGGGGGTGTACGACTACGCGAGCAAGTACACGAAGGGCATGACCGAATACCTTGTGCCGGCGCCGCTCGAAGGCGCCCTCTGCGATAGGGTCAGGACGGCGGCGGAGGCCGCGTTTGCGGCGTGCGGGTGCCGCGACTACGCGCGCGTCGATTTCATCCTCAGCGCGCAGGGCGAGCCGCTGCTGCTCGAGATCAACACGCTCCCCGGCATGAAGGAGACGAGCCTGCTGCCGATGAGCGCGCGCTGCTCGGGACTGGATTTCACGGCCCTGGTTAGGGAGATGGTCTCGCCGGCGGTCGAGCGCTTCCGTTCGAGGATCGCCTCGTTGCGCCCATGAGCAAGGACACCTACGCCCTTCCCGAGACCCGGACCTGGAGGGACATCCCCCAGCAGGTGAAGCCTCGCGCGATGTCGCGAGAGGGGCGCCGACGCGTGGCCATGGGCACGATACGCGCGGCGCTGGGCGCGGTGGCGCTTGGCGCGGTGGCATGGGGCGCGTGGGAGATGACGGCCGTTCTCCGGGAGAATCCCTCGGCGATGGCCGGGGGAGTCAAGTCAGACCGGGTCCGCAGCCTGGTTCTCGTCACCGACGGCGTCCTCGACAAGAACTGGCTGGCGCGGACCCTCGCGATTCCCGGCGACGCCACGCTCATGGGTCTCGACCTGATCAAGCTGCGCTCCAGGGTCCTCGGAGACGCCCAGGTGAGCTCCGCGACGGTCGGCCGGAACTTCCCCGACACGCTTGTCGTCCGCATCTCCGAGCGGTCGCCCGTTGCCCGTCTGCTGGCCCAGTCCGGAGGCGACTCTCCCAGGATGCTGCTGGTTGCGAGGGACGGGGTCGCCTTTGCCGGAACGGGCTTCGATGACGCCATGGTCGCCTCGCTGCCCTGGGTGGACGGCGTCAAGCTCGTCCGCCACGGTGCGTCGATCGCCCCCATAGATGGGATGGCGGCCGTGTCGGGCCTCCTCGCCTCCGCCAAGCTCGAGGCGGAGAACCTCTACCGCACCTGGCAGGTCGTCTCGCTCGCGCGGCTGGCGTCGGACGGAGAGATCGAGGTCCACACCCGGGCGGGGATGAGGGTCGTCTTCGGGGCGAACGAGAACTACCTGAGGCAGATCGCCCGGCTCGACCTGCTGATCGACGCCTCCTCGGACCCGACCCGCCCCCTGCGGGAGGTCAACCTCGCGCTCGGCGCCCAGGTGCCCGTGTCCTATGGGACGGCGGCCCCGACCCTCGGCGAACCGGCTTTTGTCCCGGGGAATACGTCCCCCGCCCGGCCCTCGGTCGCCCTTCCCGCGTTTTTTTCCAGCTTTCACATCGACACGCATCGTGAGCTCTAGATCGACCTTCATCGGGGCAGTTGAGATCGGAACGTCAAAAATCGTTGCGCTCGTCGGCGAGTACACCGGCCGCGAGATCGCGATCATCGGGTGCGGGGAGTGCTCGTCCCGGGGCGTCAAGAAGGGCTCGGTTGTCAATTTCCGGGAGGCGGCCGAGTGCACCCAGACCGCGCTCGAGCTCGCCGAGCGCGACGCGAAGGAGCGGATCGACCACGTCTACCTGGCCCAGACGGGCGGCCACCTGGAGGGGTTCTACAACGAGGCCACCCTCAACGTTAAGGCGGCGGACAACATGATCGAGAAGGACGACATCCGGACGGTCTGCGAGCTTGCGAAGGCCAAGGACCTTCCCCTGGGACGAATGGTGGTGCACAACATCCGCCGGCCGTTCCGCGTTGACGGACGGCTGGTCCCCACCTCGCCCGAGAACCTGGTGGGCCAGAAGCTCGAGGTCGGATACTGGACGGTCCACGGACAGGAGCAGCGGCTCGCCGACAACATCCACGTGATCCGCGGCTCCAACCTTGAGGTGAGCGAGCTCGTTCTCTCCAGCCTCGCTTCAGGGCACATGGTCACGAGCATGGAGGAGAGGCAGAACGGAGTGCTCGCGATCGACATCGGCGGGGGAACGACGGACTATGTGCTCTACCGAAACGGCTCTCCGCACACGACCGGCGTTGTGGCTGTCGGGGGGGACCATTTCACGAATGATCTCAGCATCGGGCTCAGGCTCACCGAGCCCCAGGCCGAGAAGCTCAAGCTCCGGTTCGGCCGCGCGGTCGTCCAGGCACGCGAGAAGAGCGAGAAGGTCTGGCTCGACGGCAACTTCTCGATCGGCGACAGGCAGTTTCCCCGGCACGCGATCGAGCAGATCACCCACGCCCGGGCCTGGGAGCTCCTGGAGGTGGTAAAGAGGAAGCTCGGGCAGGCGTTCGCGCCCGAGACGTGCCCCGGAGGTGTCGTCCTCACCGGCGGGGCGGCCAAGCTGCCCTCCCTTGCGGTGTGCGCGGCGAGGATCTTCGGCACCCCGGCACGGCTCGGCGAGGCCCCGTCCTGGATCAACGAGAACCTCCGCGATCCCGGGTTCCACACGGCGCTGGGGATCCTGTATTACGGGGTGGGAGCCCAGGGCGACAAGTCCGCGGCAGCCAGCGGCAGGGGCGGCTTCCTGCGTAAAATGACCCGCCTGTTTTCGTCGACGTGAACAACCCCAACGAACTTCCCCTCGAACACCAGGTCGCTGAAGACCGCAGCGTGGCCATCAAGCTCGTGGGGGTGGGCGGCGCGGGCTCCAACGCGGTGGACCGCCTGAAGATGGAATGCCTTGAGCGGCTGCAGCTGGCGGTCATCAACACCGACCACCAGGCCCTTTCGAGCTCCCCGGTCCAGGACAAGGTCCTCATAGGCATGGGGACGACGCGCGGCCTGGGCGCCGGCGGCGATCCCGAGCTGGGGCGCGAGGCGGCCGAGGCCGACCGCGAGAAGATCGCCAACGTCGTCAAGGAGTGCGACCTGGTCTTCCTGATCGCCGGCATGGGGGGCGGCACGGGCGGCGGCGCCTCGCCTGTCGTCGCCGAGATCGCCGCCGAGCAGGGGGCGCTGGTCATCGCGTTTGTGACGCTCCCGTTCAGCTTCGAGGGCGGGCGCCGCCTGAGGCAGGCCGAGGAGGGGCTCGCCGCTCTCCGGCGGGTGTGCGACGCCGTCATCCCCCTGCCCAACGACATCCTTCTCCAGGAGGCCGCCGACGATGAAAGCGTGCTCGATTCATTCTCTCGCGCCGACGAGTGGATCGGAAGGGGAGTCAAGTCCATCTGGTCCATGCTCTCGAAGACGGGGCTGATCAACGTGGATTTCGCGACGCTGCGCCAGGCCTTCCAGCAGCGCGGGGCCAAGACTCTCTTCGGCCTCGCCGAGGGCGCGGGGGAGAACGCGGCCGCAGAGGCGATCGCGAGCCTGAAGCTCTGCCCGCTTCTCCACACCCCGGAGTTCTCGCGCAAGGCGGACCGGCTCCTCGTGAACATCACGGGTGGGACGGACCTGACGCTCCCCAAGGTGAACGAGATCATGAACGCGATCGCGGACCAATTCGGCCGCGACTCCCATATCATCATGGGCGCGGTGATCGACGAGGGGATGCAGGGCCGCGTTGAGATCTCTGTGCTGGGCGCCAGCGACATGGGTACGCGGGGCGCGGTCCCGCGCAGACCCCCCGTTGCGCGGCCGCGGGGGCCGGCCCCTCGGGCCGAGGAGTCCGCCCCGGCACAAAAGACGCCGCCCGTGCCCGCGCCCCCGGAGGTTGCGGCTGCCAAGCCGACCCAGGAGGAATTCGGCTTTGGCGAGGTGGAGCATCGCGGGCAGTTCGAGCGCACGGACCGCAACCTTTTTGACGGGCAGGACCTTGACGTTCCGACCTACCTCCGAAGGGGAATCAAGATCGCGATTTGATCGCCCGCGGTATTTCGGTAGCTTCTGAGCCATGTTTGTCGATGAATGCGTGATCAAGGGTGCCGCCGGCGACGGCGGACGCGGCTGCATCTCGTTCCGCCGCGAGAAGTACGAGCCCTGGGGGGGGCCCAACGGCGGCGACGGAGGGAGGGGAGGGGACGTCGTCCTCCTCGGCGACCACGACACGAACAACCTGGTCGACTACAGGTTCAAGCCGCACTGGAAGGCGGGGCGGGGCGAGCACGGCCAGGGCAAGGACTGCAACGGCAAGGAGGGGCGCGATGCCACGATCAGGCTGCCGCTCGGTACGGTCGTGACCGACGAGGAGACCCACCGGGTCGTCGCCGAGGTGGTCGAGGACGGCCAGCGGATCGTCCTGTGCAAGGGGGGCAACGGCGGCTGGGGCAACACCCATTTCAAGAGCTCGACGAACCGCGCCCCAAGGCGCGCCAATCCCGGCCAGGTGGGCGAGCAGGGCGTGTTCCGGCTTGTCCTGAAATCCATTGCCGATGTCGGCCTCGTGGGGTTTCCCAACGCGGGGAAGTCGTCGCTCGTCAACGCGATCACGAAGGCCCGCCCGAAGACGGCTGCGTACCCCTTCACCACGCTCCATCCCCAGATCGGGGTGATCGAGTTCAGCGACGTGGTCCGGGGCAACCCGCGGCTCCTGCTCGCCGACGTCCCGGGGCTCATCGAGGGCGCGAGCGAGAACCGGGGCCTCGGGCACCGGTTCCTGCGCCATGTCGAGCGGTGCGCGCTGCTGCTCATCCTGATCGACATGGCCGGCGCGGACGGCCGCGACCCGAGGCAGGACTACAGCCACCTGCTGCGCGAGCTTGAGCTCTACGATCCGGCGCTGCTCGAGAAGCCCAGGCTCGTCGCGGCGAACAAGATGGATCTGCCGCAGGCCGCGGCGAACCTCGCGAAGTTCAAGCGCCGGCACAAGGTCGACGCGCTTGAAATCTCGTGCCTGGAGGGGACAGGCTTGGGGCGCCTCAAGAAGGAGCTGCTCAGGCGGGTCGGCGCGTTCCGGAGGAAGGAAAAGGAGTCGCCAGCAGCCGCTGCATAAGGCAAACTTCAGTCACAGTGGCCACAACGTCGGCAATGTCCCCCGAGAACCGTTCGCTGCTCATGCGGGCGAACCGCCTGCTGGGCACGTCGCTCGTCGAGCACAACCTTGTGAAGGTTGAGGACCTGGAGAAGGCAAACGAGCGCCTGCTCGAGCTCATCGCAACGAACCAGCCGCGTCAGGCGACAGTCCTCGGCGTCCTTGCCTACGAGATCAAGGCGTTTAGGGAAGAGGATGTCCTGCAGCATATTGTGGAAACCGAGGGCCTCGGCCTCGTTGACCTGCGCGCCTACGACCCTCCGGACGAAATCAAGAAGGGTCTGGACTTGGACGCCTGCTGGGCGACCTGGTCGGTGCCCTTCGACCTGGAGGAGGACTTCATGTTCATCGCCTCGGCGTATTACCTGAGCCCGGCTGTGCGCACGTACTGGGAAAAGCGCTTTGCGGGCCCCCTGCTCTGGTATGGGACAACGCTGGAAGGAATCGGTGAGCAGCTCGACCGCCTCGCCGATTCCACGGGCTACAAGGCGGCCGACCCGACCCTCCATGAGCCCTCGGTGGGCCAGGGCACCCAAGGTTCCCGGCCGCCGATACCGCCGGCCGCGGTGAAGAAATCCGCCTGACAGACTCCGACCCCACATGCCATTAGGCAAAGTCCAGTCCCAGATCGTCGCAAAGCTCATCTCGATGGGCCGGCTTACCGCCGAACAGCGCGATCAGATCGCGGCCCGCCCGCAGGACCTGAACGGCGACGCGCTCGACCGGCTGCTGCAGGAGGACTACAAGATAACCCCCTTCCAGTGCCTCGTCGCGAAGGGAAGGGCGCTCGGCCTGGCCCCCTTCAACGTCTCCCACTACAAGGTCTCGAACTCGACGTTTGAACGGATCCCCCTGGATTTCTGCAAGGAGAACCTCGTCATTCCAGTCGGCCAGGTGGGAGACCTCCTCTTGGTGGCCTTCGCAAACCCGTTCGAGGTCACCCTTCCGGCAAAGATCCAGGAGATGACCGGCATGCACGTCGTCCGGATGCTCGCCCGGGAGAAGGAAATCAAGGACAAGTTCAGCAAGGGGAGCGACGAGTCCGGTGGATTTGACGACGTCGTCCAGAAGATCGGCGTCGAGTATGGCACGACGGCGGACACAGAGGCCATCTCGGACACCGACGTCAACGAGGAGTCGGGCCCGATCATCCAGCTCGGCAACCGCATCATCGAGGACGCCTATTTCGGGGGGGCGAGCGACATCCATATAGAGCCGCAGGAGAAGGATGTCATCGTGCGGTACCGGATCGATGGGTTGTGCCAGGAAAAGCTCCGGCTGCCGGTCAAGGTGGGCCCGGCTCTTGTCGCCCGGCTCAAGATCATGTGCAACCTGGACATCTCGGAGCGGAGGCTCCCCCAGGACGGCCGTATCGTCTTCAAGCAGTACACCAAGAAGAACCTCGATCTGGACTTGCGCGTCTCGACCGCCCCCCTGAACCACGGCGAAGGGGTGGTCATGCGCATCCTGGACAAGCAGAAGAGCACGCTGCCGCTGACGGCGCTCGGTTTCACCGAGGCGAACCTGGCGAAATACCGCGAGTGCATCCGCCAGCCCTACGGCATGATCCTGCACTGCGGGCCCACGGGATCAGGCAAGTCGATGACGCTCTACTCGGCGCTCAACGAGATCAACAGCCCCGAGCTCGTCATCCGCACGGCCGAGGACCCGATCGAGTACACGCTCGCCGGAATCAACCAGATGCAGATGCACCGGCAGATCGGGCTCACCTTCGCGACGGCGCTCAGGTCGTTCCTGCGCCAGGATCCCGACATTATACTCGTGGGTGAAATCCGCGACGTCGAGACCGCGGAAATCGCGGTCGAGGCGGCGCTCACGGGCCACTTGCTCCTCTCGACCCTTCACACCAATGACGCGCCCTCCGCCATCGCGCGTCTGACGGACATGGACATCGAGCCGTTCATGATCTCCTCGTCAGTCCTGTGCATCTGCGCCCAGCGCCTGATGCGTCGCGTGTGCAAGCAGTGCAAGATCCAGTACGATCCGAAGGGGCGGGAGAAGGAGATCCTGGAAAAGGCGATCGGGTGGAGCGGGCCGATCTTCAAGCACAACGCCCGGGGCTGCCCGAAGTGCTCCGGGAGCGGCTATCGCGGGCGCGTCGGCATCCATGAGCTGATGACCGTGAGCGAGGAACTGATCGATGGCATCAACAGGAAGGTGGAGACGTCCGAATTGAAGAAGATCGCTGTGCGCCACGACATGAAGACCCTGCACCAGGACAGCCTGATCAAGGTGAAGGAAGGCGTCTCGACGATCGAGGAGGCGATTGCCACGGTCCCGCCGGATCTGTGATGATATCCCGCGTGGCCCTGTTTTCGGCGGCGGCGCTCGCCCTCGCGGGCTGCCGCGCGAGGGAGATTACGTCCCTGCAGCGCATGGAGGCGGCCAACGTGCTGAGCGAGGCTAAGTTTGCGGTGATGATGCGTGACTGGAAGAGGGCGGAGGGACTGTACGCCAAGGCCGCGGACCTGTGCCCCGACGCCGGCGACTCCTGGCTGAACCTGGGCATGGTCCGGATGCATCTCGACGACCGCAATGGCGCCCGGTCCGCCTACAAGTCCGCGCTTTCCGCCTACAAGGCCGATTACGACCGGGATCCGGCGAACTCCCAGGCCATGGTTCGCCGGGCCTATGTCCTGGTCATCCTGGGACGCACAGAGGAGGCCCGGGCCGCCGTGGAGAAGGCGCGCTCGAGGCGCCCCGAGGACTGGCGCTTGCGCAGCTTTGTCGAGAATCACGGGGTGGACGGGCTTCTCCTGGATCCCGGGTTGAAAGAAATCACGCCCTAAGCAGGGACCGTGCACGGCTACTGGGCACAGTTCCTCAAGGTCGCGGTCGCTCACCTGCTGGCCGTCGCTAGCCCGGGGCCCGATTTTGCGATGGTGGTGCGCCAGAGCATTGCGCACGGGCGGCGCGCCGCGGTGTGGACCAGCATTGGCATCGGGAGCGCCATCCTCCTGCACGTCGCCTACTCGCTCCTGGGAATCGGGATACTCCTGATGAGCTCCCGTGCCGCGTTCACGGTTGTGAAGTTCGCCGGCGCCGGCTACCTCGCGTGGATCGGCTTCAAGGCGCTCGCAAGCCGCCCCGGGCGCGAATTGTCCGCGGCGCCGGCGGGGGCCGAGGCGGTGCTTTCGCGGCCCGCGCAACCCGCGCCTCGCGAGGCATGGGCGACCGGTTTCCTGACGAACGCCCTCAACCCCAAGGCCACGCTGTTCTTCGTCGCCGTTTTCGCGACTGTGATCGACCCGGCGACCCCCAAAGTGATCCAGGGGGCCTACGGGCTGTGGATGTCGGCCGCCACGATGGCCTGGTTCTCCATGGTTTCGGTGCTCTTCACGCGAGAGCAGGTGAGGCGCGCCTTCCTGAGGGGCGGCCACTGGATTGACAGGGCCATGGGCGCCGTGCTCATAGGCCTGGCCGCCGCGCTCGCGCTCGCGACCGCGCGCTGACCCGGGCGGGGGGGCCGGGCCGGCTGCGGCGCTAGGCGTAGACGCCGCCGCCGAGAAGACGGTCGCCCTCGTAGAGCGCCAGCACCTGTCCTGCCGCCAGGGCGCGCTGCGGCCTCTCGAAATGGACGAGCGCCGTCCCGTCGCCTTCGGGGACGAAGCGGATCGGGACGCGGGGATCGCGGTAGCGTACGCGGCCCTCGAGGGCGCGCGCCCCCGGGACCGGCCCGCCCGTCCAACTGAGCGAATGGACGCGAACCTGGGACTGGAAGAGGCCGGGCGCGTCGGGATGGTCGAATCCGACAAGCAGGGCATTGTCGGCCATGCGCTTACCGACGACGACATAGCGCTCGTGGTTGGCGTTGGACGGGACGCCGATGCCCCTTCGCTGGCCGAGAGTGTAATAGTGCAGCCCGCGATGGCGGCCGAGCTCGCGGCCGTCCGAGGCGCGGACGATGGGGCCCGGCCTTTCCGGAACGTGGGCCCGCAGGAAATCGCCCATCCGCACTTCGCCGATGAAGCAGATGCCCTGGCTGTCCCTCTTGTCGGCCGTCGCGAGGCCCGCGTCCCTTGCGATCCGCCGAAGCTCCGGCTTCTCGAGGTCGCCGACGGGAAAGCGCGCGTCGCGGAGCTGGTCCTGCCCGAGGAGCGAGAGGAAATACGTCTGGTCCTTGTTGCGGTCCGCGCCCTCGAATACCTCAACGGAGCCTGAGTCGGCGATGCGGCGCCGCGCATAATGCCCCGTTGCCACGGCCGAAAACCCGTTCTCCAGCGCCCATGTGCGGAACACACCGAACTTGATCTCGCGGTTGCACATGATGTCGGGATTCGGGGTGAGGCCGCGCCCGTAGCCGTCGAGGAGGTACTGGACGACCTTCTCGCGGTAGTCCCGCATGAGGTTGACGACCTGGAACCCGATCCCGATCTGCCCGGCGACGCGCCTGGCGTCCTCGATGTCCTCCATCCAGGGGCAATGGCCAACCGCGCCGTCCTCGTTGATCCAGTTCTTCATGTACGCCCCGGCAACGTCGCACCCCTGCCTCTTGAGAAGGAGCGCGGCGACCGAACTGTCGACGCCGCCGGACATGGCGACGAGGATTCGTTCAGGCGCTTGCACGGCATCCCAACGACGGGCCGCTACACGGCCCCTGTCAACCCAACGTCAGGCGGCTGGCGATTCGCTGGGGGCGTGCTCAAGCCTCGGCGTGAGGGCTTCCTCGTGAGAGTCGGCGTCCAGCGCGCCCCGCCCTTGGGAGAACTCGTCGTCCTCGACCGGAAACTCCCGCAGGAAGCTCGAGTACTCGACGAGCTCGTAACGGCCGTCCCAGTGCTCAACGATCGCGGTCAGCGACTCGATCCAGTCGCCGGAGTTGAGGTAGTGGATCTCGCCGAGCATCTTGTCGGCGGGCGTGTGGATGTGGCCGCACATGACGCCCGCGCAGCCGCGGGAACGGGCGAGCTCGGCGATATGGCCCTCGAAGTTTGAAACATGGCTGACCGCGGACTTGACGCGGGCCTTGATCGCCCTGCTCAGAGACCAGTACTCCAGGCGGCGCCAGGACCGCCAGACATTGTAGGCGCGGTTGATCCCGAGAAGCGTTCGGTATCCCCAGTCGCCCAGGTGAGCGAGGAAGACGAGGTTCTTCGTCACCGTGTCGAACACGTCGCCGTGGAGCACGAGATAGCGGCCCCTGACGCCCTCGTGCACGTACTCGTCGGCGATCAGCAGGTTCTCGAATTCAAGCGGGAGGAACTTGGAGAGGATGTCGTCGTGGTTTCCCCGGAGGTACACGATCTGCGTGTCCCGCTTCTCGAGCATCTTCAGCACGATTCGGATGAAGTGGGTGTGCGCCTTCGTCCACTGCCCGTGTCGCCTCAGTTGCCAGCCGTCGATGATGTCGCCGTTCAAGACGAGTTTCTCGCAGCGGACGTGCCGGAGAAAGTGGTTCACCTCGGCGACCTTGGAATCAACGGTTCCCAGGTGGATGTCGGATATGATGACGGTCCTTACGCGGAGTCTTTTCACGGGAACTGCAGGGCGAATCCCGCAGCGGAACGGTCTTCGGCGGGGACGATTGCCGCGCAGTCCGCCGGCACGATTAACCTGAGGCTGCGGGGCCGCACTAGTACCTCCACGCTCGCGCTTGCCATGTGGGTCTCGCCGTCGGTGTGAATGAGTCCCGCGGAGGGCCTTTCAATCAGGAAGCGCGCCCCCCTCAGCCGGCGGACCCGCGGGTTGCGGTCGATCGACCCCAGGAAGAGCTGGGCGCCCAGAATGGCGGCCCCGGCGACTCCGGTCGGGCGCACCGCGACCAGGTCGAGCACGCCGTCGTCTACGCGGGCGTGGGGGGCGATTTTGGCCTGGTTGCCGTATTGGTCGGAATTGGCCACCGAGATCAGGAGCGCGTCGAGCGTTTCGCGGCGCCCGCCGACGGAGATGCGGCAACGCTCCGTCTTGCGGCCCAGGAATGCGGCGAGGGCCGCGCGCGCGTAGGCCGGGAGGCCCCGGCGCTGCAGGCGGTTGAACCGCCGGCTCACTTCGGCGTCGAGGCCTATCCCCATCACGTTGACGAACGGGAGGCCGTTCGCCGTCCCGGTGTCCAGCTCCGCGATGCGCCCGGAGGTTCCGGTCGCGAGTTCGAGGGCGTCGGCAAGGAACCTCGGGAGCCCTAGGTGGAGGGCGAGGCCGTTGCCGGACCCGCAGGGGACCAGGCCGAGCGCGGCCGGAGTGTGAATGAGCGCCTGGGCCACCTCGTTGACCGTGCCGTCGCCGCCGACGGCCACAATCCGCAGGCACCCCGCCGAGACGGCGTCCCTGGCGATTTCGGTCGCATGGCCGGGTCCCTCCGTCATAACCATGTCCGCGTCGAGGGCCCTCTCCGAAAGGAATCCCCGCAGCAGGCTGAGGATCTCCGCAATGCTGCGGGGCCTTCCCGAACGCGGATTGACGACAAAGCGCAGCTTCATCGCGCTGCCGCGGACAGGCCCGCGAACGGCTCGCCGGCTCCCCGGCTCACGTGCGCAAGGACATGCGCGGCGATGACCCGGGCTGCGTCCGGCCGGCACAGCGGCTCAAGGGCCGAACGCCAGCCTTCCCAGGCCCTGCCGCGGTCGGAGAATGCAGCCCGGAGCGTCTCAAGGACGGACTTGGGAGTGGTCGCCAGAGCCCCGGCTCGGTGGCGCAGGAGCAGCTCGCAGTTGCCCTCCTCCTGCCCGGGGACCACCTGGTTGACGATCATTGGGCAGCGCGCCGCGATTGCCTCCTGGGTGGTCGCGCCGCCCGCCTTGCTCACGACCACGTGGTGGGTCATGAGCAGGCGCGGAATCTGGTCCGTCCACCCGAGTATGCCAGCCTGCCGGCGCCTCTTTACCGCGGAGGCCAAAAGCGCGCGGTGCAGCGACTTGTCGCGACCGACCGTGCATGTGATTTCCCAGTCCTCCTCGGCGAGCAGCAGGCGGGCCGTTGCCTCTGCATGCTGCGTTCCCGAGTTGACGATGTAGAGCACCCTCGGCGCAGCCCCGTCCGCGAGCCGCGGGCGGGAGACGATTCCCTCGTTCCTTCTGAAAAATGAAGTGACAGGAAAGCCTGTGACGTGGAGGCGGGAGGCGTCGACGCCAGCCGCGCGCATGACCTGGGCGGAGTCCTCATTGGGCACAAACCAGCCGTCACATCCCGGGCGCCACCAGATCGAGTTGATGCTGATCGAATCGGTGACGATGTTGAAGTGGGGCGCGCGGAGGCGGCCCTCGCGGGAAAGCTTCTGCAGGAGCGCGGCGTATGCCGGGAACGTGCTGCATATGGCGGCCGGGCGCTCGCGCTCGATCACGGCCGCTAGCATCCTCGACTGGGCGCCGAGCATCCTGACCCCGCGCGTCATGAACGCGGGACGGTCCATCCAGGCATAGACGTGCTTCCAGAGCCGGGGAGTGCCGTTGATGGCGGCGAGGTAGGCCCTTCGGACGATTGAATTCAGCCTCGGGCACGACAAGGCGAAGATGTCGACGGCCAGTGCGGTGCCAGGGGCTTCCTCGTTGAAGGCGGCCACTAGGGCCCGGGCCGCTGCATTGTGGCCCTCGCCGTATCCGGCGGTCATGATGAGGATGCGCGGCTCCATCGTCAGGCGAGCACGGGCGCCGGTCCCGCCGGGACGCGCTCCACTCGCGCCGCGCTCTCGAGGCCGTTTTCAAACCGGGCGATGACCTTCTCCCACGATTGCTCCTCGACGGCCGCCCGGCCGGCAGCACGAAGCCTGTTCCTGAGCGCCGAGTCGGTCGCGAGCCTGACTCCGGCCGCCATGAGCAGATCGGGCCTGTCGCAGGGGCAGGTGAGCCCGGTCTCGCCGGCCCTCATGAAAATTCGGGCGGCGGCGTAGTCGAACCCGGCCGCAGCCAGGCCGCTCGACATGGCCTCGGTGAGAACGTTGCCGAAGGTCTCGGTCAGGCTCGCGTGGACGTAGATGTCGGCGGAGGCGTAGTAGCGCCCGATCTCGTCGCGCGAGAAGAAACCCGCAAAGATGCATCCTGGGTGGTCGCGCATGAGCGCGCGCTTGAGCGGGCCCTCGCCGGCCAACACAAAGCGGCACGCGGGATTGGCCTTCCTCATCTCGGCGTAGACCCGGAAGAGCAGGGGATAGTTCTTTTCCGGAGCCATCCTCCCCACGTGGATCACCACGGGATCCGCGGGCGCCGCGCCCCATTCGCTGCGGAGCGCGGACGAACGCCGCTCGGGCCGGAACTGGCGGGTGTCGACTCCCCGCGACATGACCGAGAGGTTCCTGAACCCGAGGACCGACAGTTCGGCGCATAGTTCGGCCGTCGGGACAAATGTCGTGTGCGTAAGGTTGTGCACGTGGCGCAGCCACGCGAGCGCTGTCCGCCGGAAAAGCGGGATCCCGTAATGGCTCGTGTACGCGTGGAAATTCGTGTGGAAACTGGACGTCACTGGAATGGCCAGCGATAGCGCGGCCCTGATCGCGGAGATCCCGAGGGGCCCCTCGGTCGCGACGTGCACGAGATCCGGGCGATCCTCGGACCACAGCCGCCTGAGCTTGCGGCGGGCCGGAAGGCCCATTCGAAGCAGGGGATAACCCGGGATCGGGACGCCGGCCATCGGTATCTGGCGGTACTCGCGCGGGACGTCGTGATCCGGGACGTCGGGACGCCTGGGCCGGTAAACCGCAACTGAATGCCCGCGGAGCCCGAGCTCGCTGGCGATGACGCCGAACGTCATGGCCACCCCGTTTATCTCCGGGGGGAATGTCTCGGTAACAAGCGCGAGTTTCACGGGAAGCGTGGTTTACGCATTCCAGTGTGCACGCCGCGCGTGCCAGTCTTGTGTCGGACGGGTTACGTCTTGGCCAAGTCGGAACCAGGCGTGTGGTTCAGCATGGTCACGCAAGTATAAAGCACACGCCCTCCCGAATACTCCGTCGATCCGGTGGCAAAAATCGCGCGCCCTCCGGCAAGGAACGGGGCTCCGGCGGCGAGCCTCTGCGCAAGGCCGGTCTCCTTCTCGATCGATGAGACCCATTCGGCGTCCGAGGCGAGCACGAAAGGGCCGCCGGGCGGGGCAACCAGAACGGAAAAGGCGACCGCCCGGCCACCCGCAGGGACGAATGCCGGCGCGGTTGGGACCGCACCCGCAACCGCGAGCGCCTCGGCCGGCGGAGGCTGGACCGGACCTTCGGGCGCCTGGGCATGCCTCACCTCGAGCTTGATCATCCGCGCGACGGCTTCGGGCCCCGCGTCGCCCAGGACCGAACCGACCCAGTCGAGAAGGAGATTGCGGACGGCGTTCAGATCGGGGGCCCGCGCGATCGGCTCGATGCTGCCGCTCTTGCGGATCGCTTTGACCAGGCTGGAGACTTCCTTGAGGTAAACGTTCTTCTGCGCGCCCGGGATGTAGTACATCACCACGAGGTGGACCGGAGTGCCGTCGGAGGCGTCCCAGGCTACTCCCTGCGAGGACCACCCTATGGCGCAGAACAGCTCGCCCTCCTCTCGCAGACCGCGAACGTGCGGCACAGCGACGCCGAGCCCGATGCCGGTGTTGCACTCCTTTTCCCGGCGGGTGATCTCGTCGACGGCATCCATTCCGGCTTCGATGCTCGGGTTGGCGTCGAGGATCCGGGCGAGAAACCCGAGGACGCGCTCCTTGGAGGCCCCCTCGGGCAGTTCAAACAGGCGCCCTTCCTGGAGTGCGGTTAATATGCTGCGCATGGGTCGATCGGTTCAGTCTACTCCGAAGCGTTTGTAGAACCATGTTTTCACGGCGTGCGTGAGCACGCAATAGGCCAGTGCGAAGAGCGCCAGCCAGAAAAAGAAGGCCCACGGCAGCGGAGTCAGGCCGATGAAATGGCCAACCGATGAGAACGGCAGCCAGATCCCGATGGCCATGATGGTCATCGTTGTGAAGAGCATTGCCGGGCTGGCACGGCTCTGTATGAAGGGAATGCGCCGCGTGCGGATGATGTGCACGATCAGGGTCTGCGTGATAATCGACTCGACGAACCAGGCGCTGTGAAAGAGCTGCTCCAGGTGCGTGTTGCTGGCGTCGGGGGTTCCGGGGCGCCCGAAGGCCACGCACTTGAAGCCGTACAGCATGAGGAACCAGGTCGCGTAATCGAAGATCGAGCTGATGGGGCCTATGTACATCATGAAGTTCTGTATGCTGCGGATGTTCCAGCGGCGCGGCCTTTCCAGGTATTCGTGGTCCACGTTGTCGAGCGGAATGCCCACCTGGGAAAAATCGTAGAGCAGGTTGTTGACCAGGATCTGGAGGGGCGTCATCGGCAGGAGATTGACCGGCAGAACGAACGCCGAGCCAAGCATGCTGAACATGTTTCCGAAGTTCGAGCTGGCCCCCATCTTGATGTACTTGATGATGTTCCCGAAAACCTTCCGGCCTTCCAGTATCCCGTCCTCAAGGACGAGAAGGCTCTTCTCCAGGAGGATCAGGTCGGCCGATTCCTTCGCAACGTCCACCGCGGTGTCCACCGAGATGCCGACGTCGGCGGCCTTCATCGCCAGCACGTCGTTGATGCCGTCGCCCATGAAGCCGACGACGTGCCCCTGCGCGCGCAGGGTCTTGATCACCTTCTCCTTTTGATCGGGGGTCAGCCGGGCGAGCACGTTGGCCTCGCCGACCTCCCGGGCGAAGGCGGCCTCGTCGAGCGCGGCCAGCTGCGGGCCTGTGACGATCTTCGTGATCGGCATGGCCACGTCGTTGCAGACTTTCCGTGTGACGAGCTCGTTGTCGCCGGTCAGGATCTTGACCGCGACGCCGGAGCGGCCGAGCGCCTCGATCGCCCGGGCGGAAGTGTCCTTGGGCGGGTCGAAGAATGCGATGTAGCCCAGAAGGATTAGGTCCGCCTCGTCACCGACCGAGAACACCGACTTGGACCGGTCGAATTCGCGGTACGCGATGGCCAGGACCCGGTAGCCCTGAGCGCTCAGCGTGCGGTATTCATCCAGCAGGTCGTCGCGGATGAGCTGGATGAGCGGGTTGATGTCCTCGTCGACCTGGTAGTTGACACAGGCCCCGATCACCTCCTCGACCGCGCCCTTGCAGATGAGCACGTGGCGGTCCTCGTAATCGATCACCACCGACATGCGCCGCCTCTTGAAATCAAAGGGGATCTCGTCGACCTTCCGGCAGTTGCGCTCCACGTCGAGGTCGGTGTGCGCGAGGACCGCCCGGTCCAGGAGGTTGCGCAGCCCGGTCTGATAGAAGCTGTTCATGTACGCATAGCGCAGCACGTCCTCGCTGACCCGGTTGGTCACGTCCACATAGCGCTCCAGCACCACGTGGTCCTGGGTCAACGTCCCGGTCTTGTCGGTGCACAGTACGTCCATCGCTCCGAAGTTCTGGATGGCGTGGAGGTGCTTCACGATGACCTTCTTGCGGGACATCATGAGGGCGCCCTTCGAGAGGCAGACGGTCATGATCATCGGCAGCATCTCCGGGGTGAGGCCCACCGCCACCGAGAGCCCGAAGAGCAGCGCCTCGACCCAGTTGTGGTCCCGCAGGCCATAGATCAGGAACACGATCGACACCATGATGACCATGAACCGGACCATCAGCCAGGTGAAGCTGCGCACGCCGCTGTCGAAGCTCGTCGGGTCGCGCTTGGACAGCATCTTCTCCGCCAGGGAGCCGAAATAGGTGCGGCCGCCCGTTGCCAGCACGACGGCGCGTGCCGAGCCGCTCAGCACGTTGCTGCCCATGAAGCAGGCGTTGGTGAAATCGAACGGGGCGCGGCCCGCCGGCTGGTTCGGGTCGGTGCCCTTCTCGACCGGCATCGATTCGCCGGTCAGGGCCGACTGGGTCACGAAGAAGTCCTTCGCCGCGATGACGCGCACGTCAGCGGGAATCAGGCTGCCGGCGGCAAGCACGACGATGTCGCCCGGGACTATGTCCTCGAGGAGGACCTCCGCCTCCTTGCCGTCGCGCAGCACGGTGACGGTCGTCTTCACCATCTTCTGCAGCTTCTCGACGGCCCGCGAGGACCGCGACTCCTGGAAGTAGGAGAGGAAAACGCTGAGAAACACCATGCCTCCGACCACGCCGGCGGAAACCGGGTCGCCGGTCAGGTAGCACGCGGTCGCGATGATCAGCAGCTGGATGACGAGCGGATTGCGGCAGCGGTGCAGCAGGTCGAGGACAGCCGAGCGGCGGCCGCCGCTGGCCACCAGGTTCGGCCCGAACTCGCTGAGCCTGTTCGCGGCCTGTTCCGACGTGAGGCCGCCCCCCGCGGCGCCGAGCTTTGCCAGGAGCTCGGCCTCGGGCAGGGTGTAAAGGGCCGTGTCGAGCGAAGGCTGTTGCTCGGCCGCGGACTTGGCTTTAGTAGCCATCCAACATTGAGGAGCCTCATCCCGCGGGCGGAGCAAGCCGGAATGTGGTGGTTCCGGAAGAATTTACATGGCGGGGCAGTGGCGAATTAGGTTGCGGGACGATGGGGCCGCTGTTCCACACCCGCCCGGTGCGCTCGAAGAAAAGGGGGCGGACCCGAGGCCCGTGTTGCTTTGCAGAGCGGTGGCGGCGGGCCCGGGGATGGGCCCGGGCTCGGGATTCCCGGGGTGAGGGGTCCATGCGGAAGCTCGGGCCGGCTGCGCGCGGGCGCGGATGGGCGCGGACGAGGCACTGCTTGGGCCAGAAGGCCTATCTCGTTCACGGGGCATGCGCATGGCTCAGAAACCCTTTTTCAGCATTATTTCACGAATTGAAATAACAGTTGCGCCGCGGGGTGGCGGCTCTCTACTTTCAACCTTTTAGGCCAATGCAAACCCACGGTCCGAAACGGGTCTACACGCCACATTCGCTGGAATACTGGTTCGACATGCTTGCGGACGATTGGTCGGAGACGTTTTCGGCGAGCCAGTTGGACGAGGGCCGTAAGATCTACAGGAACGGGGAGGTGAGGGAGTTGGAGCTGACGGACCGGGTCGCCATCATCCACCGCCGGATCGAGAAGAAGGACGAGTACGCCGTGATTGAATGGAGCGCCGGGAGCCTTGCGGTCCGGTCGTCGACCACGGACCGCGAGATCGCCCATGCGCTTGCAGTGGCCGGACTTCACGAAATAGAGGAGCTTGTGGCCGACGAGATCTCGCCGCTTCCGGCCGAGGCCGACTCCACGGGGGGGGCCGCCCCGAACGGCGCCTCCGCCGGGGGCAACGGCAAGGGGGAGGCGGGCGAGGGCGGCGTGCGCAGTTCGCCCGTGCCGCGCCTCAACGGCCCCTCCCGTCCGCTCGCGCTCGTCTTCAAGATCAAGTCCTCGGGGCTCGCTTTCCAGGCCTTCTGGATCGAACCGGACAAGAAGACGCGCCAACCCGCGCTCGGGCCCGACGCCCACTCGAGCAACAACGGCAACGGACATGTCTCGTCAGGCGAGCGCGCCAAGCTGATCGGCCTGGCCGCCTACGCGCGCAAGGCGCACTTCCAGTACAGCCAGGACACGGGCGTATACCTGATGGAATCCCTGGTCGAGATACCGAATTTCCTCAAGGTGACGCTGCCTCTTTGGAAGCGGCTGTTCGCGATCGAGCTCGACGACAAGACGGCCAACCTGCTCAAGGGAACCCGGAGCATCGAGATAGAGGCCGTTGCCGAGCGCGCCTCGAGTGACGCCGGACTGAACCTGCGCTGGATCTTCAGGGCGGGGGAGCGGATGCTGACGGACGGGGAGGTCTCGGCGCTCCTGAAGCGCGGCGGCCAGCCCGTCATCCTTCCCAACCTCGGGATCGTCGCACTCTCAACGGAGAAGTGGGAATCGTACACCTCCTGGCGCAAGAATATCGAGGAGACGCAGCAGGGGGGGACGGCCCAGTTCCAGTACCTCGTGTTCTCCCTTTTCAATGACGCACGCCTCAAGCTCACGCTGTCTCCCGAGATGGAGGCCTGGCGCCAGAAGGTGCTGGCCTCGCCGGACTCCCCGCCGGAGCTGGCCGCGGTGCTGCGCCCCTACCAGCGGCGCGGCGTCGAATGGATGCACCACCTGTGCGAGGTGGACTGCCATGGGCTCCTCGCCGATGAAATGGGCCTCGGCAAGACCCTCCAGGTCCTTTCCCTGCTGGCGGCGAGGCCGCTGCCGGACCACCCCAGCCTGGTCGTCTGCCCGGCGAGCGTTGTCCCGGTCTGGCGGGAGGAGATGGCCAAATTCTTTCCCGGGATGGCCGTGGACATCCTCAAGACAGGCAACGATTTCACGTCCCGCAAGGATCCGGTGATCTGGCTGTGCAGCTACACCCAATTGAGAAAGCACCGCATGCTGCTCGACAGCATCGAGTTCGGCTATGCCGTCCTCGACGAGGGCCAGTTCATCAAGAACCCGGATGCGAAGGTGACCCAGACCTGCTTTGCGGTTCGCGCGCGCCACAGGATGGTATTGACCGGCACGCCGCTCGAGAACCGCCAGCTCGACCTTTGGAGCATCTTCCGGTTCCTGCTTCCCGGACTCCTCGGCTCGCGCTCGTCATTCGAGGCGGCTCTCAGCTCCGACCGCGAGGGGACCCTCGCCAGGCTCAGGGCGCAGCTGGCTCCGTTCATCCTGCGCAGGACGAAGAGCGAGGTCGCGCAGGAGCTGCCGCCGAAGGTCGAGATGGACCTCATCTGCCCGCTCACTGACGTCCAGCGCGTTGAATACGCCCGGATCTGCTCCGAGGGGCTCGAGCGGCTGGGCGACGACGTGGGCGCCGCGATGAGGGAGAAGTCGTTCGGCTTCCTGGCGCTCCTGACGAGGCTTCGCCAGACGTGTTGCGATCCCGACATGCTGCCCTGGCTTAAGGCGCCGCTTTCGGATTCGGGGAAGATCAACCTGCTCATGGAGAAACTGGCGGAGACCGTGGGCAGCGGCCACAAGGTCGTCATATTCTCCCAGTTCGTGATGCTGC
This sequence comes from uncultured Opitutaceae bacterium, assembly GCA_937889545.1. GTDB lineage: Bacteria > Verrucomicrobiota > Verrucomicrobiia > Opitutales > Opitutaceae > Palsa-1447. The sequence goes on from CALAOT010000073.1 coordinate 129,289, forward strand.
TCGACCGCGTTCGGGCCGCGCTCATCCAGAATTTCCCCGACCTGCCGCGCTTTGAGCTGACGGGGATGACGCTCGACAGGCAGAAGCCCGTGCAGGCGTTCCAGGGCGCGCCCGGGGCGGCGGCCATGCTCGTTTCGCTCAAGGCGGCGGGCACAGGCATCACTCTGCACGCGGCCGACTACGTCTTCCTGCTCGATCCCTGGTGGAACCCCGCCGTGGAGGCGCAGGCGGTGGACCGCGTCCACCGGATCGGGCAGACCAACACCGTGTTCGTCTACCGGATGGTGACTGCGGGGACGGTCGAGGAGCGGATCCAGGCCCTCAAGGCCTCCAAAAAGGACCTGTTTGACCGGCTGGTCGGCGGACTGGGCGGCGACTTTGACCTGAGCCAGCACTTCTCGTCGATGAAAAGCCTCGTGCAGCTCACCGCCGCCGCCGAGCAGGAGCAGCTGGAGCCGGCGGTCTGACGGGCCGCGCCCGGACCCGGCCGGCGGCATCCGCGAGGCGCCGCTCCTCCCTCCTGAGGAAGGCGAGGAGGACGCAGGGAAGGGCGAGCATGCCCGCCGCACGGACCGCCCCGGGCACGGGCAGGCGCCCGACGGCGGAGGCGGCCAGGGCGATCCCGCCCGCGGCG
>CALAOT010000074.1 GCA_937889545.1 uncultured Opitutaceae bacterium
GGAAGGGGCGGCGGGCGAGCCGGCTCGCCCGCCGCCCCTTCCGCCCCCCTCCGGTCCCGGCGCGCGCCGGGTCGAGGGAACCGACGCTCCCCTTTCCAAGCCGGTCGTGGTCGGCCGCCCGGCTGAGCCTGAGAAGGCCGGGCCGGCGGCCCCGGCGGAAGAGGCGCCCGCAGCGCAGGAGGAGCCGCAGCCCAAAAGCAAGGTCGGGTTCTACATCGGGGTCGTTGCGGCCGCCGCGCTGGTTTTTGCGGGAATCGCGGCCGTGCTCGACAACCGGATGGAGAAGATCAAGGAAAACGACCTGGAGCAGCAGGAGGCGCTGGCCCATCACCTTGCGGAGGTGCGGGTCAGGGAGGCCGAACAGAGCAAGAAGGGGGAGGCCGAGCGGACCCGCAAGGACGTTGAGACCGCGATAGTCGTCACCCAGACGGAGAACACCACCCGCCAAACGGTCCCCGTGGGGGTGGAGGCGGCGAGGCCAGCCAGGCTTCCCGGAACGCTCGTGGTAGGCACGGAGCCGGCCGGCGCCTCGGTGTCGATCGACGGGGCCTCGCCGCTCCTGTCCCCCGTCAAGGCGGAAGGGATCGCCCCGGGCGCGCATCGCGTCCGCATCGCGCTCGCCGGCCATGAGCCGGTCGAGCTGGACGCGAAGATCAACGGCTCCGCGACAACGGACCTCGGCATCGTCAAACTTGAATCCTCGCTTGGGGCGCTCGAGGTCTCCAGCAGCCCGGACGGCCTTGATTTCTCCGTCCGTGCGGCGGCCGACCCGACCGGCAATCCCATCCAGACCGGCAGGACGCCGGCGACGATTGCCGGCATTCCGCACGGGGGCTACCTTGTGACCTTCTCCCGTCCCGGTTGCCACGACCACACCGAGAGGGCCTCGGTCGAAAAGGGCGCAACGGCCCCGGTTGAGACGAGGTATCTGGACGGATCGCTCGAGCTCACGAGCGAGCCGACCGGCGCCTGGGTTGACAAGGACGGAATGCGCCTGGGCTCGACCCCCCTTGTTCTCCGTGACCTCACGCCAAAAGTGGCATCCTTTGAGCTGACGCTGCCGGGCTACGATCCCACGCCGATCTCGTGCGAGATCGCCGAGGGCCAGACGCTCAAGCTCACGGCCCATCTTCTGCGCAGGGACCGGGTTTTCGGCCCGAGCGAGGCCAAGACCCTTCCGGTGAGCTACGAGTCGCCCGAGCCGGACCTCAGCCCGAGCCAGCGCAGGATGGGCGCCGAGGTTCTCCTGTCGTTCATCGTGCAACGCGACGGGACCGTGATCAACGTGAAGGTGGAGAGGACCACGGACGACGACATCGGCAGGCGGTGCGCCACAGCGCTTGCCAACTGGAGATTCCATCCCGGGACCGCCGCTGACGACCGCGCCGTGGACGTCAGGATCGAGATGCCGTTCAAGCTCCCGGTCACCAAGCAATAAGCCCCTGGATAGGCGGTTTTTGGCCGGGTCTGGCAAGGGACTTGCTGAACGGTCTGCGACAGCCTAGACTAAACCCACGTGTCGCTCCTAAGCACCCCTTACGAAGCAGGCGAATTCTTCGACGAGATGTACGCGGCCGGCGGAGAAGTGCGGCCCCATTACCGTCTCCTCGCAGAGCGGCTAGCTACGCTCCCCGTCGCCGAATTCGAGCGAAGGCGCGCCGCCGTGGACCTCGCATTCCTTCGGCGCGGCATAACGTTCACCGTCTACAACGACGCCGAGGGCACCGAGCGCATCTTCCCTTTCGACCTGATCCCCCGGATAATCCCCGCGCGCGAGTGGTCGCGGCTGGAGGCGGGCCTCATACAGAGGATCACCGCGCTCAACCTCTTTCTCCACGACCTCTACCACGAGCAGAAGATCCTCAGGGACAAGGTCGTCCCGGCCGCGCAGATCCTCAGCGCGAAGCATTTCCGGCGCGAGTTCATGAATTTCTCGGTCCCGCGCAACATCTACGTCCACATCTGCGGCACCGACCTGATTCGCGACCGCGACGGCACCTATCTGGTCCTTGAGGACAATCTGCGCTGCCCTTCCGGGGTTTCGTACATGATCGAGAACCGCTCGGCCATGCGGCGCGCGTTCCCCAACCTGTTCCAGAGCTACGGGGTGCGCCCCGTAGAGGGCTATTCGGAGGAGCTCCTCAAGGCCCTGCTCCACATCGCCCCCAAGAGGAGCGACAAGCCCAGCGTGGTCCTGCTCACTCCCGGCGTCTACAACAGCGCCTACTTTGAGCACTGCTTCCTGGCCCGCCAGATGGGGGTGCCGATCGTCGAGGGCCGCGACCTTGTAGTCCACGACGCCAGCGTGTACATGCGCACGACATCGGGGCTCCTGCCCGTCGACGTGATCTACCGCAGGATCGACGACGATTTTCTGGACCCGGCCGTGTTCAGGTCCGACTCGATGCTCGGCGTGCCCGGTCTCGTGACCGCCTACCGCGCGGGCAACGTCGCACTCGCCAACTCGATCGGGACCGGCGTCGCGGACGACAAGGTGGTCTGCGCGTACATCCCGAAGGTCATCAAGTACTACCTCGACCAGGACCCGATCATTCCAAGCGTGCCCACGTACATCGCATCCGATCCGTCCGACCGGAAATTCATTCTCGAGAACATCGCGAGGCTGGTGGTCAAGTCCGCGAACGAGGCGGGTGGATACGGGATGCTGATCGGACCCGCGGCGACGAAGGAGGAGGTGGGGGACTTCCGCTCAAAGGTCGCGGCCAACCCGCGCAATTTCATCGCCCAGGACCCCGTCATGCTCTCGCGATCCCCCACCTGGTGCCAGCAGACGCTCGAGGGCCGGCACATCGACCTGCGGCCATACGTGCTCTGCGGCGAGAAGACGGTCGTCACCCCCGGCGGGCTCACCCGGGTCGCGCTGCGCAAGGGGTCGCTCGTCGTCAACTCATCCCAGGGTGGCGGATCCAAGGACACGTGGGTGCTCGCGGGGACCAAATGAAGCGCCCATAAGGGAGAAGAATGTCCGCAGCCCCGAAGATTCCGGCCCCACGGCCCCAGGCCAACGTGATGCTGTCGCGCGTCGCGCACTCCCTGTATTGGATGAGCCGGTATATCGAGCGCGCAGAGAACATTGCGCGCCTGCTTGAGGTGAACCTCCAGTTCATCCTCGACTTCCGGGGGTACGACGACGCGCACCTCAAGGAGCACTGGGGGTCGATCCTCGCCAGCTCCGGGGACGAGGAGCTGTTCGGGGAACACTACGAGTCGGCCGACAGCCGGTCGGTGACGGAGTTCTTCTCCTTCGACCTGCGCAACCCCAATTCAATCCTCGCCTGCGTCTTCGCGGCCAGGGAGAACGCCCGCATGATCCGGGACCAGATTTCGATCGAGATGTGGGAGACGATCAACGAGCTCTACCTGTTCCTCAAGTCCCGGAGCACGACGGACGTCTGGGCCGCGGGCCCATACGATTTTTTCCATGACATCAAGCGAAACTCCCACCTCTTCCAGGGGCTCACCGACTCGACCTATTCCCGGAGCGAGGGATGGGAGTTCATCCAGTTCGGCAAGTTTGTGGAGCGCGCCAAGAAGACGACCCGTATCCTGGACGTCAAGTACCACATCCTTCTGCCGAGCGCGACCGATGTCGGGGGGGCTCTCGACACGGCGCAGTGGCAGGCGGTCCTTCGCTCGGCGAGCGCGCTCGATGCCTACCGCCGGTTCTACGTCCGGGAGATCCTTCCCTGGAAGGTGGCCGAATTCCTGATCTTTTCGGACTCATTCCCGCGCTCGGTGCACTTCTGCGTCGCGCAGATCGACGACTTCCTGCGCAGGATACTGGGCGAGTCGGGCGCCCGGCCGCGCACCGAGGCCGCGCGCGCCTCGCGCCGGCTGCTCGCCAACCTCCAGTCGCTGACGATTGACGAGGTGCTCAGCGAGGGACTACACGAATTCCTGGTGGAAACCGAAGCATCCCTGACCCGAATAAGCGAGGAGGTCGTCCAGACGACGATGTTCTACCCGGCCGAATCCACCCAGGAGGATCAGCAACTCCAGCAACAGCAGTGAGGAACGCCGCCTCCAGCATCCTCGGCGCGCTCCCATGCTGATCAGCCTCCTGCATCGGACCACGTTCGTCTACGCGGGCAAGGCCCAGGAGAGCTTCAACGAGGTCCGCCTGAAGCCCCTCGACGGCGCCAGCCAGACGTGCCGGAGCTTTGCGCTTCGGACCGATCCGTCCGCGCAGCCGCGCGAATACGTCGATTTCTACGGCAACACGGCCCACTTCTTCGACATCGCGGCGGAGCACAGCAGGCTCGTGATAGAGGCCACTTCGGAGGTCGAGACCACGCCCAACGCCATGCGCGCGCCCGTGCCGGCCGTCACGTTCCCCGAGCTCCAGGCGAGCCCCGAGATCGAACTCCACGCTGAATTCCTGACCGACTCCCACTACGTCCCGTTGGACGTCGAGTTGTGGAAGGAGGCCAAGGACGCGCTGGCCGGCGGCCGGCGCGACGTGTGGTCGGATGTCCAGCGCATGTGCCAGCACATCTTCAGAAGCTTCGCCTACAGGCCGAACACGACCGGCGTGGGCACCGTTGCGACGGATGCCCTACGGCTCCGCGCAGGCGTGTGCCAGGATTTCGCCCACGTCGCGCTGGGCCTCTGCAGGAGCTCCGGCATACCGGCCAGATACGTGAGCGGCTACTTCATCAAGTCACAACGGCGCCCCGGGGAGGACGAAGCGTCCCATGCGTGGATCGAGGCGTTCGTTCCCGGCTACGGCTGGGCCCCGTTCGACCCGACGCACGACAGGCCGGCCGACGACCGCTACATCAAGCTCGCCTCCGGAAGAGACTACGCCGACATCCGGCCCGTGAGCGGGTCCTACCGCGGGGGCAAGACGCGCTCGCTGAGCGTCGAGGTTCGGGTCCGCGAGGCCGAGGCAGCGGACACGGCCTGCTAGGGCCTTCCCCGCTGGATCGAGACGGCGCGGCCGGTGTTGCCGGACGCAGCTGGGACACGGCCACGGGTCGGACTGGACTGGAAGGCCGCAGCTCCAGCCGATCCCGCCCCGGCGCCGCGGCAAGCCTGTCGGCGACTGAAGCCGTGTGAATCGGCGAAAACCGCCTAACGCGCAAGCTCCTGGTTGAAGGCGACGACCTTGTTGTCGCGAAACTCCACCCGGAAGCGGTCGTAGGTGTTGACCGGCCCGACTGGGTACGGCCTGCCCCAGTAGCCGCCCCCTCCCCACCAGCCCCGGCGGCCCCAACCGCCCCAATACTGCCCGCCGTAGAGGAATGCGCCGTCGTAGTAGACTGTCTCAGCATAATGCCAGACCTGCATCTGGCCCATCGCGTCCGTCCTCAGGGTGATTCGGTCCGGTTGGCCCAAGGCGAGCTTCACCGCCTCTGTGCTGAAGCCAAGGCCCACTTGGCCGGCCCTCACGAGGGCCTGCTCCTGGGGTGTGAGTTGCGCGAAAACCTCTGGATGGTCACTGATCCGGGTTTGGGGAGATGAGCAACCTGCCAGCCACAATGTTCCCGCCAAGGCGGCAAGGACGATAGATAGTCTGGTTGTTTTCATAATGTCGTTATTGGAAAGCTACTTGGGATCTCCTCCACTGCAAGCGGGCAGGCCGAAATGAGATCCTTCTGTTTCACGGAAAACTCCCGCTCCCCTGGAATATCGGCGGCACCCGAGCGCCGCAGCCAAGGCAACGGCGAAAACTCTGGAGGTTTTCGTGGCTAAGGGTGAATCCTAATGGGTGCGCTGGGCAATGTTTCCTGTGCTGAATCTCCACCAGTCCTAGACGTTCACAGCGGGTTGAAGTTTCACAAGATATGCAAAAACTACTGATACTCTGGGACATAGACGGGACGATCCTCCATTCGGGAGGCGCGGGCATGAAAGCGCTGCGCGCGGCGCTCCAGAGCGTATTCGGGGTATCGGGTTCGTTTTCCGGGATCGAGTTTGCCGGGCGCACCGATCCGTGGATCATCCGCCAGATCTTCTCGAGGTTTGCGATCGAGGAAACGCGGGAGAACGTGGCGAGCTACATTGACGGATACATCGCAGCCCTGCCCGGAATCCTAGCGGAGAGCGGCGCAGCCGTTTTGCCGGGTGTTTCGGAAATCCTGGTGCGCGCGGCCGAGCATCCGGGCGTGGCCATGGGCCTCCTGACCGGCAATCTCCGGCGCGGGGCGCAGGCAAAGCTCGGTTTTCACGGCCTCTGGGACTATTTCCCGATCGGGGCCTTCTCCGACGACAGCGAGGTCCGCAACGAACTGGGGCCCTATGCCCTTCGGCGGGCCCGGGGCCACTGGGGCGTGGATTTTCCCGCGGAGCGGGTGTGGATTGTGGGTGACACGCCCCACGACATACTCTGCGCGCGGGCGTTCGGTGCCCGCGTCCTTGCGGTGGCTACGGGAGGGGCAAGCGCTTCCGACCTGGCGGCCCTCGGGCCGGACGCGGTGCTCGAGCACCTGGGGGACCCGGCGGCCTTCTGGCGCGTGGTCGGGCCTTATTATACACAACGTCCTTAGTCTTTGGCAACTTCAGCCCGCTAAGAGCACGTTGAAGTCGAAGCCAAAGATATCTGACGTCCCCGGCCTGGGGTCGAAGCACAGCACATCAGAGCGCTGTTCCCTGACCGAGGGTCGGCGTGGGAGCCCGAAGCGGAGAGGTTCACGCAAGCGCGCGGATCAGCCGGCTTTGGAGCCGACGCTGGTCGGTCAAGAGTTCGGCAAATCCGCTGCTCCCCTCATACCTCATTTTGATCGTGCGTGTCATGGCGGGTGCCGTCCTGCCTCTTATCATACTATTGAAACGGTTCATATGAACGGCGTTCATATGAACGGTATCGATCCAAAAAGACGACTGATTCGCTTCGCGGTTCCCTGCAGCGGACTTATGTCGCTATGTATAGCTTCTTCTTGCCTCCAAAGACCACCTTTCCATCTGGGCAAAGCTTATAGAGGGCGTTTGCCTTGGAAATCTCCGAAAGCAGGAGTCAGGAATGCAACCCTTGGCCGACCGGATGGGTCCGGAGGGCCCTGTACAGATGATTTAGCGCCATACCTTCCGCGAGCTGGCAGTAGGCTGTTCGAATCACCCGGGACTGACGGAGTCGCAGTTCCGCGAGGGCCTCAAGAAAGCGGGCGTCAGAGGGGACAAATGACAGCTTGATTGTTCGGTGCATCGCGCTCTCATTATATCGTTAAAATAGACATGTCCGTATCCTGAAACAAGCTAAAATTCTTGCTTTTTAGGGAGAACGCATCGCTACGCCCGGGCAGAAGACGTTGCGCAGCGCGTGCTGGCAATGCCGCCTAATTGCAGGCATTCCGGCTCGCAATGCGCATCTGATTATGACGTTCTGTATAGTTTGCCGCAGCCGCGAGCCGGCGAAATATCCCGTATTCCAAACCACCCAGCTCGATGCCCCGCACCTACACGATCGCACTCGGATCGGACCACGCAGGATTCAGGTACAAGGAACTGATCAAGGCCGCGCTCCTCGCCGACGGGCACAGCGTCCGCGACATGGGCACAGATTCGGAGCAGCCCTGCGATTTTCCCGATTTTGTGCGGCCGGTCGCCGAGGCGGTGGCGCGCGGCGAGTTCGAGAGGGGGATCGTCCTCGGGGGATCGGGCAACGGCGAGGCGATCGTGGCCAACCGCGTGAGGGGCGTGCGCTGCGGCGTGTGCTGGAGCGAGCAGGTCGCGATCTGGAACCGGTCCCACAACGACGCCAACTGCCTTTCGATCGGACAGAGGACCATCACGGAGGACGAGGCCATCAGGATCGTCCGGGTCTGGCTCGCCACCGAGTTCGAGGGGGGAAGGCATATCGCGCGCATCCGGAAGATCGACGGAGTCTAGCTTGCCCACCCGGCGCACGGCGTTCACCGTAAAGCCCTCAGCTATGGCATTTCCCAACGCTCCCGCCATCCTAGCGTCGCGCGACCTTCGCCTTGCCGACCTGGAGAGGAGCCCGACCGCGTCCCTCCTGCGGATCTACGCCTGGATGCAGCTGGCGCGGGTCACCGACAACCGCATCCTCGATCTCTTCCGCCAGGGTTTGATCAAGGGAACGGTGACGGGCGGCCAGGGCAACGAGTGGATGATCGTCCCCCTTGCGCTCCTGGCCGACAAGGCGCTCGACGTGGTCTGCTTCACGCACCGTGACCTCGGGGGGCACCTCATCTGGGGGGGCCATCTCTGCGAGCACCTCAACCAGTATTTCGCCAACGCCGACAGCCCGACACGGGCGCGCGAAGGCAACATCCACCACGGAGACCCGGCGAACCGGTCGCTGCCGATGATCAGCCACCTGGGGGCGATGTGCGGGCCCGTCCTCGGCGCGACCGACTCCCAGCGCCGCTTCGGGCGCAAGGCTGTCGGATTCGCGTTCTTCGGCGACGGCTCCTCAAGCACGGGTGATATCCACGAATCGATGAACCTCGCGTCGCTCCAGTCGCTGCCGATCGTGTTCGTGATCGAGAACAACGGTTACGCGTACTCCACGCCCACCGACGAGCAGTTCATGCGGGGCACCGAGCTCTGGCGCCGGGCCGAGGGCTACGGGATGGAGGGCCTGGTGATCGAATGCGGGAGCCCCGAGGGCGCCGCGCGAACGCTGGGGGCCGTCATCGAGAAGGTGCGCTCGACATCACGCCCCATGCTCGTCGAGACGCGGACGCTCCGCCTGCGGGGCCACGCGGCCTACGACACCTGCAACTACCTTCGGCCCGGCGAAGCCGAAGGGTTTGCGGCCAAGGACCCCCTTCCCGGGTTCAGGATGTCGCTCGCCGCCGTCGCGGGCGCGGGCCTGGTCGACTCTGTCGACGCTGAGATCGGCGCGTTTGTCGAGGAATGCGTCAAGGTCGCGATGGCAGTCCGGCGGCCGGATCCGGCCGGCATGGAGGAGGGGCTCTTCGCCCCCGCGCCCCCGCCCTTCGGGTGGCTGCCCGAGCCCGCGGCGCCCGAGAGCCTGACGATGGCCCAGGCGCTCAACCGCGGGCTTCGAAAGGTGCTGACCGAGCGGCCCGAGTCGATCGTCCTGGGCCAGGACATCGCGACCTACGGCGGCGCGTTCAAGGTGACCGAGAACCTTTACGGCGACTTCGGGCGGTCGAGGGTGTTCAACACGCCGCTTGCCGAGAGCGCGTGCACCGGGTACGCGATCGGCCTGGCGGTCAACGGGCACCGGCCGATCGAGGAGTTCCAGTTCGCGGACTTCGCGACCGAGGCCATGACGCAGATCACCCTCAATGCGGCCACGATGCGCTTCCGCTCGGGGGCCTCCTGCCCGCTCGTCCTGCGCCTGCCGTGCGGCGGCGGGCTCTCGTTGGGCTCGTTCCACTCGCAGGAGCTAGAGTCGCTTCTCCTCGCCATGCCCGGGATTAAGGCCCTGTACCCGAGCAATCCCCAGGACGCGTTCAACGCGCTGCTCGCCGCCTGCGAGGACAATAACCCCGTCCTGCTGTTCGAGCACAAGGGCCTCTACCGGCACGGAAAGCACCCGGTCGCATGGGATCCGGGTTACCGCGGCATCTGGCGCCCCAAGCGCGTCAGGCAGGGCGGCTACGCAACGCTCGTGACGTACGGCGAGATGGTCCACGTTGCCGTCGGCGTGTGCGACTATCTCGCATCGGAATACGAGACCGACATCGAGGTGTTCGACCTGCGCTGCCTTTCCCCGCTCGACCTTTCGGAAATAGCCCCGTCGGTCGCTCGAACGGGCAGGCTCATCGTCCTTCACGAGGGCAGAAAGACGCACGGATTCGGCGCCGAGGTCGTCGCGAGGATCGTCGAGGGATCGCGCGCGCCGCTCAAGGCCCCTCCGCTGCGCGCCGGGGCGCTCGACCTGCCGGTCCCGTTCGCGCCCGAGCTCGAGGCCGCGTTCCGGCCGACGAAGGAGCGCGTGATCCAGCTCATCACGGAGTGGATGTCGTGAAGAAGAGGATCACACGCGATGCATGGGCCCGGATCCGCCTGTTCGCGATGGACGTCGACGGCGTCCTGACGGACGGGACCGTTTCCATCTCCTCGGACGGCACCGAGTCGAAGCGGTTCGCGATCATCGACGGCCTGGGGCTCGTGCTCCTGCGCGATTCCGGGCTCGAGCTCGCATGGATATCGGGGCGCCAATCGGCGGCCTCCTCCCTGCGCGCAGCCGAGCTCAAGATCCCGCACGTCATCCAGGGCAGGCATGACAAGCTTGCCGCGCTCACGGCCCTCGCCGCGGGCCTCGGGATGCCGCTGCGCGACTGCGCCTACATGGGCGACGACGTGGTGGATGCCCCGGCCATCGCCGCCGCGGGCATCGGCATCTCCGTCCCGACCGCGCTTCCCGCCGCGCTCGCCGCCGCCGACTACGTCACGCGCGGCCTCCCTGGCCGCGGGGCCGTCCGCGAGGTCTGCGACCTGCTGTTGCGCGCGCGGGCGCCATCAGGTGGGAACCGAAGGGCCGGGCGGCGTACATTGCCGTTGTGAACCGGATGGAAAAGGCCCTTTGCGCCGCGGTCGCACTCCTCGCGTCCCTCCCGGGCGCGGCGGCGCAGGACATTGGCTCGGCCCCGCCGGCGAGAAACTGGACCCTCCCCCTGTTCACCAAGGAGGGTTTCTCCCAGATGACTCTCCGCGGCGACGAGGTGCGGCCCATCACCGCCGACCGGATCGACATCTCCGGGATGACGGTCACGGTCTACTCGGGCGACGCGCGAGCCATGGTCGACACTGTTCTCTCGAGCCCCGAGGCCACGTTCCTGATCAGCGAGAAGATCGCCCGCGGCGACCAGTCCGTCCGGTTGGTTCGCGACGACGTCGAGGTCACCGGCGAGAGTTGGACATATTTCTACAACGAGAAAAAAGTTCTGATCGCCCGCAACGCCCGCGTAGTGTTCCATGCCGCGATGCCCGACATCCTAAGATGAGACCCCTCCCCCTCCTTGCGACGGCGGCTGCCCTGGCCCTGGCCGCGCCGGTGCGGCCGGCGGAAGCCCCGACCACCACGGTCGAATGCTCCGGAATCGCCGAGTCGGTGAGCACGGACACCGAAAGCACGACGATCTTTCACGACCACGTGGTGGCCACCGGAAATGACATCACGCTTCATTGCGACTACCTGAAGGTCATCACCATGGGGATCGGCGACAAGAACGCCACGATCTCCAAGCATGACAAGTTCAAGTACCTCCTTGCGACGGGCAACGTCCGGATCGTCCAGGGGGACCGCGTGGCGACCTGCGGGCGCGCCGAGGTCTTTCCCGGCGAGGACCGGATTGTCCTCACCGAGAATCCGGTCGTGCGGATCGAGAGCGAACACTACGAGGCATCGGGCCCGCGGATGATTCTTTACCGGGGCCAGCGCCGCGCCGTGATCGAGGGAACGCCGGCCAACCGCTCGCACGTCCTGCTCCCGGGCATCAAGGACCTCGGGTTTCCGTCTGAGAAAACCGCGGCGCCCGGGAAGGAAACGCCGCAGGGCCCGTCCGCGAAATAAGATGGCAACCCCGTCGATCGTTACCGAGGGCCTCGTCAAGATCTACGGAAGCCGGGCGGTCGTCGATGGCGTGGACCTCCGGATCGGGGGCGGCGAGGTGGTCGGGCTTCTCGGGCCGAACGGCGCGGGCAAGACGACGATCTTTTACATGGTCGTCGGCCTCGTCCCCGCGACAAGGGGGCGGGTATTCCTCAATGACCATGACATCACCCGGCTCCGGATGCATCGCCGGGCCCGGCGAGGGATCGGCTACCTGCCGCAGGAGCCATCGGTGTTTCGGAAGCTCACCGTCGAGGAGAACATCCTGGCAATCCTCGAGGCGGTCCACGTCCCGCGGAGCGAAAGGAAGGCTCGGCTCGCGGAGCACCTGGGCGAGCTCGGCCTGGAGCATGTCGCAAGACAAAAGGCCTACACCCTTTCAGGCGGGGAGAGGCGCCGCCTTGAGATTGCCCGGGCACTCGTGACCCGACCGCATTTTCTGCTCATGGACGAGCCCTTCGCCGCGATCGATCCCATCTCCGTGGCCGAGGTGCAGAAGATAATGCGTCAGCTCAAGAATAGGGGAATCGGCATCGTCGTGACAGATCACAACGTGCGCGAGACCCTCCGGATCGTGGACCGCGCCTATCTGATCCACAAGGGGCGCGTGCTCACGGAGGGCACGGGGGAATTCCTCATCCGCGACGAGAGCGCACGCAAATTCTACCTGGGCGAGGATTTTAACCTCTGACGCCGCGAGGGCGCAAGGGGCGGGACCCAGCGCTTTTTCCGTGCGTTCCCCTCGACTAATGTGCTGAAATCGGGCCATGCAGAAGGCCATCCACGGCATCACTGTCGCCCACTTCTACGACACCTACCGGGAGAAGCTCAAATTGGAGCTCGTGACCGGGGAGGCGGGGCTGCACCGGCTGATCCGCGAAGGGAGCATCAACCGGCCGGCCCTCGCGCTGACAGGTTTCTTCAAGTATTTCGCAAACAAGCGGATCCAGGTGATAGGCGCCGCCGAGATGACCTTCCTGAAGACCCGGAGCCAGCTGGAGCAGACAGCCACTTTCAAGGAAATGGTGAAGCGGGCCGTCCCCTGCATCATCCTCACGAGGAACTACAATCCGACCCAGGCGATGCTCACGGTAGCCTCCGAAATGGACCTGCCGGTCCTCCGGACGCCGCTCATCACGATGAATCTGGTGAACCTGGCGACGCTGTGCATCGACAACGAATTCGCCCCGAGCGCGATCGAGCATGCGACGACCCTGGACGTGAAGGGGGTCGGCGTGTTGCTGCGCGGTGAGTCGGGGGTGGGAAAGAGCGAGTGCGCGCTCGCGCTCATCGAACGCGGCCATTCGCTCGTGTCCGACGACATAACGATGATCAAGCTGCTTGATGAGCGCGAGCTCATGGCATCGAGCCGAGCGCTCAACCGCGGCTACATGGAGTGCCGCGGCATCGGGATCATCAACATCGCCGAGATGTTCGGCGTGAAATCCATCCGGCTCGAGAAACGCATCGACCTGGTGGTCTCGCTCCACGAGTGGACGCCGGAGGTCGTGGAGGAGCGGACGGGGCTCGAGGAGAACAGCTACGAGATCCTCGGAATGAAGGTGCCGCACATCGAGCTCTACGTGAGGCCCGGGCGTGACATGGCGCGGCTGGTCGAGGTGGCGGCGCTCACCCAGGCGCTCAAGCGGATGGGTCACGATCCGGCCAAGGATTTCAACGACAGGCTGATCGCCTTCATGTCCGAGGACAACGGGGCCAAGCGCCTGAAGATAAAGCCGATCGAGCGCGAGGAGCGCGCCCCCGCCCGGCCTGGCTCCGAATAGATCCATGCCCGCACCCGAACGCGCCGACGGACGCAGGCCCGACGAGCTCAGAGCGATCTCGTTGGAGGCTGGCTTTGCGCCCAATGCGACGGGCTCGGTCCTCGTCCGATACGGCTCAACCCAGGTGATCTGCGCCGCGACGGTCGAGCCCGGCGTTCCCACGTGGATGAAACAGCAGGGGGTCAGGGGCGGCTGGCTCACCGCCGAGTACTCGATGCTCCCCTACTCTACCCATGAGCGCAAGACGCGCGACATCAACAGGGGGAAGCTGGACGGCCGGACCGTCGAGATCCAGCGGCTCATCGGCCGCTCGCTCCGCGCCGTCATCGACCTGGACAAGCTCGGCCAGAAAACCCTCTGGCTCGACTGCGACGTCCTCCAGGCGGACGGAGGCACGCGGACTGCGGCGATCACCGGCGCCTATGTCGCGGCGCGGCTCGCCGTCCAGAGGCTCCTCGACATGGGCGAGCTGAAGGAAAGCCCCCTGATCGACTCCGTGGCCGCGGTCAGCGTGGGCCTCCTCGGCGGAAACATGCTCCTCGACCTGGCCTACATCGAGGACAAGGACGCGGACGTGGACTTCAACATCGTCATGACGGGCCAGGGAAGGTTCGTCGAGGTGCAGGGCACGGGCGAGGAGTCGACCTTCAGCCATGAGCAGCTCCAGGCCCTCATTGCCCTGGCGCAGAAGGGGCTGAAGGAGGTCTCGGCGCTGCAGGCGGCCTTTCTGGCGAGCCAGCTCCTCGCGACGCAATCCCATGGCCTCTCCTGAGAAGCTTTACCACTGGACGTGGGACTTCAAGTCGCCGCCCGGGGCGCTCTGGCATTTTGTGTCCGACACGGTCCGTTTCAACCGGGATTGCGGATTTCCGCCCGTCGAGGTCCGGGCTCCCGCAAGAGGGGATCCGCCCGCCGAGCAAGGCGTCCGCAGGCTGCGGGCCGTCTACCTAGGAATCGCAACCGAGTGGGAGGAACGCGAATTCGAGTGGGTCCAGCCGGTGCGATTCTCCGTCAGCCGAGTCTTCACGGAGGGCCCGTTCGCGCGGATGATCCTGTCGTGCGAACTCTCGGGCCGCCCGGGGGGCGGCACGACGGTGGTCTACGAGACCCGCGTGATGACGCACAACCTGCTGGGCGCCCTGGTCGTGTCCCTTTGGATCGGGATCCGCATGCGCCGGACGGCCGAGCGCGTCTTTCGGCACTATGATGAGCTCGCATCCGTCGTGCCGGTGGTCCCGGAGCGAAGCCGCACGCCGCTCGTGACGGGCCGCGCCCTCCAGAGGATGGCGTCCATCTCCTCAAAGCTAGTCTCGGAAGGCCGCCAGCCCGCGCCGCTCGTCGAGCGGCTATGCGACTTTATCTCGACGGCCGACGACCTCTCCGCATCGAAGATGCGCCCCTACGCCATTGCGGATGTCTGGGGCGCCGGCCGCTGCGAAACCCTAGACCTTTTCCTCCAGGCCACGCGCGGCGGCATGCTTGATTTCAGCTGGGAGGTGCGCTGCCCCTCTTGCCGGGAGTCAAGGCATGGAAGGCCGGGCCTGTCAGCCGTTTCGAGCGCGGCGCACTGCGATCTCTGCGGGGTCGACTTCACCGTGAATCTTGACCAGTCGGTCGAGCTTACCTTTGGCCCCAACCCGTCGGTGCGGCGAATTCCCCGCGCAGAGTACTGCGTGGGCGGGCCCCAGTTGACCCCGCACATCGTCGCACAGAAGCGGCTGGGCCCCAAAGAGGACCTTTACATCGCGACGCCGTTTCCTGCGGGCCGGTACCGGGTGCGGGCCCCGGGCCTCGAGGTCCAGCACGAATTCCGCGTGCAAAGCGGGGGATCCCCCCTGGTGCGGATCGAACTGGGGCCACGCCATGCGCACGCGGATGAACCCGCGGTGGCGCCCGACGGCTTTCTGAAGGTCGTAAACGCGGATACGGCGAGGCGCCTTGCCGTCGTGGAGCGTGTTGCGTGGAGCGACCAGTCGGTGACGGCCGCCGTCGTGACCTCGCGCCAGACCTTCCGCGACCTCTTCGCGAAGGAGAGCCTGCGCCAGGGGGAGCGGATTCCGGTCGGTTCGATTGCGGTCGTGTTCACCGGCCTCAAGAACTCGACCCAGCTCTGCCGGGACATCGGCGACGCCCCGGCTTACGGCCGCGTCCTCGATCATTTCGACGCCATCCGGGACGCCGCATCCGGCGAAAACGGCGCCGTCGTGAAGACGATAGGCGACGCCGTGATGGCGGTGTTCATGGACCCCGCCGCGGCCCTTCGGGCCATGAGGAAGGCCCAGACCGCCCTGTCGGTCCCGGGCAGGGCGGCGGGCCCCCTCGCCCTCAAGTGCGGCATCCACCAGGGCCCGTGCGTTGCCATCGGCCAGAACGACCGCCTGGATTATTTTGGGGCGACCGTGAATGTCTGTTCCCGGTTGTGCGACCTCTCGACGGGCGCCGACATAGTGATTTCCACGCAGGTCCTGCGGGACCCGGGCGTAGCCTCGCTCCTGGCCGACGCCGGCGAAGGCCTTACCGCCACGCCCGATTCGGCGGCCCTCCGTGCGGCCGGCGCCCCCCCCTTCGATTTCTGGAGGGTGACGGGGGCGCGCATTTAGCGTGACCATCCCCGTTCCATTCTGCCAAACCACCCGGGATCGCCCATGAACGTACACGAGTACCAAGCCAAGGCCCTCTTTGAGAAATTCGGTGTGCCCGTCCCCAAGGGCGCGGCCGCCAAGACGCCCGATGAGTTCATCAATGCGCTCGCCGGGCTACCGGAGGGCCCGACCATGGTGAAATCGCAGATTCACGCCGGCGGCCGCGGCAAGGGAACGTTCACGGATGGATTCAAGGGAGGGGTCAAGTTCTGCAGGACGAAGGCGGAGGCGAGGGAGGCCGCGGCGAAGATGCTCGGCAACACCCTGGTCACGCTCCAGACCGGGCCGGCCGGCCGCAAGGTGCAGACCGTATACTTCACGACCGCGAACGAGATCAAGAAGGAGTTCTACCTTGCGATCCTGCTCGACCGCGCGGCGTCGCGCCCCGTGATCGTCGCCTCGACCGAGGGGGGCGTCGAGATCGAGAAGGTCGCGCGCGAAACGCCGGACAAGATCTTCAAGGTCGTCGTGGACCCTGCCTACGGGTTGGCCGATTTCCAGGTCCGGGACCTCGTCACGAGGCTCGGGCTGAACGCGGCGGAGGCAAAGAGCGCCTCGCGGCTCATCCGCGCGCTCTACGCGATGTACTGGGAGACGGATGCCTCGATGGTCGAGGTGAACCCGCTGGTCACGACGCCCGCCGGCGAGGTCCTCGCACTCGACGCCAAGGTCTCCTTCGACGACAACGCGCTCTACCGCCACCCGGAGATCGTCGCCCTGCGCGACCTGAACGAGGAGGATCCGAAGGAAATCGAGGCCTCCAAGCACTCCCTCAACTACATCGCCCTTGACGGCGACATCGCATGCCTAGTCAACGGCGCCGGCCTCGCGATGAGCACGATGGACATAATCAAGCACTTTGGAGGCAGCCCGGCCAATTTCCTCGACGTCGGCGGGGGCGCCTCCAAGGAGCAAGTGGTCGCGGCCTTCAATATCATCCTCGGCGATCCCAAAGTGAAAGGGATTCTTGTGAACATCTTCGGCGGGATCATGGACTGCGACGTGATCGCTAAGGGGATCGTCGAGGCGGTTCGGCTGGTGGGGCTGCGGCTTCCCCTCGTCGTCCGCCTGGAAGGAAACAACGTGGCGGCCGGCAAGGCCACCCTGTCGGCCTCCGGCCTCACCATCGTTTCCGGCGATTCCATGGCCGATGCCGCGCAGAAGATCGTGAAGCTCGTGGCCTAGGGGCCACCGGGCGACACCACGGGCGCAAGGCACAGCGGCCGCAATCCCACCCGATTTCGAATTCCCCCCGAGCTTCTCTTCCATTCCCCATGAGCATCCAGGCAAGGCAGTTCGCCTGCGTCCGCGAGCCCTTCTCCCACTCCTTAACATAATCCCATGGCGATTCTCATCACTCCCGATACCAGGATACTCGTACAGGGCATAACCGGCGACTTCGGCGGCCGCCACGCGGGCCTCTCGCTCGACTACGGCACGAAGGTCGTGGCAGGCGTCACTCCGGGCAAGGGCGGCCTGACCTTCGAGCACGGTCCCCACCGCGTGCCGATCTTCAACTCGGTCGCCGACGCGGCCAGGGCGACGGGCGCCACGGTGTCGGCCATCTTTGTGCCGCCGCCGTTCGCAGCCGACGCGATCCTCGAGTGCGCCGGCGCGGGGCTCGACCTTGTCGTCGCGATCACCGAGGGGATACCGGTGAGGGACATGGTCCGCGTCAAGCGGGCGATGGCCGGGGGAAATACCCGGCTCGTGGGCCCAAACTGCCCGGGAATCGTGACGCCGGGCTCGGGTGACAGGTCGCACGGCGGCTGCCGGATAGGGATCGCCCCAGGCTACATTCACAGGAAAGGCCACGTCGGGGTCGTCTCGCGCTCGGGCACCCTCACCTACGAGGCGGTCTACCAGCTCACGGTCCGCGCAATCGGCCAGAGCACGTGCGTCGGCATCGGCGGCGACCCGGTCAACGGAACGTCCCATCTCGATGTCATCCGGATGTTCAACGACGACCCCGAGACCCGAGGGATTGTCATGATCGGCGAGATCGGCGGGAGCACCGAAGTCGACGCCGCCCGCTGGATCAAGGCCCATTGCAGGAAGCCCGTCGCCGGCTTCATCGCCGGCGCGACGGCCCCGCCCGGGCGGCGGATGGGCCACGCGGGCGCAATCGTCGGCGGCGCCGAGGACACCGCGGCCGCCAAGATCTCCGTCTTCAGGGAATGCGGGATCGAGGTGGCTGAGACTCCGTCCGACATGGCCGACGCTCTCGTCCGGGCCGCCAAGGCAAGGGGCGTGGCGCTCAACTAGACCGCGCCCGGCGGGGTGCGCCGGTGCTCGATCAGCTTGGCATGCTTGTAGAACGAATTCTCGAATCTCAGCATGGCGATGACCAGGCCGGGCCCCCCGTCAAGGAAGCCAAGCTGCAGGAAGTAGGACTTGCAGAAGGCCCATTTGGCGTGGAGGAGCGCCTTGGCGAAGCTGGATGAGGCGCCGAGGCGCACCTGCTTTGAGAGGCCGAGCGACGTGTACCGGTTCATCTTGGCGATGGCCTCGGCTAGCGTCCGGTAGGGAACCTGCTCGATGGGATTGCGCATCCGGCCAAGCCGGCCCTGCAGCGCCCATCCCTCGTGCACGTCGTCCTCGGCAGCGTAGCTCATGCGGCCGCGCCTGAAGAGCTGCGGCTGCCGGTAATCAGGGTACCATCCGCCGTGGCGGATCTTTCGGCCAAGGAGAAAATTCTGGCGCGGAACGAGGTAGGCATCGGCCGATCCCGGGTCCGCGACGATGCGCAGGATCTCGTCGCGGGCCCCCGGCGTGCAGCGCTCGTCGGAGTCGAGGCTGAAGATCCAGGGCTGCGTTGTGTGCTCGATCCCCGCCTGGCGAAGCTCCCCAAACCTCCTGAATTCGATCTGCACGACCCTGGCGCCGTGGCCCGTCGCAATCTCGACCGTCCGGTCGGAGCTGAAGGAGTCGATCACGACAATCTCGGCCGCCCAGGATACGCTTTCGAGGGCCGGGCCGATCTTCTGCTCCTCGTTCCTCGAGAGGATGAAGACAGAGACCGGGGGTTTGGATGCCATGGCGGGGCTCTACCGGCGATCTTCAGGCGTTCCCGACGGCCGTGCGAGAGATCTGATACAGGTATCCGCAGCTGCGCCAGGCCCGGACGAGCGCCCTCCTCGCCGAGCCCGTGCGAAGGGCGACCATGCAGGCCATGGCAAGCAACAGGAAGCCGGCCACCTTGAACGCGCCGCCTGCGGCGCGGGTTGCCATGAACCCCAGGGGCGACCTGCCCGATTCGCGCAGCGTGCGCACGTGGTCCCCGACCCGCGAGCGGGCCGAATCGAATGCGTGGCGCAAGGAATAGCCCAGCGTGAGCCGTTCGCCGGATATCTGGTGCAGCACCTTCGCCCCCGGGACGAACCACGCCTCGAGTCCGACCATGCGGAGCCGCCGGATCATCTGGGCGTCCCCGCCTCCAAAGAGCCGTGAGCCCTGCCGGTCAAGGCGGGTGTCGAACATGCCGAAGCGGACGAAAGCCCATTTCGGGAACGCTAAATTCGCGCCCACGGGAGCCTGGTTGGGGGGCAGCGGGCCAGGGTCGCTTCTGAACTGGAGCGGCCGGTGGGAGCCCTCCAGCCAGGTCGGAATGCCGTCGGGGAAAACGGGCATCACCTCGCCGCCGACAACGCCAATCTTGTGGGCGCTTTCAGACGAAAATGGGGCGACCAGCTGCGCGAGCCAGTCCGGCTCGACCAGGATGTCGTCGTCCACGAGCACCACCAAATCGCCCCTTGCCTCCTCGATCGCGCGGTTGCGGCCGTGGTCGAGCCCCTGTAGCGTCTCAAGAATCCGGCGGGGAGCCGGGTTCGCGGTCACGAATGACGTGACGACATCCCGCGTGTCGTCGGTCGAATTGTTGTCGATGACTAGAAGCTCCCATCTGTCGGCCGGGTAGTCCTGGCGCACGATGCCCGCAAGCGTCTGCCGCAGGAAGCGGGAGCGGTTGTAGGTGATGACTGCGACGGTTACGCGGAGGGAGGACATCTACGGGCCGATACAACCCAGATATCTTAGGATTGATATCCAACGAGTTGCAACAAACCAAGCACTAATCCAAGAAAACTCTGGACGGATTGGCGCCGAATTCCATCATTTACGGTGCATCAGGAACGAACCGGCCGTCAAAAGCCGGTTCTGCCAACCGGGCCGGGAGCGGCCACGGTGGATCGGGTGAAAGCCCGGATGTGCGGGACCATGGGGTCTCGAACCCAAACGCTCCCGAAAGCGATGACCGACCTGATGCCCAGGTCGGTCTTTTGCTTTCAGCCCTGCTGCGCGATCCAATCCAAAAGAAAATCACGCAACATGACCATACCAACCGAACACTCCGGGATACGCCTCGCCACGGACAATCCCAACCACCATCTCTGGAACAACCACGGGACCTGGTTCCTGCATTACACCGTGCATCCGACACAGTTCACCAAAGAACGGATCCGCAGGTCATTGGGAACCAAGGACCTGGAAATCGCCCGTAGCCGCAGGGACACGTTCTTCGCCCACATCGCGGGCAAGAACCTAGCCGGCAAGCAGGCTGTGGCCTAACAGTTTGTCAGGCGCAACCGGCCTGCGTGGCGGCCGACGGGTCGAATGCGACCATGATCTCCGATCCGATTGAATCGGCGACAAGGCGCCCCTTGGGCTCAAGGCGGACGCGTGGCCCATCGCGCGCAACAAAGCCCTCGCCAGCGAGCCTGTCGATGAGCGCTTCCACCCTCTCCCTCGGGGCGTCCGGGCAGCGGGCCCAAAGGCCGCGGACATCGACACCCGCGTTCATGCGAAGCCCGAACACCAGCGCATCCTCGGCAAGGAGGGCCGGCGTCACGGCCAGAAGATCGCGGGTCACCCGTTCCCCGCGCGCCACAAGCGCGGCCCATTCGGCAAGGTCCGAGACGTTCGAGCCCCGCCATCCCAGGTGCTGCGAGGCCGCGGAGGGCCCAAGGCCCACCCATTCGCCCATCATCCAGGTATTGATATTGTGGAGGCACGCATGGCCGGCCCGGGCGAAATTGGAGATCTCGTACTGCGCGTAGCCGGCCGATCCGAGGCGCTCCCATGTGCGCTCGTACATCCGGGCCTCGTTCTCCGGATCGAGCCGGACCCTACCCTTGGACAGCTTCACCCAAAGAAGCGTATCTTCCTCGAAGGTAAGACAGTACGTCGAGATGTGGTCGGGGCCTAGCGAGACGGCCTCATCGATGTCGGCATCCCATTCGGTCGCAGTCTGGCCAGGCAGGGCGAACATGAGGTCCAGGTTGACGCTCGCGAAGCCGGCCGCGCGAATCCGCTCGTACGCACGGTACACCTGCGCTCGCGAGTGCGCCCTTCCGAGCGCGTCGAGGAGCGCGGGCCTGAAGCTCTGGACGCCGAGCGACACCCGAGTCACCCCCGCGGATCGCAGCACGGCGAGCCGTTCCTTGGTGACCGAGCCGGGAGCCAGCTCTACCGTCCATTCGCGGGGGGCGGTCCCGCCCGGGATCGCCCGGACGACCCCTGCAAGCCGCCCGAGGTCCGCCGGCGAAAGCAGGCCAGGCGTCCCGCCGCCCCAGAACACCGTCTCCAGGGGCCGGTGCCAATTGACGAGCCCGGCCTCAGCCGTCAGGCTTTGCATGAAACCCTTCACCAATTCGGCGGTCGGATGAACTTGGTAAAAAGCGCAGAAATCGCAGGTGCTGGCACAGAACGGCACGTGGATGTAAAGCCCGAGCGGTCCCGCGCCGTCAGCTTTGGCTTGCTCCTCTGTGGCGACACCCCTCATTACTAGCATTGTATGGACCTCAAACGAATTTCCTTCGCGAGACAAATATTCCCCGCGTCGGGCGCAGCACTCGCCCTGGCGGCTCTCAGCGGTTGCGCAAACCTGGCGCTGACGAACCTGACGCCCTCATCCCTCCCGGAGAACCCCTCGGGGATCTATACGTTCACCCTGCGCGTGACGCCGAAGGCCTCCTCGGTCGTGGCGGACAGCATAACGCCCCACATCGTCGTCGGCGCCGAAAGCCACGATATGAAGAGAAGCGACGTTTCGACCGAGATCTTCGAGTACGACTACAGGCTGCCGCCGTATCAGAACGACATCGGCTACTACTACCTGGTGGACTACCATACGCAGGGAGGCTTCGGCAACGCCTCCCACCAGTCCTACACCGAGCTTTCGCACGCGGCCATCGTCAGCCGGCAAGTCCTCTCGATCGAGGTCAACCGGGGCCCGGTCGGAGCGAGGATCGGCGTCCTCGGCCGCGGCTTCACTCCCCGGGACCTGATCGGCTTTGACGGCACGGCCGTGCGGACGGTCTTCGAGTCGCCGACGTCCCTCGGCTTCTTTGTGCCCCCGTTTTCCCCCGGCAGGACCTACAAGGTCACGCTTTCCAGTTCCGCGGGCAATTCGGTCGTCGGGACGTTCCGAATAGACTCGAGTGACGTGACCGCGGATCCGGCAAGCCTCGCGCTCGCACCCGGCCAGAGGCAGGTCCTCACGTTCACGGTCACCCACCCGGCTCCCGCGGGCGGCCTGCTGCTCGACGTCACGACGGATGTTCCCGAGAGCGTGATCATGCCCGAGGTCGTCGTTCCCGAGGGCCAGACGACGGTCGCAGTCACGGTCGAGGGCGGCAAGCCCGGCGCCGGAAGCCTTTTCCTGAAGGGCTACGGAAGCGGCGAAGTCAGCGTCCCCGTGACGGTTTCGGCCGCGAAATAGGGCGGGCTGGCCGCGGGGCCCGCCAAAGATAGGTTGAAAAGGCGCGGGCGCGCGACATCCTCGCGGGCCGTGGAGAATAAGGAACCGAAGCTGTCTTTTGAGTCGGCCCTGACCAAGCTCGAGGCGATCGTCGAATCGATGGAATCGGGCGACGTGCCGCTGGCCGACCTGTTGGCCAAGTTTGAGGAGGGGAACAAGTTGCTGAAGCATTGCGAGACCCGCCTGAAGGATGCGGAGCTCAAGATCGAACAGCTCAAGAAGGAACGGGACGCCGTCGTGTTCACCAAGTTCGAGACGGAGCGGGAAGGTTGATGAGCGACTTCCAACCCCGACTCCTCGACGGAATCAGGGGGCCGGCCGATGTGAAGGCCCTAGCCCAAGCGGACCTTGCCCGACTCGCGCATGAGATTCGCGAGGAGATTATCTCGGTCACCGCGCGCCAGGGGGGGCACGTCGGCCCCAACCTGGGCGTGGTCGAGCTCACGATCGCCCTTCACCGGGTGTTTGATTCGCCCAGGGATTCGTTCGTCTTCGACGTCGCCCACCAGGGGTATGTCCACAAGCTCCTGACCGGGCGCGGCGGCGAATTCTTCCGCAATCTGCGCCACAGCGGCGGCGCAAGCGGCTTCCTCAGCCGCCCGGAGAGCCCGCACGACCCCTTTGGCGCAGGGCACGCCGGCACGGCGCTCAGCGCCGCGCTCGGGATGGCCACGGCTCGGGACCTAAGGGGAACACATGAGCACGTGGTGGCCGTGTGCGGCGATGCCGCCTTCACGTGCGGCATCACGCTGGAGGCGCTGAACAACGTCACGGCGTCGACCAAGCGGCTTATCGTGGTCCTTAACGACAACCAGTGGTCCATCGCGCGCAATGTGGGCGCGATGGCGAAATACCTGAACCGCCTCAGCACGAGCTCGGCCTACAACCGGATCCACCACGACCTCGAGAAGTTCTTCACGGGCCTTCCGCACGGCCACGAGATGAACCAGCTGTGGATGAAATGGAAGCGGGAGACCAAGGATTTTTTCGTCAATTCAAGCCTTTTTGAGAAATTCGGCCTCCGCTACATTGGCCCCATCGACGGACACGATTTCGAGGAGCTGCAGAAGAACCTCGAATTCGCGAGGCAGAGCGACGTTCCGGTCATGATCCACGTGATCACGATGAAGGGCAAAGGCCTCGAGCCGGCGATCGTGTCGCCCGAGAAGTTCCACGGCGTTGGGGGCTTCGACCCGATGACCGGCGACAGCCTGAAGCCCAAGGCGGGAACCCCCCCCTCCTATCAAGACATCTTCGGACAGGCGATGGTCCGGTTTGCCGGGGATGACCCTCGGGTCGTGGGGATCACGGGCGCGATGCCGAGCGGCACCGGGCTTTCAAAGCTCGCAGCGGAGCTGCCGCACCAGTTCTTCGACGTGGGAATCGCCGAGGAGCACGCCGCCCTGTTCGCCGCGGGAATGGCCGCAAAGGGGATGCGCCCCGTCTGCGCGATCTATTCCACGTTCGTCCAGCGAGCCTACGACCCGATCATCCACGACATTGCGCTCCAGAACCTGCCGGTCACATTCTGCATGGACCGGGCGGGCCTGTCGCCCAACGACGGGCCGACCCACCACGGGCTGTTCGACATCGCCTTCCTGCGCTGCATTCCGAACGTCACCATAATGCAGCCCAAGGACGAGGACGAGCTGGTCGACATGCTCCATACGGGCCTGGAACTGGGATCGCCGGCATTCATCCGCTACCCGAGGGGGCCGGGCCTTGGCGTGACGGTGAAGGACAAGCCGGAGCGCCTCGAAATCGGCCACGCCGAGGTCCTGCGCGAGGGCTCAAACATCGTCCTTTGGGCGCTTGGCCCAATGATCCAGGATGCCCTGGCGATGGCCGACAGGCTGCGGGTGGAGGAGAACCTTTCGGTCGGCGTCGTGAATGCACGCTTCATACGCCCCCTCGACCGGACACTCCTTCTCAGCCAGGCGGCCGTGGTCCCGCTGATCGTCACGCTCGAGGACCACGTCCTCGCAGGCGGCTTTGGAAGCTCGGTCCTGGAGGCCCTTCAGGAGGGCGATTGCGCGGCAGCCGTCGAGCGAATCGGCTGGCCGGACAAGTTCGTCGAGCATGGGTCGAATGTCGAATCGCTTCGGGCCGCCTACGGCCTCTCGCCGGATGAGATGCACCGGCGCGTCATCGACCGCTGGAAGAACCTGAGCGCGGAGCGCATCGAGGCCGACGTCTGAGCTGGCTGGCGGTCATCCGCCCGGCGCGACGGCCCTCACGAATGCGTCCCGCGCCTCGATGTGGGGATTGTGGCCGCATTCGCCAAGGGTCTCGATTCGGGCCGACGGGAAATGGCAGCGGATCGCATCGAGGTCCGCCGGCCGGACGTATGCCGAACGGGCGCCGGAGACGAAGAGCGTTGGCCCGTCAAAACGGTCCCCGGGGGCAAGAGGGTTGCGCTCGAGCTCCGGCAGCGCCGCCGCGAGCACCGGCAGGTTGACCTGCCATTTCCAAGCGCCCCCGTGCGCCCGCTCCAGGTGCGTTGCTATGAATTTCCGCATGGCCCATGACGGGATGCGCGCCTCTAGCCGGCTCTCGGCCTCCGCCCTCGACTTGACGGACGAGAGATCGAGCTCGTTCATCGCCGCAAACTCGGCCCGGCGGGCCGGCCACGAATAGGCCTTCGGAGCGATGTCCACCGCGACAAGCCTTCGCACGCGCGCGGGGTGCCGGCACGCGAGAAGCATCGCCACCTTGCCTCCCATGCTGTGGCCGACGAACTCAGCCCCGTCGATGCCGCGGGCGTCCAACCATGCCACGACGTCCGCGACCAGCGCACCGTAGGTCATCGGCTCCGCATGCGGCGACCTGCCGTGATTGCGCAGGTCGAGAGCGAAGACCCGCCGGCTTGCGGCCATGTCCCTTCCCGCCGTCTGCCAGTTGCGGGACGAGCCGAGCATCCCGTGCAGGATCACGAACGGTGGACCGCCAGCTCCGCCGAAGTCGCGGTGGAAGAGCGGAACGGCAGGTAAACTCGGTTCGGGCGGCATGCGCGGGCTCCCCATCGTGCCCATCCGGCCCCTCGCTCCAACATTGAATTCCGCAAGGTGAGCCGTTCGAATGGGGCCGATGACCGAACCTGAGAAACTCACCCCGATGATGCAGCAGTACTTCGAGGTGAAGCGCGGGCTCCCCAAGGACACGCTGCTCCTCTTCCGGCTTGGCGATTTCTTCGAGCTCTTCTTTGACGATGCGGTCGTGGCCTCGCGCCTGCTCGGCCTGACGCTCACCAAGCGGCAGGAGCACCCCATGGCGGGCCTTCCCCACCACGCCGTCGACACCTACGTCGGGAAGCTCCTCGCCGCGGGCAAAAAGGTCGCGATCTGCGACCAGGACGAGCCGGCCCAGCCCGGCAGGCTGGTCAGACGAAAGCTCACGAGGATCCTTAGTTCCGGCACGACGCTTGCCGCCAACCAGCTCGAGGCTGCCAGGAACAGGTACCTTTGCGCCGTCTCGCTTGATAAGGCGGGGCTTCACGCCGCATGGATCGAACTGTCGACCGGGGAGTTCAAGGTGGCGACGGCGAACAACATAGGGGACCTGCTTCCGGCGCTGACGTCGCTGGACCCGGCGGAGCTGCTCGTGCCCGAGGGCAACATCGAGCTCTGGAAGACCGCCCCCCACGACCAGGCCGCCACCCACGCCCTGCATGCCTTCGCCGCGGGCCGGACTGTCACCGAGCTCCCCGCATACCGTTTCGAGACCGCCCACGGCGCGCGGGCGGTCGCCACGGCGATCGGCGTCCTTAACCTCGAGGGGTTCGGGCTAGGGAACGACCATCCGGCACTGGGGCCGGCGGGTGCCCTCGTCGGCTACGCCACGGACAACCTGCGCGCAAGGCCGGAGAACCTGCGCAGCCTCCAGGAGTATCGAAGCGCGCGCACGCTCCTGCTGGACCCGGCGACGCTTCGCAACCTGGAGATCTTCGCGTCGGTCCGCGGCGGCCGCCAGGGGTCGCTCTTCTCGGCAATGGACTCCACCACCACGGCCGCGGGCTCCCGGCTGCTCGAGCGCTGGCTCGCGGCTCCCGGCCTCGATCTCCCCGAGATTCGCCGGCGCCACGCGCTTATCGGGGAATTCGTCGCGCAGCCAGCGCGCCTCGCCGAGCTGGTCGCATCGCTTGGCGGCATCCGGGACATCCCGCGCATCCTCGGCCGGCTCCAGAACCGGCTGCGCAACCCCCGCGAGTTGTGCGGCGTGCGCGATACGCTTGAGCGCCTTCCCGAGATCCGCGCGTCGCTGGGCGGGCTTGGCCCCCATGCGGCCTCCTTGCGAGAGCGCATGCAGGAGCTGCCGGACCTTCGCGACTTGCTTTCGGGTGCGCTCGTCGACGAGCCACCGGCCGATGTCTCCGAGGGGAATTTCGTCCGGGCGGGCTACGATGGCGAACTCGACAGGCTTCGCGCCCTCATGAGCGGCAACAAGGCGTGGCTTGCCGACCTGGAACGCGGCGAACAGGAGCGCACCGGCATACGGAGCCTGAAAGTCCGGTATACGAATAACTTCGGATACTATATCGAGGTGACCAAAGCCAACCTGCACCTGGTGCCGTCCGACTACGTCCGCAGGCAGACGACGGTCGGGGGCGAGCGCTACGTGACCGAGGCGCTCAGGCAGAAGGAGCGGGATATTCTGCACGCCGAGGACAACGCGCTCATGCGCGAGAGGGACATCCTCGAGGCGCTGATCGGCTCCGTGCTCAAGGAGTCGCCGGCCCTCGCCCGAACAGCCGAGGCCCTGGCGGAGATCGACGTGCTCGCCGGTTGGGCCGCGATCGCCCGCGACTGGGGCTATTGCCGGCCCGAGATCGACGAGGGCGACGCGCTCGACATCGCGGACGGGCGCCATCCCGTCGTCGAGCAGGCCTTCAGGTCCGGCGAAGGCGGAGGCGTCACCGCCCAGGCCTTCGTTCCCAACGACACCGCGCTCGCATGCGACGATGCCCAGATCGCCCTGATCACCGGGCCCAACATGGCGGGCAAGTCGACCTACATCCGCCAGGTGGCGCTCATCGTCCTCATGGCGCAGGTGGGATCATGGGTTCCGGCATCCTCCTGCCGGTTTGGCATTGTGGACAGGATCTTCTCGCGCGTCGGCGCCAGCGACGACCTGGCGAGGGGGAACTCGACGTTCATGGTCGAGATGAATGAGACGGCCAACATCCTGAACAACGCCACCGACCGCTCGCTCATCATCCTCGATGAGATAGGGCGCGGGACATCGACATATGACGGGCTGAGCATCGCCTGGGCGGTGGTCGAGCACCTGCATCGCGACCCTTTGCGCGGGCCCCGGACCCTATTCGCCACGCACTACCAGGAGCTCACGCAGCTCGACAAGTACCTCCTGCGGCTGCGCAACCTCTCGGTTGCGGTGAAGGAATGGAACGACGACATCGTGTTTGTCCGGCGCGTTGTTCCCGGAGCGGCGGACCGGAGCTACGGCATCCAAGTTGCGAGGCTCGCCGGACTCCCGCCGGGCGTGATCGACCGCGCCAAGACGATCCTCGCCCGCCTGGAAGGCGATGACTCCAGTGTCGCGCTGCCTTCTCCGGAGGCCCGGCCGAAAAAGAAGATCACGGTCGTGCCGGCGGACACCGGCCAGCTCGAGCTCCTCTAGGTGGGCGGCGGCAGGCGCGCCCGCGCGGCCCAGAGGTGACTCGGGCCCCTCTACCTTCGCCTGATCTCGATGCTGCCGCCTTCGCGGCTCCCGGAGAAGACCGAATAGAACCACCGGCCCTTCCAATACCCCCTCAGGACGAGGGAGGCGCGGGCAACGATATTGGCGTCCACAAACCCCGGCATGAAATCGAAGCTGGACTGCGATGCTCCCATCCTCGGGGCGCCCACCGTCCACTCAACCCGTCCCGATTCCTTGTGGTGGAACAACTCGTAGAAGATCTCCACTTCCTTGCTGCCAGATGGAACGCTCCTCATCTGCAGCGTGTACCACCCGCGAATCATTCCGGTTGCCGGCAGCGGGCTGCTCAGCGTGATGTCCCCGCCCGCCAGCTCGACGCCCCTGTTGTTCCGGAACGAGACGGAATAGACCTCCTCGTATTGCTTGCATCCTGGGGAGCTCGCAAGCAGCGCGACGAGTGCCAATGCGGGAGCAAATTTCATTATTGGCCGGGTTGAAGTGAGCCGCAGCCAACGCTCGCGCGGCTTCTGCCTCGCTGGAGGCATCGGACGCGGTGGCCGACGGCGACTATGCGTGATCATTGCCCCCGGTTGCCCCCAAACGCCATTTTTTTCAGCGTTCCCCCCGCCGGAGGGCTGGTCCGCCACCCTAGGCCTGCGTCGGGCCGGCGTCCGCAGGATGTGCGCCCGGGGTCGGCGCGCTACGGCCGAGCGATGCCGATGTGACCGGGACCGCCTATGGCGCTTCGGCGAAGCGACCAGATCTGCCTCGCCTGGGCGATCGTCTCCGCGAGAACGGACGGCGTGAGCGCCTGTTTCGGGTCGTCGCCGATTCCTTGGCTGGGGCTCACGTGGGCCTCGATGCAGAGCCCGTCCGCGCCGTAGGCGACGGCGGCAAGGGCGCAGGCGGGCACGTAGGAGGCCTTGCCCACCGAATGCGATGGGTCGACCACCACTGGAGCCCAGGTCTTCTCCTTGAGCAGCGGCGTGATGCTCTCGTCGGGGTGGTTTCGGTATCCGTCAATGGCGGGGGCCGTGCCCCTCGGGCAGAGGATTATGTTGGGGTTTCCAAAGGCCGCGATGTATTCCGCCGCCGAGATGAACTCGTTCGGCGACCCCATGTGAAGGCTGCGCTTGAGCAACACCACCGTGTCGCTCTTCGCCACTGCGCGGCCGATCGTGCGAAGGAGCGAGTAATTGAGCGCGTTCCGGGCGCCGACCTGAAGCATGTGCACTCCGGCGTCGAGCGCGATGCGGACCTGGTGCTCGTCCATCACCTCGGTGTTGACCGGCAGGCCGGTGCGGCGCGACGCCTCCATCAGGATGTCGATCGACTTGGCATCGCCCTGAAAGGCGTAGGGGTTGGTCCGCGGCTTCCAAACGCCTCCGCGCAGGACATGGCCGCCCGCATCCTTCACTGCCGCAGCTGTTTCCAGGAAGAAGCCGGGGTTCTTTGGATCGATCGTGCACTGCCCCGCAATGATCGCCAGCTCCTCGCCGAGCGTCACGCCGCCTATCGTGATCCGGTGGCTCGCGAGATCCGACCTGCGGTCCATGAGCTTGAAGGGGGATTGGATCCGGTCGATCCGTTCCACATACGGCAACCCCTCCAGCCGGTTGATCATCAACTCCTCCCGTTCGTCCCCCACGATCGCGTAGATGGTCCTGACCGCGCCCACGATGGGCTGGATCTGGCATCCGAACTCGCCAACGATTGCAGTGACCTCGGCCACCTGATCGGGCGTCAGGCGGCTGGATTTGGGTAGGATCATGGCGGGAAAGGGGCGGCTTTCGGGCCGGCAATCCTGCCAAAGCCGGCTTCAGGCGTCCATTCCGAACTCAGCCGATGCATCCAAACTCCGCAGGCAGGGGCGCCGTCGCCGAAAACGCGTACTCCCTGCCGCCGAGCTTGTACTCAAAGCCGATCCCGAGCGAGTGGAGGAACATCCTCCTCGGTCCCCCGCGCCTCGCGAATTCCCGGTTCGCGGCAAAGTCCCCGTAGGTCCGGTCGCCCACGATCGGAAGCCCCCTCTTGGCGCATTGGACCCGCAGCTGGTGGCTCCGCCCGGTTCGCGGCTCGAGCCGGATCATGGAGATGCGGGCCCCTCCCGACCCGGACTGCACAAGCGTCATCCGGCTCTCCGCGGGCAGGTTGCCCCCGCCGGCAGCGGTCCGTATCCGGCCGCTCTGCCTTCTCACATCAAGCTTGTCCCGCCACGTCTCTGAAGATTGTATCGGCTTTCCGAATACGATTGCCTGGTAGACCTTCCGGACGCCCCTGCGCTTGAACTGCGCCCTGACCTCGCGCGCGAGCGCCTCGTCGGCCGAGGCGAGGATGAGCCCTGAGGTCGCCGAGTCCAGGCGGTTGACGAGCCATAACCTCCGCGCAGAGCCTCCCGGGCCGGGCCATTCGAAGCACTCGCGCTCCGGGTCATAGCTGGCCCGGACCAAGGACCGGGCCTCGTCACGCGGCCCGTTGGGGTGCGAGAGCGTTCCCTCCGGCTTGTCCAAGGCCGCCAGGCCGTTCGCATCGCACGCCACACGCCTGACACCGGGGCCGAACGGAACGTCCGCCCAGAAGTCTTCGGCGGGCGCGTTCACTCGTAATAGAATCTGAACGTCAGGTCCTGCGAGCTCCCGAGGACGGCGATCATGTCTTCAGACCAGTCGCCGTACGGGGCCGTGTTGGTGATCGCGCTCACGCAGCTGGCCTTGCCTTGCTCGCTCGACGTGGATTCCACGTCGAGGATCTCGGTGATCGTTCCCTTGGAATCCAACGTGAACTTCACGGTCACGATGCTGCCAGAGGGGGGTTCGGTCCGGCTGTCGATCAGGATCCTCTCCCACTGGATCTGGATCGCCTCCATCATCTTGTGAAGGTACGCGCCATAGCTGCTCCACTTGGCGTTGTAGGCGATCGGACCGATGTTGCTCGTTCCAAACTGGTTGTCCTCGAATATGGCCGGCCTCGTGTGGGTCTGCTGCAATTCGGGCCTCGCGCGGGGATGCTTAGGGTCGATCGCCGGCTCGGTGTTCTGCGCGCCCTGGACCATGGGGGAATCGTTCGCGCCGTCTTGCTTCTCGGGCGCCGGCTTCGAATTGGGCACCTTGCCGACGTTGCTTCCAAAGGCGTCTTCGGTGCCAGTCAGCTTGTCGAACCCGGCAAGCGGGTTCTGCTGCTGCTTGGGCGCCATCTCCGTCTTCACGGGCTGCTTCGCCGCATCCAGGGAAACCGGCACGGGATCCTGGGGCTTGCTCAGCTGCCCGCTCACGACCTGGTTGGACTCGAAATCCTTCTTTCCCTCCGTCTTCGGCTTGTCGTTGTGCTGGTCTGGCTGCGGCTTCTCCTGGGCGAGCTGCGAGTTCTGGGAGCTGAAATTGTTCGTCTTGTCCGGGACATTGTCCGGCGCGTTGGGGTTCGCCTCGACATACTTGTTCGGCGGCGGCGGCTTGCGCACCTCCTTCACGAACGCGTTGGGGGCGATCTCGATGCTGAACTGCCGCTGCGCGGGATTTCGCACCGCGCCGTGGACCGGCTCCGTGCGCAGCAGGTACGGAGCAGTTGCAAACAGGAGGAAGTGGACCAGCAGAACGGCCAGGATCCCGATCATCACGGAGCGCGAGTCCGGGTCCTCCATGACGCGCGCGGCGAGCCGCCTCAACGAGGCGGTGGGCGAGGCTACGGTAAGCGTATGGGTCATCGGGCGGCTGCGGCGTGCGCTGGAAAACGTTTAACCTAGCCCAGTAGGACGTCTCCCGTCAAAATTTGTTTCGTCGCCTCGATCGGAAGCCCCATGATGTTGGAAAAGGAGCCGCGGTATCGCGCAATGATCATGTCCGTCTGCTCCTGGATGGAATAGGCTCCCGCCTTGTCGAGTGTGTTGACGAGCCGGATGTAGTCCTCGATCACCGCGTCGCCGAACGGCTTGAACTCGACGAGGCTCGAGACCCCCTGGTCGACCTTCAGTCCGGTCGACAGCCGCCGGACCGCGATGCCGGTATAGACCGTGTGCTCCCGCCCCGACAGCCGCCGGAGCATCGAGCGGGCCTCGTCCAGATCGCGCGGCTTATTGATCGCGCTGCCGTCAAGGAAGACGGTCGTATCCGCCCCAAGGACAACCGCATCCGGGTTCCGCTCCGCAACCCAATCGGCCTTGAGAGCCGCGTTGTGCGCGACCATGACGCGGGGATCTGTCGCCGGATCCTCATGCTCAGACACGTCCGCAACAACGACTTCGAATGGAATTCCGAGCTTCGCGAGCAGCTCGCGCCGGCGGGGCGAGGCCGATGCAAGTATGAGGCGGCTGGGCCGGGACACGGGGGATCCCTTTGACATCCTCCCAGACCTAAAGGGGCGGGATTCCTGCTGGCCGGCAATGGAATCGCCGGGAGCGGGTTGGTTCGCGCTTCGCGGGCTCCCGTGAGCCTCCA
>CALAOT010000075.1 GCA_937889545.1 uncultured Opitutaceae bacterium
CGAGATATTGGCGTGACTGGAGTTCAGACGTGTGCTCTTCCGATCTGGCCCCTCTTGCTCAAGTGGACCAACCGGCTTTCGGACCTCCTCTGGCTGCTGGCGCGCGAGGCGGAATCCCGGCCGAGATAGGGCCCGATGGCGGCCGCAGGCCGCCGCCCCGCCGGCGCGGCCCGCAGCGCGGGGCTCCCCCGGGGCTTGAATTCCGGCCCCGTTCCCGCCAGTGTTTCCCCCGATGCCCCTAGCAATCGCAATCCTCGTGCTCGCCGCCGGATGGCGCGTGTTCACGCTCTACGTGCCCCCGCTCAGCAATTTCTCGCCCGTGATGGCGCTGGCCTTCTGCGCGGGCGCCTATTACCGGCGGGGCTGGATCTGGCTCGCGCCGTTTGCGGCGATCCTCCTTTCCGACATGTACATCGACCGCTACTACGCGGTCGTCTACCACTACGAGTGGACGGCGGCCGGAGCGGCCCTGAGGTTCCTCTGCTTCGCGGGAGCCCTCGGCCTCGGGGTCCTCGTGTCACGCCGGCGCAACTGGCTAAACCTCTTCGGGGGAGCGCTCGCCGGGTCCGTCCTCTTCTTCCTCGTCACGAACACGGCCTCGTGGATGGGCGACGCAGGATACGCGCATGACGCCGCCGGATGGTGGCAGGCGGTCACGGTCGGCCACCCCCAGTTCTATCCCACCCTTTTCTTCTTTCGGAACACCCTCGCTAGCGACCTGCTCTTCACCGGGTGCTTCGCCCTGGCGATGGAGTACGCCTTCCTCCGCAGGGGAGACCCGAGCCTGCTCTCCCTAAAGCAGGTCCGCCGCTAGCTCCGCGAGCTTCGAACGCTCGCCCTTCGTCAGCTTGACGTGGGCGGCGATGGCCTGGCCCTTCATCCGGTTGTGGCAATAGACGAGCCCGTTGCTCCGCGAGTCCACATAGGGGTTGTCGATCTGGGCCGGATCGCCGATCAGGATGATCTTCGAGCCCTCGGAGATCCGGGTGATGACCGTCTTCACCTCGTGCGGCGTGAGCTGCTGCGCCTCGTCCAGGATGAAGAACCGCCGCGCGATGGACCTGCCGCGGATGAAGCAGAGGGCCTCGATCTCGACGAGCCCGGTCTTGAGCAGGCGCTCGTACGGCTTGATCAGGCCCACGGTGTGGTTGCCGTGGCTGCCGGCCCCGGGCTGCGGAGACATCATCGACGCCATGAAATCGTCCCGCTTCCGGTGCTTCTTCTTGGAGACCTTCTTCGACGCGAACTGCGGGTCCCGGGGCGGCTTCGACGGGATGAGGACCTCAAGCGCGTCGTAGTAGGGCTGGAGCCACGGCCTCATCTTCTCATCGAGCGTGCCCGGCAGGAACCCGATGTCCTTCCCAAGCGATATGACCGGGCGCGAGATCGAGACCCCGTCGTACCGCGAGTTCTCGTCGTGCGTCTGGTGCAGCGCGCACGCGGTCGACAGGAGCGTCTTGCCCGTCCCGGCCTTCCCGAAGCACGTCAGCATGTGGATGCTGTCGTCGAGGAGCGCGTCCATCAGGAACTGCTGCTCGAGGTTCCGCGCGCGGATGGGGATGCCGCCCGGCGCCTTGACGTACTCGGGGATCTTTAGCCGGCGCACGAAGCCCTCGCCGAAATACCGGGCGGGCATCGTCTTTCCCTCGTCCGAGCGCAGCAGGACGTACTCGTTGAGGTAGAGCGGCCGCGCCGCCCTCGAGTCGATCTCGAACTCGCCCTCGGAGCAGAAGCGCTGGAGCTCGTAGATCGAAAGCGGGATCTCGCG
Organism: uncultured Opitutaceae bacterium; assembly: GCA_937889545.1. Taxonomy (GTDB): domain Bacteria; phylum Verrucomicrobiota; class Verrucomicrobiia; order Opitutales; family Opitutaceae; genus Palsa-1447. The sequence continues at coordinate 1,769 of CALAOT010000075.1, forward strand.
GTAGCTCGCCTCCTCGTCCTCCTGCGGGACCTTGTCGTTCATGTAGTCCTCGGACTCGAGCCCGACCGCGCGCGCCTTGAGCTGCACGTTGACGTCCTTCGTCACGAGGATCGTCGGCGGCGGGTACTGCTCCTGGACGAACAGCGCCGAGGCTATGATCCGGTTGTCCTGCTTCGAAAGGTCCGGGATGATCGCCCTCAGCCGGTCCATCGCGGGCGAATGCCGGCCCGGCTCCGCGAGGTAGGGATTGATGATTACGGAAAGCGTGCCGCCGTTCGGCAGCTCGACGCCCTCGTGCATGGAGCGCGTGTCAGGCAGCAGCTCCTGGAGGATCCTGTGGACCCGGCGGGCGTTTCGCCCGCGCTCGGTCGACTGCTCGGACTTGATCGAATCCAGCTCCTCCAGGACCTCGACCGGGATCGCCAGGTTGTTCTCCTCGAATTTGAAAATCGATTGCGGGTCGTGAAGAAGGACATTCGTATCCAACACGAACGTCTTGATCTTTGCCGTAACCCTGATCCGCGAGTTTGGGGCGGTGGCCCCGCGCAGGTTTTCCATCGAGGTTGGGAATATCCTGTGAATAAGTGAGCACGTCGCCCCCCTGCTGTCGATGAAAGAATGGCTCGCCGCGAGTTACAAACCCGCGCAGCCCCGCCTCTTACCGATCCCGGCTATGCCCGCCGGACCTCGATGCGCCTGCCGCCGTCCGCGGCCGAGCGGTAGATCGCCTCGATGATCGCCATGTGGTCGCGGCCCATGGGACCGGGGACGGGGCTCTCCCGGCCCGCGAGGGTGCATGAGGCAAAATCGTCCATCTGGAACGACTGCTGCGGAACCTCCGGGAAGTCGAGCGGCCCGCGCGATGTCCTGACCCGGAGCCCGCCGTACCCGAATGCCGGCTCGATCTGGATCCAGCCCTTGGCCCCCTCGGCGCGGAACCGGTTGCCGTCGCGCGAGTAGCTGGACGACCCCTCGCAGGTCACACCCCCAGGGAACTCCATCGTCCACTCAATCGTCTCCTCGACCTCGTTGAAGAGTCTGGGATTGGTCTTGGGGAGCTCCCGCGCGGTGACCGCGACCGGCTGGCCCATGGCGCCCCGGCACGCCGCCTGGATCACGTAGATTCCGACGTCCATCAGCGGGCCGCCCCCCGAGAGCGACTTCTCGATGCGCCAGGCCCTCTCGACGAAGGTCCAGCTGTGCTCCCCGGACATCCTGTTCAGGAGCCCGAAGTCCTTCTCGCGGGCGAGGCGGTCGAGCTCGATGTGGTGCGGGTCGAACTGGAGCCGGTAGCCGATCGAGAGCTTCACGTTCGCCTTCGCGCAAGCCGCGATCATCGCGTCGCAATCGGCCACGCTGTTCGCCATGGGCTTCTCGCAGATCACGTGCTTGCCGGCCGCGGCGGCCCTTATGGCGTGCTCCGCGTGCAGCCCGTTGGGCGTCACGACGTAGACGATGTCGACGTCGGAGTTCCCGGCCATCTCGTGGATGGTGTCGTAGCTCCAGATGTTCCTCTCCGGAAATCCATAATGCCGGCTCCACTTGGCGCCCTTGGCATGCGAGCCCGTCACGACCCCTGCGAAGCGGCACAGCTTCGTCCTGAGAAGGCCGGGCCCAAGCTGGCCGCGGGAGTAGAGGCCAAGGCCCATCAGGGCGACGCCCAGCTTGCGCTCTCCGCCCTTGGCGGCCTCGCCGACCTCGGCGGCCAGGGCCCCCGCCGCCCCGCTCCCGAGGAATGCCGCCCCCAGGGTCATGTTGCGGACGAACGTGCGCCGTGAATGCGCGGAATCATGGGAGCTCGGGGGATTCCTTTTCATGATGGGAATGGGGTGGCATTGGCGGGCAGGGTCGCCGTCCGGGCCGGTAAGCTACAGAACTCGACTTGCGCAAAGGGGCAAGCACGGTCGTGGCCGCGGCGTCACAGCGCCGGCGGGGCCGGCGTCTTGGAATCAGCAGATCCCGTTTGTTCCCATGGAGGTCCCCAAAGACCGCGACGGTGCCAGATTCCTCCTCCCGCTTCTACCCCACGAATCTGACGCTGCGCCGCTTCATCTCCCGATGATCCCGGCCGAAGTCGTCCGTGTTCAGGTAGGAGGAGCACCCGCCCGCATGGCGGCCGACGGCTCGCACCTCCTCCCCGTTCTTCGCCCTGGCGAGGAGCACGCGGCGCTCCCCCGGTCCGGGCGGAGCCAGAAGGATCCATCTGCGCCCCCCGCCCGGCCGCGTGTCCACGGCGACGCTTAACCCGAGCGCGCTAGTATAGATTACAACGGCTTCGCATGGTCCCGGACGAGGAGGGGAACTTGGCCGATCGCCTGCCTCATTCCCAGGTTATCTCCTCAGGCAAGATATTGGTCAGCAATCACCTATGCAATCTCTTTCGCAGCCTTTCCGCACGCTGGCGGGCGCGCCGCTATGACACGAATCACCGCAGCAGCGCTTGTCAAATGGGCGCGACGATGCAGATTGACCCTTCCGACCCCGATGAAACAAACCTCCGCAACGGCAAGAGGCACCCACGCTGCAGGCGTGTGCGTTTGTTGCTGCCCCCAATAGTTGATGCCGACTGCGGACCAGGTTTTCCCCGCGGTTGATACGGCCGCGGCGGACCGGAGGTTGTCCAGCGCGACGGCGGAGGAGCGCGTCCGCTGGGCCGTGGAGCAGTTCGGGAGCTCGCTCGTCATGAGCACGAGCTTCGGCGCCCAGTCCGCGGCGATGCTCCACCTCGTGACGCGGATCGCGCCCGACATTCCGGTCGTGTTTGTCGACACGGGCTACCTTTTCCCCGAAACCTACGGCTTCGCGGATCTTCTCGCCGCGCGCCTGCGGATCAACCTCAGGGTGTACCGGGCGGTCGAGTCGCCCGCCTGGATCGAGGCCAGGCACGGCAGGCTCTGGGAGCAGGGCGAAGCGGGCATCGACGCCTTCAACCAAATCGTGAAGGTCGAGCCGATGCGCAGGGCGCTCAACGAACTGGGCGCCCGCGCCTGGCTTGCGGGGCTGCGGCGCGCCCAGTCGGGCACGCGCGAGCGCCTGCCGGTCGTCGGCGTCCAGGACGGGCGGGTCAAGGTCCTGCCGATCGTCACGTGGACCGACGACGACGTCCACCGGTACCTGACTGAGAACGGCCTCCCGTATCACCCGCTCTGCGAGAAGGGCTACGTCTCCATAGGCGACATCCACACGACGCGGCCGCTCACCGCCGGCATCACCGCCGAGGAGACGCGCTTCTTCGGCATCAAGCGCGAGTGCGGGCTCCACGATCCGGCTGCAAGCGCCTGAGCCGCCCCTGGCAATGACCCACCTCGACGACCTCGAGTCACAGAGCATCTACCTCATGCGCGAGGCGTTTCACGGCTTCGCGAAGCCGGCGATGCTCTGGTCCATGGGCAAGGACTCGAACGTCCTGCTGTGGCTCGCGAAGAAGGCGTTCTGCGGCCACATGCCATTCCCGGTGGTGCACATCGACACGACCTACGAGTTCCCCGAGATGATCGAGTTCCGGACCTGGGCGAAGGGGCACTACGGGTTTGACCTGGTCCTGTGGACCAACCTGGAGGCGCGAGCACGTGGCGTCGGCTACGAGACGACGGATCCGGTGACCGTGACCCACGAGCTGAAGACGGTCGCCGTCCAGCAATGCCTGGCGGAGCACAAGTTCGACGCGCTCATCACCGGAATCCGGCGCGACGAGGACTCGACCCGCGCCAAGGAGCGCTACTTCTCGCCGCGCAACGCCGAGTTCGAGTGGAACTACAAGGACCAGCCGCCCGAATTCTGGAACCACTTCACGACCGAGTCGGGGCCGGGCGAGCACGTCCGCGTGCAGCCGCTGCTCGACTGGACGGAGATCGACATCTGGCGGTACCTCGAGCGCGAGAAGGTTCCCCTTCCCGGGATGTATTTCTCCAGGGACGGGCAGCGCTACCGCTCCCTCGGCTGCATGCCGATCACGAAGCCAGTGAGAAGCAACGCCATGACGATCGCCGAAATCGTCGAGGAGCTCAAGATCACCAAGGTCTCCGAGCGCTCCGGCCGCGCCCAGGACCACCATGAGCGCAACGCGATGCAGAAGCTCCGCGCCAAGGGCTTCATGTGACCCCGGCGATATGAGGCCCCCCAACGAAAGCGCCCCCCCCCCGCAGC
>CALAOT010000076.1 GCA_937889545.1 uncultured Opitutaceae bacterium
AAGCCCCCCCCAGCCCCGCTGCCCCCGAACACCCTGGTCCAGCCGCCGCCGCCGCCGCCGCCCAAGGAGCTTGAAAAACTGCCGCTCAACGCCCGGATCCACGACGGCAAGATCCAGTTCGCGCAGGTGTACTCATACAATGAATACGGCTTCACCGGGATCTTCGTCGTCCAGGCCACCGGGAGCTTCGTGAAGGTCGGGGGGGCGTTTCAATTCGTTCCGGACGTGTTCTACGTAGGATGCTGCCCCCTGCAGCGGATCCCCTATGCCCGGGAATGGCTCTTGAAGAAGCTCCTGTTCACGGATCCGGTGCCGGATGACCTCGCGGAGGCCTGGTCCAAGCTCTCCGAAGTCACCATCGAAGGCTCCAAGATGATGCTGAGAAGGTCCTAGGCCGGCCGAGTCTGCGTGTCGAAAAGCCTCAAGAACATCGGGGTCATCTCGTTGCTGACGGTCGTCTCGCGGGTCCTCGGGCTGCTCCGCGACTCGCTTGCGCTGGCGATATTCGGGACGGGATGGGTCATGTCGGCGTTCACGACGGCCTTCATCCTCCCGAACCTCTTCAGGCGCCTGCTCGCGGAGGGGTCGATGACGGCGGCGTTCGTGCCGACTCTCCAGGAGGAGCTGCACGCGAACGGGAGGCCCGGGACGTTTGCGCTCCTCTCGAAGGTCGCCTCGTGGCTTGTCGTCGTAACGGGCGCCGTCGTGCTCCTTGCGATGGCGGTGTTCAGCCAGTCGCGCCGCATCCCCGGCCACGAGGAGAAGTGGTACGTGGCGGCCGACCTGACGGTGGCCCTGTTCCCGTACCTTGCGCTCATCAGCCTGGCCGCCGCGTTCAGCGCGACCCTCAACGTCCTCCAGCGGTTCGTCGAGCCGGCGCTTTCCCCCATCTGGCTCAACCTCGCCATGATCGCGACCCTCGCGCTGGCCGCCTCCCATTTTGCGGGGACGCCGATCGCCGCGATCCACTGGCTTTGCGCGGGCGTGCTTGCCGGCGGATTCCTGCAGATGGCCGTTCCCGGGGCCGTCCTCATCGGGATGGGCTGGAGGCCGCGGCTCGACCTCGGGCTCTCGCCGAGGGTGCGCGAGATCGCGCTGCTCATGACGCCCGGCATCTTCGGCACCGCGATCTACCAGATCAACTTCTCGGTGTCTCGCCTCCTGGCGTTCTCGCTCGACGACGCGTCGGCCACCTATCTCTACGCCATCAACCGGCTGATGGAGTTCCCGATCGGCGTGTTCGCGGTGGCGGTCTCGACGGTGGTCTATCCCCTGATCGCGGCGCATGCCGTGAAAGGGGACTTCGGCGCGATGGCGGGCGACTTCAAGAAGGGCATCCGCCTGATCCTCATCATCAACGTCCCGGCCGCCGCGGGGCTCGCGCTGCTCAGCCGGCCGATCGTGCGCCTGATCTTCCAGCACGGGAACGTGACGCACGAGGCCGCGCACAACATGGGGCTGCTGCTGAGCCTCATGGCCGTCGGCCTGCCTTTCTTTTCGGTCGTCAGCCTCATGGTCCGGGCGTTCTACGCGGTGAAGGACACGAAGACGCCCGTGCGGGTGGCGTTGGTGGACTTCCTGATCAACATCGGGGTGAGCCTCGTCCTCATACGGTTCCTCGGCGTCGTCGGCATTGTGGCCGCAAGCACGACCGCGATCATCGCCCAGACCTACCTGCTGGGGAGGGCCCTCGTCCGGCGCCTGCCGCAGATGCACTTCGCGCCGCTCTGGCCGAGCGTGGCAAAGGTGCTCGTCGCAACCGCGGCGATGGCGGGGGTGGTGGCCGGCGGCTGGCGGGCGCTCGGGTGGCTGGGCCTCGGGGCCAGGGCGACCGACGCGGCCGCGATCGCCGGGCTGATCCCCGTCGGGGTGGCCGCGTACGGGCTTGTCCTCTGGGTCCTCCGGATCGAGGGTCGCGATGAGCTCGAGGCGGTTCTTGTCCGCGTTCCCGTCGTTGGGCGGCTATTTCGCCCGGCCCTTTGACAAATCCTGCGCGTGCGACTCGTTCTGTTGCCGGACACATGAAGCCCGTATCCACCCGTTGCGTCACCGACGCTCTCCACTGGCGCTATGCCACCAAGAAATTCGACGCGTCGAAGAAGATTCCCGCGGAGGCCTGGTCCTCCCTCGAGCAGGCTCTCGTGCTCTCCCCGTCCTCGATGGGCCTCCAGCCATGGAAGTTCGTCGTCGTTCAGGACCCGGCTGTGAGGAAGAGGCTTTCCGTGGCGTCCTGGGGGCAGAGCCAGCCGCTGGATTGCTCGCACTTCGTCGTCTTTGCCGGGCGAAAGGGCCTGGATGCCACCGACATTGAGCGCCATCTCGCGAGGACGGCCGAGGTGCGCGGCACCACCCGGGAAAGCCTGAAGGGATTCGCCGAGATGCTGCATGGGGGGACCGAGAAGGGCCGCAATGCGGGCATCCTCGACTTCTGGATGGCCCACCAGGTGTATATCGCGCTCGGGATGTTCATAACGGCCGCCTCCGTCCTCGGAATCGACACCTGCCCGATGGAGGGGTTCGAGCCGGCGCAGTACGACGAGATCCTCGGGCTTGCGGCCATGGGCTATGGCGCTCTCTGCGCCTGCGCGGCGGGATACCGATCCGGCGACGACAAGTACGCGGCCCTGCCCAAGGTCCGCTTCAGGGCGCAGGACGTGATCGTGCACGTCTGACGCGGCCCCGGCATCCATGCGCGCCATCCGGATCGAGGCCGTTGGCAGGGTCGCCGTCTCCGAGGTCCCGGATCCCCGCCCGGGGCCCGGGGAGGCGGTTGTCGAGCTGAGGGCGGCCGCCCTCAACCACCGCGATGTTTGGATCAAGCTGGGGCAGTATGCGGGGCTCCAGTATCCGTCGATCCCCGGCTCGGACGGCGCGGGCGTCGTCGCCGCGGTCGGCCCGGGCGCCGACGCGTCCTGGGTGGGGCGGGAGGTCGTGATCAATCCCGCGTTCGACTGGGGGCCGTCCGAGGGCGCCCAGGGCCCGGATTTCACGATCCTTGGGCTTCCGCGCGCCGGGACGCTGGCCGGGGCGATATCGGTGCCCGTGTCACAGCTCGCCCTGAAGCCCGCACATCTGGCCTGGGAGGAGGCTGCGGCGCTTCCGCTGGCCGGGCTGACGGCCTGGCGCGCCCTCATGAGCCGGGCCCGGCTGGCGCCCGGCGAGCGCCTGCTGGTCACGGGGATCGGGGGCGGGGTGGCCCTCCTTGCGCTCCAGTTCGCGGTGGCGTCCGGCAACGAAACCTGGGTGACGTCCAGCTCCGACGACAAGATTGCGCGTGCGGTCGCGATGGGCGCCAGGGGTGGATTCCGCTACGACCGCGGCGGCTGGGCCGCGGGCGCGGCCAGGGCGCCGGGCCTGTTCGACGTGATTGTCGACAGCGCGGGAGGCCCCGGCTTTGCCGACCTGATCGACCTTGCGGCGCCGGGCGGCCGGATCGCCTTCTGCGGCGCCACCCGGGGCAGCGTTCCCGAGATCGCGCTCCGGAAGGTGTTCTGGCGGCAGATCTCCCTCCTGGGGACGACGATGGGAAGCCCGGCGGACTGGTCCGCGATGACGGCGTTCGTCGCGAACCGCCGGCTCAGGCCCGTCGTCAGCGGCGTCTTTCCCCTGGATCGCGGGGCGGAGGCGTTCGACCTGATGGAGCGGGGGGGCCAGTTCGGGAAGATTGTCATCCGGGCCTGAAGGCCGCATTACGGCTTGGCGCGGGCCCGTTCCCTGACGAGTCTTTGCGCACCACCACCGAGATGAAGACGGATCCACGGTTCCACGCCTGCATCATGGCCGGCGGAAGCGGCGAGCGCTTCTGGCCCATGAGCCGGGCACGTGCGCCGAAACACCTGCTTCGACTCTTCTCGGAGAAGACGCTGCTCGAGGAGACGATCCTCCGGTTGAAGGGCGTTGTGGCGGGGAAGAACATCTGGATTTTGACGAACGAGTCGCAGGTCCCGCTGATCCGCAGGGCGCTCCCCGGCTTCCCGAGGCGCCAGATCGTCGCGGAGCCGGCGAAGCGGGACACGGGCCCGGCCGCGGCGCTCGCAACCGGCCTTGTCCGGGCCCGCGATCCGCGCGGGGTCGTGGCGCTCCTGCCGGCCGACGCGCTCATCCGGAACGCGGCGCGCTTCTCCGAGCAGCTCGCGCAGGCTTTCGCGTGGGCGGGGGGACCCGGCCATGGCCTGCTCACCTTCGCGGTTCGGCCGACCCACGCCGCGACGGGATTCGGCTACCTGGAGCTCGGCGCCCAGTGCGCGAGGGGAAGCGACGGCAGCCGGCTCCTGCGCGTGAAGCGCTTCGTGGAGAAGCCTGGCGCGCGGGCCGCGCGGGGGTATCTCGCGAGCGGGCGCTATGCGTGGAACGCAGGGATGTTCGTTTGGGGCGTGGGGGAGTTCCTCGCCGAGGCCGAGCGCACGGCGCCCAAGCTCGCCGCGTTCATCCGGGGTTTCCCGCCGGGCGACCCCGCCTCCTACCTCGCGTCCCGGTTTGCGTCGCTTCCCAAGATCTCCGTCGATTTCGCCATCCTCGAGCAGGCGTCGTCGGTCGCGACGGTCGTAGCGGAGTTCGACTGGGACGACGCCGGGGCGTGGACCGCGCTGCCCAAGTACCTGGAGTCCGACGGGTCGGGAAACGTCTCGCGGGGGCCCGTCGTCTCGGTCGGCACAAGCGGCACGATCGCCGTCAGCAGCGGGCGCGTGATCGCACTCTGCGGCGTGAAGGACCTTGTGGTAGTCGAGACGCCCGACGCCCTGCTCGTCTGCCACAGGGACGCCGTGCAGGACATCAAGAAGTTGATGCCCCTGCTTCCCAGGCACACGGTGTAGCGCGGGATGCCCCGAGGGAACGCTCCCAATGCTCCAGTCGCTCCGCATCCGCAACCTCGCTCTCCTGGACCACGTGTCGGTGGATTTCGAGCCTGGGTTCGCCGCCATAACCGGGGAGACCGGCGCGGGAAAGAGCATCGTTGTCGGCGCGCTCGGCCTGCTGGCCGGCGAGCGCGCCGACAAGGCTGTCATCCGGCAGGGGGCGCCGGCGTGCGAGGTCGAGGCCTCGCTCTACTTCAGGGATTCGGCTGGGATCAACGCGCTGCTCGCCGAGCTGGACCTCCCGGCCTGCGAGGAGGGACTCCTGGTCCTCAAGCGCAGCGTGCCGCGCGAGCGGGCGCCGAAGATCACGGTAAACGGGGGCCTGGCGACGCTCGCAGCCCTGCAGCGGATCGGCGAGCGCTGGATCGACTTCCACGGGCCGAGCGAACCCAGGCGGCTCCTCAGGGATTCGTGCCAGCTCGAGCTTCTGGACCTTTACGGCCGGGCGGGCCCCGCTCTCGAGGCCTACGTCGCGCTGTACAGGGCGTGGTGCGAACTTCAGGCGGAGAGCGAACGGATTGCCTCGGAGGCGAGGCTCACGCTGGACGAGCTGGCGTTCATGAAGGCCCAGCTCGCCAAGCTCGACAGGCTCGACCTCTCGGAGGAGGCCATCGCAGCGCTCGAGCGCGATTTCCAGCGGATGAGCCGGGCGCAGGAGATCGCGGCGTTCGCATCCGAGCTGGAGGCGGGGCTGTCGGGCGAGGACGGCGCGACGTCCCGGGTGGCGGCGCTCGTGCGCGAGGCGCGGCGGCTCGAGTCGATCGATCCCGCAAGCAAGCCGCTTGCCGACCGCCTGGCGTCCGCCTCGGCGGAGCTTGTCGAGCTCGCCGCGGAATATGCCTCGCTCGGGCGCGAGATGCAGGCCGACCCCGACGGGCTCGGTTCCCTTGAGGAGCGCATGAACGCGTGGCTCGAGGCCCGGAGGCGCCACGGCCCCGACGTCCGCTCGGTCGCCTCGGCGCGCGAGTCGATCCGGCGCCGCGTGTCCTCGCACGGCGACATCGAGGGGACCCTTGCGCGGCTGGACCAGCAGATCGAGGCGGCCGCCCGCGAGGCAAGGAAGGCCGCTGCGGCTCTCCGGGCGGTGCGCCAGGGGGCCGCGAAGGAACTGGGGCGGGCCGCCGCCGCCGGAATCGCCGAGCTCGGCTTCGACAAGGCGGAATTCCGCGTCTCGATCACGGACGCGCCCGGGCTGGGCCCCGCGGGCGACTGCGGCTGCGAGTTCCTGTTCTCCCCGAACGTCGGCGAGGCGCCGCTCCCCCTGGGCAAGATCGCGTCGAGCGGCGAGCTCGCGCGGGTGATGCTCGCTTTGAAGGCGATTCTCGCCGATCTCGACTCGGTCCCGGTCCTAGTCTTCGACGAGGTCGACGCAAACGTGGGAGGCGAGATCGGAGGCGTCGTCGGGGAGCGGATGGCGGCGATAGGGGCGCGCCACCAGGTGCTCTGCGTCACCCACCTGCCGCAGGTGGCGGCGCACGCCGGCAGCCACTTTGTCGTCCTCAAGGACCAGTCGGGGGACCGAGCCGTCGTGACGATCGAGCCCATCCACGGGGACCGGAAGGCGCGGGTGGGCGAGCTCGCCCGGATGCTGGGCGACCGGAATGCGAAGAGCGCGCTGGCGCACGCGGAGAAGCTCCTTCGCGCGGGCTGATCTGACCCATGAATCTTGAGCCCCTCGGGGATTCGGCGGTCGTCGCGACGCTGGGCCCCGGGATTGACGAGGCGACGCTCGCCTCCGTGCGGGGGCTCGCCGAGGCGCTTGCGGCCGCAAAGGGCAAGGGGATCGTCGACGTGGTCCCGGCCTACGCGACGGTCACGGTCTTCTACGATCCCCTGCAGTTCGCCGAGTCCTCCGAGGACGCCTATGCCTCGGTCTGCCGGCTCATGGAGGACTGCGCCGCGAGGTCGGCCGGGGGCGGGCCGGCGGCCGAGGCGGGAGTGTTCGAGATCCCGGTGTGCTACGGCGGGGGCTTCGGGCCCGACCTGGAGATTGTCGCCGGCCGCTGCGGGCTAAAGGCGGCCGAGGCGGCGGCCCTGCATTCCGGGGCCGACTATCTTGTCCACGCGGTCGGGTTCACGCCCGGGTTTCCGTATCTCGGCGGCCTTCCGGAGCCGCTGCACACGCCCCGGCGCGAAACGCCCCGCGCCCGGGTTCCGGCGGGCTCAGTGGGGATCGGTGGCTCGCAGACCGGCGTCTACCCGGTGGCGTCCCCGGGAGGCTGGCAGATCATCGGCCGGACGCCGGTCGCCCTCTTCCGGCCCGAGGGCCGCCCGGCGGCGCTCCTCAAGCCGGGCGACCGGGTCCGGTTCAAGGTGATCACCGCGGCCGAGTTCGAATCATGGAAGTGAGGGTCATACGCGCCGGCATGATGACCACCGTCCAGGACCTTGGGCGGCGCGGGCACCTTGCCGAGGGCGTGCCGCTCGGCGGCGCCGCCGACCCGTTCGCGCTCCGGGTGGCCAACCTCCTCGTCGGCAATCCCGAGGATGCGCCGGCGCTCGAGATCACGCTCATCGGGCCCGACCTCGAGTTTGCGGAGGCCGCCTGGGTGGCCGTCTGCGGGGCGCGATTTGATGGAATACCGGCGTGGAGGCCGCTCCGGGTCGAGGCGGGAGGGCGGCTCAAGTTCGGAATGCGCGTCGAGGGCTGCCGCGCCTACCTGTCCATTTCGGGGGGGATCGACGTCGAGCCGGTGCTGGGGGGCCGGGGGACGTTCCTCGCGGCCGGGCTCGGCGGGTTCCACGGGCGCGCCCTGGGGGACGGGGACATGGTCCGCCTCCTGCCCTCGGCGCGGCATCCCACCGGCCATTGGAGCATCGATGAACGGGTGCTCCCCCGTTATTCGCCGGAGCCGGCCGTGCGGGTCGTGCCGGGAGCCCACGCGTTGGAGTACGGCACGGCGCTGTATTCGGGCCGGTTCGGGGTCACGCCCAACTGCGACCGCATGGGAATCCGGCTGGGCGGGCCCCAGCTTGAGCGTTCGGGCCGCGGCGACCTCGTCTCCGCGGCGGTGGCGCCGGGCACGGTGCAGGTTCCTCCCGACGGCCACCCGATCGTGCTCATGGCCGATGCGCAGACGCTCGGCGGCTATCCGCGGGTCGCCCATGCGGTCGGGGTGGACATGCCGCTCCTCGCGCAGCTGGCCCCGGGGGACGCAGTTCGGTTCGTCGCGTCCTCGGTCGCCGAGGCGCATGCGCTGGCGCACGCGCAGGAACACCGGCTCGCTATCCTGCGCAACGGGCTAGCCGGGAAGTTCAACCCGTCGTGAACCGGCGCTCCTCCATCGATCTAAACGCGGACGTGGGGGAGGGCTGCGGCTTCGATGCCGAGCTCGTCCCTCTCGTTTCCTCGGTGAACATCGCATGCGGCGCCCACGCCGGGGACCTGGACACCATGCGCCTGGCCGTGGCGCTCGCGCTGAGGCACGGGGCCGCGATAGGAGCCCATCCGGGGTTCGCAGACCGGGAGCATTTTGGAAGGAGGGAGATTGCAGTGTCCCCCGCGGGGGCGGCGGCCCTTGTGGTGGAGCAGGCGAGGCTGCTGCAGAAGGTGGCTGCAGGCCTCGGCGCGAGGGTGGGCCATGTGAAGCTTCACGGGGCGCTCTACAATATGGCGGCGGCGGACAGGTCGCTTGCGACGGCGGTCGTCGAGGCTCTGGCCGAGGCAAACCGGCAGTCCGGCTCCCAGTTGGCCCTGGTCGCCCTGGCCGGAAGCGAGCTGCTTGCCATCGGCCGGGCCCGCGGTCTGGCGGTGGCGGGCGAGGCGTTCGCCGACCGGTCCTACAGGAGCGGCGGGAAGCTGGCGCCGCGCTCGGAACCGGGCGCCGTCATCGCCGACGAGGACGCAGCCGCCCGCCAGGCGGTGCGGATCGCACGGGAAGGAGTCGTGCAGGCGGCGGATGGCACCGACGTCCCCGTCGACGCGGACACGATCTGCCTGCACGGCGATAGCCCGAGCGCGGCCAGGTTCGCCCGGCGCATCCGGCTCGAGCTCGCCGCTGCCGGGATCGCGGTCAGGTCAGCCTATATGGATGCGTAGCCTGGTGGGCCGCGTCCAAAGAGGGGGTTCGCAGATTCACCCTTTTTGGCACGCCTGCAGGCACCCCTAATGCCAGGAGTAACCGAGCCCGACCAGAAAGATATCGGAATCTCGGTTGTAATTGCTGACGACGCGGTCCCAGATTATCCGGGCGACCCAGTGATAGGACAGCCGCCTTGCGATTGTAAGCGAGACAAGCGGCGCGACGGCGGCGGGGTTCTTCAGCCCCACATTCACGGTCTGCCCCGAACTTATGGGATGATTGCGGTCGATGAAAATATACGGGCCCACCCCGATGCCGACGGAGGTGCTGTCGTCAAAGAAGGTGTTGACGGGCCATAACTGAAACGCGACTCCGCTACGGCGGACAATCTTCGGATCGCCCTCATAGGTAAACGATGCCGTCCCGTCGAGATGCGGCAGCAGGCCTTGGCGATATTCCACGGCGCCCGCCAGGGCCTTTGGGCTCAAGAAGGTGTTCACGACGCTTTGCCCTCCGTAAACGGTGAACTGCGGCTCGGTGACGAAACTCGCATCCTGCGTGGCGTCCTTGCTGGGCTGCTCGCCCCGCGGACGCCGGTGTGGCCCGAACCAGTAGCCCACGCCCACGGCAGCGGTCGTTGTCTTGATGTCGCCCGTGGGGCTGATGCGGTTGACCATGACCCGGTAGAACCACCGATCGGAAAGATAGCCCGTGACGGAGAAGCTAATGATGGGCGCCGTTCCGTGAACATCCGCCGAGCTGGCGCCCGCCAACGGCTCCGTGTCGTAATAGTAATAAATGCCCGCGCCAAGAGAGACTGCGATTCGATCATTCAGGAATGGCAAGTTTCCCCACGCTTCCCAGGCCATGCCGTCGCGATAGTGGCCGGGCACGTGGCCCTCGTTGATGTAGTCGATCGAGGAGGCGAAGTTTCTATAGAAGTCCTGGCGATAGTCGATTTGCCACGTGTAGCTCGAGTTCTTGGCGCCCGCCTCGGTCATTACGCCCCCCAGGAGGCTCAGCTCCTGCGCATTGAGTTTAAGTCCAGCGCAAATCAGGAAGATGACGGACAGCTTCCAGGCATTGATCGAATGGCACATGGTCTTGGTGGATTGAGCTAGCGGTTTTTCGTGGAGTTGGCTCGAACTGGATCGCGTGCACTACGGCGCGAGCCAGGCGCAAGCCAGGCGCGAGCCAGGCGCGAGCCAGGCGCGAGCCAGGCGCGAGCCGTCCGTTTGGTGCGTAGGTATCTCCCCGATCATAGAGCACAATCCGCTAATATCGATGGGGTGTTGACCCTATCTCTCGCTTGGCGCCATCCCAAGCGGCCCAGGCCGCCGAAGGAAATCATGCGATTCGTGAACGGGCCCAAGGCACCATTCCCAAGGCTCTGGGCCTGCGCCCGAAAAGCATGGCCGTTGACCAGAGACGCGAAACGCCGCAACCTGTCACTGCGGAATGGTCTGCCCCTATTCTCCCATGAATCGAATCAGCTCCGCCGTCCTCTTGTTGCTCGCCGCCGCTGTCTGCAGTCCTGCCAGGGCCGAATCCTGGGGCGAAGGCATAGCGGGATTCTACGTCACTGTCGATGGCGGTGCCCAGGTCCGCGTTACCAGGGCTTCCGACGGAAGCTACACCGGCACGATCGTATGGCTGAGGAGCGACAAGAACCGGCTGGACAAGAATAATCCCGATCCCGGACGAAAGGGGGACCGCGTTCTCGGGCTTGTCATCCTCCGCGAGCTCAGGGCGAACGACGAGACGAAGCGCTGGGAGGGAGGAACGATCTACGACCCCAAGAACGGCAAGACCTACGATGCCTTCATCTGGCGCGACCCGGATAAGCCGGGGATTCTCTTCCTAAAGGGATACGTCTTCGGCATCACGTGGCTGGGCCGCTCCACGACGTGGACCGAGGAGAAGAAGCTTCGTGAGTGACGGTGATCGCCTTGCCCGTTCCCAGAAACAATCCCCTTTGGACGGCCGAGGTTGTTTTCACGCTTCGGGAGAGCACTGCCCGCAGCGGACTTTAACACCAGCAGGCGCGGGATCAAATGGCGGTGATCGACCGCGGGCCGCAGCATTGCTAGGCGGCCCGCGTCGGAGACTTCCTGGACACCTTTGGAACCGGGTTGCCAGCAACCCAGGCGCGATGGATCACCGCCTGAGCTCGCGCCCTGCCAAGCCCCCTCAGGTGTTGAACCTGAAAAGCGCGACGTCGCCGTCCTGGATGGCGTATTCCTTCCCCTCGAGCCTGTATTTGCCCGCCTCGCGCGCCGCAGCCAGGCTGCCAAGCCTCGAGAGGTCCGCGTAGGAGACGACCTCCGCCTTGATGAAACCCCTCTCGAAATCCGTGTGAATGATCCCCGCGGCCTGCGGCGCCTTCCAGCCTTTCTTGATCGTCCAGGCCCGGACCTCCTTTTCGTTCTCGGTGAAAAAGGTCAGAAGGCCGAGGAGGCCGTACGTGGCGCGGATCAGCGAGGACACGCCTGAATCGTCCACGCCAAGGTCCTTCAGGAACGCCTTGGCCTCGTCCGGGGCTAGGTCGACCAGCTCGGACTCGATCCGCGCGCTGATCGGCACGTAGGCCGCGCCGTGATGGGCGCGCACGAATGCCGCCACCTTTTGCACGAAGGGGTTCTGCTCCACCGTCGAAAGATCGCCCTCCGCGACATTGCAGGCATAGATTACCGGCAACGCGGTCAGGAGCTGGAAGAGGTGGAGCAGCCTCGCCTCGTCCTCATGGACGCTCAGGGTGTTGGCCGGCCTGTTGGCGTTTAGGTGCGGGGCCAGCCGTTCAAGGAGCGCGATCTCGACCAGCGCCTCCTTGTCGCCGCCCTTCGCCTTCTTCTGGGTCTTGTCGATCCGCTTCTGCACGGCCTCGAGGTCGGACAGGATCAGCTCGGTCGTGACGACCTCGATGTCTCGGACCGGGTCGATCGAGCCCATGGGATGGACGACGTCGGGGTCCTCGAAGCAGCGCACGACGTGCACGATCGCATCCACCTCGCGGATCGTCGCAAGGAACTGGTTGCCGAGGCCCTCCCCCTTGCTCGCGCCGGCGACGAGACCCGCGATGTCCACGAATTCAACCGTCGTGGGAATGGCCACGTTTACCTTCGCTATCTTTCGGAGGATCTCCAGGCGGTCGTCCGGCACCGTCACGACGCCCACGTTCGGGTTTATCGTGCAAAAAGGGTAGTTGGCCGCGTCCGCCTTGTGCGAGCGGGTCAGGGCATTGAATAGGGTGGACTTGCCCACGTTGGGCAGCCCGACGATGCCGGCCTTGAGCATGGAGGGCCCACGCTCCACCCCGGCTGTGCGGCGGTCAATTGCAAAGGCTCCTGTGCGGCGCCGGTCCGGGCTGCCCCGGCCGGCCGGACCGGGCCTTGCGCACGGGGCTTGACAGAAACTGCGCCCAAAGGTGTCATCGGCCTCTTTTCCTAATAGAACGCACCCGATAATCCCGCTCTCATGGCACTCAAGATCCGCCTTTCACGCATCGGCTCCACGCATCAGCCGCATTACCGCATCGTTGTGGCCGAAACCCGTTCGCGCCGCGATGGCGACGCGGTCGAGAAGCTGGGCACCTACGATCCCCGCGCCAAGGGCAAGCAGGTGAACATCAGGCTCGACCGGGTCGACTACTGGATAAGCAAGGGCGCGAAGCCGTCCGACACGGTGCACTCAATGATCAAGCGGGCGCGCCGCGCCCAATCCGCTGCGCCGGCGGCGCCGCCGGCGCCGCCCGAAACGGCACCGGCGACCGCCAGCTAAGGCGGTTCGCCACCGGAAGGGTGGGGCAACATGCCCCGCATCGATGTCCTGACGCTTTTCCCGAGGATGCTCGACGGCTTCCTCGACGAGAGCATTCTCGGAAAGGGGCTCGAAAGGGCCCTGCTGGCGGTCGTAGTCCACGACCTGCGAAGGTGGACGACTGACAAGCACCGCACGGCCGACGACCGCCCCTTCGGGGGGGGGGCCGGCATGGTGCTCAAGCCGGAACCGGTGTTCGCGGCGATCGAGGAGCTGCAGACGCAGGGGTGCATGCGGATCTACCTGACCCCCGACGGGGTTCCGCTCACGCCGGCGATCGCGGACAGGCTCTCCAGGGAGCGCCACCTGATCCTCCTGAGCGGCCATTACGAGGGGGTCGACCAGAGGATCCGCGACCGGGCGATCGATTTCGAGCTGAGCATCGGCGACTATGTGCTCACAAACGGGACCCTCGCAGCCGCCGTCGTCATCGATGCGCTCAGCCGGTTCATTCCCGGCGTCCTTGGCGAGGAAAAGTCGTTGACGCACGAATCTTTCACCGGCAAGTTGCTCGACTTTCCTCAATACACGCGTCCCGCCGAATTTCGGGGCATGTCCGTGCCGGAAGTCCTCCTTTCCGGCAACCATGCCGAGATAGAAAAATGGCGTGCGGCCCGTGCCTTGGAAAAGACCCGCCGGGTTCGACCCGATTTACTTAAGTAACTTTCAATCAAATACAAACAAGGCTGCAGCCATGAACCCAATCATCAAGGAAATCACCGCGAACCAGGTGAAGAAGGACATCCCGCCGTTCAAGGTCGGAGACGGCGTGCGCGTGCACACGAAGGTGAGGGAGGGCGACAAGGAGCGGATCCAGGTCTTTTCCGGCATCGTGATCGCGCGCAAGGGCTCTGGGATCCACGAGACATTCACCGTCCGCCGGATCAGCTACGGCGAGGGCGTCGAGCGCGTGTTCCCCGTGAATTCGCCGAACATCGAGGCAATCGAGATCGATCTCGTCTCCGAGCCGATGAAGGCGAGGCTGTATTACCTGCGCAAGCGCACCGGCAAGGCTGCTGTGGCCGTTAACGTGAAGACGAGGCGCGCCGAGGAACCGGCCGCCGCGCCGGCCTCGAGCTGACCCTTTGCGCGGCGATTTTCCGGCATTTCTCCTTTCCCGGGCGGTCGCACGCCCCTAGGGGTTGTCGGTTTTCCCACCGATGACCCTCCAGACCAGCATTCTTCAGAAGGCGGCCAACCAGGCCCGCGGGCTCGCGATCGACGCCGTCCACGCCTGCTCGTCCGGGCACCTCGGCCTTCCGCTCGGCTGCGCCGAGCTTGGCGCCGTGCTCTTCGGGCACGCGCTCTCGTTCAACCCGGAGCGTCCGCGCTGGATCAACCGCGACCGGTTTGTCCTGTCGGCCGGCCACGGCAGCATGTTCCTCTACTCGTGGCTCCACTTGGCCGGCTTCGACATCCCGATGGAGCAGATCGCCAAGTTCCGCACGCTGCACAGCATGACGCCAGGGCACCCGGAGTTCCGGCAGACCCCCGGGGTCGAGGCGACGACGGGCCCGCTCGGGCAGGGCGTGGGGAACTCGGTCGGGATGGCGGTCGCGGGCCAGATGGCGGCGGCGCGGTTCAACACGCCCGGGCAGGCGATCTTTGACTACCATGTCGTCTGCCTCGCGGGCGACGGATGCATGCAGGAGGGTGTCGCTATGGAGGCGGTCGAATTCGCGGGGCACCAGAAGCTCGACAACCTGATCCTCATCTACGACTCGAACGACGTCACGCTGGACGCGATGGCGTGCATGACCCAGAGCGAGAACACGGCCCTCCGGTTCAAGGCGATCGGCTGGGATGTCCAGGCCGTGGACGGCTACGACATGGCCGCCTTCCTAAAGGCGTTCAACAGGGCGAAGAAGGCGAAGAGCGGCAAGCCGCAGTTCATCCTGGTCAAGACCATCATCGCCAAGGGGATCCCAGAGGTGCAGGGCACGCAGAAGGGGCACGGAGAGGGGGGGGCGAAGTTCGCCGACGCCGCCCGCGCCGGGCTCGGGCTTCCGGCAGACCAGCATTTCTACGTGAGCGACGATGTGTGCGCCTATTTTGACGGGCACAAGCGGCGGCTCGCGCGGGCGTACAACCGCTGGAACAAGGCCTACAAGGCGTGGCGGGAGGCGAACCCGGAGAAGGCGACCCTCCTCGATTCCGCGGCGTCCGCGCCGAGCGCCGCCCGCCTCCTGGCAAAGGTGCCGCTCGTTGCGCAGGATGTGAAGCTGGCCGGAACGCGCGCGGCGGGAAGGGATGTCCTCCAGCATCTCGCGGCGGAGCTGCCGCTGCTGATCGGCGGAAGCGCGGACCTTTACGGCTCGACCTTCAACTACATCGCGGCCGACAGGGACTTCGACCCGTCGAACAGGGCGGGCCGCAACATCCGGTTCGGGATCCGCGAGCATGGGATGGCCGCGATCGCGAACGGGGTCGCCTACGACGGCCTCTTCAGGCCCTCGATAGCGACTTTCCTCGTTTTCGCCGACTATTCGCGGCCGTCGATGCGGCTTGCCGCACTCTCCGGCTTGCCGGTCGTCTACGTCTACACGCACGATTCGATCGGTGTCGGGGAGGACGGCCCGACCCACGAGCCCGTCGAGACGATCTCCTCTCTCAGGCTGATTCCGAACATGGACGTCATCCGGCCGGCCGATCCCGAGGAGACCGCCGGAGCCTTTGCGGCGGCGCTGGAGCGCACCAACGGGCCCACCCTGATCGCGCTCACCCGCCAGGCGGTGCCGGTGCTCAACGAGATTCCCGCCGACGTCCGGCGGGCCGGCGTCCTCAGGGGCGCCTACGTTGCGCTTAGGGAGACGGCGCCGTTGGGCGTCATCCTGCTCGCGTCGGGGAGCGAGCTCCAGCTTGCCGTGGCCGCGGCGAGGGTGCTCGGCGCGCCGGCGCGCGTCGTCTCGATCCCGTCGTTCGAGGTCTTCGAGCGCCAGTCCGACGAGTATCGCGAGAGCGTCCTTCCCGCGTCGTGCCGCCGGCGGGTCGCGATCGAGGCGGGGGTCACGGCCCTTTGGCGCAGGTACGTCGGCCTCGACGGCAAGGTGGTCGGCATCGACCGCTTTGGCCTCAGCGCCCCCGCCCAGGCCATATTCAGGGAGCTGGGAATCACGGCGGAGGCCCTTGTCGCCGCCGCGCGCTCGATCGGGCCCTGAATACCCGGGGCCGACCGCCACCGGGGCCGCGCGGAGCATTTCACGCTTGTAGAAACGATGATTAGCCGCCTAACTACTTGGCTCCCGTCATCGGAAGACCACACCGCCGACTCCCGCACGCCATGCCGCTGCTCATGCTCAAGGACCTTCCCCGCTACGAGTGCCTTCTCGAGGCGGCGCGGAGCTTCCCGGACCTGGACCCCTCCGCGTGCGAGGCGTTCCTCAACCTGCTCCGGGCGGGGGACGAGGCCTATCGGCAGAGCGAGAGCTTCTTCAGCGAGCACAACATCTCGCCGGGCCGGTTCACGGTCCTGATGCTCCTTTCCGGCACGCTCGGGCGCGAGCCGCTCCCGCAGACCCCGGCCGAGCTCGCCGAGAAGGCGGGGGTAACCCGGGCGACCATCACCGGCCTGGTCGACACCCTCGAGAGGGACGGGCTCGTGAGGCGCGAGCATGATTCGGACGACCGCAGGATGATGCTCGTCCATCTCACGCAAAAGGGCCACGCGGCCCTGAGGGAGATCCTGCCCGGGCATTTCAAGCGCATGGCCGCGCTTATGGCGCCGCTTTCCGAGCACGAGCGAAAGACACTCGTGCGGCTCCTCGACAAGGTTGCCGGGCAGGCTTCCGCGATGGGGCCCGGGGCGCGCAGCCAATCGCAGGCGGCCGCCGTGTGACCCATTGCCCGAGCAACCTCTGACATCCATGATAAAGAAAACCGCCCTCCTTGCTTCCCTTGCGATCGCCATAGCCGCCCGCTCCGCATGCGGAGCGCCCGGCGCCCCCCCGGCCCTGGCGGAGTTGCCCTCGCCGCTGGACCTCAGGGGCGCGATCGGCTACGCCCTCGACCACAACTACTCGATCCTGCAGTCGCGCGAGGCGATCCGGCTCCAGGAAGGCGTGATCGTCCAGGTGAGAAGCCGGCAGATCCCGAACATCTCGGCTCAGGGGCAGTGGCAGAAGAACGACGCGTCGATCTCGCAGCTGTATCCCCCCTCGACCAGCCTCTGGAACGTCGAGCTCCTGGCCACCCAGACGCTCTTCGCCGGCGGCGGCGTCCAGTCGTCGATCAAGGGCGCCAAGCTCACCCGCGAGGCCGCGGCGTACGACCTCCAGACGACCATAGACTCCGCGCTGCTCGACGTGCGGACCAAGTTCTACAATGTCCTCCTGGCGCGGGAGAGGATCCGGGTCGCGGAGGAGGACGTGCGGCTCTACGAGCACCAGCTCGAGGACACGAAGAACCAGTATGCTAGCGGAACGGTCTCGAACTTCGAGGTGCTGCGCGCAAAGGTGTTCCTCGCGAACGCGCAGCCCACCCTGATCACGGCCCGCAACAGCCACCGAATCGCGATCGAACAGCTGCGCCAGTCGCTCGGCACGCCGGGATCCGCCGCCTTCCCGGACGTGGCCGGCGACCTCAACTTTGAGCCCGTCACCTATGAAGCCGAGGCGGCGCTCGCCTCGGCCCACGAGCACAGGCCCGAGCTCCGCCACCTTACGAAGCTGCAGGACGCAGCCGAGC
Source organism: uncultured Opitutaceae bacterium (assembly GCA_937889545.1). Lineage (GTDB taxonomy): Bacteria > Verrucomicrobiota > Verrucomicrobiia > Opitutales > Opitutaceae > Palsa-1447. Next base: position 17,378 of record CALAOT010000076.1, read on the forward strand.
AATCGGTGACGACCGCAAGGTCCACCTATTATCCCAGCCTCCAGGCCTTCGGAGCGTACCAATGGGACGGGTTCAACTTCGCCGGCCCCTCGTACGGAAACGAGAACGTCAACGGGTGGCTGTTCGGGCTGCAGTCGACCTGGTCGATCTTCGACGGCCGGGCGACCGACGGCAGGGTGAGGCAGGCGAGGTCGCAGCTGGAGCAGGCCCGGATTTCCGTGGCGTCGGAGGAGCTCGAGGTCGACGTGGAGGTGAGGCAGGCCATCTCGACGCTCCAGGAGGCGGGCGAGCTCGTCACGGCTTCCAAGCAGACCATTGACCAGGCAACCGAAGCCCTCCGGCTCGCCGAGGCCAAATTCCACGCCGGCTCGGCGACCCAGCTCGACGTGCTCACCTCGCAGGTGGCGCTCACCCAGTCTAGGACCGACCAGCTTACGGCCAACTACAATTATCTCGTCGCCCTTGCGAACGTCAGGAAAGCCATCGGCCTGAGCGATGCGCTCGTGACGCCCTGACGCGGCGCCCCCCACGGGGCAGCATCGGGCGGTTCCAAGACACGGCGATCCGAAGAAATGCGATCCAAGCGCAGACTGCTCATTTCCACCGGCGCGCTCGCCGGCGCGCTCCTGCTTGTTGCGGGCGCGGCCTTCTGCCCGCCGGTCCAGACGTGGGCCGCGCGCAAGGCCATCTCCTCCATGGCTGGCCCGGGCGCGTCCCTGAAGCGGGTGTCGGTCGGATTGAGCCGAATGTCCCTGGAGGGCCTGCGCATCGAGACGGGCGGGGCCGTCCTTGTCGTCCCCTCGGCCGACGCGGACCTGGGCGTCCTTTCCGCCGGCCTTGGCCGGGGCATCCACGTAAGGAGGCTCGTCGCTAAGGGGTGGACGCTGGACCTTGCCCATTCGCGGCAGCCCGGCGCGGCGCGCGGTGCTCGCGGGTCCCGGCGGCCCTGGCCGGCCAGGGCCGTGACCAGCGTGCTTGCGGCGTTCAACGTGCCCGCCAACCTCTCGATCGACGGGGTCGATCTCGAAGGCCGTGTCATCCTCCCCGATGACGACGGGCGCCCGATGGGGAAGGCCCGCGTTGACGTTGTGGGGGGCGGGCTGGCGGCGGGGCGCGACGGCCGTTTCCTGTGCAGCGCGAGCGCCTCGCTCGACGACGCCGCGGCGCAGGTGTCCGCGGTCGCGGTCCGCGGGACGCTCCTCGCGTCCATGGACGCCTCCGGGAGGTTCACGAGGGCCGATCTCAAGGTGGGGGCGACGGCGAGCGGGCGGCAGTTCCCGAGCGGGATCGGGCTCGCGTGCGAGGCATCGGCGGAACGAAGAGCGGGCCAGAATTCATACTCGCTCTCGCTCAGCCGCGGCGCCGAGCGCATAGCCTCGATTGATGCTGCGAACCCGGACGGCTCGCGCCGGTTCTCCGGCGCGTGGCGGCTCGACCTGAAGGACACGGACCTGGCGCCTTTCGCGCTGGGCCGCAGCCTTCCCGTGTTCGACGCGGCCGGCCGGGGGAGCTACGGCGTCGACCTGGCGACCCGCGACGTGCATGCCCTGGGAAGGATCCGGGCATCGGCCGACCGCCTCGGAGTCGTCGCCGACGGCCTTGCGGCCCTGGGCCGGGTCAACCTTGCCGCCGATTTCGATTTTGCGCGCGTCGGGGCCTCGCTGCGCGTGGACCGGCTTGAGACGAGCCTGTCGGGGGCGATGCCGGTGGCCTCCGTGCGGGCGCTCCAGGCCTTCGAGTTCAACACGGCGTCCGGCGAGCTCAAGGTGGCCAGCCCGACCGGCGACCTGGTCGGGATTTCGATAGAGGGTGTCCCGCTGTCCTGGCTCATGGGCGCACTGCCGGGGTTCAGCCTTGGCGGGGGCGATGCCCAGGGCGAGTTTGTCATCCGGGCCGAGGAAGGGCGCCTCGCGCTGCGGACGAAGGCGCCGCTCTCGGCCACGGGGGTCTCGCTCGCGAAGGCGGGCCGGCCGGTTGGCGCGGACCTTGAGGTATCCGCGTTCGTGCTTGCCGACTACGCCCCCCAGGGATGGCAGGTCCAGCTGGCGCCGTTCGAGGTCCGGAGCGAGGGGATCAAGATGCTTTCGCTGGAGGCGCGCCTCGGCAGGCTCGCCGGAGCCGACCAGGCGATCAAGGCGGCGGGATCGTGGAGCGCGGCATTGCCGGCGCTGCTCTCGCAGCCCGGAGCGGCCGGCCTCCCGCGACTCGCCGGCGGCGACGCCAGCGGAAGCTTTGAGGCCAGCCTCGATTCAACGCGCGAATTGCTCGTCAAGGTGGCGCTCCATGCCCTCGAAATCCGATCCGGCAGCCCGATCGCGCTCCCGTCGGTCACATCGGACGTGCGCGCGGACTTTGAGGCGAACGGGCACACCACGTTCAACATTCCGCTCCATCTCGACTACGGCACGCGGACGGCCGACATGGTCCTCTCGGGCACGTTCGCCTCGGACAGCGACGGGCCTCGGATCGACGCTGCGCTGTCGGGAGCGCAGCTCTCGGCCGGCGACGTTGCGGTGGTCGCCGCATTGTCCGGATCCGGCGCGACCCTGGCGGAGACGGTCCAGCCCTCCGGATCCGCGGAGAACGCCCGCGCTCCCGCAGCGGCCCCGTTCTGGCCCGGGATCCGCGGCCGGGTGTCTGTAAGGTTCAAGGAGCTCGCCTTGCCCCGGATCGATCTGCGCGACCTCCGAGGGGCGATCGTCGTGGAGCCGGCATCGCTTCACATAGAGTCCGCCACGGCCAGCGTCGGAGACGGAAGCGCGGCGCGGCTCGACGGCGAGCTCAAGTTCACCCAGGGCGCCAGGCAGCCATACTCTTTCTGGGCCAGCGTTGCGGTGGACAACATTGACTCGGCACCCCTGTTCCGGGCCATGGACCCCGACAGGCCCCCGGTGATCGAGGGCCGGTTCGACCTCACCAGCCACCTTTCGGGAGTCGGCGGGGGGCCCGGCGACCTATTCGACAGGGCCCAGGGCTACTGCAAGCTGTCCAGCAAGGACGGCAGGTGCCGGGTGTTCCGGACCGACATGACCGAAGCGATCAGGCAGGCGCCCTCAAAGCTCGAGGGTGCGCTGGACACGGTCAGCTCCCTCTTCGGGAAGAAGCTGGACAAGATCGGCGAGGCGCTCGTCGAGTCCGCGACCGGATTGTCGGAGATCCATTACGACCAGATGAACATCTCGGCGGAGCGCGGACCAGACCTCAACATTCTCATCACCGAGTTCGCCCTAATAGCTCCAGAGCAAAGGGTTACAGGCACCGGAAGGATCACCTATGTGGAAGGGGTTCCGATCCGGGCCCAGCCGCTATCGGTGGATCTCGACCTCGGCGTGCGGGGGCGACTCGGCAAGTTCCTGGCGATCGTTGGCATGCTCAAGGAGGGGCAGGACGAACTGGGCTACACCAAGCTCTACCAGCCGGTCCACCTCGGGGGCACGCTTGAGAGAATCGACCAGAGCCAGTGGCGGGAGATGCTGATCCAGGCGCCGTTGCGAAAGGGGAGCGGCCTGATCAACAAATTGCTCGGCAGGTGACCGGCGGCCCCGCTATTGTTGCACCTCCAGCTTTCTGAAAACAATAGGCCCCGTGCAACACAGGTCCGGTCCAGGCTATATCCTGAGGTATCGGCGCATTGCGCGCGACGCGCGCGGGCCCCGGGCATGGCGAACGCAGCCATGAGGAGACTCTCCACGCTTCCGCTGTGGATCGACGTCCCCGTCGGGCTCCTGGCGCGCGTGCTCTACCACGTCCGAGCGATCGGCGTGGAGCGTCTGCCTGCGACGGGAGGGGCGGTCGTGATCGCGAACCACCTTTCCTACGTCGACGTGGTGGTGCTCCAGCTGGCCTGCCCCCGGCCGCTGCGGTTCGTGGCCTACCGGGGGCCGGGCACGAGCAGGTTCCTGGACTGGATCTTCAAGATGGCCGGGGCCATCGTGGCCCCCCCGGGCTCGCCCCGGCAGGGGATCGCAGCCGCGGTCGACGCGCTCAGGCGGGGCGAGATCCTGTGCGTTTTCCCGGAAGGCGGGATCTCGCGCACGGGCCAGCTGATGGCGATTCGCGGGGGCTTCGAGCTGATGGCGCAGGGTGCCGGGGTGCCGGTGATCCCCGCCGCCCTCGACGGGCTTTGGGGATCCGTGTTCTCCTTTGCCGGGAACAAGTACCTGTGGAAGAGCCCGCGCCTCATGCCGACGCCCGTTTGCGTCATCTTCGGCGATCCCCTCCCGCCCGACCAGGCGGACACCATGTCGGCGAGGAGGGCGCTCATGGAGCTCGGGGCGGACGCGTTCTCCGAGAGGCCGATGCTGCGCAGGCACATCGGCCGCGAGACGGTGCGGGCGCTCGCGCGGCGGCCCGGATCGGTCGCTCTAATCGACCGCACGGCGGAGCGCCGCGTGGTCGGCGCGGCCCAGCTGATCGCGGCCGCGGCCGTGCTGGGGCGCCGGCTCAGGAAGACGGTTCCCGAGAAGCGCGTCGGCGTCGTCCTTCCCCCGGGCGCGGGGGCGACAATCGCAAACCTTGCGGTCGTCTGCGCGGGGAAGATCCCCGTGAACTTCAATTTCACGGCGGGCCGGACCTCGGCCGAGTCGAGCATAGCGGTTTCGGGCGTCCGGACCATTCTGACGGCGGACGCGATGCGGGCAAAGCTTGCGGACTTTCCGTGGCCCGAGCGGACGCTCGACCTGCGCGCCGAAATACAGGCGTCCGGAGGGAAGCGGGCGATGCTCCCATGGCTGGCGGCCGCATGGCTGCTGCCGAACCAGTGGGTCGCGAGCCTCCTGGGCCTTCCGCGCACGGGCGACAGGCAGGAGGCCGCGCTCCTGTTCACGAGCGGAAGCGTGGGGAACCCGAAGGGGGTCGTGGTCACACACCGCAACCTGCTCGCCAACTGCGCGCAGATCTCTTCCATGTCCATCCTTCCGGACACGGTCACGATGCTTGGCTGCCTCCCGGTCTTCCACTGCTTTGGCTTCACGGTCACCCTGTGGTATCCCCTGATTCGCGGCTGCCTCCTGGTGACAACCCCGAGCCCCCTCGACACCCGCGCCATGGTCGATTCGATCCGCGAGGAAAACGTCACCGTAGTCATCGGGGCCCCGACGTTCCTGCGGCCGCTGATGAAGAGGGCGACGCCGGCCGACCTGCGCTCGGTCGATCTGGTCGTCTCCGGCGCGGAGAAGCTGCCGGAGGACCTGCGCCGCGGCTTCCTCGAGAAGTTCCACATGGAGATCCTGCAGGGCTACGGCCTGACCGAGACGTCCCCCGTCTCAAGCGTGAACCAGCCGCATCCGCCGGTCACGACGCCGACGGCCGACGAGCAGATCGGAAAGAAGGCCGGCAGCGTGGGCCGCCTCCTGCCCGGAATGTCGGCGCGCGCGATGCACCCGGACACGGGCGAGGAGCTCCCGAGAGGCGAAACGGGGGTCCTCTGGCTGCGCGGGTCGAACGTGTTCTCGCACTACCTCGAGGACGAGGCAGGGACGGGCGAAGCCATCCGCGACGGTTGGTTTGTCACAAGGGACCTGGGCTGGATCGACGAGGACGGCTTCGTCACGGTGGAGGGGAGGCTCGCCCGGTTCTCCAAGATCGGCGGCGAGATGGTTCCTCACGGGACGATCGAGCAGAAGATCGCCGAGGTGTATGGCATAGACCCGGGCGACGCCCAGCCGTTCGTCGTGGTCGGAATCCCCGACGAGGCGAAGGGCGAGAAGCTTGTGATCGTGTCGACGCTCGAGCTTTCGGCGGGGGAGATCAAGGACAGGCTTGCGGCCGCCGGCTTTCCCAACCTCTGGATCCCGCGCACCGTCCTCAAGGTCGGTGAGATCCCGATCCTTGGAACGGGCAAGCTGGACATCGTCCGATGCAGGCGGCTCGCTCTGGAGTCCTTCGGCTGACGGGATGACCGCCATGGCGGAAGCCGGGATCGTGGATGCCCACATCCACCTGTACCCCGCGGAGGTCGCTGCGGACCCCGGCGCCTGGGGCCGGACCCGGGGCGAACCCGGGTGGGCGGCGGGCGTCGCGCCCAAGGGAAGGCGTTCCATCCAGGGGTGGGCGGATCCGGACACACTCATCGCCGACATGGACGAGGCGGGCGTCGGCGCATGCGTGATGCTGGGCTGGTACTGGGAGCGCCAGGAGACGTGCGACCTCCAGAACGGATGGTATTCGGAATGGATCCGGAGGCATCCCAACCGGCTGATGGGCTTCGCTGCCGTCCAGCCCGAGGCGGGCCAGAAGTCGATCGACGGGTTGGAGCGTGCGCTTGACTCCGGCCTGTGCGGCGTGGGCGAGATCCTGCCGCAGGCGCAGGGGTTCGACCTGGACAACCCCTGGTGGGGGCGCGTGGTCGCCACGGCGATCCGCCGAAGGGTCCCCATAACGCTCCACGCGACCGATCCAAGGGCGGGCCCGGCGGCCGGGCCGAAGACCCCGCTCGACGCCTACGTCCGTCTCGCGCGGGAACACCCAGAGGCAACCATCATACTCGCCCACTGGGGGGGCGGGCTGGCGATGGCGGAACCTCCGCCGGAAGGCGGGCCGTTGCCGCCCAACCTCTATTTTGACACGGCCGCATCGCCACTCCTATACGGCCCGGGGGTGTTCCGCCGGGCGTTGGACCGGGTGGGGGCCGGCCGGATCATCTACGGCTCGGACTATCCGCTCATCCTGTATCCCAAGCTGGACCGCCGGCCCGGGTTCAGGCGGTTTCTGGACGAGATAGCCGGGGCCGGGCTGGACGCCGGCGAACGCGCGGCGATCCTCGGTTCAAATATCCGCCGCCTTCTGCCCGCGACCTCTCGAGCCTGATTCCTTGGAAGAGCCTCAGGGCTGGGATGCGAGGGGCAGCTCGATTGAGCTGGCGTCGCCCGGGGCGTGATAGACGCGCTGGACGGCCTTCCTGTAGTCTTCCGGCTTCGCCCAGAAGATGTTCGGGACGAAGGTCTGCGGATTGCGGTCGTAGAGGGGGAACCAGCTCGACTGCACCTGCACCATGATCCGGTGGCCGGGAAGAAACACGTGGTTGGCCGTGGGCAGCGCGAAGCGGAAGAGGAGGGGCTGGTCGGGCGCAAGCGCCTTGGGCCTCTCCAGGCTCTCGCGGTAGCGGCCCCGGAATATGTCGGCGGACACCATGAGCTCGTACCCGCCCATCTGCGGCTGGGCCGCGACCTCATCGGGATAGACGTCGATCAGCTTCACCACCCAGTCCGAGTCCGTGCCGCTGGTGGACGCGACCAGGTTCGCGACCGGCTGGCCGCAGACCTTCACCGGGGCGGTCAGCACGTCGGAAACGAACGCGACTACATCGGGGCGGCCGGAAGCCTCTCGCTGGTCGCCGACGAGCCATTGGGGCCAAATCATGCCGTTGTCGTAGCCGACCGGCTGGATGGGCCGGGCGACGAAGGGCACGGGCTTTGCCGGGTCGGAGACATACTCGTCAAAAGGCGCCTCGCTAGCAGCCGGCGCCGCGAAGCCGAGCCTGAGGCCCGCGCGCAGGTAGAGCGGCGTCGGGCGGACCGTCCCGCCGTTCTCGCCGGCCGCCGGCCACGCGGGCAGCCTAAGCCAGCGGTTCGTTCCGGTCTCGAACGCGGACACCGGCGCCACGCCGGACTCGGGCGCGCCGTCCTTCAGGTAATGGTCGAGGAAGGGCCGCAGGATGTTCCGGCGGAAGTGGAGGGACGTGTCGCTGTTGAACCTGAGCGCGCCGAGGGTGCTGCCCTCATCGGCCTCCTGGCCGTGGTGCCAGGGGCCGAGGACGAGGAAGACCTTGTCGTTGGCGGTGTCCTTCGGCTTGAGCGCCTGGTAGACGGCAATGGCGCCGTAGATGTCCTCCTGGTCCCAGAGGCTGTGCACCAGCATGACGGGGACGGCCAGCGGCTCGGCGGCGAGCACCCTGTCCACGGCCTGGTCGCGCCAGAAGGCGTCGTAGGTCGGGTGGGCAAGGAGCTTCCGCCAGAAGCCCACCTGCTCGAGCCCGTGCCGGCGGGCCATCTCCCCGGCGGAGACTGCCGACATGAAGCCGTCGTACTCGTCGAAATGGCTGCGCCACCACTTCTCCTCGGACCTGCGGGTGGACTCCTGCCCGTAGATGTAGTCCAGGTTCAGCTGGCGGAAGGCGCCGTGGTGGAACCAGTCGTCGCCCATCCACCCGTCCACCATGGGGTTCATCGCCACGGCCACCTTGAGCGCCGGGTGCGGATGCACGAGGGCCATCAGGGGCAGGAATCCGTCGTAGGAAATCCCGAGGATTCCGACCCGCCCGTTGGCCTCCGGGATGTGCTTCACGAGCCAGTCTATGGTGTCGTAGGTGTCGGTCGCGTGGTCCACCGGCGTGGGGTTCTGGGGACCGTGAAGCGGGCGGTTCATCACGTAGTCGCCCTCGGAGCCGTGCTTGCCGCGCACGTCCTGCA
>CALAOT010000077.1 GCA_937889545.1 uncultured Opitutaceae bacterium
CATGGGCCCGCAGCCGCGCCCGGATTGCCGTCCGTCGCCGGCCCGCCGCCCGTTGCCGGCGCCGAGGACCGCTCCCGCCTAGCGGACGGCCTCAACTCCCCCGAGGGCGACGTCCGCTCCGACCTGCGCGTCATCGACCAGATCTTCGTCGCCTACCGCAGCGCGCTCCGCTCGGGCAATCCCACGGGTGAGAATGCGGAGATAACGGCTGCCCTGAAGGGCCGCAACAAGCTCGGGTTCGCATTCATCCCGGCGGAGAACCCGGCGATAGACTCCAAGGGCGAGCTCTGCGACCGCTGGGGAACGCCCTATTTCTTCCACCAGCTTTCCGGCGAGAAGATGGAGATCCGGTCGGCAGGCCCGGACCGCAAGCTTTGGACGGCCGATGACGAGGTGCTGACGCCGTAGCGGCGGCCGGCCGCCCGGGGGAAGGCGACGCCGATTGACGGGCCCGCGCATTGGCGTTCAATTGCGCCTGACCCGCATGGATACAGACCCGATACCCGTCACCGTCATCACCGGATTCCTCGGCGCAGGCAAGACGACCCTGCTCAACCGGATCCTCTCCGAGCGGCACGGCCGAAGGCTGGCCGTGATCGAGAACGAGTTCGGCGAGATTGGCGTCGACAACCAGCTCGTCATCCAGAGCGACGAGGAGCTTTTCGAGATGAACAACGGGTGCATATGCTGCTCCGTCCGAGGCGACCTGATCCGCATCCTGGGCCGCCTCCTCAAGCGCAAGGACCGGCTCGACGGCATCCTCATCGAGACGACGGGCATAGCCAACCCGGCGCCCGTCGCGCAGACCTTCTTCACGGACGACGAGATGCGCCGCAACTTCCGTCTCGACGGCATCGTGACCGTGGTTGACGCAAAGTTTGCCGCGACCCATCTCGACTCCGACGACGAGTCCGTCAAGCAGGTGGCGTTTGCCGACGTCATCCTCCTCAACAAGACCGACCTGGCGTCCCCGTCCGGGCTCGATGCCCTCGAGGAGCGCATCCGGGGGATGAACGCGGTGGCCTCGATTCACAGGACGCGCGACTGCAATGTCGCCCTTGAGCGCGTGCTCGACATCGGCGGATTCAATCTCGGCAGGGCAACCGAGATCGACCCGAAGTTCCTCGAGCCCGAGTACCCCTTTGAATGGGCTGGGGCGTACCGGCTGCCCGCCGGATCCCACGGCCTGGTGATCGGGCACGCCGACGGCCGCGAGCACTCCGGCGGGCACCACCACCATCACCACGGAAGCGAGAACGAGCTCGACGTCGCGGTGGCGCCCGTTTCCGCGCTCGGCGAAGCCGAGATCGCGGCGGCGCTCGACTCCGCTGTGGCCGTCTTCGCGGGGCCGGAGAAGCGCGTGGAGAACGGCGGGATGGTCGCCCCCGGCGGGCCGCTCAAGAGGCTCCTCCTGGACGGCGGGAACGGCCGATTCAAGCTGGAGGTGTCGGAGCCCGGCCACTACCTCGTCTTCGAGCGGTGCGGGGAGGAGCCGCTGCACATCCAGGTCGGGGCCGACACGGTCAAACCGTCGTGGCAGGCCGACTATCACGTCGCCCACGAGCACAGCAGCGTGTCGTCGGTCGGCATCCAGCAGGCGGGCGAGCTGGACGGCAAGCGGCTCAACGACTGGATAAGCGCGCTTCTTCGGACAAATGGCGGCGACATCTACCGGATGAAGGGTGTCCTCAGCGTGAAGGGCGCCACGAGGCGCCTTGTGTTCCAGGGCGTCCACATGCTTTTCGACGCCAAGTTCGACCGGGACTGGGGACCCGGCCCCAGGATCAACACCTTGGTCTTCATCGGCAGGAACCTGAACCGGGCCGCGCTCACCGAGGCATTCAAGGCCTGCTTCGCAGCGTGAACGGCCCATGCAGCTGACGAAGCACTGGGCCGGTCAGCTGGATGACTACGTGATAGACCTGGCGTGGTCGCTCGACGGGGCCAGCCTAGCCGCCGCGTCGGCGGCCGGGCCCCTCACACTCTTCGGGGCCCTGGACGGCTTGAGGCGATGCGAGCTCCCCGGCCACGACGGCGGTTCGAATGCGATCGCCTGGAAGCCGGGCTCGGCGATCCTGGCGAGCGGGGGCCAGGACGGCGCCGTGAAGCTCTGGGACGCCGCCGCCGGGCAGCATGCAGCCACCGTCCCGATGGGACCCGCCTGGGTTGAGCATCTCGCGTGGAGGCTGGGCGGAGCCGACCCAATCCTTGCCGCTTCGGCGGGGAGGAAGTTCGCCTTCATCAATCCCGACGCGACCGTCCGCCGCGCGTTCCAGGACGCGCCGAAGACGATCTCGGCGCTCGCGTGGCATCCGCTCGGCGGATGCGCCGCCGTCGCGTACTTTGGGGGCGTCTGCCTCTGGGGCGCGGACGACGGCGCCGCGCAAAGGGAATTCGCCTACGGCAACGGGATCCACGCGCTTGCGTGGTCGCCCGACGGCCGCTGGCTGGTCTCCGGAAACCAGGATCCGAGCGTCCACCTCTGGATGCCCGGGAGCGACGTGGAGCTACAGATGAGCGGCTATGAAGGGAAGGTGCGGCATCTCTCATTCGACCCCGGGAGCCGATGGCTCGCCACGAGCGGGAGCCAGGACGCATGCGTCTGGGACTGTTCGGGCGCCGGCCCGGAGGGGCGGGAGCCCCTCATGCTTGCGCACGAGGCGCCTGTTTGCGGGGTCGCGTTCCAGCGGGCGCATGGCCTGCTGGCCTCCGCATCGCAGGATGGCGCCCTCATGCTCTGGAGCCCGGAGCGCCGGCAGCCCCTGCGCGCCACGGCGCGGATGCCGGCGGCCGCGGCATGCCTCGCCTGGTCTCACGACGACAGCCTCCTCGCAATTGGAACGGAGAAGGCAATGGTGTACGTCCTCCGCTGCGAAACATGAGTCCGCTCGCATTCCTTGGACTGTCCGGGGACCTCTGGCAGGCGCTGGGCCTGACGCTCGAGCTTGCGGCGGTCACCACCGTCATCCTCGGCGTCGTCGGCCTACCCCTCGCCCATTGGCTGAACACGTCGAGGAGGGCGGTCGCCCCGGTCGTCGAGACCCTCGTGGCGCTGCCCCTCGTGCTTCCACCGACCGTGATCGGGTTCTACCTTCTTATCGCCTTTTCGCCCGCCCATCCGCCGGGCAGCTGGTGGGTGCTGCTGACCGGACATTCGCTCGCGTTCACCTTCTCCGCCCTCGTCATCGGATCCGTGATCTACTCCCTGCCCTTTGCCGTGCAGCCATTCCAGGTCGCGCTGCGGAGCGTGCCGCCGGAGCTTCTCGACGCCTGCGCGGCCCACGGCGCCCCCCCATGGCGCGTTTGGACCCGCGTCCACCTGCCGCTTGCGTCGCGCGGGATCGCCGCCGGATTGACGCTGGGCTTTGCCCACACCCTCGGGGAATTCGGCGTGGTCCTGATGATCGGAGGCGCGATTCCCGGCGTCACAAAAGTCGCGAGCATAGCGCTTTACGACGAGGTCCAGAACCTGGATTATTCCAAGGCCCACGCGTTTGCCGCGCTCCTCCTCATCATTTCCTTCGCCCTCATCCTCCCGACGACGTATCTCCGGCGGCGCGTCGAGAGGCGCTAGGGCGGCCCATCCGGCCCTGGAGGGTCAGGCGTCGGCGCGCACCACGCCAAAGACGGCGTCGGCGTAGTCGGCCGCGCTGAAGGCCTGGAGGTCCTCGGGATCCTCGCCCAGTCCCACGAAGAAGACCGGCAGCCTAAGTTCGCGCCAGATTCCGACAATCGCCCCGCCGCGGCTCGTGCCGTCCAGCTTTGTGACGACAAGGCCGGTCAGGCCGAAGCTCTTGTGAAAGGCCCGGGCCTGCTCGATGGAGTTTCCGCCGATGGAACCGTCCACGACCAGCCAGGAGTGGTGCGGCGCGGCCGGATCGATCCTGGCGATCACCCGCCTGATCTTCGATAGCTCCTCCATCAAGTTTCCCTTGGTGTGGAGGCGGCCCGCCGTGTCCACGATGACCCAGTCCCGGCCCCTGCTCCTCGCCGCCTGGACCGCGTCGAATGCGACCGCGGCCGGGTCGGCCCCGGGCTTGTTGGAGACAACCTCCAGGTCCAGCCGGGCCGCCCATGACTTCAGCTGGTCGATCGCCGCGGCGCGGAACGTGTCGCACGCGGCCAGGAGCACGGTCGCCCCCTCCTGCCTCAGCCTCCAGCCGAGCTTTGCCGCAGTCGTCGTCTTGCCCGACCCGTTCACGCCGATGAGGACGATCACAGTGGGCGCGGTGGCGGCTTTTGTCACGCGACCCTCCGAGCCCGCGAGGGCCCGCCTGAGGACCCCCGCCCCGATCTCCGCCGCCTGACTCCCCCGGAGCCCCTTGTCCTTGCGGGCGGCCTCCTTGATCTCCTCCAGGATCTCGCCGGTCGTCTCCACCCCGAAATCTGCGGCGAAAAGGGCCTCTTCAAGGGTCTCGAGCGACGAGGCGTCGATCTGGCGACCGCCGAAGATCCCGTGGGTCCTCGACGAGATCGCCGAGACGGTCTTGGCGAAGCCCTTCCTGAACTTCTGCAGAAGCGAACGCACGGTCCTTGGCGGGGCGACCCGGCGCTAGTCCGAGGCCTTGCGCGCGTCGCGGCCCAGCTGGTCCTTCAGCCGGTCCAGGATGCCGTTTATGAAGCGCTTCGAATCCGCGTTGGAGAACTGCTTTGAAATGTCGATGGCCTCGTTGATCGAGACGACCGGCGGGATGTCCTTCCTGTGCAGCATCTCGAACATCGCTATCCTGAGTATGGCAAGGTCGATCTTGGCGATGCGCTCGAACTCCCAGTTCTGGGCGAGCACGCGGATCTGCGCGTCGATTGCAGCCTGGTTATCGATGACGCCGTGAATGAGCTCCTCGCCGAACGCGTAATGCTCCCTGGGCTGCTCCTGCCCCTCGAAGAACACCCGCAGGTCGTCGACGAGGTTCTCGGGCGGGTTGATACTCCACGCGTACAGGTACTGGAGTGCGGACACGCGGCCGTCGCGCCGCTGGGCGTATTGCGCCTTGCTCATCAGGCGATGCCCCTCCGTGAAGCCGCTGCGGGTGAATCGCCACTCATGGAACGCCGAGAGGAGAACCGGGGGCCGGCAATCCGCAACATGAATTCGCGCGGCGGCGCACCGGATCCGCCATCGAGCCCGCTTGCGGCCCCAGGACGGCGGCCGAACTTCACGGCACCGCCCATTCGCGCCACGGCGCCGTCATCCATCACGATCGCCATCCGCCCGGAGGCGGCGCCGGCCACCGCGGCCTCAACGGAGTCGAACGGAGGAGGAGGTGACGGGGGCATCCGGACAAAGTCGCCCCGGCGGCTCCGGCTGTCAACGCGGGGCCGCCCCGGGAGCGTACGCGGCTCGGCGTCAGGCTGGCGGGTCGCCGTGAATTGCGCGCAGGTCGAAACCGGCCCTCGGCCTCCCGCCCCGGCAACCGGATCACCCGTTGAAATCGATCACGTAGGACTCCACCGAGTCCGGCTTGCCCTCGGTCAACAGCGTTATGCGCAGCTTGAAGGTCAGGGGCCCCTTGACGGCGTACTCCGAAGCAAGCACCGCCGGGTCATCCGTAGGCAGGAGCTGCACCCGCTCGTCGTTGGGCTGGTAATGGACCGGCCAGCGAAGTATCGCCGACGACACGTCCGCCGGTACCGGATTCTTCTTCTCGTTGTAAAAGGTCACCCTGAAGGTTCGGTCCTTCACCTCGACGCCGAGCCATCCGCCCTGCGGGCGCGGCACGGGGACGCCAGAAATCGTGCCCTCCTGCTCCTGCGTGGGCGTGGGCGTGGGACGGGGCGCGGCGCCGCAAACGGCCGTCAGGGCGGCGCCGGCAAAGGCAAGGAGCGCGATGCGTTTCATCGGCGCAAGCCTACGGTTTCGGGCCCCGATCGGCAAGATTGTTCCCGGTCCGGCGCGACAGCGACGCCTTCAGCCCGCGCCAGCGCTCGAGCCGCTCGGCGATGGCCGATTCGGCGCCGGCCGCCTTTGGCGAGTAGAGGCGCAGGGGCCGCTCGAGGTAATCCTGGCCGGATATGGCCTCCGGGAATTCGTGCGAGTAGGCATAGCCCTTCCCCTGGCCCATCCGCCTGCTCGCCTGGCCGCTCTTGTCGCGCAGGTGCGCGGGCACGGGCTGCACGGGAGACTCGCCCAGCACCCGCCGGGCCTCCCCGAGGGCGAGCGTGGCCGAGTTGCTCTTGGGCGCCATCGCGATGTACAGGGTCGCATGCGCGAGCGTCAGCTCGGCCTCCGGAAGCCCGACGAAGTCAACCGCGTGGTGGGCGGCCACCGCCAGAGGCAGCGCGTGGGGATCGGCGAGGCCCACGTCCTCGCTCGCGAGGATGACGAGCCTGCGCGCGATAAAGCGCGGGTCCTCGCCCCCGGCTAGCATCTTCGCGAGCCAGTACATCGCCGCGTCCGGGTCGCACCCGCGGCAGCTCTTGATGAAGGCCGAGATCGTGTCGTAGTGCTCGTCCTCGTCTGCATCGTAGCGGATCCGGCGCTCGCGAGCGAAAACGGCGAGGTCCTCGGCTGTGATCGCAGAGGGGCCTCCCTTTCCCAGGGCGATCACCTCGAGCGCATTAAGCGCGCGCCTGAGGTCCCCGTCGCAGAGGACCGCGAGGTCCAGAAGGATCTGCGGAGGCGCCGTCACTCCGGTGCCGCCCAGGCCACGCTCCGCGTCCGACAGGGCCCCCGCGAGGACACCCGCCACAGCCTCCGAGGCCAAGGGCTCGAGCCGGAACAGGTGGCTTCGGGACAGCAGAGTCGGGTTGACGTAGAACCCCGGGTTGTGGGTCGTCGCTCCGATCAGGCGGACGACGCCCTCCTCGACATCCGGCAGCAGCAGGTCCTGCTGGGTCTTGTTGAACCGGTGGAGCTCGTCGATGAAGAGGATCGTGCCGGAGCCGGGCCTGCGCCGGGCGGCCCCCAGGACCTCGCGGAGCTCCGCCGCGTTGGACATGACCGCGTTCACCCGGACGAAGCGGCTGCGGGTCTCCCGGGCGATCGCCTCAGCGATGCTCGTCTTTCCGCTTCCGGGAGGGCCGTAAAACAGGAGCGAGCCAAACCGGTTCTGCGCCACCAGGCGCGCGAGGAGGCTGCCCGGCCCGAGGATGTGGTCCTGGCCCACGACCTCGGAAAGCCGGCGCGGCCTCATCCGGACCGCCAGGGGACGGGGCGGCCCGTCCGAGGGCGCGCCGTCCCGCGCCGTCGGCTCGGGCTCGCTGAATAGTTCGCTTTGGTCCGCGGGGTTCATGTCGGCGTCGGCGGCCGACCAATCTCCGCCCATTCCGCCCGGATGAGAAGCCATTTTCGGCGTGTCATTGGACCCGCGATCGGAGACCGTTGCTTCCCCGTATGAAAAGCGCCTACGAACTTGCAATGGAGCGCCTGTCCAAGGCGGACCCCGGATCGTCCAAATCGCTGACGCCCGAGAAGCGCGCCAAGCTTGCCGACGTTGACCGTGTGTTCCTCGGCCGGATTGCCGAGCGGGAGATCTTCCTCAAGCAGCGCCTTGAGCAGGCGCTTTCGGGCACGGACGCCGACGAGGTCGACAAGATCAGGAAGCAGATCGCCTCCGAGCGGGCTCGCCTCGAGGAAGAGCGGGAATCGGAGAAGGACCGCATCCGGGGCGCTAACGCCTGAAGGGGCGCCGGGCTGCTCCGCCGGCCCGCGAGACTCAGCCCGCAAGATCGAAGTCCGCGACAAGCGGCAGGTGGTCCGACACGACCGACTTTTCCACGTGATGGCGGACGCATCGGAGGCCTGAATTGAAGAAGATGTGGTCGAGCACAAAAGGCTGCCGATGCCACGTCGCAACCTTGTTCTGGACCGCCGCATAGCCGTGTTCGGCGAACTGCTCGACGAGCGGGTCGCCCTGGCTCACGTTGAAATCGCCCCCGAGTATCGTCGGCGAATCCGAGGCGGCGAGGCGGTCGGCGACGAGGTCGCGCTGCCATGGGTACATCGTGCTGCTGATCCCCAGCATGAAGAACGCGAGGAGGTGCACGTTGTAGACCTGGATCTCCCGTCCGCCGACGGTGGTCTTCGCGCCAATCATCACGCGGTCGGTCGGCGTTGTCTTTCTCCCGCGGAAGACGAACTCGATCGCGGGCGACGGGACGTCGATGCGCAGCTTCTCCAGCAGCGGGGTCCGGGAGAAAATCGCCAGGCCTATCCCAAAAGGCAGCTCGCGCGGATCCGCCTTGGGATACGAGAACCAGCTGTCGAACTCCGGCAGCGCCGCCTTGATCTGCGTGTAGTTCGGCGCCGGCTGGACCTGGACGCCCCCGAACTGGGCATGCTCGACCTCCTGCAGCAGGACGATGTCCGGTTTATGCCGGCGGATCTCCCCGATAGTCGCCTTGACGTCGACCGGGCCGTTGTCCGGCGCCTTGGCGTCCCAGCCCATGCCGAACTGCATGTTAAATTGAAGGACCCTGAACATGCTAGTGGAGGTCAGGGGCTCGCTGGTTTTGGAATGCCGGCGGCTTCATGCGCAACTTCATGATATTCTTGGCTTCGCAAACAGATTGCAGCAACTATTATTTGGCACGGAATCGTTTCCCAGCGGCCATCATTCGGGCTCGGCCGTCCCCTCGACGACCCATTCGCGCGCTTCAGGAACCTGCTCGAGGAAGGCGTGCAGCGCGGCGCTGAGGTGCTCCGCATAGCGGAAATGGGCCCCCATTCCCGTCCGGAGCTCGGCCTCGTAGATGAATTTGTCGGCATGGGTCCCGTGTTCGAACGGCGTCTGGGCCCCTAGGAGGAGCGAATAGACGTAGGAAGGCGATCCCCGCCTCAACAGCTCGCGCGTAAGCTCCATTTGATCAACAAGGAGCCCATCGTGGGCGGCATGCAGGATCTCCGGGGGAAGGTAGAAGCCCGACTGGACCAGCGGCGTCGTCCGGTTGCCGGTCCGGTGCCGGTTCAAGTCGCGCAGCTCGGCAAGAGCCATGTTGTTCCAGGCAAAGGTGACCCGCATCCGCCTGGTCGCCTCGCCCTGCTGACCGTAGCGGTTGGCCCTGTGCCGCAGCGCCTCCGGGACGGGCTGCGCCTGGGGAAACCATGGAGGGGCTGCCCGGTCCACGTTCACCCACACCTGGTCGGCAAGCGGCCGGTCGCTCAGGCGCTCAAGCCCCATCCTGACCGAGGCGGCGAACTCCTGGCGCGCCTGCTCCGCGAACGAGGCGTCAGCGTAGCTGTGCCTCATCAGCCTCGGCGACAGCTTCAGCAGCTCGTCGCGTACCAGCCCCGCCGCGGCGCGCGCCTCGGGCTGGGGAAGCGAATCGAGGTGCTTCACCGTCTGCGCCCACATGCGGGAGGTCTGCACAAGCCCGACATTGGTCCTCGTTGCAAACGGCACAAAATACCTGGCGCGGTCCAGTGCGTAGTTCTTCCGGATCCGGGCGGCCACCGCCGGCTTGGCGTCCGTCGGGAGCCGGACCCGCTCCGGGTGCGCGGCGGCAAGCGCGTCAAGCCGGGCGTATTCGCTGTTGTACGCCGCAAAGGCGCGCGCAAGGACATCGCGCCAACGCGGCGCCAGATCGTCCGGAATCCCGATTTCACCGGCGCCCGGGATGTTCGCAGGATCCATCGCGATGTAGCGCGTGCTCGATTCCTGCCCGTCCGCCATCTGGGCGATCTCAAAAAGCTTGTAGGCAAGCCACATCGACACCCCGTCGAGCGCCACCGCGAGCCCTCCTGTGAGCCCGCCGATGGATGCATGCCCGTAATCGACGAACTTCAGGATCCGGTCGATCGAGGCGTCGGGGTTGGCCACATCGACCTTGGCGAGGATGGCGGCAATCCCCTCATTGCTGCGGGAGTAGCGGGCCAGCACCGATGCCAGGAGCTCAGGCGTAACCTTCGGGAGATCCGCTGCGCTCGGAGGCGGGACAAGGGCGAGCCCGGTAACCTTCATGATGGGCACCAAATGAGGCAGCATTTGGATGAGGAAACAAGCGTACTCCGAGAATCGGCAGCATAACCGAGCTTTTCAGGGTGAGAGGGATCATCCAACGGGATCCCGTGCCGCACTCTGCTGCACATCCCCATGAGATACGCCTCCGTCTGCACCCGCCGCCACAGCAGGTACCTGTGCGTGTCCCATTGGGACCCCGCTGACTCTCACGCCAACCGCCGCTGGTTCAGTTGGGTGGCCGAACACGCCGGGGACTACGACCTGATCGGGAAGCGACGGCCAGAGCCGTCGGAGCCAGCAATGGCCTGGCACGTCTTCAATTTTTCCTGCAGACCAACGCACCCTTGCCGATGGGAACTATTAGCGCGTCAACCCTCTCATCGTGCATGGCCCGGTCCAGCATGGGTCGTAAAGGAGCCTCATGGCTTATTGCGTTGTCTGCTACGAGTAGGCCTCCAGGCACTAGGTGCGGTACGACCGCTTCATAACAGCGATCGTACACTTCCTTCTCAGCGTCGAGAAAACAGAATCCGATTTCATTGCAAGCAGGGAGGTGGTTCAAGGCGTCACCGTGAACCAGCTGGACGACATCAGTGACACCTGCAACGTCGAAGGTCGTCCTCGCGAGCTTAGCCTTTTCGTCCTGGACCTCGAAAGTTGTGACCTTCCTGCCCTTGGCGCGGCAGGACAGGGCGAGCCACAGCGTTGAATATCCCGCGCTGGTTCCAATCTCGATACAACGGCCATCAGGTGCGGCTGCTGCCAGCAGGGCGATGAATCTGCCGACTTCCGGTGGAATCTGGCGGAGCCGCTTCATTCGCGCCGTTCCACCGGCCCGGTCGAGCACGTCAATCTGTTCCAGCTCGCGCATCCGATCCAAGATTGCTTGCGGCATGTTGTGGAACATCGCGTCTGGTTTTAGCCACGATCAAACACGGCGAACGAGGGCTATGTCGCGGGCGGCTTCAGCCAGGTTGGCGAGCACACGGGGGAAGGCCGCGCCGTCTATGTGCGCGGCAAAGGCATCGTAGGGCGTATGCCTGGAAGGCGAACAGGGGATGACCTCCTGTTTGCCCTCGCGCGAAGCAATGGCCACCTGGCCCGCGTCGCGCCATTCCTTTGTGATGCGCCAGCCTTTGTCGGTAACAAGGTAGAAGAGGTCGATGTGTTCGCGGTCGTTGCCGTCGCGGCTGTAGGTGGCGAGGTCGGCGGCCCAGGTGATGAAGAGGTTGGCAACGCCCCCTCCGACGAAGTTCACAATCATCGCCTCGGTGTCGGCGCACTTCATCGCGGGATGAGCAAGCCGGTCCGAGAAGAAAGTGCTCTTGCCGACGGGCCTATCCATGAGGTAGCAGGCCGCGTTGAGGTTGTGGATCATGGCGTCCATGAACGGGCCACCGTTCTTCTCTGGGTCGGTGGCCCAGCTGTTCCATTGCGGATAGGCGTGGATCCAGTCCTGCCTGTAGAGGGCAAGGCGACCGAGCCTGCCCGAGGCCAAGAGGTCCCTGGCGGCCTCCATGAAGGGGTCCTCGGTGCGGCTGTAAATGACGCCAGCCTTGATGCCGGTCCTGGCGGCGGCGGCGCACATCTCTTGGCAGTCGGCGGTGGTGGAGCCAAATGGCTTGGTGGCAATGACGTGCTTGCCAGCGGCAGCGGCCTTCAGGAAGAGGTCCCTGCGGATCCAAGGCGGGACAAAGAGGCCGACGAGATCGATGGACTCGTCGGCGAAGATGCCGTCGGGCTCGGCGACGACGCGACTGCCGAACCGACTGGCGAATTCTTGCGTGCGGGCCTGGTCCGGGTCGTGGAGAGCGACGACCCTGACGGCCTTGGATTTCTCAAGGGAGTCGGCCTGCCGGCGGAGGAAGTCGCCGCAACCGAATATGCCGATCGAATGGACTTTCATGTGGGATGATTGCCTCGCGAGTAGACGGAAACGCAGAGACGGGGCTGTTCTTTGGGGAGCGCGGCGGGGCGCTGTCTGGCATGAAGCGTTGCTGGGGCCGACACTGGCGAGGCTGTCGGGTTCTGGCCAGACCAAAGCCGGGGGCTGGGGCTCGGCCAGGAAGCAGGCTTGCAAGGGCCTTCCCAAAGAAAAGCCCGCCGTTTCGGGCGGGCTGCCACGAGTGGAGGGGATCGCAAGCGCGTTATTTGGGAGGGCGGTAACCGACCTTCCCGGCCTGCCTCATTGCCTTGACCCCTTCCTCAAATGTGAGCAGCGGGGTGGTCTTGCTGGCCTTGAGAGCGCCACCGGCAGCGACCGCGAGTGAGAAGGCTGCAGCGCTGACATTGTTGGGCAGCCTGACGACAACGACAACGTCATGATCACCAAACGAGAGCCAGGCGCCCTCGACGCGGCCACCGAGCTTTTCGACCGAGCCCTTGATCGCTTGGAGACGGTTTCGGGGTTTCCTGACCAACGCTGACCACGCGTCGGACGTATAGCTTCCTTGAAACAAATAATAGGACATGGGATTGGGTTCCATTCCTGACGGTGGGATTCTGCGACGGCAAGGCGAAGCTATCCCGTATACCGGCTTGTAACCCGACAATACCATGTGGGCGTGATGACTGGCTTGTGGGTCCTTCCCGCATGCTCCGTGACCGATGCCGATGGCCACGCCCGCCGGTCATCCCTCCTATCCGGACAGCCTATCCGACCATTCCTGGGCTCTTCCCTGACATTTTACCGTCGTAGACCTGCAAACCCCCGCTCAGGGGACTCTGCGACTGCCCTCGTGCATGGCTTCTGCCTGGGCGTTTACCTCGGCCATCGCCCGGGTCAATTCGGCATAGATCTCGTCGTGAATGTTGACGACACCGTAGTTGGAGTTCTCGCCGTCGTCGCGCCCTTCCTTCGGTTCGTCACAGTGCTCGAACCAATGATAGCCGACCAGGTTCGGATTCTGAAGCGCCTGGGTTACGTAGTTCCGGAATGCAGCGGCGCGTTCGGCTTGCGTCTTCACTTTGGGACCGGCCCCGCGTGAGTTGGGCAGGCCGCTGTCCTCGGAGCGGAACGAGAACTCGCCGATGATCAGCGATTTGCCAAAGGCGGCGTAACGTTCGACCGTGCCCCGCGGATCGCTCTGGTAGCAGTTGAAGGAGATCACATCGACGTACTTCGCCGCGGCGGCCACGACGGGCTGAGGCGGGAAATAAGCAAAACGGGAGCCGAGATTCATGTGGTTGGGGTCGGCGGCTTTGATGGCCTCGTTGGTGACGCGGAAATACCGGTCGGCTAACCGCTCGAGGAACGCGTCGCAATCGGCGGCGAAGGCGGCACGCTTCGGGTCGGCTTCGTTGGCGTGGCGCTCGGCCTCCTCGTTCTGCATGTAAACCGCCGGACGCACGACGGGCGGGGCGATCGCCGTGGCGCTCATCACGTCGTCCCAGGTCGCAAACTTCGTGTTCCAGACCGCGTTGAACCCGGCCATGTCCTGATAGCGCCCTTGCAGGAGGCTGACTGCGGCTTTCTTGCCGGGCACGTTCGCAGGCAGGTCGAGGAACATTGTGAGCAGTTCGTCGGGACCGCGCCAATCGGGACCCCAGCGCAGTTCGTTGTCCGTGAACCATCCGAGAACCCAAACGTCGTCGGCGAGAGGAGCGCAGACCTCACGGGCGCGCTGGCGGGCGAACGTCTCGAAATCCGGATCGAAAACATCGGGGAAGATTCCGTGCAACCATGCTTGGCCCTTTGTCTTTTGCCCGACGAATTGCTCTCCGAGATCGACGATTGGAGCATAGGCCAGACGGCGGTTGCCGACCGTGATCTCGGCAACTCCATTGTCGGACCAGGCGCCGAGAGTGTTGAATCCCCAACTGGTCAACCGCTGCGCGACCGCCTTCCGCCACGCCTCGGGGCTGCCGTACTTCGCTTTGTTGGTCTCGAGGGAAGGGGAGAGATTCGTACCATAGATGGTGTCCTGCGCAAACAGCACTGTGGTCACGCCTTTGGAGATGAAACGGTGGCCGTCGGGATCGATCAGCCACCAGCGGCCGTTCACCTGCATGGAGTGAAAGAAGGGGTTGGTTGTGGTCGCGGGAGCCCCGCCAGCAAGCGGTTGATGAGCGATTAGAGTGAGCGCTGCCATATAACATACCCATTGAGTCATCATGCGCATGATGAGGCATCGTCCCGGCCATGCATCGCGGAGACAAGGGGGATTATCCAAAGGTTAGAACAGGGTCGGAGCGCTAGGGGGATTCCAACAACACGAGCCTTCTATGGGCGGATGCGCATGACCCGCCATGGCCCATCTGATGACACAATTCCGGAAGCCGTGCACGGCCGGAAAATCGCGCCCGCGACCCCCGTGCGGACACGCGGCCCGCTGCCCGGGCCGTAACATTTCTTTGGATCAGGCGTCTAATGCCATGTAGCCAAAGGCCAATCGAAACCTCCCTCTCCAATGAAACTCATTCAGACATCGCTTCTCGCTCTCGTGTGCGGCGCCGCTCCATTGGCGGCACATGCAGGCGTTGAGATCGGCATCAACGTCGGCGGCCCCGAAATCGTCGTCCGCACCCAGCCACCCCTTCTCAGGGAGGAAATCGTAACCATGACACCTGGGCCCGGATACATCTGGATCCGGGGCCATTGGGCGTGGCGCCATGAGCGCTGGGAATGGATGGGCGGGCTCTGGGACCGCGCCGCGCAGCCCGGCATGACGTGGATTCCCGGCCGCTGGGCAGAACGGGCCACCGGGTGGGTCTGGGTCGAGGGCCACTATGCCGTGATGGCCGCCCCTGTGCGTCCGCCCCCCGGCCAGCAGGTCCAGGTGATAGCGTCCGAGGAGCCGCCCGCACCCATCGTCGAGGTCGCGCCGGTCGCTCCCGGGCCGGACTATTTCTGGATAGGCGGCCACTGGCACTGGAACGGCGGCTGGGTCTGGAATCGCGGGTTCTATGACCGCCATCCCCATTTTCATCCGGGCGCGGGCTGGGCGGCCGGCCGCTGGGACCGCCGGGGCGCCAGCTGGGTCTGGCACGAGGGGCACTGGCGCTGACCGCCGGAGAGGATCCGCTCCGCGAACGCCATCGGGAGGGCCGGGCGCAAATGCCCGCTCTTCAGCGTCCAAACACCCAGCTCCAAAGCGGACCCTGGTAGAACCCGAGGACTACCGAGCCCAGAGTGAGCGCCGCCAGAGCGACACCCAGGGTCAGCCCGGCCCCGGCGCGCGCACGCTCGGCTGTCTTCGGCGAGACGGCGGCCTCGTCGTCGAAGTACGCCATGCGGATCCAGCCGAAGTAATAATAGATCGAGATGACGACGCCCGCGACCGCGACCGCGATCAGTCCGAAATGCCCGGCCTTGAAGGCGGCGACGAAGACGAAGAGCTTCGCCACGAATCCCGCGAAGGGCGGGATGCCCGCGAGCGAGCCCAGCCCGCACGCAAGGACTCCGGCGAGGAACGGGCTCTCCCTGGCGAGCCCGGCGTAGTCCCCGAGCTCCTGCTCGGTGTCATCGGGTCCCGCGAGCACCGTCATCACCCCGAACACGGCGAACGAGGCGATGAGGTACGCGTAGAGATAGAAGTACACGGCGCCGATCGCCATCGGCTCGCGCGCCGCCGAGACGACGGCCAGCAGGATGAAGCCCGCGTGGGAGACGCCCGAGAGGCCGATCAGCCGCTTGACGTTGTTCTGCTTCAGCGCCGCCAGGTTGCCGAACAGGATTGTCGCCGCGGCCATGATCGTGAGCACGGGGCCGACCAGCCAGGCGTATGGCGCGAACACCTCGGTAACGAGGATCAGCAGGACGCCGAATCCCGCGGCCTTTGACGCGACGGCAAGAAGCGCGGTCACCGGGGTGGGCGCGCCCTGGTACACGTCCGGAATCCAGATCTGGAACGGGAAGGCCCCGATCTTGAAGGCGACGCCCGAGAGGACGAGGACGATGCCCGCGGCCGCCAGGAAGTTGTTCGGATTGGCCTCCAGAAAGCCCGCGAGCCCTGCGTACTGCATCGCCTCGCCCGTGCGGCCGGCAAGCCCGGGGCTGCCCGAGACCCCGTATAGGAGCACGATGCCGAAAAGGAGGAGCGCCGAGCTCAATGCGCCCATGACGAGGTACTTGAGGCCGGCCTCGAGCGTCTTCGGGTTCGAGCGGTAGTAGCTCACGAGGATGTAGAGGCCAACCGTAACGGTCTCCAGGGCAACGAAAAGCATCACGAAGTTGCGGCTCTCGACGAGAAGCATCATGGCCGCCGCCACGACAAGGACGACATGGTGGAATTCCACCCGCGGGACCCGCTGCCAGGACAGGCTGTGGCGCGCCAGGACCGAGACGAGGATCGAGGAGATGAGGAAGAAGGCCCGCATCAGCTGGCCGTGCGGGGACAGCATCAGGAGGCCGTTGAACGCCGCGCGCTGCGGCGCGTCGAAGTTGAAGGCGAGCGCGACGAGGATTCCAAGCTGGCCGGCGATCGAAACCAGCGGGATGCGGCCGTGCGCCGCCCTGGGGAGGACGGTTTCGAGCACGAGTAGGAGCAGCGCGAGGCACCCGAGGGAGATTTCAGGCCAAATCGCGCTCCAGGGGTTCCCGGCGGCCATGCTTTGTAGAGCGTTAACGTCCATGTGGGTGCTGCGTGGCGTTTCAGGTCGGCCTACCGGCTGGCCACCATGGCCGCGGGCGTGTTCGTGAGCGCCCGATTGATTGCGGCCGAGAACGACTTCGGCCAGATGCCCACAAAGAGCAGCGTAGCAATGAGCACGAGCGCCGGGAGCTTTTCGCCCCAGCCGATGTCGGAGGGAGGATTGGCCGCGGCGACCTGCGCGAAGGCCGTTGACTGGGGCCCGAAGAACACCCGCGCGGCGGCGCGCAGCCCGTAGATCGCCGAGATCACAGTCCCTGTCAGGGCGGTCACGGTCAGCACATGGGAGAAGTTCCAGAGCGCGACGAATATCGGCAGCTCGCCCCAGAAGTTCGCAAAGCCGGGCAGCCCCGCGCTCGCAAACGTCGCCGCGACGAACAGCCCGGCGAGCACTGGCGCGTGCTGCGCCAGCCCCCCCATCTTCTCCATGTCAAAAGTGCGCGTGCGGTGGTAGATGCTCGTCGAGAGCAGAAAGAGGAGTGCCACCGAGAGCCCGTGGGCCACCATGAGCATGACAACGCCGCCCGCGCCGAGGACCGAGCCCGCCGCGATCCCGAGGAACGCGTAGCCCATGTGCATGACCGAGCTGTAGCCCACCATCTGCTTCAGGTCGCGCTGCGCCATGGTCACCAGCCCTATCGCGAGAACGTTCCCCACCGCGGCGACCACCGCGAGGGTGTGGCTCCAGTGCGCCGCCCCGAGGGGAAGGAGCGGCAGCGCAATCTGCAGCAGGCCGTAGAGCCCGAATTTCTTTAGTACGCCCGCGTGGAGCATCGCCGCCGAGCTCGGCGCGGCGCCGTAGCCGAGAGGCGCCCACGAATGGAAGGGCCAGAGGGAGACGAGAATCCCGAATCCGAAGAGAAGAAGCCCGAAGATGTGTTCCTGCGTGACCTCGCCCAGCGGTCTCGATGCCAGCGTGTCGCGGAGCACCATCAGGTCAAAGCTGCTTGCTCCGCTCTTGGCGTAGATGGCGATGAGCCCGACGAGCGAGAGCGTCGCGCCGAGCGTCAGGTAGATCGTCATCATCATGGCTGCGTACGTGCGGTCGCGCCCGCCCCAGATCCCCACCATGATGAAGGTCGGGATGAGCGCCATCTCGTGGAAGAAGTAGAAGAAGAAGACGTCCACGCTCGCGAACGTCCCCATGAGGCCGGCATGCATGGCGAGCAGCAGGAGGAGGTATGTCTTCATCCGCTCCGCCTTCGACTGGATCGCATAGAGGCCGGCGGCGAAGCCGACGAGCCCGGCCAGGACGAAAAGCGGCAGCGAGATCCCGTTGAGCCCGAGCTTCAGCCCGATCCCGAACTGGTCCAGCCCCGTGGAGTACCTGGAAAGGAACGCGTAGCCGTGCGTCTCCTTTGCGGCCGAGCCGAACTGCCACCACACGCCGAGCGCCATGAGGGCCGGCACCGCGAATCCGGCGTACGCAAGCTTTACCGCCCAGCGCTTGGGAAGGCCGAGGGCGATCGCGAGCGCGACGGCCAGTGGAGCGGCGACCGAGATCAGGAGGGGGTCGAAGGCAGGCGCGCTCATGTCAGGGTCAGAGGACGCCGGCGGCGAAGGCCCACAGCACGGCCACGCCGCCCAGGAACCAGTAGACGTAGTTGTTGAGCCGGCCCGTGTGGAGCGCGCGGGCCCCGAAGCCGACGAATTCGGTCGCGCCGGCGAGCCCCCGGACGACGACACCGGCCAGGCCCACGACATCGATGAAGTTGAAGACCATGGCCGCGCGCTGCTGGATCTCGGCCACGTAATAGTCGTACGCGGTGTCAAACGACGTCCTGAGCGCGACAAGGAATCCGAAGACGGACCTGGACTTCCCCTCGAGCGCGTCCCTTCCGTCCGTCGCATAGAATGCGAGCGCCGTCCCCGCGCCGATGACCAGCACGATGATGCTGGCGGCGAGGACGATCGCATGGGTCGCGCCTTGCGCCTCCGGGATCTGCGAGAACACGCCCTCGAAGGCCCTCGGGTAGGCGCGCCAGTACCCGCCGACGGCCGAAAGCGCCGCAAGCAGGACGAGCGGCGCCGTGAGCGAGATCCCGCCGTCGTGCGCATGCTGCGCGGACTCGCCATGCGGAGCCCCGAGGAACACGATCTTCCAGAGGCGAAGCATGTAGAATGCGGTCAGGATCGCCGTGAAGGCGAGGACCGCGAACACCGCGCGGTTGCTTTCAAGCGCGAGAACGAGGATCGCGTCCTTCGAGAAGAAGCCCGCCAGGCCGGGCAGTCCGACAATCGCCGCAACGGCAACCGTGAACGTCCAGAACGTCACCGGCATGCGGGTCCTGAGCCCGCCCATCCGGAAGATGTCCTGCTCGTGGTGGCACCCAAGGATCACCGAGCCGGCGCCGAGGAAGAGGAGCGCCTTGAAGAAGGCGTGTGTCGTCAGGTGGAACATCGCCGCCCCGACCGAGCCCATCCCGAACGCGGCCACCATGTAGCCGAGCTGGGACAGCGTCGAATACGCGAGGACCTTCTTGATGTCGCGCTGCGTGACCGCGCACAGCGCCGCGTACAGCGCGGTGAGCGTCCCGACCCAGGTGATGATGGACTGGGCCTCGGGCACCATCAGCACGTTGATCCGGCAGAGCATGTAGATGCCGGCGGCCACCATCGTCGCCGCGTGGATCAGGGCGGACACGGGCGTCGGGCCCTCCATTGCGTCGGGGAGCCACACCTGGAGGGGCAGCTGCGCCGACTTGCCGACCGCGCCGCAGAAAAGGAGCAGCGGGATCAGCCGGCTGTACACCGCGTGGTCCGCGCCCAGCGCCGAAAGGTTCACCGTGCCGTTCGCCCGGTAGCAGAGGATGATCCCCAACAGGAACCCGAAATCGCCCACCCGGTTGACGATGAAGGCTTTCTTCGCGGCGTCCGACGCGGACTTTCTCTCGCGCCAGTGGTTGATGAGAAAGTATGAGCTGAATCCAACCAAGTCCCAGAAGATGAACATCATGAAGAGGTTGTCGGCCAGGACGATGCCGATCATCGAGAACATGAAGATCGAAAGGCCTCCGAAGTAGCGCGCCTTCCCGGCGTCGTCGCTCATGTAACCGAGCGAGTAGACGTGCACGCAGAGCCCGATGACGCCGACAACCGAGAGCATCAGCGCCGCAAGGTCGTCGAACTTGAACCCTATCGAGATCGCGAAGGACCCGAAGCGCAGCCATTCCCACGCGGCGGTGAAGCGCCCGCCTCCGAACGCGAGCGAGAGGGCGCCGCACGCGACAAGCGCGGCGGTGACTACAGACACGGCGGACGCAGCCGCCCCCCTCCTCCCCAGGAAAAGCATGATCAGCGCCGCCGAGGCCAGCGGGGCAATCAGGACGAAAAGGGCGGTGTTTAAGGGCGTCATGTCTCGCGGTTCGAAGATCCGTGGTCAATGCTTCATCGAATCCAGGCGGTCGACCTCGACGGTCTGGCGCGCGCGGAAGAGCGCGACGATGATCGCGAGCCCCACGGCGACCTCGGCGGCCGCCACCGTCAGGATGAAGAACACGAACACGTCGCCGTCCTCCGTCCCGTTGAAACGCGAGAAGGCGACGAGCGCCAGGGTCGCGGCCACAAGCATGAGCTCAAGGCACATGTAGATCACCAGCGTGTTGCGCCGGACAAGGACCCCGAGGAAGCCGATGGCAAACAGCGCGGCGCTCAGCAGCACGTAGGCGTCTAGGGACGGCTTCATCTGGAATCCTCGGCCCCGCCAATGCGCCGGCTGATGACGATCACGCCCAGCATCGCGATCAGGAGCAGGAAGCCCATCACCTGGACCGGCAGGAGGTAGGTTGTGAAGAGCTGGTAGGCGTAAAGCTTGAGCGACGATCCCACCGCGGCCTGGCCGACATTGGGGCCGGCCCCCAGGCGGCCCCGGACCGCGAGGAGGTCAAGGCCCACAAGGAGCAGCGCCGCCGCCATGAACCCCGCGAACGCCTGCGCGGCCCGGAACCGCCAGGGCCGCCCGCCCTGCATGTCGAGGAGCATGACGATGAAGAGGAAGAGAGCGACGACGGCGCCCGCGTAGACCCACACGAGGATGAAAGCGAGGAAGTAGGCGTGCAGCTGGACAAACAGCCCGGCAATGCCGGCGAGGCAAAGGAGCAGGCACATCGCGCCGTTCACGGCGTTCTTGCTCAGGACCACGCCAAGGGCGCTGGCGAGCGCAAGAACCGATAGGGAGATGAATGCGATCTGGTCCATCGTGGCGGCCCTCAGTCGTGCCCGCCGCCCCTCGCCTCGGCGGCCTTCTTGACGTCCCATTTGAAATGCCTGTCGGGAAACGTCCCGCCGAGCTCGTAGAGCCTGTCCTTGTGGTTCACCATCTCGGAGCGGCTGTAGCCGGACATTGAATACTGGTTCTGCAGGAAGATCGCCTCTTCCGGGCACACCTCCTCGCACAGCCCGCAGTAGATGCAACGCAGCATGTCGATGTCGAAGGCCTGCGGCGCCTTCTCCACCTGGTCGATGCCGGCGCCCTCCGGCACGGATCCCGGCGTGATGCGGATCGCCTTCGGCGGGCAGACGAACTCGCAGAGCTGGCACGAGACGCATTTCTCGCGGCCGTTCGGGTCCTTGACGAGCGTCGGGACGCCCCGGTATCCGGCCGGTATCGCCGGCCGCTGCTCCGGGTATTCCATGGTGTCGGCCGGGCCGAGCAGGTGCTTGAGCGTGGTGAACATCGCCCCCATGAGCTGCGGGAAGTAGGTGCGCTCCACCAGGGTGAGGGCTCTTCGTTGGACTTGGATTACGGCCATGGCTTTGGGGCTGCCTCGATTATCGCTGCAGGAGCGCGATTCCGATCGTGTAGGCGATAAGGTTGGCAATGGAGAGGGGGAGCAGTTTTTGCCAGCCCAGCCTCATCACCTGGTCGTAGCGGAACCGCGGCACGGTCCAGCGTATCCACATGAAGACGAAGATCGTCGCGAGCACCTTGCCCAAAAGGATCGCGATCGAGGCCAGTCCCGCGACGAGCGGATGGAGCCAGAGCGCCCACCCGGTCAGGTGGTGCAGGCCCCCGAGAAGCCGCGCGAGCGAAATCCCGGGGAAGAGGTTCCATCCTCCCAGGAAGAGAAGCGCGAACACGGCCGACCCTACGATCATGTTGGCGTACTCCGCGACAAAGAACAGGGACCACTTGAAGGCGCCATACTCCGTGTGGAACCCGCCCACGAGGTCGGCCTCGGACTCCGGCATGTCGAAGGGCTGGCGGTTTGTCTCCGCGAACAGGGCGACGGCGAAAACGAGGGCCGAGACCGGCATGGTCAACAGGAACCACGCCCCGCCCCAGAATCCCGGCCGGCTCTGGAATTCCACCACCCGCGCGAGGCTGAGCGTGCCCGCCGTCCCGGGCTCGTTGACCCAGAGGAACACGGGCAGCACCGCGAGCACCATGGAGAGCTCGTAGGAGATCAGCTGCGCCGAGGCGCGGACGCCTCCCAGGAACGGGTACTTCGAGTTGGAGGCCCAGCCGGCGAGGATCAGCGAATAGACCCCCAGCGACGCCACCGCGAAGACGGCCAGGATCCCGATATCCACGTTCGCGAGGGCCAGCGGAATCACCCTGCCCCCGGGCCCGAGATAGGCGCCAAACGGCACCACGGTGACGGTCGTGAATGCCGGCACCATCGCCACGACCGGAGCCAGCGTGTAGTAGAGCTTGTTGACGTGGTCAGGGAGCGGCTCCTCCTTGAAGACGAATTTTCCCCCGTCCGCCATCAGCTGCCACACCCCCAGGCGCTGCAGGATCCCGGCCCCCGGAATCCACGCGAATATCGGGGGCAGCGCCCGGTTCGGGCCGGACCGGCTCTGGATCCAGGCGCACACCTTGCGCTCAGCCATCGAGCATGCCGCGGCGATGGGGAAGATGACCCCAATCACCGCAATGCCCTTGAGGAGGGCCTGCACCGGCACCGGGAGGCCGAAGAAGAAATCGATCACGGCCTGGCCTCCTTTGGCGCGGGAGCCGCCGGCACGAAATGGAGCGTCGGACCCTCGGCAAACGGGAGGCCCGCCCACGGCGTCCCGTCGAGGAGGAGGCCCGTGTCCGGGATGCGGGCGAAGCTGACCGCGCCCAGGGCCGGGACTTCCGCCGCGATCTGCGTCCACAATGGCCCGACATCCTCGGCGAGGACGGGCCCGCCCACCGCCGCGGTGAGCCTTGCGAGCGCCAGCAGGTCGTCGGTCGCGCCCGCGACCCCCGGCACCGCCTTCGCGAACTTCTGGATCCGGAACTGCTGGTTCACGAGGGTGCCGCTCTTCTCGAACAGCGTGAGGGTCGGGATGACGACGCGTGCGGCCGCGCTCGTCGCATTGGCGTGCGTGCCCAGGTACACGATCGAAACCCTGGCGAGCTGGGCCGCGCTGAGGCCGGCTGCCGCGAGGTCCTCGCCGATCGACACCACGGCCGTCACCTGCCCGGAATCAATCTGCGCGCCCAGCGACTCGAGCGTCGCGGACGGCAGGGCGGCAACGAGGCCGGTCACGAGCGCGCCGCGCACGTTCGGGTTGCGGTCGGCCGAGACGAGGAGCCCGTCGCCCTTCCCCACCCGAGAGACTAGCGACGCCCTAGCCCCGAGCGCGTCGCAGAGCTTCCGCGACAGGAACTGCTCCTCGACGGAGCTGCGACCCGACCCCACGACTGCAGCTCCGCCCTTCGCGAGAATCCCGGCGGCCGCCCTGACCGCGAACTCGAGCGCGCTCTCTGCCCCGTTCACCCGGATCGTGCCGAGCCGTCCGTGGGCGCGGACCTCCTTGTAGAGGATCCGCCCGCTGTCGGCCATCCACGTGTCGTTGACCGCGTCGTTCCGGCGCGGGGTCACCCGGTAGACCGCGCCTTCGCGGGACCAGACGACCGTGTTGGCGCCCACGCTCGACCCGGTGTCGATGCCGTTCGTCTGCTTGAGAAACCAGACGCGCATCTTGAACCTGAAGTCCGTGCTCGTGAGCGCCCCGACCGGGCAGATGTCCACGGTGTTGAGCGAATAGTCGTTCTCGAGCCTTCGCCCGGGGTAGCACGTGAGGGTGCTGTAGCTCCCGCGATCGGCGAAGCCAAGGACATCGTCCTTCACGATCTCCTTGCAGAAGCGGACGCAGCGCGAGCACAGGATGCAGCGCTCGTCGTCCAGCGTGACGCGCGGGCCGAGCTGGGTCCGCTTCGGCTTCACATTCTTGTGCTCCACGTAGCGGGAATAGCCCCTGCCGTAGCCCGTCGACTGCTCCTGGAGCTTGCATTCGCCGGCCTGGTCGCAGATCGGGCAGTCAAGCGGATGGTTGATGAGGAGGAATTCCATCACGCCCTCCCGGCAGTCCCTGACCATCGGCGTCGTGGTGCGGATGTGAAGCCCTGGCTGCGCGCTCGTCGCACAGGCGATCGCCGGGCGGGGAACCCAGTTGACCCTCTGCTTGCCCGTTGCCGGATCCATGACCGGAGCCTTGGTTGCCGGATCGGCGGCCAGCGTGCCCATCTCTACGAGGCACATCCGGCAGTTGCCGGCGACCGTGAGCTTGGGGTGGTAGCAGTAGTGCGGCACGTCGATGCCCAGGAGGCGCGCGGCCTCGATCATGTTCGTTCCCTTCGGCACGGCGACGTCCCTGCCGTCGATGTTGACGGTGATCAGGTCCATTGTTGCGGGCGGGGTCATCGTGCGTGGATGGGGATGTGCCGTTTCGGGCGGTGCGTCAGACGAGCTCGGGGGCCGCGTCGGGCCTCGGCCCGCCCTTCTCCTGGGAGTAGGCCTTGAACTCGTCGCCGAACTTGCCGACGAAGCTTTGCGTCGGCCATGCGCATGCCTCGCCGAACGCGCAGATCGTCCGGCCCGCGATCTGGTCGGCTACGCTCTTCAGGAGCGCGCCGTCCTCCGGACGCGCATCGCCGTGCACCATGCGCGCCGTGATCCTCTTCATCCAGAGCGAGCCCTCCCGGCAGGGCGTGCACTGGCCGCAGCTCTCGTGGGAGTAGAACGCGTTGATGTTGCCGAGCGCCTCGACCATGCTGACCGAGTCGTCCATGACGATCACTCCCCCCGATCCGCCCATCGAGCCGACCATCGCGAGCGAGTCGAAGTCCATCGGGATGTCCTCCACCCCCCAGTCGTACTCGACCATTTCGGCGCCCACCTTGCGCCTGCCCTTGTAGCGCTCGCCGAACTTCAGGACCTTTGCCGACGTCCCTCCCGGGATGACCGCCTTGAATTTCCGCCCCGGCAGCGGCCCGCCGCACACCTCGTTCAGCAGCTGGCCCATGGTCAGCTTTCCGACATCGAATTCGTAGTAGCCCGGACGCTGCACGTGGCCCGAGACGCACAGGATGCGCGTGCCGGTGTTGTTCGGGGTCCCGATCTTCGAGAACGCCTCCCCGCCCATGTCCGCGATGTGCTTCACGTGGCAGATCGTCTCGACGTTGTTCACGATCGTCGGGCACTGGTAGAGGCCGAGCACGGCCGGGAAGTAGGGCGGCTTGATGCGCGGATAGGGCCGCTTGCCCTCGAGCGACTCGATCAGGCCGGTCTCCTCCCCGCAGATGTAGGCGCCCGCGCCCCGGTGGACGTATATCTCGCAGCCGTAGCCCGTTCCGAGGATGCTGGGCCCGACGAAATTGGCCGCTCGGGCCTCCGCGATCGCCCGTTCCAGGATCTTGGCCCCGTCGGGGAACTCCCCGCGGATGTAGATGAAGGTCTGCTCCACCTTGTTCGCGAAGCACGTGATCATGATCCCCTCGATCAGCTGGTGGGGATCCCTGTAGATGATGTAGCGGTCCTTGAACGTGCCGGGCTCCGATTCGTCCGCGTTCACGATCAGGTAGACCGGCTTGCCGCTCTTGCGGTCGAGGAGCGACCATTTCACCCCGCACGGGAAGCCCGCCCCTCCGCGCCCCCGCAGGCCGGACTTCTTCACTTCGTCGACCAGCTCCTCGGGCCTTCTCCGGACGGCCTTTCTGAGCACTTCGTAGCCCCCGTTTCGCAGATAGCATGCCAGGTCGTTCGAGTAGCCGGGCTCGTCGATTTGCCTGAAGACCAGCCGGTGTTGTTCGGGTGCGGGCATCGTGTGTCGGGTTAGCGGGCCCCCTCCGGCCGTGCGGCGGCCCTGATCTCCTGCGCCAGGGCGCGGGCCCTCGCGGCGTCCACTTTCTCGTGTAGCTCGTCGTCGATCATGACGACCGGCGCGGTCCCGCAGCTTGCGAGGCACTCGACAAACTCGACCGTCACCTCGCCGTCGGGCGAGATCCCGCCCAGCCCCGTGTTGAACTGCCTTTGGAACTCCGCGCATGTGCGGTAACCCCCCATGAGCGCGCACGAGAGCGTGCGGCAGACCCTTATGTGCCTGCGCCCGATCGGCTTCCGCCGGAGCATCGGGTAGAAGGTCACAAGCTCGTATACGTTGACCGGCTGGATCTCGAGCTTCGCCGCGATCCACTCGATCGCCTCGTCCGAGATGAACCCCCTCTCCTCCTGCACAAAATGAAGCAGCGGGAGCACGGCGCTGCGCTTCACCGGGTAATGCGGGATCACCTGTTCGATCTTCTGGAGCGTCTCGGGGCTCAGGTTCATCATCGGTCGCACTCGCCCATGACAAAATCGAGGGATCCCAGGATCGAGACAATGTCGGCCATCATCGCGCCGACGCACACCTTGGGCAGGATCGAGAGGTTGCAGAACGAGGGAGCGCGGATCTTCAGCCTCCAGGGGACGCCGCCGCCCTTTGAAACGATGAAGAAGCCGAGCGCCCCCTTCGGGTTTTCAGCCTCGAAATACACCTCTCCCGCCGGCATCTGCGGCCCTTCGGTCACAATCATGAAGTTCTGGATCAATTCCTCCATCGACGTGAGCACCCTGTCCTTGGGCGGCGCCACGATCCGCCTCGCCCCCTCGGCCTGCCAGCTCCCGCCGGGGAACCTCGCGACCGCCTGCCGGATGATTCGGGCGGACTGGCGCATCTCCTCCCCGCGGACAAGGTAGCGGTCGTATCCGTCGCCCTTTGTCCCGACCGGCACGTCGAAATCGTACTGCTCGTAGCCGCTGTACGGCTTGTCCTTGCGCAGGTCGAGCGGAACGCCGCTCGCCCGCAGGTTGGGCCCCGTG
Source organism: uncultured Opitutaceae bacterium (assembly GCA_937889545.1). Classification (GTDB taxonomy): domain Bacteria; phylum Verrucomicrobiota; class Verrucomicrobiia; order Opitutales; family Opitutaceae; genus Palsa-1447. The sequence continues at coordinate 26,563 of CALAOT010000077.1, forward strand.
AGCCCGTACGCGATGGCGTCCTCCTTCGAGATCACGCCGATGCCGGCTGTGCGGTCCACGAATATCCTGCTCCGCGTGAGGAGGCTCAGGGTCTCCTCGAGCCGGGGGAGAAACTGCTCGCAAAACGCGTTCACCCTGCCCGTCCATCCCTCGGGGACGTCGCGCGTGACGCCGCCGATCCTCGAGTAGCTCGTCGTGAAGCGCGCCCCCGTCAGCTCCTCGAAGAGCTTGTAGAGCTTCTCGCGCTCGGTGAAGGAGTAGAGAAAGACCGTCCACGCGCCCACGTCGATGCCGAACGCGCCGAGGCCCAGAAGGTGCGCCGAAATCCGCGCCATCTCCGCCGTGATCACCCGGATCGCCTGGCAGCGCGGCGGGATCTCGAGCTTCGCGAGCTTCTCGACCGCGATCGCATACGCCATGTTGTTCGCGAGCGGGGCGAGATAGTCCAGCCTGTCCGTGTACGGCACGAACTGGTTGTAGGTCATGTTCTCGGCGATCTTCTCGTCGCCGCGGTGCAGGTAGCCGATCACCGGCTCAGCCTTCCTGACCACCTCCCCGTCGAGCTCCATCTGCAGCCGCAGGACGCCGTGGGTCGACGGGTGCGACGGGCCCATCGAAATGGACATCCTCTCCGCCTCGATCTCGCCGCTCGCGTTCTTCGCTGCGGAATCCGGGAATGCGTGTTCGGCGGGCATGTCGGGCTCCGGTCTCAGGAATTGGGTTTCGGCCGTCGCTCGCTCCAGCTCTCGTCCTTTGCGCGCGGCTCGGCGTCGCCCATGTTGGTCCCGCCCTGCGCCGCCACAAACGGGCCGCCCGCCATCGGTGCGGCGATCGCCCCCGTCCCGGTCTCGGCGACCACCTCGGCGTCCGGCAGCACCGTCTCGATCCCCGCGAGCGGGAAGTCCTTGCGCAGGGGAAAGTGCGGATACCCGTCCCACATCAGGATCCTGCGCAGGTCGGGGTGGCCCGCGAACCGGATCCCAAACATGTCGAACGCCTCGCGCTCGTGCCAGTCGGCTCCCGGCCAGAGGCCGGCGGCGCTCGGCAGCTCGGGGGCCGCGTCGTCCGCGCAATCCGCCGCGACGCGCACATATTCGTGCCGCGACGTGGAAAAGACGTGGTACACGACCGTGAAGCGCGGCCTTGCGCCCGCCGCCCAGTCTACGCCCGCGACGTCGGTCAGCATGTCGAACCCGTGCTCCTCCTTGAGCGACCTGAGCACGCCCAGGAGGTCGGACGCGGGCACGTTGACCGCCGGGTGGTCGAGGCTGGGGCGATCGGTCACACCCGCCCACCTGGCCTTTAGAGCTGCGACGGCATCGATTGCTGCGGGCATCACGCCGATAGGAGTTTGCTCGCGGACGGCTCCCGCTTCACCTTTTCCTGCAGTTTGAGCAGCGCGTCGAGAAGCGCCTCCGGCCTCGGCGGGCAGCCGCTCACGTACACGTCGACGGGAAGGATCCGGTCGACCCCCTGAAGGACCGCGTAGCTGCGGTACATGCCCCCGGTGCTCGCGCAGGCCCCCATCGCGATCACCCACTTGGGAGCCAGCATCTGGTCGTAAATGCGCCGGACGGCCGAGGACATCTTGTACGTAACCGTGCCCGCGACGATCATCACGTCGGCCTGCTTGGGCGAGAACCGCATCACCTCGGCGCCGAACCGGGCGATGTCGAAGCGGCTCGCGGCCACCCCCATCAGCTCGATCGCGCAGCACGCCAGGCCCATCGGCATCGGCCACATCGAGTTGCTCCTGATCCAGTTGATGACCGCGTCGGCGCGGGAGACGATGACGTCGCCCTCAATTTTGCTGTTGTAGGCCAGTTCGGAATTGGAGGCGACCATGGTGGAATCTGGGCAGACCCACCCCACCGTACCGCGCCCCCAAGGTCGCGCAAGAAGGTTTTGCGGCGCGTCCCGGATCAACGCGGGTCAAGCGTCCACACGCATGAATCCGCCGCGGCGGCTGTGCCAAAATGCGCGCTTGCCGAGACTCGGTTTGCGCCTGGGGAAAGCCTGATCCCGGGCCAGCGGAAGACGTGGTCGCCCGCCGGGTCCGTTTGGACCCCCTGGTGGACTCCGTTCACCTCGAGCGACACCTGCGCCGCGTTCGAATACACCTTCACCTCGGCGACCGGGTCCGTCCTGTGGCCGAACCTGCCGCTGGCGATATGCAGCACGGGCTCGCCGCTCCAGTTCGCCTTGTAGAAGAAGAAGGCGTCCTTCTTCACCTCCCGGTCGTAGGTCACCAGGCCCTTGTCGTTGCGCCCGGGATGGTCGCCCTCGCTGCGGCCGTCGGACGCGAAATCATGAAGGCACCAGATGAACTTGGCCCATACGTACGGCCGGGCCTTGAGCGCCGCCCAGTAGGCCTCGTGGTAGAGGTCCTGGTATTCCTCCGGGTGGAACCGCCCGCCGGGCTCGGGTCGCCCCGGATCCTGCGCGTGCTGGAGAATGCTCGCCCCCGCCCCGAATTCGCTCATTCCGATGCGCGCCCTGGGGTAGTCGGCATGGGTCTTGTCCAGCCAGGCGGCGAAGTCGGAAACCTTCCCGTGGTACCACCCGAAGTACCGGTTGAACGCGACGACGTCGGTGTGCCAGTTCTTCGGATCGGCGTTGTCGTGGTCCGAGGCGTAGGTCGAGAGCCGCGCGGGATCCTCCGCGCGCACGACCCCGGCCAGCGCCGCGATCACCCCGTCGGCCGCGGGCCCGCTCGTCTCGTTTCCCACCCCCCAGAAGCAGATCGCGGGGTGGTTGAAGTTCTGCCGGATCAGCTCGCGCAGCTGCTGCTTTGCGTTCTCGAGGAATTCGGGGGTGGCCAGGGCCTGGTTGACGAACGGTATCTCCGCCCAGGCCACGATCCCGGCCCGGTCGCAGCGCGAGTACCATGTGTCCGACTGCTGGTAATGGGACACGCGCACGGCCGTCGCGCCCGCGTCCCTCATGAGCTCGAAATCCACGGCCTCCTGTGCGTCTGAGATCGCCCATCCCCTGTCCGGCCAGTCCTGATGCCGGTTGAACCCGTAGAGGTTGAGGTAGTTCCCGTTCAGCATGAAGCCCCTGTCCGGATCGACCTCGTAGAACCGGAGACCCAGCGGCTGCTCCACGGCGTCCAAAACGGCCCCCGGCGATCCGTCGGGGGAGACGGGCCACAGTTCGACCCGGACCGTGTAGAGATAGGGGTCGGCCCGGGCGTTCCAAAGGTGCGGGCGCTTGATCGTGAAGGGCTTGGCGATCCCCTCGGAGCCGTTCGGCCCAAGGTTCACCCTGAAATTTGGAAGGGCCGTTATATGAAGTGGCGCGCCGGCCTGGTGCGCCTCAAGGAGCTTCACGCCGACATCGACCTGCCTGGGAACGGGGCTGTGGTTCTCGATCTCGGCGCGGACGAGGACCGTGGCCGAATCGGCTGTTACGCGGCTCTGCTCGAGGAACACGCCCGGCGAGCCGTTGTCCATGGCCGAGATCTGGACGGGATCGGTCACAAGCAGGGACACGTCGCGGTACAGGCCGCCGAAGAACGTGAAATCCGCCGACGTGGGCGGAATCCCCAGCCGCCCGTTGTCGACGCGCACCGCGATCACGTTGTCGGCCCCCGCCCGCAACGAGGCGGTGGCATCGAACCGGAACCGCGCGAATCCGCCCTTGTGGTTGCCGAGATGGACACCGTTCACGTACACGTCGGCCATCAGGCACGCTCCGTCGAACTGGAGATAGAGCCGTTTCCCGGCGAGGGACGCGTCGATTGCGAGGTGTCTCCGGTACCAGCCCGGGCCGCGACGGTAGTCGTTGCCGCCGTCCTGGCCGTCGAAGGCGTTCCACGTGTGCGGAAGGTCGACCGGCTGCCAGGAGCGGTCGTCGAACCCGGGGTCGGGCGCATGGGCGTCGTCTCCCGCGAGGAACTTCCAGCCCGGGTCCAGGCCGATGAGCTGGCGGCCGTCGGGCATCCCGGAGACGGACGTCGCGGGATACGCGGCGGCGATCGCCGCGGCCGCCGCAAGGATGCGAAGGGGGCGCATGGGCAGAACCTAAGGGGCTCGGGGAAGCTCGCGCCAGTCGATTCCGACGACGGGCTGGGCGGAGCGCCCGGCGCCGATGCCGGGGAACGCTAAACGGGCCCTTGCCAGCCCCTCGCACCGGAAAACCAGACAATCGGGCTGGTGCCGAAAACCAGGGCGCTCGACGCATGGCCCCGCCATGCCGGCGCTTCAGGGCGCCTTCTCGTTTTCGGGCGCCCCGCCGTTTTTGGCTCGGCATGTAAAGCTGGCGGCCATAAGAGGTTAGTTGCTTATGCTGCTCAGAACAAGAAGGGCATGCGGGCGGAGGCCGTGCGGAAGCCGTTCGGGACGGCTATGCACCGGGCTTGGCATGCGGGAAAGCAGGGGCCTAGGCCCCCCTTTGTCACTGTGAACCCCGCAACGGAGGGAAAGGGCGCTGCCGGTGAAAAGGCCAATGGCGTGGCGGGACCCGGCCAGGACGCAGAGAATCCGCCCCAACCCTTCGCGTGGGTTGAGGCGATGCGCAGCGTCGGTTATTCACCCCCAACGGCGCTAGCGGAACTGGTGGACAACAGCATCACCGCCGGAGCGCGAAACATAACGATCCGCATGTCGCTTCCGCGGTCGCCCGCGATCGGCGGATACATAACGGTCGAGGACGACGGCAGGGGAATGGCGCCTGCGCAGCTTGCGGAGGCAATGCGCTGGGGCGAATCCAGCCCGGGTCGGCAGCGCCAGCCGAACGATCTCGGGCGGTTCGGGCTGGGGATGAAGACGGCGTCGGTTTCCATGGGCAGGAGTCTGACGGTCGCGAGCCGGGGCGCGCCCGGGGAAGGACTCAGGGTGCTGCGTTGGGACCTGGACCACATCGCGAAGGTAGGGTGGAGAATGCTGGATGGCCCGGATGCGGAGGCGGAGGGGCTCCTTGCGCGGTCCGCGCTCGCCGCCGACGGCGGATCGACCGGCACGGTGGTGATCGTGACCCAGCTCGACAGGCTTGCCGGCTGGGCATCGCCTGCTACGGATGCGGAGCAGTGCGAGGCCGCCCTGGCGGAAAGGATATCCAGGCACCTCGGCATGGTTTTTCACCGGTTCATCGCCGATGGCCTGTCCATCAAGCTCGGCGGTGCGGCAATCCCCGCAAGGGACCCATTTGACGGCGGCGTTCAGAAGGCCGCTGAAACGCTCAGTGACGGCGCAGGGGTCGCTTCCTTCGTCCTGCCGCACCGCTCCGGCGAGTCCGCGGAGCAGACCGAACGGATGGCGGGTCCGCTTGGTTGGGGCGCGCACCAGGGGTTTCTTGTCTACCGGGCGAGGCGCCTGATCATCCCGGGCGGCTGGCTGCGGCTGTTCGCCGCCGGGGACGGCTGCCGGCTTGCGCGCATCCGGATCGACCTGCCCAACTCCCTGGACGGGGAGTGGAGCCTGGACGTGCTGAAGGCAGGCGTCGTCCCTCCCCCGCGGCAGCTCGCCGACCTCCGGCGGATCGGCGAGGCTGCCCGAGGTCAAGCGTTGGCTGAGCTCAATTCACAGGGCGACCGGCAGGCCCCGGACGCTGCCGGGCACGAGGAGCCGGTCGGGCGGCCCCTCTGGAGCCATGCGCCCGCGCCCGATGCGGTTCTCTTCCGCATCAACAGGGCGCACCCGATCGTCCAAACGCTGAAGAGGTCCGTCCGCGATCCCGCCGCGGCGGAGGATTTCCTCCGCGCATTTGAGCGCCCCCTGCCGAAGGAGTCCAAGTTGCGGGCCCCGAAGCTGACCCTCCCTCCATTCCTGAAGGATCAAACGTTCCTATTCTTCGGCGCCGTCGCGATCATGGTGTATTTGCGCCTGTTGTACCGGGCGTCCTATTTCCCGCCGTATTATGAGGGCGAGGAGGCGAACGCCCTGGATCTGGCCAAGGCGACATGCGAATACGCCGCATATACGAATTCGTGGCTGCAGTGCGTGATCGGCGGTTTCTTCGAGTACAACAAGGGCTATCACTGGGCCCTGGTCCCGCTCTACTCGATCTTCGGCTACGACGTGAGACTGATCACCTATGCCCTCCCGGTCTTCTTCAGCGTCTTTTGCGCGGCCTTCTGCACCATATACAGAAAGGTCTACCCCAAGTCGTCGCTTCTTTCCTTTGTGCTGGTCGCGGTGTTCTCCGTGCTATGCGTCTGCCTTCGGCGCTACAAGTGGCATTCCATGACCTATTTGTCCGCGATCTCGGTCTACCTCTACTTTCTGCCCTATTTCCAAAACTGCGCCTCCTATCTCAATGACAAGCGGCTCAAGGTGCTTTCCCTGTCCCTCTTCGCCGTCAGCTGCTACTGCTACTTTGGCTGCCTGATTTATGCCGTTCCGTTCTTGCTGCTCGCCTTCTACTTCAGCACGAGGGCACAGCGGCGGGTGGAGCTGAAATACGCCTGGATCGGCGCGCTGGCCTTCTTGGCGGTGTTCGCCGCAACCTACAGGATCACGGATCTCTGGGGGCTTCGGATACGCGAGACCCTGGAGCATGTTGTGCGGGCGTTTTCGCGCGACGGGTTGCAGGAGAAGTGGTGGTCCGTGCGTGATTTCTTCTTCACGATGTACCTTTCGCCCCCCTATCTGATCCTTTTCGTCGTCGGGTTGGTGGCGTCGTTCAGGAGGATCTGGCGCGGCGACCGCTTCGCGCTTGTCACCATGACGCTGCTCCTCTGGCTATGGGCGTTCCAGCTGAGCACCGACGTTCTGAACAACGCGGACCAGCTGAACTGGTCGATGATCCCAATCCTCGGCGTGCTGCTGATCGGATCGGACCAGATCCTGGCCGCGATCCGGGACAAGGTCGGGAGCCGTTCGATCATCTGCGCGGTCCTGGTGGTGCTCGTCGTCTGGAACGAACTGAGCGCATATCCGACCCTGAACAGGGACGTTCCCTACCAGCCATACGTGCAGCCGCACAACGTCAGGACGCAGGCCGCGCTGGTGTTGATGATGATAAGGGACGACGACTCGGGGTCCGTGCAGTATTACCTGCCTGACCCCTCCGTCCCCGATGCGAGCGGAGGCTTCGACTACAATGTCAGCCTGAAGCGTGTGGATTTTGGCAACGCGCTGTCGAGGGTGGTCTTTTTCACGAGCGAGGATGACTTTCAAAAGAAGCTCGCAGCCCAGCCACGGGACAAGTGGGCGGTCGTCTACCTGAGCGTCGGCGAGCCGCCGCCCATCAAGGACGCAAAGGACAACTCCGACGTGCCCTTCGTCGGGCAGAAGCCGCAGATCATCCACCCGTTTGAAAGCATATATAAGATCCCGTTCATCGTGAGAGAATATCGCATGCGCCCCGGCCCGGCGAACGCACAGGCCGCCGGAGGCTCGTCCTAAGCGAGTTGAGACCGGATCTCTTTGGGCTGCCCCTGCGTGCGCTGGTAGGTCTCGGGTTCGCAGGCCTCGTTCACCTCCTGTGCAATCGGCCGGCTCTTTGGTCCAAATCCTCCCCTCAAGAAGCCGCCGACGAGCGACCTTGCCGTCCCAGCACAATCTGAGGGAACTGCTTTCTCTAGACATGGGGTTTGGCGCCGGCGGCGCCGTTGCCGCCCGCCGGTTATAGACAACTAGCGCCAGCGGCATTAGCGTCACCAGCCGTCCGGACCAACCCTGTCGGTTGCCCAAGAATCCCGGACGGACCATCCCATCCTCATGTCCCTAAGACGCTCAGTCTGGCTCGCCATGATCCTGGCCCCTCCCGCGGCCGGGGCTGATCTGTCGATCCAGATCAGCGTCGATCCAGGATCAGGCCGGCGTCCCATCAGCCCCTATGTCTACGGAACCGACCAGGACCTGGCCGGAGTCTCGACACCGGGCGCCCGGCGGTTCGGCGGGGACCGTCTGACGGGATACAATTGGGAGACCAACGCCTCCAACGCCGGAACCGACTACATCAACAACAGCGACAACTACCTTGTGGACGAGCTGCCGGCCAGCCAGCAGGCCACCCCGGCGATCGCGCTCACCACGTTTCACGACCAATCCCTGTCGCTCGGTGTTCCCTACACGATCCTAACGCTGCAGATGGCCGGCTACGTCGCGGCCGACGAGAATGGCCCGGTCACGGCCGCCCAGGCAGCCCCCTCCTCCCGCTGGAACCTGGTCCTGAACAACACGCCCGGAGGTGTGTTCCCCCCATCTCCCAATCTGACCGACGGAACCGTGTATATGGACGAGGTGCTCAACCTCCTTGTCTCCAGATACGGGCCAGCTTCCGGAGCGACCGGGGTCAAGGGCTACAACCTCGACAATGAGCCCTCGCTCTGGCCCTCGACCCATCCCTATCTCCACCCTGCGCAGACAACGTGCGCGGAGGAGGTTTCAAAGTCGGTGGCTTTGAGCACGACGATCAAGCGGATGGATCCCACCGCGGAGGTCCTTGGGCCGGTGCTCTATGGCAGCGAGGCCTACTTCACGTTCCAGAACGCGCCGGACTGGCCGGCGCTCGAGACTTCAACGGGATTTCGGTGGTTCATCGACTACTACCTCGACCAGATGAGCAAGGCATCGGCAACCGCGGGAACCCGCCTCATCGATGTGTTCGATCTCCACCGCTACAGCGACGAGAACGTCTCAGGGACGGGCCCCGACCAATCCATCACGAACCAGACCGATTTCACGGACACGGCGAGCGACATGGACAGGGTCCAGGCCCCGCGCGTGCTCTGGGACGCGACCTACGTGGAGAACAGCTGGGTGCAGCAGTACTATTCCCAGTTCCTGCCGTGGATCCCGAACATCCAGGCCTCGATCAACGCCCATTACCCCGGCACGAAGCTCTCGTTCACAGAGTACAGCTACGGCGGCGAAAGCGACATCTCGGGCGGCATCGCCCAGGCCGACGTCTTCGGCATCTACGGAAAATTCGGGGTGTACCTTGGCTGCGTCTGGATCCTCCATGGCACCCCGCCGCCCGTGTACACCGCCGCGGCCTTCAACCTGTACCTGGACTACGACGGCCAGGGCGGGAAATTCGGAGCCACCTCGGTCTCCGAGACCGATTCCGACACGGTGAACACGTCGGCCTACGCGGCGGTCGACTCGGCCGGCGCCCTCCATGTGGTCGTGCTGAACAAGAGCTACACGCAGACGGCCGACCTCAATTTCCAGATTGCCGGCTCGATCCCCTATGCAAGCGCCCGCGTCTACGCGTTCGACAAGAGCGGCCCGTCCATCACGGCCCGCGCATCGGCGACGCTCACGAACAATCAGGTGACTTATCCGCTGCCGCCTCTGACCGCGGCCCATTTTGTGTTCCAGTCGCCTTCGGGCCTGCCGCAGTTCGCGAGCGGACCGGCTTCCCAGACGATCGCAAGCGGCACGACCGTCGTCTTTGCCGCTGCGTCGAACGCCGCCGGATACCAGTGGATGCTGAACGGTGCGCCGCTCTCGGACGGTGGCGCCAAATCCGGGTCCGGCGGTCCCCAGCTCGTTATCACAGGGGCGACTTCGGCCAATGCGGGCACGTACACCTGCGTCGCGACGAACACTTCGGGAAACACGACGAGCAGCCCGGCCACGCTCACGGTGAGCGGCACCACGGACGTTGGCAGGCTGGTCAACGTCTCGTGCAGGGCCATGGTCGGAACCGGGGCGAACCTGCTGATCGCCGGTTTCGTGGTTGGCGGGCAGGGGACGACGGCCCCGGAGCCCCTCCTCATTCGCGGATCGGGGCCCGCGCTCGCTTCCTTTGGCGTCACGGGAACGCTTCCTGATCCGCAGCTTCAGCTCTTCAACTCGGCGCAGACCGTGCTCGACAGAAATGACGGCTGGACTGGCAGCTCGAAGATCGCGAGCGCCGCGGCGGCGGTGGGCGCGTTCCCATGGAACAACCCGACGAGCCATGACGCGGCGCTCCTCGAGAGCCTGCAGGGCGGGAACTATACCGCGCAGATCGCCGGGCTGAGCAACGACAGCGGCGTGGCGCTCGTCGAGGTTTACGACGCGACGCCAGCGGGCACCTACACGCCGGCCTCCCCGCGGCTCGTCAACGTCTCGACCCGGGTCCAGGTCGGGTCCGGGAGCAACATCCTCATCGCAGGATTCGTGATAGGCGGATCGACGTCAAAAACGGTCCTAGCCCGCGCGTCGGGTCCCGCGCTCGCCGCCTTCGGCGTTTCAGGAACACTGCCGGATCCCGAGCTGAAGCTTTACCAGGAAAACGCCGACCAGACATCGACGCTGCTCGAGACGGACAGCGGATGGGCGGGTAACTCCCAGATAGTTGGCACGGCGTCAAGGGTGGGCGCGTTCCCATGGAACAGCCCGACGAGCCACGACTCGGCGATTCTCGTGACGCTTCGGCCAGGGGCCTACACGGCCCAGATCGCGGGGGCCAGCGGAGATACGGGAGTCGCGCTGGTGGAAATTTACGAGGTACCCTGAGGTAGTCCGCGTGAACGGGGACAAGCTCACTGTTTTAGCTAGCGGCCCGTCGCGCAGCTATAATGTCTGAACGGACACAGGGACGGGAAGGCGATAAAACATTCTTGTAATGCTCACGTAGCTCGTGAAGCCGTTCTTGATCTTTTAAGCCTTGGCTCTCGACGCATGCGGTGCATTGTTTGGCGGCTTCAATTCGCTGCCGCTTATCGCCTCGAAGGATATATTCCATCTCCTCATCGTGATCTGGCGACAGACTTAAAAGGTTTCCGGAGACGTGACAGAGTGGTCGAATGTGCATGATTGGAAATCATGACCATGGCTTTTGGCGACTTATTGTAAAATATTGGCTCTCAAGCCATCCCAGATTCCGGAGCTTCGATGTAATTCTATTCTGGTCGGTTTCTGGTCGGTTTTTCGAAAATCGGGACGACTTAACTCTCTCAGTCAATTCTCACGGTTGTATTAAATGTTTCAATACCGCCGGTCACAATCGTCCACCAATTGGTCCTTTTGGGAACACTCAAGACCTGAACGATGTAACTACTCGTAGCTAAGGCCGGCGCGGCTCCTGCCCCACAGGAGATGTGCTTGAGGCAAGCGTCACGTCCGACAATTGGTTAGCCACTTGTTTTCTGGAGTGACGCGATCTGGTCTTCTAGGTCGGCGATTCGCTTGGCGGCTCGCCGAATCGAATGGCTCGCAAATAGCACACCGAGACCAACAGCGATCAGAATAACCGGATGGAGATTCGAGATGTGTTCCACGCCTTGCTCTCTTGGATACCAAAAAAACGAGGCCGCGAAGGCGAAGCTATCCGCACCGTCACCATGCCTGCCTTGACCGTGAAACATCCTCAGTTTAGAGAGAGGCCATGGCCATGTTCCGGCAGGGCGCGCCGGTGGATCCTAGACGCGAGGGATAGTCGGGGCTGCCCGTTATTGCCGTAAATCAACGTAAAATGAAGACCTTAAAGCGACCCTGCGGATCGTAATGTCCCTGAAGCCCCGCCGACCATTCCCAAAGACATCCACGTGCGCCAACACGCTGACGCTCCCCGTGAATCCATGCCGCAGTTGCGATTGGTCTCGATACGCGCGGTAACCCCCTTATCTGGAACAGCATGATACCTTGGATCGCCCCGTGGCAGCGACGGCTTGTCGTCGCTGCCTTTGTAAGTGCGGTGCTGTACTGGGGTGCACCCGGGGCATCGGCCGAGCCGGCGCCTACGCTGCCGCAGGAAACACTCTCTAGGATCTTCCCGTCGATCGTGCGGATCGAGGCCATCCGACTGAGCCCGATCGATGGCCACATGATGAAGATGTGGACGGCCGGAAGCGGCGTGGTCGTCACGGCACAGGGCCACGTGCTGACCAACTGCCACGTCACTGAGAACGTGGACATCTTTCGCTGCTACCTCTTCGACGGGCAGCGGGTTGACGCCCGCCGCGTCGGCGAGGATCCCGCGACGGATCTGGCGGTGCTCCAGCTCGACCTAGACCAGCTGGCCTTCGGCTCGAACGCGGTGAGCGTGGCGGCCTTCGGCGACTCCGACGCGATGAAGGCCGGGGACGTGGTGTACGCCTTGGGGAGCCCCGGGTTCCTCGCCCAGTCCGTCACGGTCGGTATCGTCTCCAACCCGTCGCTCGTCCTTCCGCTGCAGACTGTCGGGAAGATGCAGATCAAGGGGGAGGACGTTGGGCTCCTTGTCCGGTGGATCCTCCACGATGCAAAGATTTTCGGGGGCAACAGCGGAGGGCCGCTGGTCAACTCCCGCGGCGAGGTGGTCGGCATCAACGAGATCGGCGTGTTCAACCTCTCGGGGGCCATACCCGGCAACTTGGCGCACGGCGTAGCTGGCCAGCTGATCGCCGGCGGCAAGGTGATGCGGGGCTGGTCCGGCCTCACCGTGCAGCCCCGCCTGGAAGTCGACAACGCAACAGTCGGCGTCCTCGTGTCGAATGTTGCTGCCGGGTCCCCGGCCGAGAAAGCCGGGCTCAGGTCGGGGGACATCGTCCTGTCTTGCGACGGGACCCCGATCGCGGACGCCTATGAGAAGGCGGTGTCCGCCTTCTACAGGCTGGAGACCGCGCACCTCCCCGGCCAGATGCTCGCGGTGGAGTACCGACGGGGCGGAGCGCGGGCCTCGGCCACGCTGGCGCTCGCAGCCCGCGAGCCGGCTGAGTCGGATCTCAACGAGATGCGCGAATGGGGCGCGGTGGTGACGGACCTGACGACCGAGGTCGCGCGCAACGAGCGCCTGCCTGACACCAAGGGCGTGCTCTTTCAGAACATCAGTCCGGCGGGTCCCGCGGGGCAGGCGGAGCCCGAGCTTCGCCAGGGCGACGTCGTCATCGCCGTGGAGGGCGCTCCCGTGTCCCGTGTGGCCGAGCTGACTGCGCTGACGAAGTCCTACTTCCCGAACGGGGATACGACGGCGACGCGGCCGGTCGTGGCGAGCTTCCGGCGCGACGGCGCGGTCTTGAGCTCCGTGGTCGAACTCCGGAACACGAACCCCCATCCTGTCCCCCCGACGGTCCACAAGGCTTGGCTCGGGGTCACCTCCCAGCCGCTCACGCCCAAGCTCAACAAGCGGCTGGGGATCAATTCCGAGAACGGCGGCGCCCGCGTCACTCGCGTGTACGCGGGCTCCGAGGCTGCAAAGGCGGGCCTCAAGGTAGGCGACGTCTTGCTTGCCCTCGACGGTATGCCGGTCGTGGAGCAGCGCTCGGAGGACAGCCAGGTGCTCGAGCGCCAAGTGCGCCAGTACCGCGTTGGGACTACCGCCTCGGTGACGGTGTGGCGGGACGGAAAGAGCACGGACATGCCGGTTGTGATGGAGGTCCAGCCGAAGCCGACCTCCGAAATGCCACTCTGGGAGGACGAGAAGCTCGAGTTTGAGGTGCGCCAAATCTCCTTTGAGGATCGGGCCCGCCTCGAGCTACCGGACACGGCAGCCGGCGTCCTTGTCTCGTCGACCGTCCCTTCGGGGTGGGCCGAGCTGGGCGGCCTGCGCGGGGACGACTTGGTGCTCGCCGCGGACGGCGCCTCGGTGCCAACGGTCGACGACCTGCATCGGGCGCGTGACGCGGCTGCCGGCTCCGGCAGGCGCTGGCTCGTCCTCGAGGTGCTGCGCCGCGGGAAGACAGCCTTTGTCGAGATCAACCTGAAGCCACTCCAAACAAAATGAACCCAGTCCGACGCCACGCTATCGTCGCCGCCCACGCCCTGCTCTTTTTGCCCGCGCTCGCCGTGGGCCGGACCGAGTCCGAGATCCTAGCCCAGAAGGGCCGCGATGTGGAGGCGCACTCGGCCGGCGCCGTCGTCTCCGTCGAGCTGGTCGCCGTCTTGCGCGGAACGATGGGGGGCAAGGCCATGCCGCCCCATGAGCAAAAAATCATGGTCGACGGGACCGTGCTCGCCGAGAGCGGCCTGACCGTGACAGCGCTCAGCGTCGTGGACCCGAAGATGATGCAGGAGAGCATGGCGTCCGTGCGCGGCGCGAAGGTCGAGTTCGCGGAGACCGAGTTCAAGGACGTGACCCTGAGGCTTTCGAACAATACCGAGGTGCCCGCGGCCATCGTGCTGCGCGACCCGGACCTGAACCTCGTCTTTGTGGCCCCCATCCCCGGCAAGGTGACCCCTGCCCCGAAGTTCAGCCACGTGGACCTCAGCAACGAGGCGAAGGCCGTCGTCCTCGGCGATTACTTTGTCGTCACCCGCGCGGCCAAGGAGTTCCAGAGGATGCCCCTCGTGTTCCCGGTGACTATCGTCGGAATCGTGGAACGGCCGCGCACCAAATACCTGATCAGCAGCCAAGTGGCCGGCGCACCCGCGTTCGACCCAGATGGCAAGATCCTGGGAATCGGGACGGTCGACTTTTCGTCGGGCCACGCGTCCGGCATCATCAATCTGCCCTCCCGCGACGTGGCCGAGCTTGCGAAGCAGGCCGCGGCGGTGAAACCGGAGGAGAAGCTTGCGGAGGACGCCCAGGGCAAAGACAAGGCTCCGGCGGCTGCGCAGCCCGCGGCCGCCCCGGCAGCCGACAAGCCGTAGCCCCGAGACGATCCTCGCGGTCCCGGTCAGTCGTCCCGGTGCGGACCCTCGATTTTCAGGCGGCCGGCGCCACATTTCCCAACCAGGACAGATCCAACCGCAAGGTCCTGATTCGGTTCTGCGCGGTGCGTGGCCTTCCGGTCGGCCTTTTGCCTGACGACCTCATTCACGCAAGGCTGGCCGCCCAGGTTGCCCCGGCTGTGGCGCTGCGCACGACATAAACATTACCGATGTGCGTGGAGGTTTATTGTCCAAGAACGGACCCGTTGCAAAACGGGTTCCTTTTCAAACACCACAACTTGACAAATAAGGTTCGAGTGGGATGATCCCACCATGCTCCTTACGCTCGATGCAAAACACCGACTGACCGTGCCTAAGTCGCTCGCCCCGTCTCGCCCGGGGGATAATTACGAGGCAGAATTTCACCCAGAGGACGACACTCTCGTATTTAGGCGCATTGCCGCAAAGGGCGACTGGCTGGCAGTCCTAAAGGAGTGCCCGGTTCCCATGGATGATCTCCCGGTCCGCCGTCGCGAATTGCCTCGTCGCCGGAAGCTATGAATTGGCTTCTGGATGCAGATGTCCTGAGTCAGCCAGCAAAGCGCTTGGGCGATCCGCGCGTCGTAGCCTGGCTTGAGGCCGAGAAGGACGCCTGCTATACGAGCGCCGTAGTTATCGCCCAACTGGCTTACTGGGTAAGAAGCAAGGACGGAAAGTCGCGTGAGGCCCTGCAATTGTGGCTGACGCGCCTCATCGACGCGATGCACGGACGTATCCACGGATTTAATGTAGCAGTAGCGCACGTGTGGGCCGAACAAGAGCGTCCATTGGAAAAGGCGGGCCAGCGAATGCCTGTGGAGGACAGCTACATCGCGGCTACGGCCCGCCGCCACAATTTGACCATCGTCACCGGCAACGAAAAGGATTTCCTTCGGCCCGGATTGAAAGTTTTCAACCCATTCAGAGAATTGCCTCCGATTGAGGTACCGAGAGGATAGACTCACCATCGCCCGTTCAGGTGTGTTATCGGAGATTGCGTTTGACCCTGCCCCACCCCCTTGCCTTTGATCTTCCCCTTCGACCGACGGACAACACAGGTTTCCGGTTCACGGAGAGGTGACAGAGTGGTCGAATGTGCATGATTGGAAATCATGTGTACTCGAAAGGGTACCGAGGGTTCGAATCCCTCCCTCTCCGCCATTTTTCCCCTATGAGGCGGAGAATCCCGAAGCTAGGTTGCCAGGTTGACGCGGCAACCTAAGCATGAATGTCCAACCTATGTTCGCTGTCAGCCGGTTTAAGAACCGGAACGGCGTTTTCTCGTTCCGCGTCGATGGTCAGCTCAACGGCGTCCGCATCCGCCGCAACTTCAAGACCCAGGAGGAGGCTGCCGCCGAAAAGGCCACCCTTGAACTCAAGGCGCTGCAACTGGCGTCGAGCCTTTGCGCCGTCACCACCTGCCTCGCTGAGGATCAAGTCCGCGAGGCCGAGGCCGTTTTCCGGCGGCTGGCCGGCGGTAGTCGCACGCTCTCGTTCTGCGTCGATTACGCCCTGTCCAATCACCGCACGCCGGAGAACCAGAAGGCCCTGGATGAGGCGGTCACGGCCTATCTGACGGTAAAGGCCCGGGAGCATGAGCAGAAGCTCATCTCTGCGTCCCAGCTCACCACGATCAACCGGCATATGAAGGCGCTGAAAAAGCACTTCTCCGGCGTCACCGTCGCTGAGCTGACGGCCGCACACCTGACGACGTATTTCCAGCGGGCCAACGGATGCCTCAAGACCTACAACAACCGCCGCGGCGTCGTTTCGACCTTTCTCAAGTTCGCCGAGCAGCGGGAGTGGCTTGTGGCCAATCCCATCAAGAAAGTCCCATACTACCGCATCGCCCACCGTCGCGGGTCCGCCAAGACCCTCACGGCGGCTCAGGCACAGGAGTTGATGACTTATGTCGAGGGCTACCAGAACGGCCGCCTTGTGCCTTTCTTTGCCCTGTGCCTCTTCGCGGGCATCCGGCCATGCCTACGGACGGGTGAAATCCTCCGCCTCCTGCCGGGGCACGTGCGGCTCGATACCGGGGTTATCCTGATTGAGCCCGAGGTCTCCAAGGTCCGGGAGAAACGCACGGTGGCGATTCAGCCCAACCTCGCGGCATGGCTCCGGGCGTATCCGCTCGCGGAAAATCCGATCATTGTGCCGAACCTGCAAAAGCTCCGGGCAAGGATCGCGAAGCGTTTCGGGCTCACGCATGACGTAATGCGACACACGTTCATTTCGATGCACGTCGCGAAATTCCGCTCCCTAGGTGAGGCCGCACTCCAAGCGGGCAATTCCGAGAGCTTCATAAAAAAGCACTACCTCGACCTAAAGAGCACGGCTGACGCCAAGCAGTTCCTCGGCATCCGACCGAAGCGCGCCGATAAGGCTGCGCCAACGCCGCCCGTTCTGGTGCTTTTCGCAGCGGCATGACCGATACACGGGTAACGTGCATCGAATGGCAGGAACACACGCAGCACCGGCTTTAATGCCGCGCGCGTGTTGGCTTTCAAAGAGATAAGCTTCTGCCGGAAATCGGAAACACGTGTTGCTGATTGGGACCTCGGCTCGGCACCCCGAGCCGAGGCCCTATTTTCTCTGGGACGCAGACCTGCGCTGGTTAATGCTTCGCGTCATCCGACATGCCGTGTGTCGCACTACCGAAGTTTCGGTCATGACTTATGTAACGTAGCCACGTTACTTTTTGGGTGAGACACATCACTCCTTACGTCAAAACGTAAGGTTTCAGATTTCGTAAATACGACACGCCGCATGTCGCACGACTGAGCATATCCGGCTAAGAACGCCGCTCCGGGCTGCGTCACTTACACAGTTTCAAACCTTACCGATTCGGTAAGGGGAAGGGCGTCCCTCTCAACATGAAACGCGGTGCGTTTCGTAAGTGATCAACCGCGATGGCTATGGCTGCTGGGCTCTTCACTTCACGACAAGGAAATCAATGTGGGCTGCGACGAGCCGATTTGAGGAATCGTACGAGCCCACAACAGGAAAATATCCATCTCCCCATCCTGAATGGAAAAGGATCAAATTCTCTCCGTTTTTTGCCAGCGGAAGCGCGATATTTGCGATACCCGCACGAATATGAGCAGGATCGTCCATCCGCTTAAACCAGCAGTCCGGCCGCTCATTCTCAAAGAGCGATTGATACCAATTCTGCGGATTGGGCATGCATGGACCAATCGCCGACTCATCAACGAAGCACGCTGTTCCGGCGTCCACAGCGAAACCGACAAAGTTGTCTTCTTTTGGCTCGAGACGCTTTTCACCGTCTTTCGCTAACTGCACGGACTTCCGATAAGCCTCCGCAGCAGGCGAAAAAATGATCGATGCATAGGCCTCGCGGATGTGTGACCGATCCTGCTTCTCACTGACGTCAACGAGCGTGACAATCACCGGGAAATTCCCCTTTGGCGTAGAAATGAAGGGTGTGCCAGAGGGCGAAAGAAATACAAAAGGATCACATACTGCGAGGCGACCACTCGGTAATGTCAGTTCGCCACACGGCACAGTTGAGAGGAAGCGTGGTCCATCCACGGTTTGAACAGCTTCGCCATTCTTCAAGGCACCCCAAGAGCTATTGTTCGGCCAAGTGTTCGATGACTGAGGCTGTTGTTCCTTACCAAAAATATGCGAGAAGATGCTCATATCTTTTGCCCAGACGTCAGAGAATATTGGACTGTGGATTTATTGGAGCAAATGTTTGCTGTGTCAGTATGACAGAGCCAAAAACACGATTCCGCATTTGCAGGAAATATGATCTGCACGGAAGGGCGCTTAAGGTCGAACTTCTAGAGCAGCCTTAGCCGAACCGATTTTGGACAAAGCGAAACGGCGGGCACGGGTGGAAGGTGAAGGAGGCCAATCTTTTGCTCGCTTTACCCGCCCACGCTGTAGGCCCGTAGCGGGAAGACGGACGCTTAGACACAAGCATTGAAGAGGACGTCCGTTCCCGTAGCGATGGCTTGCCAGAGCTGAATCCCGCGTTAACCTGCCGCCATGTCTACTGTGCCCGAAATCGAGGCCGCCATCGAAAAACTCCCTGCCGCCGAGCAGCGCGAGCTCGCTCGCTGGCTAGAGGAACATCTCCTGCAGGAAGAGTCGCCAGAGATGCTGGCAGCACTCGATGAAGGTATCCGTTCCGCGGAAGAAAAGGGTGTCCGTGAATACACACGCGTCGAGCTCGAACAAAAAGTACGGCGATGGGCTGGCGTGTCGCCCTAAACGAGAGGGCCGACCTTGACCTCGAACATGTGGTTGCCTTCCTGGCGCGGAAGAACCCCGTGGCAGCGGAGCGGCTCGGCCTGAAGTTGGTCGATACGATCTTCTCGCTGCAACAAATGCCGAATCGCGGCGTGGCGGTGGGAGGCCGTCCCGGCTATCGGCGTATCCTGCATCAACCGTGGTTCTTGATTTTCTATCGAATCAATGAGGCGCAGCAGTCGATTGAGATTGTGCGGATTTGGGATGCACGCCAAGACCCGGGCGCATTCAAGCTCTAGCTTGTCGTCAGGTTGCCAAAGACTTCTCTTTTACCTTCCCTTCGCTGCGTCTCCCTGCTTCTTGTCTCCAGTCTCAAGAAACAAACACTCAACGAAGTCCGCGTACGCTCGCGACTTAGCCTCGAGGCGGCAGAAGGGTTCGAATCCCTCCGTCTCCGCCATTTTCCCCCGCTGTACGGGGAAATCCGAAGCCTAGAGGATATCGTTCAGTCCGTAGGAGTCGGTTCTGGTCTGACTCGAACGGTCGACCTCCCACTTTCGCATTTTCGATCGGGATGGACATGCAACTACCGAATTCTCGATTACGAGATTTTGGCTACGCAATAACACCATCAGCTGACCTTCACATCATTGGATCCTGCCCCTCCTGCGGAAGCGCGCAGCGAAAGCCGCCTACCTGTCCCTGATCGTCGTTCCGAAGCCCTGACCCACATTTAGATTCACTGCACCTCGTACACTTCGACAAGAGCGACACCTGTGTCGCCGCTCGCTCCCGACACATTGGCGGTGTATGGACCGGGCGGCAGAGTGATGAGGATCGCAGAATCTGGCGTCGGTGAGCTGCCCCATGAGAATGCCCCTACCGACACCGCCGTTGCAGCGATCTGGAAATCCCCGCCCCAACCGGTGTTCGTTGCGAGGAGGGAGCCTCCCGATGCCGTGCTGTAGAGCTGCAACTCTGGATCAGGAAGCGTACCCGGGACCCCGAATGGGATCAGCGCCGGACCCGAAGCTCGGATCAGGACGGTCTTTGAGGTCGTTCCGCCGATCACGAATCCAGCGATCAGGACGTTGCCTCCCGTGCCGACCTGCACTCTAGCTGAGATATTGATCAGGTGCGGCTGTGTGAGCGTGTAGCTGGGAGCGGCGTCATAGATTTCTGCCAGCGCGACTCCGGCATCACCGCTAGTTCCCGTCACCTGCGCCGTATAGGGTCCGTCCAGCAGCGATTCGACTAACGCCGAATCATGGCTCGCAGGGGTGTTCCATGCAAAGGCGCCCACCGCAGCTGCGGTTGAGGCTATCTGGGCGTTGCCACCCCAGCCATTGTTGGTCGCGAGAACCTCGGTTGCGCTATTGAGCGTCAACTGCGGATCGGCAAGGACACCCGCCACCCCGAATGGTGTGAGTGCTGGACCCGAGGCACGGATTAGCACGGGTGCGGAGCCCGACGTGCCCTCGCCTCCGACGGCAAACCCGGCGATGAGTTCGTTGGCACCCGTTCCGGATACGGCACGGGAGGAAATGTCGATCAGCCGGCCCGGCGTCGACGTTGTGACTACCGAGACCGTCGCCGCGTCGCTTGTGGCAGATCCCGCCCCATTGGTGGCAACGCACGTGTAGCTTCCGACGGCTGCCTCCGCGTTCGCAAGAAGGAGGATCGGGCCTGTTGCACCGGGAACCGGTGTCGTGCCGTTCAGCATCCACTGGTACGAGGGAGCATTGCTCGCCACGGCGCCCAACGCAACAGTGCCGCCCGTCACCGCTACGGAAATCGGCTGGGTTGTGAACGTCGGGGCCGCCGATGTGCTTGCGAGGATTCCGATCGTGTTGACCCCGAAGTTACCGGAACTGGCCTTCAGGAGCACACCGTGTGTGCCTGCCGCAATGGTGCCGCTCGTTAACGTCGCGCTATCCTGATACGTGCCGTTGCTGCCCGTATTCGGGATCGTAATCGTTCCCGCGAGGCCGCCGTCAACGTAGATATCGGCTTTGTTAGCCGCGCCGGAGGAACCTGCATTCAGCTTGATGGAGAACGCGCCGCTTGAGGCGTTTTTTACAACATAGCCGGTCCAAGTCCAGTTGCCATTGGCGGACAGATTGTGCGGGTCGGAGCCGGCCCAGCTTTCCGGGGAATTGTAGGCCGAAGCAATGAGGGTTCCGGGAATGGCGACTCCATAGTTCCCTGTCGCACGTGCGGAGCTGTTAATCGAGTCGATCGCGAGCAGCTTCGGCGTGTTAAGCACTGCGGGGTCATGCGTAAATCCCCACTGATAATCGCCTGTGGAATCAAAGTAACACAGCAGATCGCCGCCGTTTTGGTCCCAAGTGGTCTGGTGGCTGCTTACGCTTGTTGTCATGCCGGGGTCCGACCAAGCCTGGCTCTTGATCGACTCGCTGTGGCCCGTATTGTCCATGCTCGGACCGCCCTCATAGGCTACGCGCTTTCCATAGACGGGCAGATCATAGTTGGAGTCGCTCTGGCAGATCGGCGCCCAAACGGCATTGTCGAACGTATCGCTCGTCCAGATATTCGAGAGCGACAGGGTGGCGCTGCCATTATCGGGATTGAAGTAAGCGGAGCCGCCGCCGCCGTATATAAAGTAACCTGGCGGATGCGGAGTCGCCACCCGATTGGGATTATTGTAGTAATCCTCCAACATATGCGTCTGCTGTAGCAGCCAGAAAGCGACGTAACCCTCCTGCGATTCCAGAACGGGGCGTACGCGTACCATCATGGCGGCATTGCCGAATACATTGCGGAAGATATTGCTGATTTCGACGGTTCGCTTGGCGGTGCGCCTGGCCGCCCAATTCCAGTCGCTAGTGTCGCCGTCAAAATTCAAAGGAGATCCGCCCCCGTTCACCTCGCTGATCGCGGCATTGTGATTCGTCGTGCTCTGAGTGAAGGCGCCGGCAGTGTTCCAGACCTCGTTGCTGTACTCCACGTACACCTTGAGGCTTGGGTCTAGTGGCGGATAGGCCGGGTTGGCCTGCGTGCTCGTATACGGATTTGTTCCGTCGCTGCCAAAGGCAATCAGGTTTGCAACGTTGCTTATGTAGGCGTCGGTCGCACCGGCAGGGATGCAGATCCACATGTCCTTGCCCGTCTCATTACAGAGGATGGCTGTATACTCCCACGGAGAACCCTTGCCTTGCCATCCGTAATTGGCGTTGGATACGACGCACGTTGCGTAAGTCGGTGGAACGCGGTCGCCCCAATTGACCTGGGCGTTGGCGTTCGTGGCGAGATAATCCATAAACCGGATTGTCCCGAAACCATTGATCAGGCCCTTTATCAGAGTCGTGAAGTTGGCGGTCACAGGGTAGCTTGTGCTCGCTCCATACGAGGTTGGGCGCATCAGCTTCACGTTGGTGATACCGGTGTTCGTGGCGCTCGACGATGTCCGCTGGGTATTGGCGAACGACAGGTTCAGGTCGGCATTCGTCATCGCCAGCGTTGCTGTCGTGCTGTTGCTCGATGAATCGTATGTCTGATTCGAGATAGTTCCGCCGCCAAGGGTCACGGTCACGGTTGCCTGCCCGTTGAAGGACAAGGCGTAAGTCCCGCTCATATTGAGCGTCTGCCCGGCCCACACGTAAATGTTCGCATCCAGCGTGGGCCAGCCATTGGAGTCGACCGAGGCTGCTGGGCCCGAGGATGTATTCCAGCTACGCGATTGCTTGAACGCGTCCGCGAACAACAGGTCAGGGGTGTAATCACCAGCGAAGAGGATATTGATTCCAATGGGCGGACCAGCCGACATGGGAGCGGAAACAAAGGCCGCAGCCATGCACATCAGAATTGTGGATGCTGTGTAAACGGCCCTCGCGAGAGATAGGGAGCGCGTTAAGCAATTTGATTTCATCGTTGTTCCACCAAGATTGCTTCTGAGCGGATCCCCATTTTCGGACCGCCTTCAGGATCGGTCTGAATGGTTAGTTGAAGCTAATACGACTGACGGTGGTTGTCCATAGCCGGCAGGGGGAAGGCCCGGCTCGGCGGGCCTGACCGGAGCCACGTGCTGCGGATGCTGGAGGAGGGGAACGGGGTTTCTTCATTGCTCGCCTCAATCTTTCATGAAATAGTTATCGCGTATCTTGGTACTCCTTGACTATCAAGGAGGTGCAAACAATCACCCAAGACTACGCGATGCGAAAAAACTCACGGAAAAAGATACGGTTCACAAGTTCAAAACGCCGGCATGTGGAAGGCCGCTTTGATGGCGGAGAAGTCTCAAGCGACGGGGGGCTTATATTGATGCGAGAGGCCGACCGTCGGCTTGGTTTAATAAAATCTGTGGCCGATCGCATGGGCGACAAACGCCAGAAGGGAAAGGTGGGGCACGAGGCGGTGACGCTGTTGCGCCAACGGGTGATGGCGCTGTGCGCCGGATGGGAGGATTTGAATGACGCCGGGGAGCTGGCGCACGATCCCGTGCATCAGCTGGCGTCGGGAGCGGAGGACGCTCGGCAGTGCGCCGACTTTGTCGCGCTTCGAGAACGCGAGAGACCGTGCGAGCGCGTGGGCTGTGAACCAGGAATTGGTGGAGCAGTTTATCCGATCGAAGCCGAAGGCGCCCGCGTACCTGATCCTGGACTTTGATGCGACGGACACTCCGGTGCACGGGCAGCAGGAGGGCCGGTTCTTCCACGGCTACAGCAACTGCCACTGCTTCCTGCCGCTGTACGTCTTCTGCGGCGACCAGCTGCTCGTGGCGTACTTAAGGAAAAGCAACATCGACGGGGCCAAGCACGCATGGGCGATCCTCGCGCTCCTTGTGAAGCGGGTGCTTGGCCCAGGACGAAGATCGTGATCAGAGCTTACAGCGGATTTTGCCGCGACCGGATGCTCACCTGGTGCGACCAGAACGATGTGAAATACGTGATCGGGATCGCCCGTAACTGCCGGCTTCTGGAGCACAACGCGCCGCTGATGCAGAGAGCTGAGGAGGAATTTAACAGCAGCGGCAAGAAGCAGCGGCTCTTTACCGCCTTCGACTATGCGGCGCTGACGTGGCGGGGGGCCGCGCTGGGTGATCGCCAAGGCCGAGCACACGGACAAGGGAGCGAACCCGCGCTTCATCGTCATCAATGTCGTCGGCGACGCGCAGAAGATCTACGACCAGCGCTACTGCGCCCGGGAGGAAATGGAGAATCGGGTGAAAGAGTAATGTGGTGCACCACATTATGCTTAGTGGTGTATCCGCCGTGGCCGTGGTTCAACGTACACGAAGGCGTCTGAGCGTGGTGGCCATGACGGATACACCACTAAGCACTATGCTGGGAGCGGCATAGTCGGAAAGACGCACTGCGCCTGGGCCATCGGCTACGAGGCCATCCAGCAGGGCTACCGTGAACTGTGCCGCTCGATCTTCGACCTGGTCGGCGACCTGATCGCCGAGGAGGCGCTCGAGGAGAAAGAGCTCGCGCTGCGCCAGTATCCGAAACCGGATCTGCTAATCATCGAGGACTTTGCGGGCAAGCAGCTCCCCAAGCACTCCGGCGAATACCTGCTCGAGGTCGTGATGCGCCGCTATGAGAACCGCTCGATCTTGATCACCTCAAACCGGCCGCTCGAGGAGTGGGGCAAGCTCTTCCAGGACGTGCCCGTCGCCAGCGCGATCCTCGATCGGCTCCTTCACCACTCCCGCATCGTCACCTTCGCAGGCCGAAGCTACCGGACCAAAGACCTCGACCTCGGCGGCGCCGCCGCCGAGCCGCGCTCATGACCGATCCCCAGACCCTGATTGCTGGGAAGGCGCAAAGTCAGCCACGGCCTGCGGCCTATCTGGGGGGATCCGCCCCCAGCCCCCGGAAAACACGACGCCTCCGGCGTCGGCGACACTCGTTTTGCTCTTGTCCAACCCGATCAACCTTCTATGACCCCCAACGTCCCGTTCGCAGTGGCTGGTTTTGAATTAGGCCCCCGACCCGTCGTGGCTGGATTTGAGGTGACCCCTGACAAGAGAAGATCTGGGTTACGGTTGAAGGATGAGCCTCTCATTGACGGAAGTAGCAGACGCGAGAAATTCATTGTTTCATGTACTTCGACAGGGTCTTGTCCCTCGTTTAGACCCTGTAATTCAAGTTGGCGAGGTCGGGTCGGATGTCGTCCAGGACGGGCATGAGAAACTTTATCCTCTACCGTCGAGTGTCCACTGACCGTCAGGGTAGAAAACTCAAACTCGGCGTTATGCCAATTTGGCGACCAAGTGGCATTTTGCGATTGTCCGCCGGACATCCCTGACTATGTTTTTGGCCGTGACCAAACTCGCTGAGATCCAAGAAGCGATTCTGCAACTCAACCCGAAAGAGCAGCAGGTCCTGCGGCATTGGCTCGATGAGACCGCCGAGGAGACGCCCGAAATGATCGCGGCTATCGACGAGGGACTTCGCTCTCTGGCGACAGAAGGAGGGGTGCCTATTGAAGAAGCACGCCGCCATCTGCGCCAATGGATTACCGGGTAATCATTTCCAAGCTCGCATTGGGAGCCATTGCTCGATTCATCGCCCAAAACCCCCACGGCGGGCCGGTGATCGCCTTGAAAATCGGAGAGGAACTGATTGCGCTTTCCGAATCGTTGGCGACGTTGCCCTATCGCGGCACGATGGTTCGCCGCCGGCCAGGCTTGCGCAAATTGTCCCACCGCTACTACCTGATTTTCTACTAGGTCACCGAAACGACCCGACTGGTGGAAATCGTCCGCATCTGGGATGGTCGTCAAAATCCGACCGGATTGATCCTGCCGTAAGCGTCTCTAGATTGTCGCTAGGTTGCCAGGGACCCTGCTATTGCCTTCCCTTCGCTGCGTCTGCCTGCTTCTTGTTTCCAGTCATAAGAAATTAAAAATCAATGATATCCGCGTAAGCTCGTGACTTGGCCTCGAGGCGGATGAGGGGTTCGAATCCCTCCCCCTCCGCCATTTTTACATTGCAAAAATGGAGTCATTCGGGAGTGGGAAAAGCACCGTCTTTACGAGGGAGATGGTATATTGCCATGTGAGGACGATCTGGGCGAAGATTTAACTGCGGGGATAGGATCCCTCCCTCTTCGCCTGATTTCTCCTCTGAGGAGGAGATTTGAGGAACGGATTTGCCAGTTGAAGTGGCAAATCGGGCATGAATTCGGATTGTCTATTCCCAAGAAACCGTGAACGGACGTTCATAAACGCCGCGAAGACGGAAGCCATGAATCAGACGGTGCGGCCTGGTGGTAACAGCGTTCGTCCGTTCTTGCAGGGATTAATGGGCGACGGGGTGCTTCGGGCGGCCGCCGTCTTTGTCGTTCAGCGAGCTGAAAGTGCAAATTCGCAGTGCGGATACCGTGCTGCGAACTCCGGATGCAGCCCCGAACTGTTCGGCCGATTCATTGAGCGCGCCCGCCGACGTCGAGCGGCTTCCGCCAAGCTGGTGAGAAAACCCAGGCAGATACAAGATCTTCATATCCATGATGTTGCAATAACAGGCTCCACTAACTTAACAAATTTATTGTCAATTACTTACAAAATTATCTGGACGCCCAGCCTTAGAAGAAAATCAACGATCAACCGCGTTAACCCGGTGTCATTCGCATATATATCTCGCTTTGGTTCCCGACATCTATCACGCCCTTCCTCGATAACATACGACCCGCTCGGAGTCTCATCATTGGTGAGCCAAGAGCGTGAATCCGACCTGGAGCGCAAGCATTTGCCTGCGATAGCGGAGTATCTCGGGATCCACTTTGCCCCCATTGGATCCATGAAACTAACACAGCTATTCCGTAGAAAAGCCAAACCTTTGGCTGCAGGCACGGTGGAGGTCATTACCGAAATTCGAAGCCAAGAGGCGTTGCTCGAGGCTGGCGCGCTGCAACACGCGATCTTCAATAGCGCCAACTTTTCGAGCATCGCCACCGATGCGAAGGGCGTCATCCAGATCTTCAACGTCGGCGCCGAGCGGATGCTGGGCTA
>CALAOT010000078.1 GCA_937889545.1 uncultured Opitutaceae bacterium
TGAGTTCTAGCGATCGAAGGCGGCTTGCAGGTCTTTCTGTCCCGTGACGCCGTCTTGCAGCAGGAGCATCAGCAGGATGCGCGCCTTCTGCGGAGACAGATCGTCGCCCATAACCGCGCCGGCATCGACCAGGGTCTTGCCGCCGCCCTCCCAGCCGTAGTTGGGGAGCACGCGGCCGTTGGGAACGCGCGAGGTGATCACCACGGGGACACCCTTGGCGATGGCGTCCTTGATGGCGGCATACATCGGCTTGTTGACGTTGCCCCAGCCCAAGCCCTCGACCACCAGACCCTTGGCACCGTGGTCGAGCGCAGCCTTAATCAGGTAGCCGTCGGCGCCGCCGTACATGGGGACGATCTCAATGTAAGGCATGCTGTCGGTCTTGATGGGCAAATGCTGGCGGCGTAGCGGCGCACGCCAATAGACGATACGGTCGAAATCCACCTCGCCGAGGAAGCCGAAATCACCCGACTTGAAGGTCTCGACGCTGGAAGTGTGGGTCTTGGTGACGTCGCGGGCGGAGTTGATCTGGCTGTTCATGGCGAGCATGGCCCCTTTGCCCTTGGATTGCGGATCGACGGCGATGCGCACGGCGTTCAGCAAGTTGCGCGGGCCGTCGAAGTCGGATTCCGAGGCGTTGCGCTGGGCGCCGATTAGGACCACGGGCTTGTCAGAATCGACGGTGAGGTCGAGCCAGTAGGCGGTCTCTTCCAGGGTGTCGGTCCCGTGAGAGATGATGACGCCGGCCACCTCCGAGCGGGCCAACGCGGTGTTGACCTCGCGGGTCAGTGCCGTCCAGCGGACCGGATCCATGTAATCCGAGGGCACATTGGAGACGTTCTTCACCTCGACGCTGGCGTACTTCGAGACCTCCGGCACGGTGGCCAGCAGATCCTCACCGGAGATCGCCGGCACTGGCGCGTGCTTGACCGGGTCAATTTTCATGGCGATCGTGCCGCCGGTTGCAATGAATACGACCACCGGCTTGGTCTGGGCGACGGCAGGGACCGAGCAGATCAGCAGCGTTCCGAGAAGAGCAGTCACATTTTGCATAACGACCTTTCCTGCCACAAGACGAGGCGACGGCATTACTGTCAACGTATTCGCGCCCCTCAGCGGGCGAGCGATGTGCATGATGCCCACGGCGTCCTTCTATCGCTTGACACGCATCACTCTATCGCAGGCGCCCGAGGGCGACGCGACGGCCCGCCGCGGGCGGCACCGCGTGGATGGCTCAGAGCGCAGTGGTCCGGGACTACCGGGCCCTGGAAACCGGACGGTGGCGGGCGAACCCAGCACGAGGCCAGCGATGGGGTTTTGGCCGTCACTCCCGGCGAACGATTAGTGTCCCCGAGGATGTGACTTTGAAGACTGCGCCATCGCCGCCAAATCCGCCGGAATACGTCGTCCCGTAGAAGTTCCCGTCGGTTCCCTGCACGAGGCCGCCAGCGCTTAGGCCGTCACTCCCGTCGAACGCATGCAGCACTGTGTACGACTGGGCGTCGGCCGGGAGGGCGAGAAGCAGCGGGACCGTCAGCAGGAAAAGACAAGAGAGACAGCCCTCATTCGCCGCGATATGAATTGCACTTCAGCCCTCCCAGCCTTCGCTGTTGGCATCAATAAGACTTATGGTCCTGCGCGGGACCCGTCATCACCCTAGCCGTTAGTGCTCAGGAGGTTGTTCACCCTTGAGAAGGGTGTACGGTTGCCGAAGGAAGAGTGTTCTGGCGGTGATTGTAGAAGTGAAGCCATCGCGCCACGGCGCCGCCGCTGGTCGAGCGCCTCGAGACGATCCTACAGAACGAGCCGTCTGAACGCGCACGGGCGAGTCGCGCTGCTCTCAGCGTCGGTCCTCGCGGGCGTGGGGCGCGAGCGCGGACCCAGACCGCGCCCGCTCTGAGAGACTCGCCCCATGGACGCGAAGAAGAGCTGGCTGGTGGCCCTCGCGATGCTCGCCGGCTCGATGGTCTTCTACGTGACGATCGGCTTCTTCATCGTCGTGCGCCGCGACGGCCCCGTCACCCTCGAGGTGCCCGCAGCGGTCCCGGTCCTCGTCGGCGCCATCGCGCTCGTGGGCTCGGGGGCGATCCTCCCGTCGGCCGACGCGCCCGCCGACCGCTGACGCGCCAGGCTCGGATGGGTCCGAATCGTCACGGAGGAAGAACCGGCACCCCTAGAATCCCGGGCATGGACCACGAACCCAACCCCAGCGATCCCCGGAGCTCGGCGCCCCGGCGGATTCCGAGACCCATGCCCGGACATCTCGACGTGCCCGGGATCGTCGAGTCGTTCGCGGAGAACATGATGTACGCGGTGGCTAAGGACGAGTTCACGGCCGCCGAGCTCGACATTTACCACGCGCTCGCCTACGCGGTCCGGGACCGCCTCATGGAACGCTGGTTCCTGACCCAGGACGCCTACTACCGCTCGGACACCAAGCGCGTGTACTACCTCTCGATGGAGTTCCTGCCGGGCCGACTCCTCCTGAACAACATCCTCAGCCTCGGCGCTCACCCCGCCTACGCCCGGGCCATCGAGAAGCTCGGCTACGGCCTCGCGAACATTGCGGAGCGGGAGGTAGATCCCGGCCTCGGGAACGGCGGCCTCGGCCGCCTCGCGGCGTGCTTCATCGACTCGGCCTCGGCGCTCGCCCTTCCGTTCTTCGGCTACGGCATCCGCTACGAGTACGGCATCTTCCGCCAGCGCATCCGGGACGGGCAGCAGGTCGAGGCGCCCGACAACTGGCTCCGGTACGGGAACCCCTGGGAGATCCCCCGGCCCGACTCCCTGATCCCGGTCCAGCTCTACGGACGGACGATCACGTTCCGCGACGAGGCGGGCGACGTCCGGACGGACTGGGTGGACACCGAGGACGTCTACGCGATGGCGTACGACGTGCCCGTGCCGGGCTACCGGAACGACACCGTGAACTCCCTGCGCCTGTGGTCCGCGCGCTCGACGCGCGAGTTCGACCTCGCGACGTTCAACGCGGGCGACTACGTCCACGCCGTCGAGGACAAGACGAAGAGCGAGAACATCTCGAAGGTCCTCTACCCGCCGGACGACCAGCTCGCGGGCAAGGAGCTGCGCCTCAAGCAGCAGTACTTCTTCGTGTCGGCGACGCTCCAGGACGTGCTCCGGCGATTCAAAAAGAAGGACAACCGCCTCTGGGAGGAGCTCCCCGACAAGGTCGCGATCCAGCTCAACGACACGCACCCGGCCGTCGCGATCCCGGGCCTCATGCGCCTGCTCGTCGACAGGGAGAAGCTCGACTGGGAGCGCGCGTGGGAGATCACCCAGGCCGTGTTCGGGTTCACGAACCACACGGTCCTGCCGGAGGCGCTCGAGACGTGGCCGCTGGCGACCTTCGGCAAGCTCCTCCCGCGGCACCTCCAGATCATCGAGGAGATCGACCGCCGGTTCCGGGCGCGTGTCCGCAGCCGCTTCCCCTGCGACGAGAAGAGAATTGAGCGGACGGCCATCCTCGGCGGCGAGAACGGCGGCATCGTCCGGATGTCCCACCTCGCGATCGTCGGGAGCCACGCCGTCAACGGCGTGTCGAAGATCCACACGGAGATCCTCAAGACCGACACGTTCCGCGACTTTCACGAGCTCTTCCCGGGCCGCTTCCAGAACAAGACGAACGGCGTCACGCCGCGCCGGTGGCTCCTGCAGTGCAACCCCGGCCTTGCGGCCCTGATCACGGAGGCGATCGGGGAGAAATGGACGACGAACCTCGACGAGCTCGCGAAGCTCCGGACCGTTTTGGAAGACGCGTCGTTCCGGAAACGCTGGACGGTGGTCAAGCGCGCGAACAAGGCGCGTCTGTCCGACACCTGCGGCCGCCTCCACGGGTTCGTCTTCGACCCGGACGCGATGCTCGACGTGCAGGTCAAGAGGATCCACGAGTACAAGCGCCAGGTCCTGAACGCCCTTCACGTGCTCGCCCTCCGCCAGAGGATCCGGGACGGTGTGGAGGCCGGGCCGCCGCGCACCGTCCTCTTCGGGGGCAAGGCGGCGCCCGGCTACGCGATGGCCAAGCTCGTGATCCGCTTCCTCAACGCCTTGGCCGAAGCCGTCAACGGCGACCCCGCGATGGCGGGGAAGCTCTCGGTCTTCTTCTTCCCGAACTACGGCGTCTCGTCCGCCGAGAAGATCTTCCCGGCCGGGGACCTCTCCGAGCAGATCTCGACGGCCGGATACGAGGCCTCGGGCACCGGCAACATGAAGGCCGCGCTGAACGGCGGCGTCACGATCGGGACCCTCGACGGTGCAAACATCGAAATCCTCGAGGCCGTCGGACCGGAAAACATCTTCATCTTCGGGAAGACAGCCGACGAGATCGCGGCGCTCCGGAAGGCCGGCGACGATCCAAAGCGCCACGTGGCCGCGAGCGCGGAGCTCGAGCGCGCGATCGCGGAGATTCCTGGCCTCCCCGGGGCGGAGGACGGAGCATTCCGGCCGATCGTGGACGAGCTGCTCGGGCGGGACCGCTTCTTCAACTGCGCCGACTTCGCGTCTTTCGTCGCCACGCAGGATCGCGCGGCGAAGGTTTTCGGAACGGATCTGTGGACGCGGATGTCGATCCTCAACGTCGCCGCCATGGGTCCGTTCTCGTCCGACCGGGCCGTGCGCGAGTACGCCGAGCAGATCTGGCGGGTGGCGCCCGTGCCCGTGAGGTTCGAGGGCTGAGGCCTGCGCCGGCCGCGCCGGACCCCAGAGATCGATTCTCTGCAGGACGACCGTG
>CALAOT010000079.1 GCA_937889545.1 uncultured Opitutaceae bacterium
CAGAATTACCATATCTTCACGCCGCCGGGCGATAAAGACTGGGCCATGGCCTGGGCGTTATGCAGATCGCTTAAACGCTCTTTTGCGCCTGCTCCACCCGGCGTTGCGTTCGCGTAGGCGAAGTCCCGCTGACGCTTGTGTTGCCGCTCGAAGCGATACGTCACGTCCGCGTACGGTCGCCCGTCCGCGCCCGTCTGGATCGTGACTTCGACCAAGGCTTGCGCGGCCTTGCGCTGCTCCTCGAAGCACTCGATCTTCCCCCGCAGCGAAGTCAGCAGGTCAACGGCCTCGTCGGCCCCGCGCTGCCTCGCCTCGCTGTCGTTGAGTTCCTTGCGGAGGCGGGCGATCTCGGAATCGTAGCCCGCCTTCTCCGCTTCCATCTCGTGGTACTGCTTTTCGAACTGCGCCTCGGTGATGAATCCCTTGCGGTCCAGCGTCACGAGGCGGTCGCGCTCGGCCTCCTGCCCCGAGAGCAGCCGCTCCAGCCGCTTGATCTCCTGGAGCATGTCGGCTCTGACCTTCTCGTCCGTGTTGGCCGCCTGCAACCCCCGCACCACGACTGCGGGAGGTCTGCGGAAGAACGCCTTCAGCTCCTCCAAAACATCGCCCTCCAGCTTGGAGCCGTAGACGTTCTTGCTCGGGCACGGTGCCGTCAGCCCATCCAGCTTGTAGGCGTAGTGACGCCGACAGCGGTAGAACTTCTTGCCGAACCCGACGTACGCCTGCCCACACGTGCCGCAGCGGATCAGGCCCGCCAACAAATAAGGGTTGCCCGCGTGCGCCCGCAGTTGGTTGTTGTGGCTGCGCAGGGCCGCGTTCGCCCTTTCCCAGAGTTCCGCCGGGACGATGGGCGGCCACGACATGGGGATGATCTCGGCCAGCTCCTTGGGGTCTGTCCGCTTGACGGTGGTAGGGTCGCCGTCCTTCCAGACCGTCTTCCTTTCGCCGTAGTGGCCCTCGCCCTTGTAGATCCGGTCGCGGACCAGCTTGCCGATTCGTTCGGCCTTCCACCGCGTCGCGAGCTTGAAGGTGGACCCGTCCTTCCGGGTCCAGGACAGCCGCGTCCGCTTCCCCTTCGGTTTCATCCCCGCTTGAGCTTCCGGGTGCGGCGAGATGTTCTTGCCGTTCAGCCAGTCGGCGACGGTCTGCTGGCTGGCTCCATCGGCCACCTTCCCGAAGACCTTCGCCACCACATCCTTCTCGGACAGCGGAGGGTCCTCGAAGCCCGGCATCGGGTCGGTCGCCCACGCCAACTCGCGGCGCTTGTCGGCGCGGTCCACTACACGGTAGCCGAACGGGGCGGGTCCGCCCTGATAGGCACCCTTCCGGGCCCATTCGCGGGCGTGCTTGCGGGCGCGGTCTTGGATCTGCGCCCGTTGCATCCCGCCAGCGAGGATCATTATGGA
The DNA here is from genome assembly GCA_937889545.1 of uncultured Opitutaceae bacterium. Taxonomy (GTDB): domain Bacteria; phylum Verrucomicrobiota; class Verrucomicrobiia; order Opitutales; family Opitutaceae; genus Palsa-1447. The sequence continues at coordinate 1,407 of CALAOT010000079.1, forward strand.
AGAGGCGAAGCGCCCATGCGGGTCATCAGACGCCCCCTCCTTGACGCTCTCGATGCTGACGCCGAGCTTGCGCAACTCGCCCATGTGCACGAGCGTGGTGACGTCTTCGTCGTCGCGGCCCAATCGGTCGTACATGAAGACGATCAGCTTGGTGAGCTTCCCAGCGCGCGCCCAGTCGAAAAGCCTCGCGCCGCCCGCGCGCTTCTCCAGCGGCTTCCGGCTCGTCGTGCCGTCGTCGGTGAACCACTCGCCGACCTGCTCGCCGCGCAGGGCGCAATAGGCGAGGATGTCTGTCTTCTGGCTCTCGATCGTCTTCCGCTCGGCTTGGTGCCGGGTGCTCACGCGAGCGTAGGCGCCGATCATGATCGGCCTCCCTCACCGAGGGCGCCCCGCAGCGCCTTGACCTGAGCGGCGTGGTCGGGCGTGAACTTCATGTTGACACGGAGCACCTCGGGGTCATACGGGCGCTCGATGACCAGCGTCTCGCGGTCGCGCAGGTCCGGCTCCGCCGCCCGCGCCTTGACCTCGGCCCGGTCGCGCGTCCAGTACCGCGCGGGCTTGGCCGGGTCGGTCTCCAGGTTGACGGGTTCGGGTTTGGCTTCCACCTGATCGAGGATCTCGGCGAGGCGGGCCGCGCCGGACCACCGGTAGTCGGTGGGGAAGGGCGCTACCAGCCCGTACCACGGCCCCACCTTGGAGGGTGCCTTGGCCTTGCCGTACCGTGTCAGGACGGCGTGCCGGGCAATCTCAGAGCGGCGCTCCGGCGTGAGGGTCTTCATCCGCGCGTTGCCGCCCTTCCGTCCCATGGCGACCGCGTTCGGGTCCTTTCGTTTGCTCATACCTCTATTATACGCTAAACGCTAAGTAGCGAGCGACGGGGTCCAGGAATCGCAAATGCCCCCGCTTTCCGGCGCTTGCGGGGAACTCGCTAGGACGCGTCGGAGGCCCTAGGGGGTACTTTCCCCTAGGGGGAGGCCCCGAAACGTGTCCTAGAGCCTCTAAATGGCCAAGAAACAGTGGTTTAGGAGCTATTCCGAAGGCCCCGTTAGCAGCCCGGAGGCATGATCTGCCGCAGGATCGCGGCTACGTCGGTTTTCCTTCTCAACTCGCGCTCTTCGGCCTTGGTCAAGCCAGCCCCACTTCGTACTATCAGGCTGAACAGCTCCGCCGAAATCTGATCGCCTTCCTTGTGGTTGCTCATCAGTCGCCGAATCGTCTGCAATCTTGGCTCTCTCTTGATGGTGACTAGCAAGGCGGAGTCGATCAGAGACAGCGGAATCTCGCTCGGGTAACCTGCCTCGACGCAGGGGACAACCATCGCGCCGTGTCCTTCTTCGTCGAACGCCGCACGCCATGAGATGAGCCGTTCGTAACAAGATTGACCGAGAATCAGAAACGTCGGTCTATCATTATCCGGGAAAGGATCGAGGAAGTAGTACTTGCCCAGCGCCTCGTTGATTTGCTCCGTCGTCGCGGCCCTGAGATCAAAGACTGACACACATCCTCTTTTTCTGAAGTAAGAGGCCTCTGACTGCGAGTACACAAAAGGCAATTTGCCATCCTGGTTGGACCTAATCGAACCGTGCCGCCGAATGCCGGCGTAGGCGCGACGTGTTGTTACATGGAACACTCGCCCGATAAGACGGGAGAGCAACTCGATCCGAAGGGCATCTTCGTGGATTTGTAAGCAATGTTCATTTCGTCTTTTTGCCATGCTCATCAGAAGCCTTCGCCGGTAACCTCGTCACGGTTGCGATGCCTCCCCATCCCCAGCTTAACTGGAAAAGACCGGGCGGGAGCACACTTCGGCCCCGCCCGTTGGTGACGTACACGTGCAGGAAAGGAAAAGAGCCGGACGGCGGATTGTGCGTCGCGCCGCCCGGCCTTGCCCCTGACCGCCGCCGACCCGCTGACGTTGCGGGGTGATCGAGACCCCGACGGGGACTTGTCCCCGTGGACGGGCCGACGGATGCTCCGTGGAGAACGGAGTTGGCCAGGGAAACTTGTTCAGGACTTTTTGGTCTTCGCTTTGGCTTTCGTCGCGTGCTGCTCAGCAAGCGACGCCCCGCAAGAACTGCAATATTCGTCGTCGTCGTCCACGGCCTCATCGCAATTGTGACAAACGCCGTCGTCCTCTGCGGCCTTGGCGACCTTTAGAAAATAGTCGAGCGGAACGTCGAGCTTCGACGGATCGGGCGCGGTGAATGTGTCGCCAGCGGCTAGCTCGTCAACGTACTGCTTGTAAAGGCTCGGGTCCGCAGTCAGGACTTTGGAACAAGCCTGAGGGTATCCGATGCCGTCGCGCTTGGCTATTACGCGGGCGCGCTTGTCTAGTTCCACCTCTGCTGCGGTGGTCTGCACCAGCGGGGGCGCGGCCTTACGGACGACGGGCAGGGGCGCGGCCTCGTATGCCGCATACGCCTCACTCCAGACTTGTTCGTGGATCTCGCTGTTCACCTCCGTACCCGCGCGTTTGGCGATCTTGAGAGCTTTCTTCGCGACGGCCTGACAGATCTGGTCTCGCGTGGCCGTCCCTGACTTCAGAATGCGTTCGAACTTCGACATTTTTGGTTGCTCCTTTCGGTTGTTGTTTTTGGCTAAGTCGCCGTCACGCTTGAAAAACGCGACTACGGCGCGGTCGCGCTTGCGTCCCGTGCGCGGATCAATTTCAGCATTGCTCGGATGGTCCACGAGCGAGACCTCTTCGACAATGAGCGCGTGCAGGATGTTCGGCATGGTTGGTCTCCTTGGTGGTTAGCTCGCCGGGTTGATGTCGCCCGCGTTGAACAGGACTTCAAGCTTCTCGTCGGGCAAGCAGCCGAGTGGCAGGGCGTCGCCCGGCTGATATGCAATCCCGTTGATGGTCAACTGACTCTTGTTCGAGACGTACTGCGTCGTGCCGCCGGGTTCGAAATTTCGATAACCATTGACGGAGCCGTAGATGAAACGGCGGACTCCCACGTTCATGCTGGTATTACTTGCCATTGGCGTCCCCCTCTTTTTTGATCCACCGCTCCAGGTACGCCGCGAGGGTCTCTTCCAGCGGCGCGACGTGCTCCTTCAGGCCCCGATATGACTCGAACTCCAGGTGAGCCCGAAGACCGGCATGCTCGGCAGCGCGCATGTAGGGACCGGAACCGAGCAACTGATTCCATGCCGTGCTTTCCTCTGGCGTGGCGCGCGTGAGCATGTTCTGGATCGTCATCTTGCAGGCCGCGCCCGCCTTGACGGCCTGACTAAGGGCGGCGGTGAACTCGGCGGCGTGACGGGCCGCCGCCGTGGCCAGCGTGGACAGTTCCTCCTGTCTTACGCGCTCGGCTGTCTCGGCTTCGGCCTGGGCGGCTTTCACCCTGGACTGCTCGGCCTGATGAATGGCACTGTCGAAATCGTCGGCCTCCAGGACCAGCCTCCCCAGTTCCGAATTGATTCTGTCCAATTTCTTTTTGGCATCGGCGCTGCCGAGAGCGGCTTCGAGGGACAATTCCGCCTTCTGCTTCCGTAGCTGGTTCAGATGATCTTTGGCAGCCTGCTGCTTCTGGGCAAGATCGGCGAGTACGCCGCTCCAGCCTGTTACCGTGTTCTCTGCTAATTGCATTTTGATTCTCCTTTCGATCTCACACTTGCTTGTCCAAGAAGCGCACCGCGACGGCCTTGTCACGGTCGCCGAAATCCGCGATGACCTCGAAGCTAACCCTGCGGCCCTCCACGATCTCCGCGTCGTGGGCAGCGACGGTGCGCCGGTGGAAGAAAATATCCCGCTCGCCGTCATCGCGCCGGATGAATCCAAAAAACCTGTCCGGAAACCATTTACAAATCGATCCTGTTAACATTTCGTTTTTGACCTCCCTTCTCTCACTTCAGTTGCTCCAGCGGCGCGGGCTGAAAACAGACTGTCCGCTGGTGCGACCCCCTTCGGGGTATTCGCTCGGCAATCTGTCCGTCTCGCCACCACCGCGATAGCCGCCCATCTCGGCGTTCGCTTCCACGAAGCTGCGCATGAACTCGGCGTCGAGAGCTTTGGCCTTGCGCCCCGCGACGCCCTGCCAAGCGATGGCCAACGCCATGACAAGATCGTCGTGGCCGCCAGAGGGGGCTTCATAGCGCATCAGGCCGCTGGGCAAGGGCTTGGCCTCGAACGCCTGTAACTCCCCGATCAACGCCGCGTCGTTGGGGATCTTGATCTCGCCACGCTCGAAGGCCAGGGCCAGGGCCTCTATGGCTTCACTCTTGCTGGCGTTGGTGGTCATGAAGGGCTTGACCTTCAGTCCGTCGCGCGCTAACTGCTCGATGACAGGACCGCCCATGCTGTTGCTCTCGGCAAGGATCGTGGGACGGCCATGGCGTTCGTACAATGCCGCAAGACGGCCCCGCTGGAGGCTGTATTCCAGTCCCCGGAATCTGTCGATCT
>CALAOT010000080.1 GCA_937889545.1 uncultured Opitutaceae bacterium
CAGCGGTACCACTACCGGCACTTTTAGCACCAAAATCAAGGCGACCCCGTAGGTGAGTATCGCCGTTGTCGCAGAGAAGCCTTCGGTCGCGCGGGACATTGCTGGCGTCCTGGGCGCCCACAACCGCAAGGACGGACACCTGAGCGGAGGCGGGTACCTGGTCACCTGGGCGATCGGGCACCTGGTCGGCCTGGCGGAGCCCCATCAGATCCGCTCGGAGTGGAAGCCGTGGCGCTGGAGCGAGCTGCCGATGCTGCCGCGGAAATGGCCGCTGGTGGTGCTGGAGCAGACCCGGGCGCAGTTCGAGGCGGTGCGGCGCGTGCTGGCGGATCCCTCGGTGGACCAGGTGGTCTGCGCCACGGATGCGGGCCGCGAGGGGGAGCTCATCTTTCGGTTTCTGTACGAGGCTGCGGGATGCAAGAAGCCGGTGAAGAGGCTGTGGATCTCCTCGTTGACCGAGGACGCCATCCGCGCGGGCTTCCGTAAGTTGAAGGACGGCCGGGAGCTGGATGCGCTGGCCGCAGCGGCGATGGGGCGCAGCCGGGCGGACTGGCTGGTGGGCATGAACCTGTCGCGCGCCTACGGGCTGACGATGGATCAGCCGCTCTCGGTGGGGCGGGTCCAGACGCCGACTCTGGCGATGGTGGTGGAGCGGGAGCTTTCCATCCGTAGCTTCGTCCCCGAGGACTACCTGGAGGTTCTGGCGACCTTCTCGCCTGCCCGGGAGGGCGTGCGTTACGACGGCACCTGGTTTCGCGAGGTGGCGGGAGAGAGGGTCCGCAGGCTTTCTGCCGGGGGCGAGGAGGCGGGCGCGCTGGTGGAGCGGGTGAAGACGGGACGGGGCGAGGTGGGTCCGACGAAGGTGGAGGTCAAGCGGATGCCACCGCCTCTCCTCTACGACCTCACCGAGCTGCAGCGCCACGCTAACCGGCTGTACGGATTCTCCGCCCATAAGACCCTGGAACTCGCGCAGGTGCTCTACGAGCGGCACAAGCTCGTCAGCTACCCGCGCACCAGCAGCCGCCACCTGTCCACGGAGGTGGCCGCGACGCTGCCTTCCATCGTTCGGGCGATGTCGGGGCCCTACCGCGCCCACCTGGTAAAAGGGACGGGTGAGGAGGCCCTCTCGCGCCGCTTCGTGGACGACGCCAAAGTCACCGACCACCACGCGCTCATTCCGACCGCGACGCCGCCGGAACGTGCGCAATTGGCTCCAGACGAGAGGAAGGTCCACGACCTCATCTGCCGGCGCTTCCTGTCCGCATGGCATGGCGACTTTGTGTGGGAGGCCACCTCGGTCATCACCCAGGTTCACTCGGAGAGGATGGTGGATCTGTTCCAGAGCAGCGGTACGGCTACTCGGGAGCTGGGCTGGAAGTCGCTTGAGGTGGGGACCGAACACCGGCCGCCTGTGGAGAGGAAACGCAACGAGGCAGAGTCCGAGGCCCCCGAGGTGCAGCAGAAGCTGCCTCCAGGGCTCACGCGCGGACAAGCGGTCGAGGTCCTGGACGCCAAAGCCCTGGCGAAGAAGACTAAGCCATTGCGACGCTTCACCGACGCGACCCTGCTGACCGCGATGGAGACGGCCGGCAAGACCCTGGATGAAAAGGAGATCTCGGACGCCATGCGCGAGACCGGCCTGGGGACACCGGCAACCAGGGCGGCGATCATCGAAACGCTGCTCGCCCGCCAGTACCTGGTCCGGCAGGGAAAGCTGCTGGAGGCAACCCGCAAGGGAATCGATCTCATCTACGTCGTAGACCCGGCGGTGAAGAGCCCAGAGATGACCGGGCAGTGGGAAGCGCGCCTCCAGAGGATCGAGCGCGGCGAAGGCCAGTTGGAGCCGTTTCTGGCGGGCATCGAGACGTACGTGAAAGAGGTCATCAGCCGAATGCCACCTCCGCCGCGAGGAGATTCCCGGGAAGACCCCCGCCAGGGATCTCTGTCCCCCGAGCGCAGGAGGGACCCAGGCGCCGCCCCAACCGCCGTTCGTTCATTCCCTGGAGAGTCGAGGGACGTGGAAATCGCTTCGCGCGCCCAGCCTCGGAAACCCGTTGGCCCTGACCACCTCGTGGACCTGCTCCGGCGTTCGTTCGGATTCCAGGCCTTCCGCCCACACCAGGAGGCGGTCTGCCGCGCGGCGACCTTGGGCGAGGACCTGCTCCTCGTCATGCCGACCGGGGCGGGCAAGTCCCTCTGCTACCAGCTACCCGGCATCGCCCGGGCCGGCACCACCCTCGTGGTCAGCCCGCTCATTGCGCTCATGGAGGATCAAGTCGCCAAGCTCAGGGCGAGCGGCTTTGTCGCCGAGCGGGTCCACTCCGGCCGCGAGCGCGCCGAGTCCCGCCAAGTGTGCCAGGCGTATCTCGACGGCGCGCTCGACTTCCTCTTCATCGCCCCGGAGCGCCTGGGCGTCCCCGGCTTCGTGGAGCACCTGGCCAGGCGCCGGCCGTGCCTCATCGCCATCGATGAGGCGCACTGCATCTCGCAGTGGGGCCACGACTTCCGCCCCGACTACCGCCTCCTGGGGCAGCGGCTCCCCCTGCTTCGGCCGGCCCCCGTCATCGCCCTCACCGCCACCGCCACGCCCCTCGTCCAGAAGGACATCGTGGAGCAGCTGGGCCTCAACCCCGCCCGGACCTTCATCCACGGCTTTCGGCGCGACAATCTGGCCATCGAGGTGCTCGAGCTTCGTCCCCGCGAGAGGGCGGCGCGGACCCGGTCCCTGCTCGCCGACCGCTCCCGCAGGCCCGCCATCGTCTATGCGCCCTCGCGCAAGGCGGCCGATGCGCTGGCCGACGAGCTCTCTTTGGACTTCCCGGCGGCGGCCTACCACGCCGGCATGGGTGCCAAGGTCCGCGACGACATCCAGGCCCGGTTCCTCGGAGGGGCGCTGGAGGTCATCGTGGCCACCATCGCCTTCGGGATGGGGGTGGACAAGGCGGACGTGCGCACCGTCATCCACCTGGCACTGCCTGGCAGCGTGGAGGGCTACTATCAGGAGATAGGCCGCGCTGGCCGGGACGGCAAGCCTTCGCGCGCGTTGCTTCTCCACTCCTATGCCGACCGGAGGACGCACGAGTTCTTCCACGCGCGCGACTACCCGGAAGCCGGCGTGCTCGAGCAGATCTTCCGCGCGCTGGGCGAAGAGAAGGTCCCGCGCGATGCGATCCAGGCAACGCTCAAGCTGGACCCGGATACTTTCGAGAAGGCGCTCGAGAAACTCTGGGTCCACGGGGGCGCGGAGGTCAGCCCGGACGAGGAGATCCGCCGCGGGGTGCCCGGCTGGAAGGCGCCCTACCTGGCGCAGCGGGAGCGAAGGGTGGAGCAGCTTGCGCAAATGGCCCGCTTCGCGGAAGGCCACGGCTGCCGGATGCTGCACATGGTCCGCCACTTCGGCGACCGGGAGGACCCTGGAACCCCGTGTGGCCACTGCGACGTCTGCGCCCCGGCCGATTGTGCCGCCACCTTGTTCCGCCCGGTGCGGCCAGCAGAGACCGCGGTGCTGAGGGTCCTCCTCGGCGCTCTACAGCAAGCGGACGGGCAGGGGACCGGAAGGCTCTGCAAGCTGTGCGTGGGAGAGGCCCCACCCGACCGGAAGAAGTTCGACGCGCTCCTCGGCGCGCTCGTCCGCGGAGGGCTTCTGCGGCTGTCGGCCGCCGTCTTTGAGAAGGACGGGAAGACCATCCACTTCACCCGCGCATTCCTGACGCCTGCGGCAAGGAATGACGCGGGCCTATCGGGGCTGACCCTTCCGGAGGAGTCGGCCGCCGACGATCAGCCGCGAAAGAGGAAGGCTCGGCCCAAGGGTTCTGCCGCGCGGGGGAGGCAAGCCAGAGGCTCGCTCCGCTCCCGGCCGTCGAGCGACCACCCCGCCTCCGGCCCGCTGGTGGACGCCCTCAAGGCATGGCGCCTTCAGGAAGCCAGGCGGCGCCGCATCCCCGCCTTCCGTATCCTCACCGACAAGGTCCTCACCGTCCTCGCCCAGGAGCGGCCGAGGAGCGAGGAGGAGTTGCTCGGGATCCACGGCATCGGACCGAAGATCGTCCAGGCCTACGGGGTAAAGCTGATCGCGCTGTGCGGCCGCTGAGACAGCCC
>CALAOT010000081.1 GCA_937889545.1 uncultured Opitutaceae bacterium
GCCGCTGGCCGGCCGCCGCACGGCGGGCGCCGCCGCCCCCGCCGAGCCGCGCTACGAGCCCAACTGGGCCTCGCTGGATGCCCGGCCGTGCCCCGAATGGTACCTCGACGCCAAGTTCGGGATCTTCATCCACTGGGGCGTGTATTCGGTGCCGTCCTGGGGGGTGAGGGGCGAGTATTCCGAGTGGTACTGGCACCGGATCGCGGACAGGAAGCCCGACAACCCCTGGTGGCGCTTCCACAGGGCGAACTACGGCGACAACTTCCAGTACCAGGACTTCGCGCCCCGATTCACGTGCGAGCTTTTCGACGCCGGGCAGTGGGCCGAGCTGTTCGTCCGCTCAGGCGCCCGATACATCGTGCCGACCTCGAAGCACCACGACGGGTTCTGCATGTGGCCGAGTGCGGAGGCCAGCAGGGACTGGGGCCGACCATGGAACAGCGTGGAGGCAGGGCCCAAGCGCGACCTGCTGGGCGAGCTCTGCGGGGCCGTGCGCGCCCGCGGCCTCAGGTTCGGGTTGTACTACTCGCTCTACGAGTGGTTCAACCCGCTCTGGCTGAGCGACCGCAGGCGCTACGTGGACACGCATCTCTTCCCGCAGTTCAAGGATGTCGTCACCCGCTACAAACCGTCGATCATCTTCAGCGACGGCGAATGGGAGATGCCGTCGAAGGACTGGAGGAGCGAGGAGCTGCTCGCATGGCTCTACAACGAATCCCTTTCAAGGAGCGACGTCGTCGTCGACGACCGCTGGGGCAGCGACACGCGTCACAAACACGGCGGGTATTACACGACCGAGTACGCCGCTGGGATGGAGGGCGCCTCCCATCCCTGGGAGGAGAGCGAGGGCCTTGGATTCTCCTACGGGTACAACCGCGCCGAAACCCTCGACGACTACAAGAGCGCCAGGAAGCTGGTCCTCCTGCTCGTCGACACCGTGAGCCGCGGCGGCAACCTCCTCCTGGACATAGGCCCGAACGCGGACGGCTCGATCCCGGTCATCATGCAGCAGCGCCTCGTCGAGGTGGGCGACTGGCTACGGGTAAACGGCGAGGCTATCTTCGGGACGCGCTTCGCCGGCCGCTCCTGCCAGTGGACAGAGGGCTCCGTGCCCGTTCAGGAGTACGGGGAATACAGGGTTAAGTACGATTTGCTGGATCAGGTCGGCCAGCGGCCCGTGAACGGCCACGCTGTGAAGCAGGCCTTCTTCACGAAGAAGCCCGGGGCTCTCTATGCGATCACCGCGGGCTGGCCGGGAAAGGAGCTCGTGCTGCGCGGCGTCGACGTGCCGGCAAACGCCGCCGTAACCCTCCTCGGGTTTGACGGCCGGGTGGATGCAGCGGTTGCGGGCGATACCCTCACGATTCGCGTTCCGCAGGTTCCCCCGGAGGGAATGCCCTGCCGTTACGCCTACGCGTTCAGGATCGCCGGCGCGAGGCTCGTCCCGGGAAAGTGAGTCGCGCTCATGCGCGCCCGACTGCGAGCGGGAGCGAGGGGGAGCGGACGTCCCCGGGCCGCTATTTGACGGCCAGTGTCGTCTTCAGGACGTCGACCGAGGACTTCCCGACCAGGATCTCGAAGTCGCCGGGCTCAACGGTGCGCCGCATGTTGATGTCGTAGGCCTCGAGCTTGTCGGGCGTCAGGGTGAACGTGACCTTGCGCATTTCGCCGGGGTTGAGCGTCACGCGCGTGAAGTCCTTCAGCTCCTCGACCGGGCGGACGGGCATGCTGACCACGGCGTGGATATAGAGCTGGACGACCTCGTCCGCCCTGACCGTTCCGGTGTTGGTTACCTCCACCGAGACCTGCGCCGTGCCGCTGGGCGCAATCGCGGCCGGCGACACCTGCAGGTTCTTGTAGTCGAAACTCGCGTAGCTAAGGCCGAATCCGAAGGGATACAGCGGGGTGGAATCGGTCAGGATGTAGCTGCGGTAGCGCGACGGGCTGTGGTCGTAGTAGTCGGGCAGCTGGCCCACGTTGCGCGGGAACGTGACCGTCAGCTTGCCGCTGGGGCTCACCTTGCCGAAGAGCACGTCGGCCACGGCCGGCCCGGTCTCCTGCCCCAGGAACCAGCATTCGACGATGGCCGGGGCGTGTTCCTGCAGGTAGTTGACCGCGAGCGGGCCTCCGTTGAGGAGCAGCACGACAACGGGCTTGCCCGTCGCGAGGACGGCCCTCGCCAGGTCGTGCTGGCGCCCGACGAGGTCCAGGGTGTCGCGGTCGCCGAGGTGCTGCTCGCTCCACGCCTCGCGGCGGAGCAGCTCATTCTCCCCCAGCACTAGGACGACGGCGTCGCTCTTGAGCGCCACGTCCACAGCCTCGTCGATCAGCCGGGAGTCATCCGCCGCGTCGTTGAGGACGGGGTTCTCGTTCACGAGCCAGCCGGAGGCGTGGTTGGTGGTGAGCTTGCAGCCTTCGGCGTAGAGCACGCGGAACGAGCTTCCCGCGAATTCCTTGATGCCCTGCAGGACCCCCACCCCCTCCATGGGGACCGCGGAATACGTGCCGAGGTGGATGTCGGCGGCGTTGGGACCGACGACCGCCAGCGTCTTGATCTTCGCCGGGTCGAGGGGGAGCGTGTGTTTCTCGTTCTTCAGCAGGACCATCGCCTCGTCGGCGGCCAGCCTCGCAAGCTCCTTGTGCTCGTCGCAGTTGTTCACCTTCTCGGCGTAGTCGGGATCCGCGTAGCGGTGGTCGAACAGGCCGCTCAGGAGCTTGACGCGCAGCACGCCGGCCGCGGCGCGGTCGATCGCCGCCATGGAGACCTTCCCGGCCCTCTCTTCGTCGGCCAGGGTGGAGAAGCACCTGCCCTTTCCGCCGCCGCCAAAATCCACGCCGGCCTCGATGCACAGGATCCCGGCCTCGGCGTATCCGGCCGCGGCATGGTGCTCGTCGACAACGGACTCAATGCCGCCTCCGTCGGACATCACGAAGCCGTCAAAGCCCCACTCCGTGCGCAGGATGTCGGTCAGGAGCCTGTGGTTCACGTGGTTTGGGACGCGGTCCCACTCGTTGTAGGAGGCCATGAGCGCGTGGGCGTGCGCCGCCTTCACGGCCATTTCAAAGGGGTAGAGATGGACGCTCCGGAACTCCCTCTCGGAGTAGTTCACCGGGGCGATGTTGCGGCCGCCCTCCGGCTGGCCGTGCCCCGCGAAATGCTTGAGGGTGACGGCGACGTGCTCCGTGTCCACGGCGGGGCCGCGGCCCTGAAGGCCGAAGGTCGCCGCCATCCCCATGCGCGAGACCAGGTAGGGGTCCTCGCCGTAGCACTCCTCGAATCGTCCCCACCGGGGATCGCGGGCCACGTCAAGCACGGGGCCGAGGACCTGGTGGACGCCGCGGGAGCGCGCCTCCCGGCCGGCCGCGGTGAATACCCGCTCGACCAAGGCAGGGTCCCAGGTGCCGCCGAGCGCGATGGCCTGCGGAAAGCTGGTGGCGCCGGCGGCCATGTAGCCATGCAAGGCCTCGGCGATCACAAACACCGGAATGCCGAGGCGGGTCTTCTCCAGCATGTACTTCTGGACCGAGTTCATGCGCGTGATCGCCTGGCGCGGCGAGTGCATGAACCGGTCCCCGCCGCCCGCAAAGACGGAGCCGGCGCCGTGGTAGAGGGTCGCCGCGTCGCCCCCCCCATTGAAATTGCCCTGCTCGTCGAAGGCGTGCTGGGGGTCGGCGGGCCGGAAGCCCTGGAGCTGCGCCACCTTCTCCTCGAGCGTCATCCGCTGCAGCAGGTCCTGGAGCCTCGCCTCGACCGGCTGGGCCGGGTCCTTGTAAAGCGGCGCGGGCGTCTGGGCGGCCAGCGGGGCCGCTAGGAGCAGATACGTAAGGCAGCGCCAGGGGTGATTGCGGCTCATGGGTGTCTTGGGGTTTGAATGGGGCGGCCGAAAGGGGGCCCTCAGGGAGCCTCGTCCTCCCGCATCTTGAAGGTCATCTGGACCATCTCGCTCTTCCCGTCGGGGCGCGGCCCGATCGAGTGCGTGTGCTCGCAGGCCTCGATCACGGACCGGTCGAACTCGCGGTTGCCCGAGGACCTCACGATCCTGACCTGGTAGAGCGAGCCGTTCACGGAGAGGAAGAACTCCACGCGGGCCTCGAGGGTGTCGCTCACGCCCTCCGGCGGCACGTGGCTCTCCTTGATCCGCGCCTTCAGGAGCGAGAAATACGCGTCGAGTTCGCTGCCCTCCTCCCGGGTGAGCGCCTTTCCCCGGGCCCCGCCCACCTTGTTCTCGGTGGATCCGCCGATCACTCCCTCGCGGATGCCCTCGGCGTCGATGTGGGCCACCTTGGCCGCAGCCCTCGCCTCGGCCTGCTGGCGTTGGAGATCCTCCTGGGCCTGCCGCTTCCTCTCCTCCTCATGCTGCTTCTGGTATTTGGCCTCGAGCCGGGCTTCGCGCCGCGCCTCGACCCGCTTCAGGTCGGCCACCAGATCCGGGGGTTTCGCGGGCTTCGGCGGCGCGCTCGGGGCCGCATGCACCGGGGCTGCCTGCACCGGGGCCGCCTGCACCGGGGCCGGCTGGACCTGCGGGGCGGCGACCTTCACCACCCGCGGGCTTCCCAGCGCCGGGGCGACGGTGGCCGCGTAGTTGTCTCCGGCCCCGGCCACGAGCTCGAAGATTTTGGGGGAGTCGCGCACGACGCTGTTGGCGGCGTAGCTGAAGAACAGGACGAGAAGGGCGGCCGCGCCGTGGATGAGGGCGGATATGGCGTATGCGGCGGGCGCCCGCGGGCTCATTTTGCTAGGGGAAGCGTGTCGAAGGTGAACTTGAGCAGGTTCGCCTTCTTCAGCTCGTCCATCAGCTGGATGATCTTCTCGTAGGGGACACGGGCGTCGCCGCGTATCCTGATCACGGGCGGCTTGCCCTCGGCCGCGTATAGCCTGAGCCGGCTGCGCAGCTCCGCGATCCCGATGGGGATCGGCCGCTCCTCAAGGTATGTATTCCCCTTCGCGTCGACCGAAATCGCTACGAAATGCGTGCTCTTGTCCGCCTTCTGCTGGGGGCTCCTCGACTCCGCGGGGAGCGTGACCGGGATGGTCTGCTCCTGGTTGATGAGCGGGGTCGCGATCATGAAGATGATCAGCAGCGTGAACCCCAGGTCGATGAGGTTCGTCACGTTCATCTCGGCGATCGGATGGGACGGGCGGGGTCGTCTGAAATTCCTGGCCATGTGGTTTCGGGCTCCGCCCGGGTCACTTCGACTCCAGCTCCAGGCGGTCGGCGAGCGAGCTCGCGTAGTTCTCGAGCTCGGTGATCAGCCTCTTCGTCGTCGCGAACAGGAGGTTGTAGCCGAAGAGGCACGGGATCGCGACCAGGAGGCCCGAGATCGTCGTCAGGAGCGCCGCCGAGACGCCCGGCGCAAGGGTCTGGATGCTCGCGGTCTGCTGGACGGACACGGCGCTGAACGCGTCCATGACCCCCCAGACGGTCCCCAGGAGGCCCAGGAACGGCGCCCCGGAGACGATCGAGGCGAGGAAGACCATGTTGGACTCGTAGCGGAGCGTCTGGCGCGCGAGCGCCCGCTGCAGCGCGTTCTCGGCGTGCTCGAGCCGGAAGCGGACGGTGTCCATGCCCTTCTCCTTGCCGATCGCCGCCGCCTTCCAGTAGGCCTCGATGGCGTCCGTCAGGAGGTCGGCGTACGGTATGTCGCGCCGGTACCGGAGGTTCTCGGGCAGCTCGAGCACGCTGCGCTCGTCCCGCAGGCGCCGCTCGAACGAGAGGTTGAGGCGGCGCAGGCCCACGAGCTCGTGCCTCTTGCCGAACATGACGGCCCAGGCCACGATGCTGAAGACGCCGAGGCCGCTGCAGATCACCTGGCCCACGACGTCGCAGTGCGAGAAGATCTCGACGATGTTGGTCGATGCGAGAACAGGGCAAAAATCCGCGCGCATGAATTGATCGTTGGAGGTTTTGCCGGATTCGTCCAATTCATTCAAACGTTCCTCGCCAAATGGCGCGAATTGCGCCATCCTCGGCGTCCATGGTAAAGAAGGCAGCGCACACCGGCAAACTCATCTCCTTCGAGGGCTCCGAGGGCAGCGGGAAGACCTCCCAGATCGCCCGCCTCGCCGAGCGCCTCCAGAGGATGGGGCGGGACGTGGTCACGGTGCGCGAGCCCGGCGGCACGGAGATCGGCGAGCAGATCCGGAACATCATCGTCCACAATTCCAAGGGGGACGAGATGTGCCCGGAGACCGAGCTGCTCCTCTTCGCCGCCGCGCGGGCCCAGCTCGTGCGCGAGGCGATCCTGCCCGCGCTGGTGCGGGGGGCCATAGTCCTCAGCGACCGCTACCTCGACTCCTCGACCGTCTACCAGGGGATCGGCCGCAACCTTGCGCCAGACCCGGTGAACCAGATCAACCGCTTTGCCGTCGGAAACGTCATGCCGGACCTGACGATCGTCATCGACGTCCCCACAAAGGTGGGCCTCGCGCGGATCCACCAGCGGGCATCCGACCTTCCGGACCGGATGGAGCGCCAGAACATCGACTTCTACAACAAGATCCGCGAGGGGTACCTCGTGCTCGCCAAGGGCATGCCGGGGCGGTTCGTCGTCGTGGACGGCAGGAAGAGCGAGGCCGCGACGGAGAAGAGCATCTGGGAAGCGGTCAAGTCCCGGATAACGGGATGACGTCCGCCGCGGTCCCCTGGCCGCCCGCCCTGGCGGGCACACCGGCCGTGGCCGTCATTGAGAGGGCCATCAGCCGCGGCCGGCTTTCGCACGGCCTGCTCCTGGCGGGCGACGACTCCGGGGGCCTTTCGGACGCCGCCATGGCCCTGGCCGACCGGCTGCTCAGCCGCGGCTCCCCCCGGCCCTCCCCCTACCCGCCCGACCGCCACCCGGACTGCCTGCAGGTCCGCCCCTCGGGAAAGTCGCGCCAGATCACGGTCGATTCCGTGCGCGAACTGATCGGGCGCATCAACGTTTCGCCGAGCGTGTCCCACTACAAGGTCGCGGTCCTCCACGACGCCGACCGGATGAACGCGTCCGCGGCGAACGTCTTCCTGAAGACCCTCGAGGAGCCGCCCGCCGACACGACCCTCCTCCTGCTGACCGCGAGGCCCTACGCCCTCCTGCCGACGATCCGCAGCCGGGTGCTCCACTTCCGCTTCACCGGACTGGCCTCGTCGGTCTCCGTCGGAGGCTGGGACGCCTGGCTGGCCGACTACCGCTCGTGGCTCGTCCGGCTCGGCCAGGGCGTCGGCGCGGGCCGCGCGGCCGCCGAGGGCATCTTCGGCCTCTACGGGCTGGCCGCGCGGTTTGGCGCGATGCTCGAGAAGGCCTGCGTGGCGGAGGGCGCCCGCAGGAAGGCGTCCCTGCCCGAGGGCCTCGGCGACGAGGAGCTCGAGGCCATCGAGGCCGAGATCGCCTCGGGCCTCCGCCTGCGGATGCTTTCGGGCATCGAGAAGGCGACGCGGGCGCATGCGCTCCAGCTCCTGGAAAACGGCGGCGGCGCCCGCCGCCCCCTCACGGCGTCCGTCGACAGCCTCGAGCGTGCCGCCGGCCTCCTGCGCGTCAACCTGAACGGGGCCGCCGCCCTGGAGGACTTTCTCCTCGCCTCCCTTCGGATCTGGACGAGGAGGTGAGCATGGCGGCGCCGAACACCCCGGCGCTGTCGCCGAGAGTCGGCCGCAGGAACTCGGTCCGCAGCTCCGCGTTGAAGAGGTGCCGTAAGACCGCCCGGCGCGTCTGCTCCCCGTAGAGCAGGTCGAGATTGCCCACCCCGCCCCCGATCACCACCGCATCCGGATCGAGGATGTTGATGACCGCGGCGATCGCCTCGCCAAACTTGGCCCCGAGCCTGCGCAGGGTCGCCGCGGCCGCCCGCTCGCCCCCGGCGGCCCGCGCGGCGATCTCGGGCAGGCTCAGGCGCCTGCCCGTGCGCTCGCGGTAGAACCGCTCGAGCGCGGGCCCCGAGATGGCCGTCTCGACGCAGCCCCTGCGGCCGCAGTAGCACGGGGTGCGCTCCCCGCGGATGGGGTTGTGCCCCCACTCGCCCGCGATCCCGTGCAGCCCGTCGAGGACCCGACCGTCGACGACCACGCCCCCGCCGCACCCGGTCCCGAGGATCAGCCCCACGACGACCCCGCGGCCGCGGCCGGCCCCGAGCCTTGCCTCGGCGAGCGCGAAGCAGTTGGCGTCGTTTGCGAGCCGCGCCTCGACCCCGAGCGCCGCGGCGAGGTCCTCGCGCAGGCGCCGGCCGTTCAGGCACGTCGTATTCGAGTTCTTGAGCACGCCGGTCGGGGGGTCGATGGCCCCCGGCGTGCCGATCCCGATGCAGGCCGGCCTCTTGACCCCCGACTCCCTCTCGAGCAAGCCGACCAGCTTCACGACCTGCGACACCACGTGGTCATAGCCCCGGGCGCCCCCGGTGGGAACGCGCAGGCGGCACTCCGCGAGGCCGGGCTTAGCCGGGTCGACGACGGCGCCCTCGATCTTCGTCCCCCCCAAGTCGATGCCAAAGAGGCTCATCGAGTTGCCTCAGGGCTCCGCGCTCGCGGGAGCCCCCGGGAAACCTGCGGGGAATGCTGGCGTTTGGGAGGTCATCGGCTCGCGGCGGCCGCCGGATCTCCCGCGCCGCGCCCCCGAGGCCGGGCGCATCATGCGTCCGGATACGGGGCCGGCTCGAAATCTTTGGAGTTGCCAGCGCTAGGCAATCGTTCTGTTTAGCCACAAAACCACTGGCAAGACCGAATTTCCCGCGGAGGGAAGAGGCCGGTCCCGAACAATCCCAACCCCATGGCGCGAGTCGTACTCGAGAACCTGCTGAAGGTCTTCCCCGAGAAGGGCGGCCCCGGGGTGGCCGCCGTCAAGAGCATCAGCCTGGAGATCGAGGACAGGGAGTTCATGGTCCTCGTGGGGCCCTCGGGCTGCGGCAAGTCGACCACGCTGCGCATGATCGCGGGCCTGGAGGAGATCTCCGCGGGGACCGTCGCAATCGGCGGGCAGGTGGTCAACGACGTGCTCCCCAAGGACCGCGACATCGCGATGGTCTTCCAGAACTACGCCTTGTACCCGCACATGACGGTCTACGAGAACATGGCGTTCGGCCTAAAGCTGCGCAGGTTCCCGAAGGCCGACATCGACGCGCGCGTGCGCGAGGCGGCGGCGATGCTCGGGCTCGGCGACTACCTCGGGCGCAAGCCCAAGGCGCTCTCGGGCGGCCAGAGGCAGAGGGTGGCGCTCGGCAGGGCCATCGTGCGCAAGCCGAAGGTGTTCCTGTTCGACGAGCCGCTCTCGAACCTGGACGCGAAGATGCGGGTCTCGACCCGCACGGAGATCTCGAAGCTGCACGACCGCCTCGGCACCACGATGATCTACGTGACCCACGACCAGGTGGAGGCGATGACCATGGGCGACCGGATCTGCGTGATGAAGGACGGGGACATCATGCAGGTGGCGACGCCCCTGGAGCTCTACAACCGCCCCGACAACCTTTTCGTCGCGGGGTTCATCGGCTCGCCCCCGATGAACTTCTTCAGGGGCTCGCTGCGCAGGGACGGGGGCGGCGTCTCGTTCGCCGAGGACAACCCGGCGGGCACGCCGCTGACGGTCGCGCTCGACGGCGCCCTCGCCGCCAGGTCATCCTCGCACATCGGCAGGCCCGTCGTCCTTGGCGTCCGCCCGGAGGCGATCCGCGAGTCGCCCATGGTCTCCTCCCCGGATCCGGGCCGCACGGCCGAGGTCCGCGTGGAGGTGGCCGAGCCCATGGGCGCGGAGACCCTCCTCTACCTCCACACCGGCGCGACGTCCTTCGTCGCACGGGTTAGCCCCACGGACCGGTTTGACGCCGGCCAGAGGGTCCGGGTGACGTTCGACCTTGGCAACGCCCACCTGTTCGACCCGGCGACCGAGCGGGTGCTCAAGTAACGCGCCGGCTACTTCGGGCCCGGCGGCCCGCCCCCGTCCCTGCCCCGCGCCGCAAGGAAGAGCATCAGGATGCCGAAGACCAGCAGCAGGACCCCCCAGATGAGGTTGATGTTTATGCCGAGCGAGCGGCGGTACACCTCGGCGTCGTTCCTCGTGACGAAGCCGTAGGCCGTCATCAGCAGCCCGACGAGCGAGAACATGAGGCCGATCGGCCAGCGGATATCGAGTCCCATAATAGGTTCCTTTCTACCAGAAGATGACGTTGAGGACGGCGCACGCGGCGAGCAGCACCGAGCCTATGAAGGCCGGGCGCCCGTACCATGCCGTGCCTTCGTCCTTGATCTTGGGCGTGAGCGAATAGACCAGCCCCGTGAGCTCCTCGTCGGACTTGGTGCGCCGGGTCGCAAGCGAGATCCCGAGGGTCAGGCTGACGCAGACCGCGAACGCGGCGAGCGCCAGCCAGAAGTTCTGCGCCATCTCGCTCGGGAAGGTATGGACGACGGCAAGGTAGCCGCCCTTCATGCCCGGGGCGTTCCCCTGAGAGATGGTCAGCGCGTGCACCACGCCGGAGGCGACCGTGCCGCCGAGCAGGCCGAGGAACGCCCCGGTCCCCGTCGTGCGCTTCCAGAACATGCCGAGAAGGAAGGTGCCGAAGAGCGGAGCGTTCACGAAGGCGAACACCAGCTGGATGATGTCCATGGCATTGTTGTACATCCTCGCGAAATACGCGCAGGCGATGCTGGCAAGGATGCCCACGAGGGTCGCCCCCTGGCCCATCCTCATGTAGTGGTCATCGCTCCTCTTCGGGGCGATGTAGGCCTGGTAGAGGTCGTAGGTCCAGACCGTGTTGAAGGCGGTGACGTTGCCCGCCATCCCGGACATGAACGAGGCGAGCAGGCCGGTGAGCGCGAGGCCGAGCAGGCCCGGCGGGCAGTAGCGCTTCACGAGCGAGAGGATGACGCCGTCGTAGTCGTACTCCGCCACGGCGTTCCAGAGGCGGTCGTTGAAGGCGTCGGGTTCGAGCGGCTTCGCCGCATAGTCCCTGACGAGCGCGGCGACCTTGGCGGGGTCCATCCGCTTTCCCACGGCGGCGCTCACGTCCCTGAACGCCTGCTCGGCGGGCAGGTCGGCGGAGGCGGCCACCACCGTGACCGCCTTGGCGTACACCGCGTTGTCGAGGATCGGCGCCGGGATTCGGTAGCCCTTGGACGGGATGGTCATCAGCGCCACGGCGACCATGCCGGGCAGGATCACGAGGGCTGGGAACAGCATCTTCGGCACCGCGGCGACCAGCGGGGTGTTGCGCGCGGCGGTCATGTTGCGCGCGGCCATGGCGCGCTGCACGACGAGGAAGTTGGTGCACCAGTACCCGAACGAGAGGACGAACCCGAGGCCGAATACCATCGCGAACCAGTCCACGCCCATCGTGTTGTGGGTCGGGCCGGCCAGCAGCGGCTGCCACGCGCTCGTCCAGGCGTTGGAGCTGTAGGCGGTCCCGGCCTCCCTC
The DNA here is from genome assembly GCA_937889545.1 of uncultured Opitutaceae bacterium. Taxonomy (GTDB): domain Bacteria; phylum Verrucomicrobiota; class Verrucomicrobiia; order Opitutales; family Opitutaceae; genus Palsa-1447. The sequence goes on from CALAOT010000081.1 coordinate 11,375, forward strand.
AAGTGGAGCGCGCTCGGGTCGGTGGCCACGCCCTTGAGCATGCCGATCATCGCGTGGTAGCCGCCCACGTCCTTGAGGCCGAGATAGACGACCGGGGAGAAGCCGAGCACGATCATGAAGAACTGCAGGACCTCCGTGTAGATGGCGGAGGTGAGGCCGCCCTTGAGCACGTAGACCAGCACGACTGCCGAACAGATCCAGAGGCTGGCGTGGTAGTTCCAACCGAGGAGCAGGTGCAGGAGCTTGGCCAGCGCGTTCATCGAGATGCCGGAGGCGAACACGGTCATCACCGAGAAGGAGATCGAGTTGAGCGCGCGCACTCGCTCGTCGAAGCGCATCTTCAGATACTCCGGCACGGAGCGCGCCCTCGAGCCGTAGTAGAACGGCATCATGAACACGGCGAGGAACACCATCGCCGGGATCGCGCCGACCCAGTAGAAGTGGCTGGTGAGCATGCCGTACTTGGCGCCGCTGGCGGCCATGCCCACGAGCTCGAGCGCGCCCAGGTTGGCCGAGATGAACGCCAGCCCGGTGACCCAGGTCGGGATCGAGCGGCCGGACGTGAGGAAGTCCGACGAGCTTCGCATGTACTTGCGAAGAGCGAAGCCGATGCCGACCACAAAGCAGGTGTAGGTCAGCAGGATGAGGTAATCGAGCCACGTAAGCGTGACTTGCATGGGTGTTGGGGGGGTTGAAAACCTGCAATCGCCAGGTCTGCTGGCACCGCGCCAGGCTGCCTTCGCTCGGCGCAAAATCGTGCGGCGGAGCCGGGAGAAATCAAGCATCAATCCCCCGCGCGCCGCGCCCGCCGCCCGCCTTGACCCGGCGGACGGCGCGCCCAATGTGGCCGCGATGCTCAACACGCGGATGCGGATGCTCGCCGCGGGGGTGGCGCTCGCGGGCGGCTGCCTCGCATTCGGCGCGAAGCTCGTGCTCGTGCATGCCTGCGGGAGCGATGTGCCGTACATGGACCAGTGGGACGCGGTCGGAAACGCGCTGCTTGCGCCCCGCGCGCAGGGCGAGCTGCGCGCCGCCGACTTCCTCAGGCCGCACAACGAGCACCGGCCGGTCTTCACCCGCCTCATAGACTACGCGCTCGCCGTGTCCAACAGGCAGTGGGACCCCCTGCTGGAGATGACCGTGAATGCCGCGATACACGCCTGCCTTTGCGCGGCGCTCCTCCTGTTCGCGCGGCGCCTCGTTACGGGGCTCCGCTATGCGTGCGCCGCCCTGGTCATCACCCTTCTCTTCGTGCTGCCCTTCGACTGGGAGAACACGCTCCAGGGGTTCCAGTCGCAGTTCTACCTGCTCGAATGGGGCGCCCTCGGGACCCTCCTGCTCTGCGTGCCGTCGGCGCCGCTGGGCCCCCGCTGGTGGGCGGGATGGCGGGTCGGCGCCGCGAGCCTGGGCACGATGTCGTCGGGATTCATGGCCGCCGCCGCCGCCCTCCT
>CALAOT010000082.1 GCA_937889545.1 uncultured Opitutaceae bacterium
CCGCGCCCCCCGCGGGGCGGGAGCGCGCCGGCGCCCGGCGCGGGACATCCCGCGGGTAGGCGCACATGGCGCGGATCATCGATATCGTCATCGCGACAGACACGGCCTCGCCGGCGGTCTTCGTGCCGAGCGTCCGCGCGGTTCCGGGGCGCGGGCTGGAGGGCGACCGGTACTACAACGGGGCCGGGACGTTCTCGCCGCATCCCCAGAGGCCCGATTTCGAGGTCACGCTGATCCAGAAGGAGCATATTGACTCGTTCGCGTCCGGCAACGGGGTCTCCTTTACGCCGCTGGACGCCCGCCGCAATCTGGTGACGGTGGGCGTGGACCTGAACACGCTTGTCGGGCGCGAGTTTCGGGCCGGGGCCGTCCTGATCCGCGGCATGCGCCTGTGCGAGCCGTGCAATTACCTGGCGAAGCGGACGACCCCAGAAGTTCTCCGCGGCTTGTTGCACAAGGGCGGCTTGCGCGGCCAAATCCTGTCCGAAGGCGAGATTCGGGTGGGGGATGCCCTCGTCGAGACACCACCCGGCCAGCCGCCGGATCAGGCGCCCGCGCGCCGGGACTAGCCCTTTCTGGCCAAAAGGATCTGCGTCGTCCACCGGCGGTGGGGCCCGGACATGGCGATCGAGCCGAGGTCCCCGATGCGGACCCACACCAGGCCCGGGCCGGGTCTTCCCGGCGGCGGCCGCGCCGAATGGATTGACTCGAGGACGCGGAAGCGCGTGATGCCGCGGGCCTTCCTTGCGATCAGGGGCCCCGCGCAGGCGCGCGCCGGGTCGAGGCCCGCCTGACACGCCGTGGGAAGCTCGTGGAGGTCCGCCAGCCGGCGCGCCCCGGAGCCGTTGCGGTGCAGGAGCACCGCGCCGCCGCGCTCGCACCACACCCGGACGACCGACAGGCGCTCAGTCCGTTTCGGCTCCAGGCTGGGATAGGCCTCGGGGTCGCCGGCCCCGGCGGCGGCGCAGAATCCCCGCACCGGGCAGACGGGGCACGAGGGCCGGCGCCTCACGCACACGGTCGCGCCGAGCTCCATCATCGCCTGGTTGTGGTCGCCCGGCGCGCGGGCGTTCACGAGCTCCTGGGCGAGCGGCGCGAACGCCCTCGAGGCCGAGGCGCCATCCCTGTGCCGCGCCGGGTCGCGGGTGAGGCGCGCCAGGATCCGCACCACGTTGCCGTCCACGCACGCGCGGGGCTCGCCGAAGGCGATGCTCGCGACGGCGGCCGCCGTGTAGGGGCCGACCCCGGGAAGCTCGGCCCATCCGCCCGCGGTGCGCGGCAGCTCCCCCGGCGGCGCGACCGCCTTGGCCAGCCGGTGCAGGCTGCGGGCGCGCGAGTAGTAGCCGAGGCCCTCCCAGAGCCTGAGCACCGTCGCCCCGGGCGCGGCGGCGAGCGCCGCGAAGTCGGGCAGCGCGGCCATCCAGCGCTCGAAGTAGGGAAGGACCGTCGCCACCCGCGTCTGCTGGAGCATGAACTCGCTCACGACGGTCCCGTAGGGCGACGGCGACTCGCGCCAGGGCAGCGGCCTCCGGCACGCCCGGTACCAGGCCAGCAGGGCTTCCTGGAAGGGCCCGCGCCGCGCCACCAGCGCGTCCCGGGCGGAAGTTTTGCGTGTCATTGGCGGCAATTTTGTGACTATGGATCCCTCATGCCCAAGCGCGGCCAGAACGACGAGGAAAAACCCAGGGGGCTGAGCACCTACACGCTCAAGCTCGACGACGCCAAGATGGAGAGGCTGCGCTCCATCCTGAGCGGTCGCGGCTGGGAGGCGTTTGACGTCGCGTACGCGAGGTACGCGTTCAAGGGTCGGGACTGCAATGTCACCGCCTACGGGAGCGGGAAGCTGGTCGTCGCCGGCAAGGGCACCGAGGAATTCGTGACGATGACGCTCGAGCCGGAGGTGACCAAGGCGCCGGTGCTCGGGTACGACGAGGTCCTGCACCCCGAGTGGTTCGAGCCGCACGCCGGCCTCGACGAGAGCGGCAAGGGCGACCTGTTCGGGCCGGTGGTCGCGGCGACGGTCATCGCGGAGAAGCCGGCGATCGAGGCCTGGGTCAAGGCGGGCGTGAAGGACTCAAAGCGGATCGCCGACTCGCAGATCGTCAAGCTGGACAAGCTGATCCGCGGAACGGCCGGGACGGCCGTCGCCACGTGCCTATGCGGAATGCCGAGGTACAACCTCCTCATGTCCCGGCCGCATGCCAACCTCAACCGGCTGCTGGCCTGGCAGCATGCGACGGCGCTGGCCCAGGCCCTCTCGAAGAAGAGGGTGGCCTGGGGTCTGCTCGACCAGTTCAGCAAGCAGCCGCTAGCCCAGCGGGAGCTCTCGAAGATGGGGATCCGGGACTTCGACCTGAGGATGCGGACGAGGGCTGAGGAGGATCCGGTCGTGGCCGCGGCCTCGGTCGTCGCCCGCGCCGAGTATGTCCGCCGGATGCATTCGCTGTCGAGGCGCTTCGGCGGCCCCTTGCAGAAGGGCGCCGGGCCGCTCGTCAAGGAGCAGGCGGCGCGGATCATCGAGCGCTTCGGGGCCCGCGCCCTTGGCGACTTCGCCAAGCTCCACTTCCGGACGGCCTACGAGGTCGTCCTCGCCGCAGGCAAGCTGGACGAGCTGCCGCTTCCCAAGCCCAGGGAGCGGATGCAGTGGGGCGGGTAAGGGGGAGGACCGCGACTGCCCTATGCCGAAGCGCCGACAGCTCCGCAGCTTCGACCTGAAGAAGATCGAGGGGTTTGAAAGCCTGATCGGCGTCGACGAGGTCGGCCGCGGCGCGCTCGCGGGGCCCGTGGTCGCCGGCGCCGTCCTCGTGACCCGCGACTTCCTCGAGGGCCGGTGGGCCGCCTACAAGGCCGGCCGCGTGAACGACTCGAAGCAGCTGTCCGGCGCCGAGCGCGAGTCCCTCTGGGCCGAGTTCGAGTCGCTCGCGGCTCAGGGCCAGATCCACGCCCACTACGGGTCCGCGAGCGTGGAGGAGATCGAGCAGCACAACATCCTGGGCGCGACCAAGCTCGCGATGCGGCGGGCGATGGAGGGCATCTACCCCGTGGCCGCCTTCCGGCGCAGGGAGGAGCCGGACCTCTTCTCCTCGGTCGAGGAGAGGGAGTCGTTCATCCCGGCGGTCTCGTGCCGCGTGCTCGTGGACGGGCTTCCGCTCCGGGGATTCCCGTATCCCCACACCGCCGTCGTGCGGGGCGACTCCAGGTCACTCTGCATCGCGATGGCCTCGATCATCGCCAAGGTGGCGAGGGACCGGCTGATGGCCGAGCTGGACGCGATGTACCCGGGATACGGGTTCGGCAGGCACAAGGGCTACGGGACCGACGACCACCGCGACGCGGTGGTCCGGCTGGGGCGGAGCCCCATCCACCGGGAGATGTTCCTGCGGAAGCTGGTAGCCCAGCGGGCGGATCCGGACCAGATGGATTTCCTTCCCGGCCGTTGACCCCTGCGGGCCGCCCGGGCACAACGGCAAGGATGTCAGGAAAGAAACACACCTCGCTCGACCGCGTGCTGGGGCGGCTGGACAGCCTCGATGCCGTCAACCTGACGAACCTCGTCCAGCGGCTCGCGAAGGAACGCGCCCTCTTCGAGCAGATCTTCAACACGCTCCAGGAGGGTGTGCTCGTCATCGCCGCGGACGGGGTCATCGAGTACGCGAACGAGGCGGCCCACGGCCTGATGGGATCCAGCGGCGAGAAGCTGGCCGGCCAGACGCTCTGGCGGCTGGTCCCGGGGCTGACGCCCTCGCTCGGCGGCGACGGGGGCGCGCAGGTGGCCTCGAGGGAGTTCGAGCTTTCGTACCCTGAGCCGCGCACGGTCAGGCTCTACATGGTCCCGTTCCGCGAGGAGGGCGCCGGCGGGGCGAGCCGCCATGCCGTCATCCTCGCCGACGTCACCAGCGAGAAGCTGACGACCGCGCGGCGCATCGAGGACGAGCGGACGTCCTCGATCCTCCTCCTCGCCGGCGGCGTCGCGCACGAGCTCGGCAACCCGCTCAACTCGCTCACGATCCACCTGCAGCTGATCGCCCGCAAGCTGAAGAGGTTCAAGGGGTCCCGGGATGAGGACTCGATCTCGGAATCCGTGGGCGTCTGCCGCGAGGAGGTCGAGCGGCTCGACGGGATCATCACGCATTTCCTCGAGGCGGTCCGCCCCCGTGCCCCGGACCTGTCCGAGACGGACGTTGCGGAGGTGCTCGCCGAAGTGCTCAGGTTCCAGAAGCGCGAGTTCGCCGACCGCGGGATCGCGGTGGAGGCGGAGACGCAGGCGGCGCTCCCGAGCGTAATGGCCGACCGCAACCAGCTCAAGCAGGTGTTCTTCAACCTGACAAAGAACGCGCTGGAGGCGATGCAGTCCGGCGGCAGGCTCAGGATACGATCGCGCGCGGACGACGACTCGGTCTACCTGGTCTTCGGCGACAGCGGCACGGGGATCCGGAAGGGGGACATGGGCAAGCTGTTCCAGCCGTATCACACCACCAAGCCCGGCGGCCACGGGCTCGGGCTGACGATTGTCCAGCGGATCATGCGCGCGCACGGCGGCCAGATCGCCGTGGAGAGCCGGGAGGGGACGGGAACGGTCGTCACGCTCCAGTTCCCCAGGAAGGACCGGAGGGTGCGGATGCTCAAGGGCTGACGGCCCGCTGGCCCGCGCCGGGCTTCGGCTTGCCCGACTCGTCGAGAACGTTCCTGACGACGACCGTCCGGGTCTCGCTGGCCTTGCCCAGCTGCAGCCTGACCTTGAATGAAATCTCGTCGGAGCTCACGCCGAGCTGCGACACCATGGGCGTCGGCTCGGCGGTCCGCCCGGGGGGGATCGTGACGGTGTCGGGGTCGACGACGAAATTCCCCAGGTCCGAGTCGAAGTCGATCATCTTGACGGCGACCTCCTCCGTGCCCGCGTTCGTGAGGACCAGATGGAGGGTCACGGGGGGCAGGGGGTTCCCAAGGACCTGCTTGCTGTCGCTGTTCACGTAGGCTGAGTAGGTCGCCTTGTCGCCGGCGCTGGCCCGGTCGTGGCCGCCGCCCTTGCCCTGCTTAAGACCGCTGCCCACCCCGCGACTCACGGTCACCTTTGCCGACACCTTGCCGCCGAAGAAGGCCTCGCTGCCCTCCATGGCGACGGGCCGCTCGCCGGAGACCACCGCCGTCGTCATCTCGTCCACCGGCGTGGCCCTGCAGCCGAAGCCCAGGAAAGCCAGTGCGAGGCACGAGGCCGCGAATGATATGTTGAGGCGATTAACCGGGGACGATTTATGGAGCATCTTGGCGCGCGGGGGCCGACATCCCGCCGGAGTCGAACGGGGTGGACACCCAGGTCGCCGTAGGGTTGCATGGGGCATGCTCTTGCGCCAGTTGAAAAAGCGCATCTTTCCCTCCAGACCTGCGTCATCCCGGCCATAGAGCAATGGTAAACGCATGGATGAAAGTTCAACCACTACGCTGGGCGACCGGGTGCGCCGGGCGCAGCGCGGAGACGAGGCCGCGTTGCGCGAGCTCATCGTGTCCTACCAGCACCGGATCGCGGGGTTCGCATACGCCATCACCGGCAGGAGCGACTCCGTCGAGGACCTGGCGCAGATGGTGTTCGTCAAGATGGCCCGCGCCATCGCGCGGCTCAAGGCGCCCGAGCAGTTCGAGCCGTGGCTCTTCCGGCTTGCGCGCAACACCTGCATCGACCACCTGCGGCGGCAGAAGCTCCGCAGGATCTTCATCCCCTTCGCGCCCGAGCACGAGAACGTGCCCGAGCCTCCCGGCGCCGTCGACGCGGAGGAGCTCGACGCGCTCCGGCATGCGCTCGCCCAGCTCCGGCCCAAGGACCGCGCGCTCCTCGCGCTTGTTCAGGAGGGCCGCAGCCACGCGGAGATCGCCGAGAGCTTCAGGACGAGCGTCGCGGCCGTGAAGGCGCGGCTCCACCGCGCCCGCGAACGATTGAGACAACACTACCACAGCGATGAAAACTGAAAACCAAGCCTGGGAGCGCCTGCGCGAGCACGCGTTAGCCCAGATTGCGCCCGGCTTCCCCGACCGAGTCCTGCGCGCGGCGCGCGAAGCGGCCTCGCCCCTCTTCATCGCCCACTTCGCCCTGTGCGCCGCGACGGCCGCCGTGTGCCTCGTCGCCGTTGCGCTCTACCACGCGCGCGTCTCGAGCGACGAGAACGACCAGAGCATCGCCGGCTGGGGCGAGGTTGCCGCCCAGGCGAACGACCTCGAACAGGGCCTATGAGGGACCGCGTACTCGCAGCGCTGCTGACCGCGGTCGTGTTCGCGATCGGGTTTGGCGCAGGCATGTGGGCCGAGCGCCATCGTCCGTTCCCGCCGCCGCCCGGAGCGTTCTTCGGGGAGTTCGGCGCGAGGCGGGGCGCGGCGGCCCGCGCCCAGCAGCCCGTCAACCGGGCCCAGCTGCTGGAGCAGATCGACGCGATACGCCCGCAGATGGAGGCCTTCAGGGCCAGGGCCGCCGAGATCTACGCCGAGTTCGACCGCGACATCGCCGTGGTGCTTTCGCCCGAGCAGCAGGCCGTCTACGAGAAGAGGTTCCGGTCGCAGCGCGGGGCGCTGGGCCCCGGCGGGCCGTCGGCCGACGACAAGCCCTTGTCGGACGCGCAGATCGAGATGCTTCTCCAGAGGCCGTTCCGCACGCTGGCCTACTTCGTGGTCGTGCCCATGACGCTCGACCGGATGGCGACCGAGCTCAGGCTCGACGAGACGCAGCGCGGAAAGGTGAGGGACCTCCTGCACGCCCGCAGGGAGAAGTTCATCGAGCTCGTGGACAGCTCGCCCCCGCTTAGCCTGATGCTGAGCCGGCTTGCTCCGATCGCGCAGCGGCTGGCGGAGCCGGGCAGGCCCGAGGGGGCGCCCGCGCACTAGGAGTTTGCGCGCTTCCCGGGCTTGACCGCCCCGGCGGGTCGCTTGGAATGGCGCCATGGTCCCAAGCGTGCTCATCGTCGACGACGAGAAACACACCCGCGAGGGCCTGCAGCAGGCGCTTGCGGAGAACTACGACGTGAGCGTCGCCGCGGGCGCCGACGAGGCGTTCAACCTGATGGATGCGCAGCCGTTCGACGTCATCCTCACCGACCTGAGGATGCCGGGCAAATCCGGCCTGAGGCTGATCGACCGCGCTCTCGCCCTGCCGAACAGGCCTGCGGTCCTGATGATGACGGCCTACGGGAACATCGACACGGCCGTCGAGGCGATGAGGAGGGGGGCCGTGGACTTCCTGACGAAGCCGGTGAACATCGAGCGGCTCGACGTGCTGATCCGCCGGGCGCTCAAGGCGAAGACCCTCGAGGTCGAGGTCAAGCAGCTGCATGAGCGCCTGGACGAGAAGTTCGACGTGGACGGGATCGTGGGGGACTCGCCGCTCCTCAAGGACGTGATCGAGAGCGTGAAGAAGGTGGCGCAGTCCAAGGCCACGATCCTCATCGAGGGCGAGTCGGGCACGGGCAAGGAGCTGATCGCGCAGGCGATCCACCAGTCGAGCCCGCGGTCGAGGGGGCCCTTCATCGCGGTGCACTGCGCGGCGCTTTCGGAAAGCCTGCTCGAGAGCGAGCTCTTCGGGCACGAGAAGGGCTCGTTCACGGGCGCCACGGAGCGGCGGATCGGCCGGTTCGAGTCGGCGGACGGCGGAACCCTCTTCCTCGACGAGATCGGGGACATCTCCCCGGCGATCCAGGTGAAGCTCCTGAGGTTCCTCGAGACCAAGTCGATCGACCGGGTCGGCGGCTCCAAGACGGTCAGCCTGGACGTCCGCCTCGTGACGGCGACCAACCGGGGCCTGGAGCAGCTTGTGCGCGAGGGGAAGTTCCGGGAGGACCTGTTCTTCCGCCTGGACGTCGTGCGCTTCGTGATGCCGCCGCTGCGTCAGAGGCGGGAGGATATCCCGGCGCTGCTCGCGCATTTCATAAGGCTGTTCTCGGAGGAGAACGGCGTCCCGCCGATCGAGGTCGAGCCGGGCGCGATGAAGACGCTGCAGGCCTATTCCTGGCCCGGAAACATCCGCGAGCTCCGCAATTTCTGCGAGAACGCGGTCGTGCTCCGCAAGGGGGCCCGGCTGTCCGAATTCGACCTCGACCCGCGGTTCCGGGGCGCGCCCGATTCTCCCCGGGGGTCGGGGGGCCCCCCCGACGCGGGGGCGCTGCCGACGCTTTCCGTGGAGCAGAACGAGAGGCGGATCCTCCGGGAGGCGCTGATCAAGTCCCGGGGAAACCGCACCAGGGCGGCGGAATTGATGGGGATCAGCCGGCGGACGCTCCACCGCAAGCTGGCCCAGTGGCCCGAGCTCGACGTGACCGATAAATGACCGTCCGCGCGCGCACCACGCAGGAGCTGATCCACTGGCTCGAGATGGGCGGGGGGGCGCGATGGGTCCGGCTGGGGGCGCTCGTCGTGTGCGGGCTCGTCGTCTCCGCCCTGCTCGCATGGAAGCAGTTCCACGGAGCCACGAGCGAGGCGACGCTTGCGCAGGCCGACATGGGCAGGCAGATCGCCCTGGGCGAGGGATTCACGACCCGCGTCAACTACCCGCAGGCGGTCGCGTTCTTCGGGGCGCAGGGCGTCCGCTTCGACCCGTCCCGGGCCTATCCAGAGGTCTACCAGGCGCCGCTTTACCCGATGGTGATCGCGGGCGCGCTTCGCATGTTCCGGCTCCTTCCGCACGCGTGGAACGATGCGCTCTTCGCACCCGCGCCCTCCCCCCCGTTCGGGTTTGGGGCCGACTATTTCCTGCTGGGGCTCAACCTCGCCCTTTTCTGGCTAGCGGTCTGGCTCGCGTTCGATCTGGGCCGGCGCCTTTTCGGCGCGCCCGCCGGGTGGCTGTCGGCGATCGCCCTCTTCGTCTCGGTGCCGGTCTGGCAGCAGGTGGTGGCGGTCAACGGCACGGCACTCATGATGGTGCTCGCGCTGGGCGCGTTCCACGCGTGGTGGCGGGCGGAGTCGGCGCAGGACCTGCGGCATGCGGCCGCCCCGCTCGGGGCCCTGGGCGCCCTGTGCGGCGCCCTCTTTCTCGCCGAGTATTCCGCCGGCGCCCTTGTCCTGGTCGCGGCGGCCGGCGCGGCCAGGCGGTTCGGAGGCGCGTCGCGCTGGCTCTCGATGGGGCTCGTCGCGTGCGGGTTCGCGCTCGTCACCGCCCCCTGGGTCGTGCGCAACATGGCCGTCACGGGGCTGCCGGTCGGGCTCGCCGTCCAGAACATCGCGCTCAAGGCGGGCGACACGACGGCCGAGCCCTCGGTCGTCCGCGCGACGCTTTCGGCGCAGCTGCCGGCCATCGACCTGAACAAGCTTTCGAACAAGGTCCTGAGCTCGCTCCAGGAGAACCTGAGGACGCGCCTGTGGTCGGGCGGCGCGATGTGGTTTTTCGCGTTCTTCGCGGCGGGCTGGCTCTACGCGTTCCGATCCGGGCCGGTCAACCGGATCCGGTGGCTCTTCGCGATCTCACTCCTCGTCCTGATCGGGGCCCAGGCGGCCCTGAATTCGGGCGAGAGCGAGCGCCAGGCGGTCGTGTGGCTCTCGCCGCTCATCATTGTCTTCGGGGCGGGATTCTTCTTTGTCCTCCTGTCGAGCCATTCCGCGCTGTCCGCCTGGCCGAGGGCCTGCGCCGGGGCTCTGCTCGTCCTCCAGTCGCTTCCGCTCGTCCACGACGCGCTGGACCCCCACTGGCTCCACTTCCAATACCCCCCGTATTTCCCGGTGCTTCTTCAGGGGATGCGCCGCCAGCTTGACGCATCCGGCGCCGCCGCCCGTTACGGGCTCATGGCGGACGTGCCCGCGGGGCTCGCCTGGTACGGCCGGACCCGGGCTTGGGCGCAGCCCGCGACGCTGCACGACTTCTACGCCGTCCAGGTCGACCAGCCGACCGGCGAGCTGCTGCTCACGCCCAAGACGCTGGACCGCCCGTTCTTCTCGGACTTGAACGCGCGCCCCAGGGCCCCCGGGTTCCAGTCGGCGGCCGTTCCGCGGATCGGCCAGTGGGGCGAGGTGTACGGCGGGCTGCTCACCGGAGCGATGCCGCCCGATTTCCCGCTCTCGTCGCCCCAGAAGCTCGCCGACAATCTCTACGTCCTTTTCAACCCATCCCTGCCGGCGGCGAGGCAGCGGTAGCTGCGCCGCCCAGAAATGCTCTTGCAAGCAGTTGGCGCCGTGGCACGTTGGCGATCATTCTCCGGGCACCATTAATGAGAAAGCTTCGAATCATCCTTTTGGGTTCGTCGGTAAGCTTTTGCGCGATCGCGCGGGCCGTCTACGCGCCCATTCCGGAACAGGAGAAGGGCAAGGGCCTGACGATATCCCTGGAGGGCGGGATCAGCTACGACTCCAACGTGTTCGGATCCGCGACGGACGCGATCGCCAGCACCATCTTCGAGGTGGCTACGAAGATCGCGTTCAATTCGTCCCTCTCCGAGCAGACCTTCCTCTCGGCATCCTTCCAGCCGAGGATCGATTATTTCGACAACCGGCCCGGCCCGAAGACGCTCTACAGCCAGGACATCGGCGCCCGCGTGGCCCACTCGTTCTCCCCGACCTCGGTGCTCGACCTGGCCGACGACTACGCCTACGACCAGAACCCGCAGGCGCTCCTGTCCGGCGTTCCGGTCAACACCGACCAGACGCTCCAGAGCAACGAGTTCGACGGCAAGTTCACGTTTGCGCCGGTGGAGAGGCTCGGGCTGTCCCTCAAGGCGCGCGTGATGTATTACGACTACACGGACCCGGTGCTGGGGCACGAGCTGAACCGCTTCGAGAACCTGTACGGCCTGGAGTCCGACTACAGCCTTCTCCCGAACCTCAGGGTGGCCGCGGAGTACCGGCACCTGGACGTCGACTACAGGGGCGACCCGGCCGACAACGACAAGCATTCCGACTTCCTGATGGCGGGGTTTGACTACAAGGTGGGCCCGAGGCTGACCGCGAGCGTCCGTGTGGGCGGCGAGCACACGCGGCGCGACGGCCTTTCGGACGAGACGACCCCCTTCGCCGAGGTCGCCGCCAAGTTCGACTACGCCAAGGGGTCGTTCATCAGCGCAGGCTACACGTTCGACCTCGAGGAGACATCCAACCCGTTGCTGTTCTCCGACGAGAGGACGAACCGGATGTTCGTGAACATCCAGCACGCGGTCAGCGCCGCCGTCGTCGGCTCCGCGTCGGTGGAGTATGTGCCGGCGACGCTCCTCGGCCGGCCCGGGCAGGCGGATGTCCGGGAGGACTCGACGCACGCGGGGTTGGCGCTCACCTACCTTCCCGCCAGGAGCTGGAAGGTGACCGCCTCGTACGACTACGACTTCGTCGACTCCGGGATCTCGGCGCGCGGGATGAACAGGCAGCAGTTCGGACTGCGCGCCACCGTGATCTTCTGACACCGCCCGGAGCCGCCCTCCCGCCCGAGGGGAAGAAGGCCCCAACCGTCCCCATGCCGTCTTATTCCAGCCCCAGGGAAAGCGCATCCCTCGCCGACCTCTTCAGGGTCATGAGGCAGCGGTGGGCGCTAGTCGCGCTCATCGCGGGTCTCGTGCTCGCGACGACGCTCGCGGTGACCGCGTTCCTGCCGCGGTGGTACCTCGCGACGGCGAAGGTGCGGGTCGAGAAGCCCGAGGGCGAGGTGAGGCTCTTCCAGGCGCAGAGCAGCGGCGTCTACGACCCCTATTTCCTGCAGGACCAGGTCAAGATCATGCAGGAGGAGAAGATCCTGTATCCGGTGATCGACCGGCTCGGCCTCAATACGAAGCTCGCCGCCGCCGTGGGGGCGCCCGGCGCGGCCCTGGAGAGGGACGTCAGCTACCGGTACCTCGTGGGCAGGATGCTCAGGGTCGAGTCGCAGAGGAGCTCGTCGCTGATCGAGATCAACGTGCTGGCGCAGCAGCCGGCGCTGGCCGCGGACATCGCCAACGAGATCGCGCGCGAGTATTCGGACGACCGCATTGCGCTCGCGACCTCCCAGCAGCGGGAGGGCCTGGCCCAGCTGGAGCGGGAGCTTGCCCAGCAGGAGGGCGCAGTCACCAGGCAGCGCGACGCCGTCGAGAAGCTGCGCAAGGACCTGAACATCTCGGGCGTCGACCTCAACGCGAAGTACTCCGACATGGAGATCGAGACGCTCAGGCAGATGCAGAATTCGCTGATCGCGCTTCGGGTCGACGCGATCGGCCGCAAGACGCGCTGGGACCGGTTCAAGGCCATTCCGGTCGAGGACCGGATGGGGCTCGTGAACTCGGAGCTGATCCCGGACCAGAACATCCAGAACCTGCTCCAGGCCTACCTCATCGCCGACCAGAAGGTCGCCCAGCTGAAGGGGCGCCTGGGCGAGGCGCATCCCGACCTCGTCTCGGCGACCGAGAACCGCGCCAAGATGAAGGAGCAGCTCGAGGCCCTGCTGCGAGGATACGAGAGCGCCCTGGAGATCGCCTACAAGGAGGCCGAGGCGCGCGTCGACGAGCTCGAGAGCCAGCTTTCGAAGGCCAAGGTGGACCAGATCCTGTCGGCGCGCGAGCGGATGCGGCCGTTCGAGGAGGCCGCCCAGAAGCTCGACGACGAGACGAGGCTGTACACGACGCTCAAGCTCACGCTGCGCCAGCGCGAGATCGACTTCCAGGTGCCGAAGCGCACGATCGAGATCCTCAACACCGCGCTGCCCGCCCGCCGCCCCAGCCGCCCGAACTGGGTGCTGAACATCGCGAGCGCCATCCTCTTCGGGGGCGTGCTCGGGGTCGGCGTCGCGCTCACGCTCGAGTACTTCGACACAAGCCTGCGCGACGTCGCGGACATCGAGGACAGGCTCAAGATCCCGGTCCTCGGCGTGATTCCGCACCACCACGACCCCATGGGCGCGGAGAGGGACGAGCCCGGGGAGGCGGAGCCGTACCGCGTGCTCCACACGAACCTCAACCTCGCGCTGAAGCCGGGGCAGCCCGCGGTCATCGTCGTATTCTCGGCGGGGCCCGCCGAGGGGAAGAGCACGACGATCTGCCGGCTGGCGCACCTGATGGGCGCCTACGGCGAGCGCGTGCTCCTGGTCGACGGCGACTTGCGCAGGCCCGCGCAGCATCGACTCGCCAACTGCCCCAAGGCGCCCGGGCTGAGCGATGTGCTCGCGGGCAAGTGCGACATCGGGGCGGCCATCCGGAAGTCCGTTGCCCCGGGGGTCGATCTCCTGACGAGCGGGGGGATGCCGGGATTTTCGCTGAGCCTCCTCTTCGCCAACCGACTCCGCGAGCTGGTCGCCTCGCTCCGGGGCCGCTATGACCGGGTCATGATCGATTCGCCGCCGATCATCGGCGTGAGCGATTCCAGCCTGCTCGCGGGTGTCGCCGACGGCGTGATCCTTCTGATCCAGCACCGGCGCAACCCCGCGAACATGGTCCTGAGGGCCCAGCAGAACATCATTGGGTTGAAGATTCCGATCCTCGGAGCCGTGCTGACCCAGGTGCCAAGGGGGACCGGCGAGGATTACGGGTACTACACCCAGGCCTACTCATACTATTCAGGCAGGGACAAGGACGGATCCGGGGACGGCGGCGGGCGGGGCCCCGAGGATGCAGGATCCGGCCCCGACAAGCTGACCCTGAAATGATGTTGACGACCCGGCGGGACGGGTAGTCTCATCCGGCCCCTAAATTGCGGGCGTAGCTCAGTTGGTAGAGCACCACCTTGCCAAGGTGGACGTCGGGCGTTCGAGCCGCCTCGCCCGCTCCATTTTCGGAAGGACCCCTGGTGGCGACGCCTGGGGTCTTTTTGCGTCTAAACGCGACCGATGGATGGAGGTGCGTTTTCCGGTTGGTTGTGACCGGCTGCGACTGGGAAAGCCCTCTGCGATCCAAAGATGCGTGTGAATCCGTATGTATATGGCGTGGGCTCTGAAAGGGCAGTTATCGGACACTTTTTAGATCATCCACTGGGTTCGTCGCGGCCTCTGCCTCGGGATGCCTGAATCCGGCGGCGATCTCGATGGAGGAATGCCTAATGAGCTGAAGGGACCTCAGTTAAGCCGACAAGTCGTCAAGATAATGAATGGTCCACCTGGTGCAATTTGTGGGCGAAGGCGCTTTCTTTGAGAGAAAGTAGGGATAGACCCCATATGCTCCTGATCTGTTCTTAGGTATTTTTACGTACGTGGCGAAACCCTTCCTAGCCGTCGTTTGTTAACCCAGAAAGATATTCAGCTAACCGCTGACGCTCTGCGGCCAGCGGAGACCGGGACCTCGACATGCACCACCTCAAGGAGCGTAGAAGAGGCAGCCGGGTCGCGCTCTTCTTATGGGATGGGTGGAGTCGGGACGTCCGCGCCCAAGCGGATTCTGGTGGTTGACGATGAGCCGGAACTCCGAGATCTGGTGGCCGACAACGTCATCCGGGCGGGTTTTCGAGTGGACACGGCCCGGGACGGCGAAGAGGGCTGGGCGGCGCTTTGCGTCACGGCCTATGACTTGCTCATAACCGACCATGAAATGCCAAAGTTGACCGGCCTGGCGCTGATCGAGCGGATGCGGGCGGTTTCGACCAAACCGCCCTGCATCCTAATTTCTGGATCGCTACCCATGTCCAAAACAATTTTGAAGGGAATCGTTCATCCTGGCGCGGTCCTGGGAAAACCTTTTTCGGCCTCCGCATTGATCGAGAAGGTCCACGGCCTTTTGTCCCACGGAGATTCTCAGAACTACAACGCGGCCCGACTGAACAGATCGCCCGCATTTGGTACTCTTCGGTACACGCCAATCGGCTGAATTTGGGCGGCCGTCACACCACTCCTACCCTAACGCTCCATGAATTCTTTCGCGCACTCGGCGCCCCTTGCAAAAATGTTGATCACAAACAGCCCCGTCAAGATACCCGCATGGAAGCGCGCCATCGACCTTGCGTGCTGCCTGGTGGCTTTGCCGTTTCTTTGCCTGATCACCGTCCTGATGGCCATTGCCCTAAGATTGGTTTCGCCGGGACCCATATTGTTCAGGCAGGAGCGCGTCGGCTACAAGGGATCGCGCTTCATGTGCTACAAGTTTCGCACGATGCTTGTCGGCGCCGATTCCAAAAGCCACCAAGCGTACCTCATCAGCCTGCTGAGTTCAAATGCCCCCATGGTCAAACTGGACACAAAGGGGGATTCCCGGCTTATTCCCGGGGGATGGCTCCTGCGAGCGACAGGCCTCGACGAATTGCCGCAGATCATCAACGTATTTCGAAGGGAGATGAGCATCGTCGGCCCCCGGCCCTGCCTGTCCTATGAATACGAAAGATACCAGTCTTGGCAGCGGGAGCGTTCTGACGCGGTGCCTGGGCTCACAGGTCTGTGGCAGGTTTCTGGCAAAAACCGGACCACATTCGACGAAATGATCAACCTCGATATCCGCTACGCCCGAACCAGCACATTCTGGGTGGATCTTAGGATAATACTGATGACGGCGCCTGCTTTGCTTATACAGCTTGCCGATACACGCCGAGCCAGGATAGCCCAGGTTCAACCCGCAGGAATGACACCCAGCTTTTCGCCAGAAACCGCCGTCAAGTCCCCAACGCCGACGGCTGTCTTTTAAGGACTGTCTTCAAACCCCGCGGAACCTGGAGATTGGTGATCTGTCGTTAGATGCGCCCTGTTGTTTACAGATCGGTTGAAATCACCAGAGCCGCATTGGGAGCGGCTAAAGGAATTGATCCGATGGCGCTCGAGAACGAGAGGTAACCTCTCGTAACAAAGGAGGCTGGCCAGCGAAAGATGACCGGGTTATGTCCGGACTTGGGACTCGGGCTTGCGTGTTCAGCTCGGCAGAGCTGCTTATGGCCGGATCCGCTGCCTGGACTGGTCCTCGCCGAGCCTCTAACGGAAGAGGTCAGGTGTATCACAAAAACTTACACAGTCCCAATGATCGTCAATGGCGCTCCCTTGGATTCCGGCACACTTGTGCAAATCGACAACCACTTCGGGATCCTCTCGGCAGGGCATGTCGTTAACCATCCGAGGCGGCGCGAACTTCAACTCACTTACGCAGGCTGTCCCGAGAGAATACTTCTGACATCCATCGCCAAGTTTGCGCATTCACGCTCGATCTCTACCAATCTCTTAGGTGTCGTTAAGGCCAATCGCTCCAGCAATGCTTACAGGCCCGATCTCGCATTTTTTGAGGCCCCCAAAGCAGCAATGCTTGCGGAGTTACGGGCTAAGAAGAGGGGGTGCGGTCTAACGAACTACCGCGGCCCGCAGCAGCAGGAATCGCTCGGCGAGGCCGTGTCCGAATAAAAAGTCGTCTGGCGCGTCGTGGATGCGCAGGGAAGACAGGTGCAACTCCTTAACGCCGCTATCAGGCCCGGGAAAACGACCGTCGCCCAAACGCAAACATAGCCGTCAGTCCAAAGCCTAGCAGCAGAAGAGTGCTGCCGGCATCCGGCACGTGAGAAACACCGCCACCGCCACCACCTCCGCCGCCGCCGCCACTCAACACCTCCGCTGGCGGTGCCGTAATGGTATTGTCATCCAAAGTAACCGTGCCGGTCTCTGCCAATAGTCGGCCATCGACCGTTGCATTCGTATCCAGCGTTATTGATGTATTGGCCAAGATGTTCCCCTCGAATTCAGTGCCTGTTCCGAGCGTCGCCGAACTGCCGACCTGCCAAAAAACACTGATGC
>CALAOT010000083.1 GCA_937889545.1 uncultured Opitutaceae bacterium
AAGAGGGAGGGGGAAGGGGGAAGGGGGAGGATGGCCCTATAGCCGGAGCCGCCCAACCGTTGAGTCCCCGCGTTCCTCGGGCCTTCGACCGCGAAGCGGGAGAAGGGGCACCGAGGAACGCGGGGACTTGACGGTTGGGCGGCAGATCAACCGGCGTGGGGTCGAGGGAGTCCGCTGATGCGGTTGTTGGAGTTCTTGCAGAGCTTGGAGATGACCTCGCTGATGTCGGCCGGCCGGATGTCCTGGGAGATGACGCAAGTGCATTCGCTGAGGACGAATTCGGGAGAGGCTTCGGTGACGATGCGGGAGGGCGGGAGGTGGTGAATGATGTCGTGGACCTTGTACCGTTGGGGTTCGGCACCCAGAGCGCCAGAAATCGTGACGGTTTCGTTGACGCGAGGAACCGTCGCCATCGGAAAATGGCCCAGCGTGCGGAAGCCTTCCTTGCTCGAAGGGCTAGGTTCGACGAAATAGACCTCGACGATACGAGGCGAGTAGACGTAAGTCGGAGCATCCTCCGACTTGGACTTCGGCTGGATTGGCATTTAACCGCCTCGTTTTTGAGTTTATGGGCTAGCGGAAGGCATTTTAGAGGAAAGGGCACAAGAGGGGAACAGGAGGGAATGGGTCCGTTAGGCTGTCTGGATCGCAACAGGGGAACACCCGCCTCTCGCGAGGCGATCCAGAGAGACAGACCGTGGAACCAATCGTTTCAGCCGCCGCACCAGCGCCCGCCTCGCCGCAGGCACCGCAAGCCGTCGCTTCCCCCTCGGGGCCGGCCGATGGCGTTCTCACCGAGGGTCTCGTTCAGGGGTCTCCGCACCCCGGCGAGATGACGATTCCCAATTCCGGGGCCACGCCGACCCCGACGCCGAGCCAACAAGCCAACAACGCGGCCGTCAACGCCGCCCTGAACCAACTTCCCGCCGGCCAGGCGTCGCCCGAGTCGGCCGCACTGTCTTCCTCGGCCCGCGCGATGGCCGCCCAGATGGGGTTCGCCGGGGCCAATCAGTTCCAGGACGACAAATCGTTCATGGAAGCCATCCTGGGACAGGCCCAGGCCGCTTCCGCCGCCCAGGCCCAGCTTCAGAACGTCCAGAACTACCAGGCGGCGCTCCAACAGGCCCAGGCGATGGCGCAACAGCAGCGCCAGCAGGCCGCCGCTCCCGCTCCGAAGCCGCTCAACGCCATCTGGAACCCGCCGGAGTTCAATCCGCAGTGGAATTCCCTCGTCCGCAACGACGAGAAGGGCGTTCCGACGCTGATTCCCGGCGCTCCGGCCGACATCCTGCCGAAATTCCTGGCCTACCAGCAATACCGGCAGAACTTCGCCGAGAAGTTCCTCAGCAACCCCGAAGAAACGCTGATGCCGCTCATCAACGCGACCGCCGACGAGCGGGCGCGGGAGATGGTCCGCAGGGAGATCGACGCCCGGCAGGAGCAGCACTACATCCAGTCGTTCGTCCAGGACAATTCGGCGTGGCTGCACCAGAAGGACGGCCAGGGCCAGGTGATGCGGAACCAGCAAGGCCAACCCGTCTTGTCGCCGGCTGGGGCACGGTTCCGGCAGTACGTCGATCAGGCCACGAACAACGGCATCACGAACGTGAGGGCGCAGGAGGAGTACGCGCGGACCTATCTCCAGCGCGACATCCTCGTCTCGCAGCAAAACGCGGCGGCCCAGGCCGGCGCGTCCCACCAGGCCGTCGTGGATGCGAACCGCCGGCCCAACATGGCCGGCATGACGGTACAGCCCGGAGTCGTTCCGCCGCCCTCGGTCGGATCGAGCCTGGCGCAGCAGCTTCAGTTGGCGCTTCAGGCGAATGGTATCACCGACACCGATACCTACTGAAAATCCCTCGGAACAGGGGCGCAGCGGTAGAGTCTTCCAACCTCGACGGATCAGCACAGAAGAGGCACGACGATGAGTCAAGATTGGTCCCGAGTGGTGAATACCACCATCTCGAACTACATCAAGGGCGAGGAGGTCAACATCTTGCGCAACCGCAAGTTGACCGCCATGCTCAAGAGCCGAGGCCGGATCACCATGAACTGGTCCGGCAACGACATGAACTGGAAGGTTCGCTACCGGCGCGCCCCGATGACGGGCTACGCCGATACCGACACCCTGACCTTCCAGCGCCGCGATCGCTGGAAGACTGCCATCCTCGGCTGGCGGGGCTATTCGGCCACCGATGCCATGACCAAGGGCGAGCGCCTCAAGAATCGCGGTGTTCAGGCCATCATCAACGTCTACAGCCAGATCGCCCAGAGCCTGATGGAGGACATGGAGGAGTCTTTCTCCGACGAGTTCTACATCAACGGCAACGCGACCGGCAACAGCAAGCGCATGCACGGCATCGAGTCGTTCATGGCCGGCACCCAACAGGCCGGCAACTACGTCGCCCTGCCCAACGCGAGCTTCGCCAACCTGAACACCAACCTCGGCAGTTACGGCGGCACCTGGAACGGCACCTGGCCGACCGGGACCGGCGACGCCAGCTACGACTTCTGGTCGCCGCTGCTCGTCGATTACACCAACACCGCCTGGACGGCCGCCACGAAGACGTGGCCCAACACCTGCGTCGAGGCGCTCCGCTTCGCCATCATCAAAAGCCTCAAGAACAAGACGCTCAAGGGCAAGCTGGATGTCTTCTTCCTCAACGACGAACTGTACCGCCAGTTCCTCGCGCTGCTCGACTCCAAGCAACGCATCCTGATCCAGAGCAACGAGTCCAACTCGACGCTCATCAAGCTCGGCTTCACGGACGTGCAGAACTTCGACGGGGTGGATGTCACCTACGAGTACGGCACGCCCGTCAACGTCGGCTACGGGATCAACGTGGACCAGATGGAAGTCCGGTCCATGCAGCCCCAGCTCTTCGTGCCGGACGGCCCCGACTACGACATCGCGTCCAAGTCGTGGCGCTTCAGCATCGACTTTTTCGGGAATTGCGTTTGGAACCCCCGCTATCAAGTTAAGCTGAACGCATATTCTTGATTGACTTCTAAGTTTTTCCTGATAAAATACTGTTATCGCCAAACGGTGTTCTATCGGGAGAGACGGATGAGTCAGATCAAGATGTGTGGGAAGTGCAAACAGGACAAGAGCGAGGATGCGTTCGCCAAGAACGCATCCCGCGCCGACGGACTCGACCAGTGGTGCAAGGAGTGCCGCAAAGAGTACGTCAAGCAGTGGATCGACAAGAAGCCCGAAAAGCGGGTGGCCAAGAACGAGGCGGCGAGCGCCTACTCCAAGAAGCGCTATGCGGAAGACCCCGAGTACCGCGACAAGAAACGGAAGGCGTCGAAAGACTGGATGGCCAACCTGACCGACGAGCGGCGGAAGGCCCACTACCGCAAGGGCTGGCTCTGGTCGATGTACCGGCTCCGGCCGGGAGCCTTCGACGAAGCCGTGAAGGATCAGAACGGATGCTGTGCCTGCTGCGGCGACATTCCCCAGGAGTGGATCATCGACCACTGCCACGACACCGGCCTGGTGCGTGGCCTGGTCTGCCGGCGATGCAACAACGGGCTGGGATCGTTCGACGACGACATCAAGGGGCTGGAAAAGGCTATCGCCTACCTCCGAGCCTTCAACGACCGCGATAAGGAGCCTTGAACTATGGCACGCGACGAGAACATGCCCTTCCCGCTGGGGCAGACCTACTTCGGTGGGGACACCTACGAAATCGATGTCAACGCGGGTACGAACCTGGAAGGCCAGGAGTATTCGATCGAGGACGACAACCTCAGCAACGGCACCATCGGCGCGAACGCCAATCGCTCGGGCCGCCGCCGCAAGGTCCGCATCGTGCGGAACGTCAGCGCCGTGGCGCTGCTGGCCGGCCAGATCGCCAAGATGGACCTCGGCGGTGCGCTGCAAGGCAACACGGTCGGCCAGACGGCCGGCCTGGTCGCCTCGGCGGCCGACAAGGGCTTCCCCGTGGATGAGTTCCTGGGGCCGAACGGCTGCCTCGTCAACGACATGTGCTACGTCGTCATCGATGGTCTCGCGACCGTCAAAACCGATTCGGCCGGCACGACCACGCTCATCGTCGGCCAGATCGCCGTTCCGGGCGCGACCACGGCGGGAACCGTCGTGGCCCAGGACACGACCACCACGGGCGCTGCCCTCTTCAACCAGATCCAGAACGCGATCGGGCGTTGCGTGACCGCCGTGGCGGCCAACTCGACCTCGTTCGTCGTGGATGTCGGTGCCACGCACCGATAAGTCCACGGTCTCCGATGCCCCTGTTCCCGATCCGGCGTTCGTGCCGTCAGCAATGGCGGCACGGGCGCTCGGGGAGATTCCGCGCGCATGGAAAAGTACATCAGCCCCGATGTGGCACTGGCGGGGTTCGGGCTTCTGGGCCTCATCTCGATCCTCTTGGCCATCATCGTGAGCATCAAGAAGTTGGTGGCCAAGCCGAGGCACCACGAATCCATTCCGCGCGGCGAGTACGAGAAGGACGAACGGGGTAGAGCGGAACAGATCGAGGCCATTGCGACACGATGCACGCTCATCGAAGCGGCAGCGGTCAAGAACACCGAGAAGCTCATCGAGTCGATGACGCAACTCCGGGTGGAGCTGGCCATGTTGACCGCCTTCCTGCGATACACCTACCCAGGAGAAACCGAATGGCGCAGTCCACCTCCGGCACCACCGACGCAGGAGCCGAACCTTGGCCCACCCCCACTCCCTCGGGGGTCGTC
Organism: uncultured Opitutaceae bacterium; assembly: GCA_937889545.1. Lineage (GTDB taxonomy): Bacteria > Verrucomicrobiota > Verrucomicrobiia > Opitutales > Opitutaceae > Palsa-1447. Next base: position 4,717 of record CALAOT010000083.1, read on the forward strand.
CCTATCTCCCCGCCGAAGCCAGGGTTCGGTTCCAGCGAGTTCTACCTGAGCCTCATCTGGGCGATCGTCATGGCCGCTGTGGCGATGCACATTATCCCGGAGAACGATGTCATCCCCGTCCGCGACATGCTGACGCAACTCATCACCGACGCGATGAGCATGGCGGCTGGACTCGCGGCGGTGTGGAAGTACGCCCACGACCGATCGGTCGTCAAGAACATTTTCCACGAGGCCCAGGCGAATGTGGCCGTGGCCCTGGCAACGGCTCCCGCGCCGGTCGCGCCCGTCGCGCCGGTGGCACCCATCGCGCCGATCGCACCGATCCTGCCCGTGCTGCCCGTGCTGCCGGTTGCCCCCATCGCACCGCTCGCTTCCGTGCCGGTGGCCGCCGTGGCTCCCTCGTTCGACGCCTTCGCGGCGACCAACAAGCAGGCCGTCCCCGCGCTCCCTCCCGAAGCCTTCAAGGTTTGATCTTGCGGCGAGGTCCGTGACCTCGCCGCCCGTCTCGTGTCCATCCAGGAACAGCAAATGCAAAAGTTCTTCGTGTCCATCCTGGCGTGCATCGCGCTCGCCCTCCCCAGCATGGGCCGCGCCCAGGTGCCGGCCCCTCCGCTCCCCGCGCCCAAGCCCGCCCCTCTGCCCGCCCCTGCGCCCGCCCCTGCGCCCGCCCCTGCGCCCGCCCCTGCGCCCAAGCCCGCCCCGGTCATCCCGCCGGCTCCGCCGGCTCCGTGCCCGTGCGACAACTGCAAGGACTGCTCGATCGATGCTCCCGAGACGCTGGCCGTCTGGGTCGGCCGGCCGACGGCCCTCGTCGTCAAGTGCGAGAAGGCCGTGGCGTTCATCCCTCCCGACGAGGACGGCGAAGTGACCGTCACGGACACGGCGGTCGTCAACAAGTTCAACGTCACCGCGTTCAGCGAAGGCACCTATACGCTCGTGGCCGTCGTCGCCTGCAAGGGCGACGTGAAGCACGTCAAGGTGAAGATCGTCGCCACCGTGAAGCCCAAGCCAGCCCCCAAGCCCGACGTGAAACCGGACCCGAACCCCGCGCCGACGCCGCCTGCCCCCTTGCCGCCCAAGCCGACGGACCCACTCTCGAAGGACTTGCAATCGGCCTACTCGCTCGACCAGACGCCCGACAAGGCCGAACAGGTCCAGTCGCTTGCAGCCCTCTACAAGAGCGGCATCGACAAGGTAGACGCCGCTACCACGGGGGCGGCATTCCTCAAGAGCCTCAAAGCGGTCGCCGAGGCCATGAAGATCCCCGATGGTGCCCTTCCTCTCGTCCGCTCGAGGATCGGCGTCGAACTCAAGAAGACTATTACAGCCGGCACGCTGACGGCCGACCAGAAGACGGCGCTCAAGGCGTTGTTTGCCCAGCTCGCGACCGGCCTGGCAGCGTGCAAATAACCGCTATCAGCTATCAGCTATCAGCCGTCAGCCAGCAAAGGCAGTCTCTCTGGCTGAAAGCCGATAGCTGAAAGCCGATAGCTCGAACAAGGAGATCCACCATGAAACTGCTCGACCTGATGCGGCTCGCGCCGCTCGTTCTGCTCGCCGCGATCCTGTGCTTCTTCCAGTGCGTGGGAGCCGCCCCCGACCTCGACGTGTTCCCCGAGAAGAACAAGAGGAAAGCGGTCATCTGCACGCAGCGCGGCTGCCCTCCCTGTGCGGCCCTCGAGAAGGAAGTCGAGGGGAAGAAGTTTCCTTTCGAGATTGTGTGGGCCAGCACGTCCGACAAGAAATGGGCCGTCAAGGCCGCCCCGACGACCATCAAGCTCGTGAGCGAGAAGGAAGTCGATCGCAAAGTCGGCTTCCTGAAGGCGACCGATCTGACCGCCTGGATGGCCAAGTAAGAGGAATCGAGAAGGAAGTGCCTGCGGGCACCTCCTTCTCTCACCCGGAGGGACTGTGAACATCATTCTCATCATCAGGCTCATCGGCCTTTTCTGTGCGCTCTTCCACCGGAAGGACCACTCGAAGGTGGGCGACGTATCCTACGACGCCACGGAGGACGCTCCGGGTCGCACGGCAGAACTGTGGATGTGCCGCAAGTGCGGCAAAACCTGGGAGGTTCCCTCCTGATGGCACCCGCCAAGCTGCACTTCGGCTGGATTCCTCCGGCCCAGCGCACCGAGGAAATGAACGAGGCGAACGAGGCCGCCATCGGAGCGATGCCCAAGTTCGAGATCAAGGGCAGGCAGAGTTTCGGCAAGAAGGTCTGCCTCTTCGACTGGTCGAAGGAGGCCAACGATGGGAAGCATCTGCTTCCCTTCAAGCAAATCAAGGGTAGTTGCGTCGGCAACGGCCTGGGCATGGCCCTATGGGTTCTCGCGGCCGTCCAGCGCGTCAAGCTCGGCGAAATGATTTCGATGGTCATGCCGTTCTGGCTTATCCCCTACGGGAAGAGCCGCGAGCTGGCCGGCATGAACAACAAGGGCGATGGCTCTTCGGGGGCGACTGCCGCCCAGGCCGCCCAGAAGTTCGGCACGCCTCCTTCCGATATGCCGGGTATGCCCAAGACCTCCATCATCGATGGCGGCCTCTCCTTCGGGGGTGCCGTCGAAATCAAGTATTCGACGCCGGCGGGAATCGACCCGACCTTCATCAAGGCCGCGACGAACCACCTGTGCCGCACGGTTGCCCAGGTCAAAACTGCCGACGCGGTTCGCGACGCCATCGTCAATGGGTACAGCGTCACGATTGCCTCGAATTGGGGCGGCCAGATGAAGGGGACCGTCACCGAAGGCGTCCTCATGAACAAGCGGGTCACGATGTGGCCCCATCAGATGTGCGTTCTGGCCTGGTGGGAGCATCCGGTCCTCGGCGAGATTTTCTGGATTCAGAACTCGTGGGGGGCCAATACGTTCGGCGTCTGCCCCAGCGGCGCGCCCCTCGGCGGCTTCTGGGTCAAGAAGACCGACATGGACTACATCGTCCGCCAGGGCGACAGCTTCGCCTTCTCGTCCTTCGTGGGCTTCCCCGCACAGGACATGGAACTCGACTTCTACGTCTGAGGAGATCCAGATGCGTCCGTTCGCTTTCGTCGTCTTTTCGATCCTGCTTCTGCAAGCGCCCACGGGCGCTTCGCCGAAACACGACCGCGCGGCCCGCGCGGCCTGGGCCTGGATCGCCGTCTCCAAGGCGCAGGAAGTCGCCCCCGTCCCGGCTCCCGAACCCGTCGCCGGCAAATGCTGGTGCGACAAGGGCTACCAGTGCGACTGCGATCCCTGTCTCTGTCCGGGATGCCCAGCGAAGCGGGGCTGGACGTGGAGCGACGAGGAGGGCGGCTGCTGGTGGCGGAACAAGCCCCGGCCGCAGGCCGTCGAACCCGTCCGGCAGCCGGCGTATAATCCGGCGTATAATCCGGTCGGTTTCTCGCGCGGCGGTTCGCGGTCGGGAGGCTGTTGAGGGTGACGGAAAGCACTCGGTTCGAGTGCGTGAATTGATGGTTGACACTTACGAACCGATAGATTACAATGTGCGGGCCGGGCGAATGTTTCGCCCGGCCCGCTTTCGTAGACACCGGAGAAAACGCATGGAAGTCGTCGAAAAGAGCTTCATGCTCCTTCCGCCGGCCGATGGCAAGTGCCGCATCTGCGCGGCCGAACACAAGCCGGAATCCCCACACGATGGGACCAGTCTCTTCTACCACACTAGATTCAACATGAGGTACAAGCGCCCCGCAACCTGGGCCGACGCCATCGCCCACTGCTCTCCCGAGATGCGAGCCGTCATCGCCACGTTCCTCGCCGGCAAGGGGCTGTGGACGGAGCCGCCAGCCGGCGTGAAGCCCATTTCCGAACCCATCGACTCCTGAAAGGATCCGCTATACCGATGACGCGAAACTACATGCAATGCGATTGCCCCCGATGCGGCAAGCCGAGGAGGGCAGAGCATTTCACCGAGGGATGTCCGATGACCCAGGAGATGTGGGACTATCTCTTGGCGTACCGCAAAGCCAATGGAAAAACCTGGAAGTCGAAGCTGACCACGGCCTGGTCCGAGAAGCCCATGTCGGTCGGCCCCATCCTGATCCAGGTCCGCAACATCATCGGGCCAACCCGCCTCTACAAGCTGAAGTTCCCGAAGGAGTCCAAATGCTGACGCTGGCTCAACTGGCCGAACGCAAGAAGGCAATCGGCGGATCGGACGTGCTGCATCTGGTGGGCCTCGCGCCCTTCGGATGCCAGCGCCGTCTCTGGTACGACAAAAAGGGGGTGCCCGAGGACTTCCCCTTCCGGGGAAACCGGCACACCCGGCGCGGCGACGTGATGGAGGACATCGCGAGGGACGAATACCTCGACACGACGGCGCGAACCGCTCGTAAGGTGCCGTGGAAGCTACATCCGCGCATCCCCTTCTTCGGGGTCCACGCGGACGCCCTGCAACAGATCGACGAGTTCGGACCCGAATCGGTCCTCGAGATCAAGTGCCCCACGTCGCGGTGGTTCCTCGCCTGCCGCAACAAGCCGGAGCCGCCCAACGAAGCGGCGCTCCAACTGCAATGGGCCATGCTGTGCTGGGAGAAAACGCAGGGGACCGTGGTGCTGTTCTCGGCGGACGCCTGGATGCTCAAATACTGGGACGTTCGCGAGGACAAGGAAATGCAGGGGGATCTGGTCGATCTGGGCAGGGAATTTTGGTCCACTCTCAGGATGACCCACAACCCCTACTCGATCCTCCCGGACACCGATCCCCGGTGTCGCGAGTGTCCGTGGCGTGCAACCTGCCAGGGTATGCCCAAGGACACCAAGGACTTCGATCCCGACTGGCAGGCGGCCGAAGACGAATCCCCTAAACTAATCGTCTGCGGAAAAGAGGCGGACGAGGCGATGCTCCAGTACATCGCCAGCAAGCACAACCTCGAGGATGCCAAGGCGATTCACGAAATCAGCAAGGCCAAGGTGATGGGCCTGTTTCCCGTCGAGGGGACCATCCAGACGTCGATTGCCAAGGCCAAACTCAAGACGGTCCACCGCGGCGCGTACACCACAACCGTCAAGGCGACATCCTACCCCCTACTGACCGTCAAGCAGATGGCCGAGGAGACCTACGAAGATGTCGGAGACATCGAAACCTACTAAGGCATGGCAGGCGTGGACGACGGGCCAGGAGCGCACGCTCGCGGCGCTTCGGAGGGAGGGGCGTACTCTGCGGGAAATCGCCGAGCAGATGGGACGCACCTACCGCTCGATCGCCAAGCAGTGCGAGCGGATGGGCGCAGGGGCGGCCAGGCAAAAGAGTTCGCGGATGCGGGAATACTATCGCGAGCTACAGGTGATCCACACGATACCCCAGGTCGCCGCAAGAATGCGGGTCAAGCCGGATACGGTGACTTCGGCCAAATGCGCCCTGCGGCGGAAGGGGTTGTCCGTCTGCCCCGCTCGCCGCAAAAAGTCTCTAATGACCGACACGAAAGGATGACAATGCCAGACACGATGAAGCCTAACGAACCGGAAACCGAGGTCGAGGTCGAACTCGACAAGGATGACAAGGACGCGCCGGTCGATGAAGTCGCCAAGCCTCCCAAGTCGAAGAAGGCGAAGGCACCTGCGCCGACGGCCAGCCAACCGCTGTCCTACCAAGCCGAACAGTCGCCGTCTGTGGGGCGGATCGTCCACTTCTGCATTCCCAAGGCGATGCACGGCGGGGATGACCCGGTGCATCGGCCCGCGATCGTCAGCAACGTGCGGAACGCGAAGAAGGGGATCGTCGATCTGCACGTCTTCGTGACGAAGGACGACTACCCCGGCAACTACCACCCCGGCCCTCTCATGACGGCCGACAAGGTGGGCTACTCCGAATCGGAGGAAGACGGCACCTGGCACTGGCCCGAGCGCGTCTGACCCTCCCTCGAGGGAAATGGATCATGGATACGATCCTGCGTCACATCCGAGCGATGTCTTATGCCGCTCTCGGGGTGTCCCACTTCCTCCTCACTGTGTGGGGATACCCCGAAGTGGCATGGGGCATCGACATCGCCTTCCGCCTACTCGTCAAAGCAAGGGATCTATGAGCCAACCCAGCGTCATCGGAGAAGTCGTCACCGAGAGGCAACGCCAGGACGCCCGCTGGGGCGGAGCCTATTGGGACGACAGCCATAGCACCAACGACTGGCTCGCCATTATGGTGCGGCACCTGGGCTTGGCCGGCAACGACGGCGACACGATGATTCCCAGCGGTGCCGATATGGTCCGCTACCGCCGGCAGATGATCCGCGTCGCCGCCCTGGCCGTAGCGGCGGTCGAATCGATCGACCGCCTTCGAGGAAAACCGACCGATGCCCTGTGACCATCTCTCCCGCAAATTCCAGGAAGGCGAAGGAATATGAGCGAACCCGCAACGACCATCGTGCTGGCCGACAACGACTACATCGCGGACTTCCCGCCCGATTCCGAGGCGAGGGCCGTCGGTGAGGTCGGGGCCAGGTCCGTCCAGGCCGCGAACTCCCTCGGCGCGAACAATGCCAGCGCCGGGGCCGTCGCCGTCGCGGCTATCGCGACCATCGAACTTCAAATGAAAATGGCCATGTCCTTCCCAAGGCGGAAGGACAACGTGATCGTCGCCCTGGCTCAAGCGTGCCGCAATCCCGAATTCGCCGACGCGGCGCTGTACAGCTACCCGCAGGGCGGCGCGATGATCTCTGGGCCCTCGATCAAGTTGGCCGAGGAGGTTGCCCGCCATTGGGGCAACATGGCATCGGGCTACCTGATCGTCATGGACGACGACGCGCAGCGCTGCATCCGGGCCTGGGCCTGGGACATGGAGACGAACACTCGCCGCGAGATGGATCTGACTTTCGCCAAGCTCATCCAGCGGAAGGTTCGCGGCCAAACCGAATGGGTTCAACCGGGCGAGAAGGAGCTACAACAACTCACGGCGGCGAAGGCGGCCATCGGCGTCCGCAACATGATCCTGTCGCTGATTCCCGACTCGATCAAGCGCGACGCCGTGTCCTGGTGCCGCCAAACGCTGGCATCGAAGGACCGCGCCGACCCGGAGTATTTCAAGAAGCGCATGATGATCCGCTTCGCGAACCTGGGCATCGGCCCCGATGTTCTCCGGGATATCGCGGGCAAGGAGCTGGCCACCCTGCGCTCCCCCGCCGACGACACGATCATCGAGTACCTCCGGGGAGTGTACAACCGCATCGACCGGGGCGAGGCTAACATCCAGGAGATCTTCGCCGAGCGCGCCGCTCAGTTGGGGATCGAAGGGCCAGCCCCGCAGACCTCGGCCGAACTGCGCACTCGCGTGGCGGCCAAGGCGAAGCCCAAGAAGGAGTGACCGTGGACAGTCGAAAGAAAGTCGAGCCTACGCCGGCCATCGTCGCGTGGCGAAAGGCCAACCCGATCCGCAAATGGATCGACGCCAAGCCGAAGCCGCGCGGGGCGAGGATCGCGTATCTGGTGAAGGAGTTGGGAGTCGTCCGCTACGCCGTCTACCGCTGGATGCACGGGGTCAACCTGCCCGACACGGCCCGGTTCTCCGCCATCCTGGCGATCGTTCGGTGTTCGGCGGCGACCTACATGAAGTGGTGGAACTCGATGCCCCAGGAGGAACGGCTATGCGTGGTACAACCGCACGGCGAGACGGTGGATTCAGATCGGCGTTCTTGACCGACGAGAGGACCGCCGAATTCGACGCCGCCGACCTGGGAGGACTCATCCTCCTCATGGCCCGCGCCTGGATCGGCGGATCGATCCCCTCGGACGCAACATCCCTGGCTACCCTGTCCCGCCTCGGCGCGGCCTGGGAGTCGTCGCGCCTCGCCGCATCGATCCCGGACTTCTTCTTCCTCGCCGAGGAACGCCTGTTCAGCATCGACCTCCAAGAGCAGGCAGCGCATCGGGACAGGGTGAGGGTGTCGAAGGTGGCGTCTGGTAGGAGGGGCGGTCTCAGCAAAGCTGTAGCATTTGCTACAAGCCGCCTAGCATTTGCTACAAGCCGCCTAGCAGATGCTACAAGCCCTCCTCTAGCAGATGCTAGGCGGCTTGTAGCAAATGCTACAAGCCCTCTAGCAGATGCTACGCAGGGTGCCGAGGGCGCGAAAACAGACAAAACCGACGAGGTACAACCGCCGGAACTGTCCATCCCGGCCCCCGGCACTGTGAAATGTACCATTATCGACCCTCCGGCGTCAGCGGAAGTCGATGCGCATTCTTCGACGGAAATTATCCCCCCCCATACCCCCCTATATACAGATTCTTCTATTTCTTCTTTCGATGGGGGTCCGGGGGAAGGGGTTTCTTTCGAGAACTCCAAACAGGTCGATTTGTTCGGCACCCCCATAAAGGCACCCAGGAGGCTCAAGAAGGCCACCCCAACTTCGGATGACCGGGAAGCCGCTGCGCTGGTCGTGGACGCCTACATGGACGAGGTAGGCCCCGAGCATAGGCGGACAATCGCGGCGGACAACAACGTGGCGAAGTGGCTCGCCGAGGGAGTGACCGTCGCGGACCTCCGCCTGGCAGTCAAGAACTACGCCCGGATATGCGATCGCGGCGGACGCGATGCCCTGTACAGAAATGCAGCCCACAACTTCTTCGGCCGTCAGAACCCAATCTGGCGTGCCCACCTGAAAGGAGCGGATGAGACCCCAAGTAAGCCTCGCAACACTGGACCAGCTGGTCGAATACGCACTGGCAAATCCTACGAGGGCATCGGCGTCACGGCGTATACCGCTGGCCATGACGCTGCCGCCCCAGCCGATGCACCGATCGGCCAAGGAGCGGAGTGTGGCCCGAATCCCTTCCGCACTCCGCGAGCAGATGGCTAGTGTCATCGACGGTGCCGCTCCGTGGCCCATGACGCTTCTCGGCGCGGTCGGCGCGGGAAAGACGTGCGCCGCCTTGGCCCTGTGCGATCACGTCTACAGGTCGATGTACGAATCCTTCGCAGGCCACTGCGACCTGCTGCGCATGGCCCAGGAAGGGAAACTCGAATGGTACTCCAATGGGCAGGGAGGGAAAACGACGGCTCCCCAGGTGTGGAAGGGATACCGCGATGCGCCCCTCGTCGTACTCGATGAGATCGGTTCCCGCGAAAAGGTGAGCGACTTCCAGTACTCCTGCCTCTACGACATGCTCGAGAATCGGGAGTGCAAACCCCTGATCCTGATATCGAACCTCAGCCTCGAGGAGCTGGCTCGCGTCTTCGACGAGCGGATCGTCTCGCGCATCATCGCGGGCACACCTATATTCGTCGAAGGGGCGGACATGAGAGACCCCAGGAGTAAAGGATGAAGTGCTTCTACTGCGAGCGAGAAGGAACGGTCTTGTGCGATCGTCCCACGTCGTTCCATCCCGCCTCCCAAACGTGCAGTCGGCTCGTCTGCACGGATCACGCCTACCGCAGGGGGAACGTCCACCTGCGCTTCGCCGCGAAGAACGAGATGGGTTCTCGCGGCGAGTGGCGTACCATCGACTGGTGCCAAGGGTGCCAGCAAGCCTATTCGGGAGAATCCAGTGAACGAAGTGCAGACGCAGTGCCTGAACGAACTGATAAACGCGGCGTGGTCGCTGGTGGAGTATCATCGGTGGAGATGCCACACCGACCTGTCGAAGCGACTGGAAACGACACTGCTGCAAGCGGAACGGGTATTCTCGGCTCCCGAGCCGGTGGGGACTATCCCTACCGCGTGAAGATCCTCTACGAGAATTACAAGGGCGTTAGGCGTTCTCGCGTGGTCGTTCCCATCAAGATCGAGTACCGGACCTCGAAGTACCATCCGGGTACGCAGTGGATCATGGACGCCCACGACTGCGAGGACGCCATGAAGGTGAAGGACTTCGCCCTCTGCGGCCTCTACCCCGCCTGGGAGATAGCGGAGATGGAAGAGCCGGCGTCGAAGCCGGATGCCGGCCCTCCCTACCCCAGGCCGTCCGCAGTGGGTCCGCCCAGGCAACAGAGGCTCCCCGGAGTCGGAGAGGAGACGATGCGATGAAGAGCGCCGCACCGGAAAGCAAGTGGACTCTACGCCCCATCCTCCGGCACACGATGACGACGGAGGGTGCTACCTTCCCCGCGCCTTTGCCAGCCCCGATCCTTCCGCCGCGTCCGCGTCCGAAGCCGCCCATTCTGGTGGAGAAGACGAGGCCCATGCTGCTCGATCTGTTCTGCGGGGCCGGCGGCGCGGCGATGGGGTACTACCGCGCTGGCTTCGAGGTGCAGGGCGTGGACAAAAACGAGCAACGGAACTACCCCTTCGAGTCGGTTCGCGCCGACGCGCTCGAATACCTCGTCCAGTTCGGCGGCCTGTTCGACGCGATCCATGCTTCGCCCCCCTGTCAGCGATACTCGAAGGCCGGTTACATATCTCGGAACCGAATGAAACATCCCGATCTGATCGGCCCCGTCCGCGACGCGCTCGTTTCGCTTGGAAAACCGTGGATCATCGAGAACGTCGAAGGTGCCCCCATGCAACCGCCGGCCATCCGACTCTGCGGCCTCATGTTCGGGTTGAAAGTATTCCGGCACCGATGGTTCGAGTCCTCGGAGCTTCTGTTCGGGATGCAGCATCCGATGCACGGGGAGAGGCGGATCGGTAAGGATGGCATGTGCTGCGTGGTGGGACATGGGGGAGGCGTCTCGCCGAGGATGCGCGCCCAGATCGCTCGGCACGGCAAGGGCAACCCTCCCACGAAAAAGGCGTGGGAGCTGGCTATGGACATCGACTGGATGACGCGCGACGAACTCGCGCAAGCGATTCCGCCAGCCTTCACGCAACACCTGGGCATCCAGATGCTACGCATCCTGAACTACCGGAGGGGCGAATCGTGAGCGCGAAGAAGATGCGGCGAGGACACCGCGGCAAGCGACCGAGCAAGGACGCCGGCAGGGCGAAGGCGAAGAAACTCCTGGTCCTCGATGACTCGATCCTCGAACTCGAACGCTTCGACGACGACGAGCAGGACGTGAAGGACCGCATCCACCAAATGGTCCAGGAGCGGACGGAGTTCGACCCCGCCACGAACTGCCAGATATTCACCGGAGCCTGGGAGGAGAACGGGCAGGCGAAGATGCGCGTCGGCGCGCGAGTCTACTGCCTGTCGCGCATCGTGGCCTGGCTCTATCACCCCGGCTTCCAGCTATGGGGTCTCAATCGTGCGGTGCGGAAGTGCGACAACCCGGCGTGCTGCAACGGCGAACACGTCGTCGTGGTCGCCGACCAGGCCGAGGCGATGAGTGCCTTACGGCGCAACGGAAAGGTGTGACATGACGACTCTGGCAGCGACGGTCAACGCGAAGGCTATGAGGGACTGCGGCGCTGACGAAATGCCGGGAATACATCTGGGGTCCGATGTCTAACGGGAGGTGATGAGTGGACAGCGCTATGCAGAAAGTCATCGACGGGAAGGTTCCTTACGCCTTCGTCGCCGGCGACAGTCTCGCCAAACTGCGGGAGATGCCCGAGGGGTCCGTGGACCTCGTGTTCGGTTCCCCCCCCTACGAGGACGCCCGCCTCTACGGCGAACTCGGCTTCGCCCTCGCAGGCGAGAAGTGGGTCGAGTGGATGGTCCAGTTCTTCCAGGCGGCCGTTCCGGTGACGCGCGGCTTAGTGGCCCTCGTCGTCGGGCACGGCAAAACGAAAGGGTTCAAGTGGTCATCGACACCGAGCAAGCTCGAAGCCGACCTCGATCGTATGGGATTCCACTTACGCGCACCTGGGGTATTCGGACGTGTCGGCATCTTCGGTTCCGGCGGCCCCGACTATTTCAGGCACGACATCGAGTGGATCGTCACCGTGCAGAATACCAAATTCGCACAGCGCATCGGCTCGGGTGGGCCTCGACTGCCCTGGTCCAACAACGTGGCTTGTGGGCACGTCCCGGTCTATGGCCCCGGTGGTGAGGCGTCCTACCGCACCACCTCGGGAAGGCGCGTTGACCAGTGGGGCGGATCGAGTACGCCCAACAAGGGAGCCGACCGCAACGGCTCGCGCAACGGATCGAGGCGCAAGGATGGCGACCGCCAGGAGAGTGGCAGACCATCGCACCGAACCTCGGCCCAGCGGAGGAAGGATGGGCACCGCGACGATAAGGAATATCGCCCGCCCGCCCTGGCTAATCCTGGCAATGTGGCCGAGGAGATGTACACCGCCGAGGAGGTACGCGAACTCCTCTCGGGACTCGAAGGTTCCCTAGTCAGCAAGGGGGCGGTGGGTGGCGGACACATGGGCCACAAGCTCGCGCACGACAACGAAGCACCGTTCCCCCTCTGGCTCGCCGAGCGCTACGTTCTCTCCTTCTGCCCCCCAAATGGCATCGTTCTCGACCCCTTCTGCGGGAGCGGCACCACGATTCACGCGGCCCACGAGAACAAAAGGCGCGGAATCGGCATCGACCTCCGCGCCGGCCAGGTACAATTGGCGAAGAGGAGGCTCGCCGGCGTCACGCCGAGGATGTTCGTGGAGAGCGACGATGAATACCTCCGAAGACTGGAAGCCAAGGCGGCTGAGGCCAAGGGTGAAGCCGATCACCCGAAGCCGAGCAAAAAAGCTCGCAGCCGGCGTGGCGTGGCAGGCGATCCGGTTCGCCATCCAGGAGAACTGGCTGCGGCATCTGACCCTGAGTGACGAGGACCGGAAGCGCGTAGCGCTCGCGCTCGAGATCATCGAAGTCCGCGCCCTGTCGGGCGCGCGAGACATCATCGAACCCATCCCAGGAGTATCCCTTGGACGTAAGCGTACTGAAATCGCTGGCCTGCCGGCTGTGCCCGCCCGGCGCAAAAAAGATCGCCAAGACGCGGGGGCTGTGCCACACCTGCTACAGGCTGAAGCGCGTCGAAGTCAACGCAGGAAAGACGACATGGAAGGAGTTGGCGGCACAGGATCTCTGCCACCTGACCCCCGGGGAGATGGGCCTGCCCAAGAACGTCCTGTTCTCCCGCCAGTATTTCCCCCGCGAGATAGACCTGGTGGAGAAGAAGGATAAATGAGCATGAAGCTACCTCTCGGCTTCTGCGGGGCTTGCGGTGCCAAAGTGGGCCGGCGCGAGAAGTGGTGTCCCGACCACAAGAAAGCCTCGAAGTACCGGGCTGTAAAAACGTTCGGCGGTGGGATAGTATTCGATTCCAGGAAGGAGGCCAGACGATACGAGATCCTGCGACTATTCCAGGGTCGGGGGGTCATCCGGGATTTGGAGTGCCAGGTCCGCTACCCACTCGAAGTCAACGGTGTCCAGGTCTGCGTATACGTCGCGGACTTCGTGTACTGCCAGGATGGCAAGAAGATCGTCGAGGATGTAAAGGGCTACCGCACGAAGGAATACAAGCTCAAGGCTAAACTGTTCGCCGCCGTCATGGGGTTCTCGATCGTGGAGGTGTGAATATGAACGTCGCCGAGTCGGAGATCGAAGCAAAATATGCGATGGTTTCTGCCGAGTACCGGCAGGTGTTCGGGAAGCAACCCTCCCTCCGTTTCGATGGCTTCGCCGGCTGCGAAGCCATCGTTGTGTCCGACTGGCTCTGGCTCTACCGGGAAGACCCCGGTTCGGCTCGCTGGTCCGTCCGCATCGTCCTTCCCGACGATCCCTGGTTCTTCCGCTTCGATTGCTTCACCCGTCGCGATGGCTACGAGATCGAGAAGCCGTCCTTCGAGGAGGCGGTCATCTACCTCTTTCAGCACGAGACGCACCGCCGCTGCCATGTAGCTCGCGAGAGTCGGCTATGCCATCGTTGATCGATGAAGTAGAGCGGAACATTTCTGCCCCCTTTTGCCATCCTGAGTCGCATGGCGAGGCAAAAGCGGAAAGCGAGCGAGGCACTCGATCCCATCTTGAAAGCCGGCAAGGCGCTCAAGGTTGGCGACTTGGCCGAGGAACTCATCTCCGCCATCGGCGGCACAGCCGAGTTCGCGCGCCTGTACGCCGAAGAGCTACAGGACGGCACCAAGCCCGGCAGCGTCGCGCGCGCCCGGATGCTCGACGGTATCCTCCGCCTGGTCACGAACGCCTCGGCGCAGAACAAGTCGATGGCGCGTACCGAGGACGAGATGGAGGACGAGGAGCTGGCGGAGATCGCCCGCGAACTCCTCGGTCGATCTACGTCGTCGTCCCCACAATCATCCGGGACGGCGTGAAATGGGGAAGGCCAAAAAGACCAATCGTGCTGTCGAAGAGAATGCCACGGAAGGGTTCTTCATCCCCGGCGTTTCCGTCGAAGGAACCCGGAGGGCCGACCTCGATCTCGACGAGCGGAGCGATGGCGTCGATGGCCGCGTCGATGGCCGCGTCGATGGCCGCTTGGCGAATCCAGGGCTTGAGGGGAAGATCCCAGAAATCCTCCTCGCCCAGCCCGCGCGCAAGTTCACTCAGCTCGACCAGCAGACCCTTTTGCGCACCCTCGCGGAGATGGCCGGTCGGCGATGCGAGAGCCTGCGCCTCTACGAACCGATCCCAGCCATCGACGTGTTCCATAGCGACCGACGCCGAGAACGGCTCTTGCGTGGAAGCAACCGTGCTGGCAAAACCCTCGGGGCCGCGGTAGAGATCGCTCGGGCCGTAACCGGCCAAGATCCCCTGAAAAAGTTCCCCGCCGCCAATGGGCGTGCCGCCATCGTGGGCTTGGACGATCGGCACAATGGAATGGTGCTGTACAAGAAACTGTTCCGCGCGGATAGCTTCAAGATAATCCGCGACGCTGTCACCCAGCAGTGGCGTGCCTTCCGTCCCCTCGAGGATAAGGCTCGAAAACATCTGGCCAAGGCTGCCCCGCCTCTGATCCCGAAACGCTGGATCGAGAGTATTTCCTGGAAGGAAAAGAAGTCCAACATCCCGTCGATCATCACCCTCAAGAATGGATGGGAACTGTACTTCTTTAGCAGCAAGGGTAGCCCGCCGAACGGCATCGATATCGACCTGCTCTGGATCGACGAGGAGATCGAGAACGAGTCGTGGTGGCCGGAAATGGTAGCCCGCCTCCTCGATCGCAAGGGGAGCGCGTTCTGGAGCGCAACGCCCCAGGTGGCGAGCGAGCATCTGTACAACCTGCACGTCCGGGCGGAGGAATCGCCCGAGGAAGTCGGGGAACACATCGCGCTGCTCGCCGATAACCCCCATATCGACTCCGAGGAAAAGAGACTCTTCGCGTCCCGGCTCGCAACGGACGAGGAACGCAGGGTGCGAATCGGTGGCGAATTCGCCATGACGGGGTACAAGGTCTACCCCAATTTCTCGATGCACGTCCACGGCTTCGACCTCGAAGGCCCGGTCCCGAGGGACTGGGCGCGGTTCATCGCCGTCGATCCGGGCCGTCAGGTTTGCGCGGTGCTTTTCGCGGCCGTCCCGCCGCCCCACCATGCCAATCCCTGCATCTTACTCTACGATGAGTTGTACTTAAAGGCGTCGGACGCCGAAGTTTTCGGTAAAGCGGTTGCGGGGAAGATGGACGGCGTGATGCCGGAAATCTTCCTGATAGATTCCCACGCCGGTAGGGTTCACGAGATGGGTTCGGGCCTGACCGTCGAGGCGCAGTACATCGCCTCCCTGGTTCGGCACGGCGTCGAAATGGGCAGCGGTAGACCTTCGTTCACCTGGGGGGCCGACGATCCGAAAGCGGGTGTCCTGGCCGTCCACGAAGCGATGCGGATTCAGCCCAATGGCAAACCGATCCTCCAGGTGTGCGTCGGCCGACTGCCGCAGTTTTACCAGGAGATCACGCGCTACCACAACAAGCGCGTCAACAAGATCGTCACCGACGAACCGGAGAAAAAGAACGACCATCTCATGGATTGCTTCGACCACGAAACAGAAGTCCTCACCGCCGAAGGGTGGAAGGCTTTTCCTGAAATCACCCTCGACGACGTGTTCGCCACGGTCGATCTATCTACCGATCTGATCGAGTATCAGAGTCCCACGGAGGTTATCCACAGGAAGCATCATGGGCCGATGATTCGCTTCGGCGGACACAAACTCGACGCGATGGTAACGCCCAATCACCGCATGGTTGTCTACCCAAAAAAAGGCCACTCTGGATACGACGATGGCAGACCTGTGGTGCGGTCGGCGGAGGAAGTATCCCGCTGGGACAGCCTCAAGCTCCATGCGACATGGCATCCGCCTCATCAGCGAAACAGCACGGCCCCGGCGATTGGGTCGTGGGAGGACTTGGCAATCAGCGCGGGCGATTTCGCCGAACTTATGGGCTGGTACGTCGCCGAGGGGAGTCGCGCGCAGAAGATCCAGACGCCCGGACGTGGCTACCAAGTCGTCATCAGTCAGACGAAGCCGGAAGGCGTGGATCAGTTGGCGCGTCTTCTGGCGCGGCTGCCCTGGAAGTGGAATGCCTTCGCCGAAGGCTTCCGTACCAATTCGTGCAAAGCCCTGTGGGAAATCGTCGGTGCTTGCGGGGATGGGTGCCAGAATAAGCGCGTCCCGGAATGGATTCGTTGGGAGCAGCCCTGGATAATCGAGCGATTTATTTCGGGTGCGGTCGCAGGGGACGGGTGGGTCCAATCGGGGCGAAGGAATTACGCCACCACGAGCAAGGCGCTCGCCGACGACATGCAGGAGCTTTTCATCAAGATCGGCAAAAGCGCGAGTGTCCGACTCCGCAAGGCCGCAGAATCCTACACGATCGATGGCCGAACGGGGACGAACCTCCGGGACCAATACTGGGTTTCGGAGTGGAAGTGCAGGAGCGGTGGTTTGCGGAGCAAGGACAATACTCCGAACTTCGCAACCGAGCATTACCACGGTACGGTCCACTGCGCTACTGTTCCGAATGGGACGCTGATCGTCCGCCGCAACGGCAAGCCGATGATCGCGGGAAATTGCTTGAGGTACATCGTCTCATTCCGGCCGCAGTGGTCGAAGCCGAAGACCTCGCGCGCAGGGGTCAACTACGCTGTCGCCGCTGTCGCCGCAAAGCTCGCCAGGAAGAAAAAGAAGTCCGGCGGTTCGGGTGGTGTTCGCCTTGGACCGGGGCTTTCGAGAGGGGAACAATAATGGTGATCCGAGAGATTCTGGACGGGTTGGACAAGGCGATTGCCGCCTGCCGCTCGCAGGCGGCGAAGCTCGACGACATGAAGGGGCGAATCCTCTCCTGCTGTCGGCAGCCCGAAGAAGAAAACCCCATCGCCGGGAGTATCGGATGTCTCGATCCCGAGCCAATGCAAGCCAGCAGGAAGAGGCGGAAGGCGGCCTAGAAGGCAACGCCCTCATCGAGTCTGCCTGGCGCGCCTTCCAGGCCGCCCGAGGCGGACTCGGCGAGCCGGTCCCCGACTGGTCCGAACTGGACGACTCTTTCCTTCTGCCGTTCTCCACGGCGATCCTCGAGATCCGGGATTACATCCTGGGTTCCGAGGAACTCCCCGAGGGCCAGGTGGCGAGCTTTTCCGCCGCCGCCGGCCGGGGTCTTGCGGTTATGCGTTCGGCCCTCGGCATCGACGAGGACGTCGACTCTCCGACGGCGCACATCGCCTTCGAGGCGGTCGCGCGCCACATCACCAACGCTCTGGCCTGGGATGCCGAGGACCACGGCGAACTCGACGGCCACGAAGCCGGCTGGGCGGATTGGGCCGCCCAGAAGCAATCGCAACTCCAAGGGGTCTCCTGATGGCGAAGGCGAAAGAATCCAAGGTCGAGGCTCCGAAGTACGTCATGCCGCCCGTCGAGATGGGCGACATCGTGCTGTGGCACGCCGCTCCCGACGAGCCGGCCGTCTGCGCTGCGGTCGTCACCGAGGTCTGCCACGAGGGGATCTGCGTCAGCCTCATCCACCGGAACATGTACAACATGGAGCCGAAGGATGGCGTGCGGCACAAGGACCATCCCGACCGGAGGCTCATCTTCTCGACCGAATCGGGTTGCTGGTCGCACAAGTCGGTGAAGGTGGACCCGCGCAACCTCGAATCGATTTTCATGGCTGGCCCTGCGATCGAGGTCTAAGCGATGCCCTTGATGCCTCTGGGGGCTTCCGATACGCCCGGCAACACGAATCCCGATCAGGTCGGCCCACTCGCTGCGGGCCAGCCCCCCTCCCCCACGTCCGTCGATATGGAGCATCCGCTCCGTCCGCTGGTCGGCATGTGGCTCGAGAAGATCCGCATTGCCGACATCTACAAGAAGTCGCGGTTCTCCGACGACGCCACCGAGGCGATGCAGTTCTTCTCCGGGCCTTACGACTTCATGTACCAGCGGTCGTTCACCAGCCAGCCGGGCGGCTTCGCCTCCGGCTGTGGCGACGACGAGCAGATGCCCGAACCCGCTTTCAAGATGACGGTGAACAAGGTCGCCGAGGCCGTTCAGATATTCGGGCCGGTGCTTTACCACCGGAACCCCACCAGGCAGGTGAACCCGCGCGAAGTGCCGCCGATCCCGCCGGAGTTCTTCGGCAACCTGCAAGACATCCAGACACAGATGCTCGTCCAGCAGGCGCAGGGCCAGCAACAGCAGGAGACGGGGACCGACGCGCTTCGCGCCATGCTCTTGCAGTTCTACCTCAACTACACGCCCACCGAACTGGACCTGAAAACGCACTCGCGGCGAGCGATCGACGAGTCGATCATCAAGGGGATGGGCTGCCTGTGGACCGAGGTCTACGTCCCCAAGGGCCAACCGCCGCGTCCCGATGGGACCACGCTCCAACTCGTCGGCAGCTTCTTCGAGAGCGTCGATCACTTCATGATGGACCCCGACGGCGAGACGCTGGAAAACGCGAAGTGGATCGCGCGACGGTGCATCCATCCGGCCTGGGCCGTCGAACAGCAATACGGCCTGGAACCCGGCACCTTGCGCGGCGTCAGCGAGAGCGCCTGCCGGTCCTCGGAACTCAACTCGACCGTCGATGGCGACTACCAACGGGCGACCGGCGGCTCGGCCGATCTGGTGGCCTACTGGAAGATTTTCTCCAAGATGGGCGTCGGTGGCCGACTCCAAGGGATCGGCCAGGATCAGCGCCGCATCCTCGACAAGTTCGGCGACTACTGCTACCTCGTCCTCTGCGAGGGCATCCCCTATCCGCTCAACCTTCCGCCGGTCCTTATCGACTCCACCGACCCCCAGGCAGCGCAACAGATCCTTGCGCGGCTCGACTGGCCCACCCCGTTCTGGGCCTCCGACGATTGGCCCATGACGCCGATCTACTACCACGAAGTGCCCCGCTGCCCCTGGCCCATGGGCCACTTCAAGCCCGCGATGGGAGAACTCAAATTCCTCAATTGGGCCTACTCGTTCATGGCGGGCAAGATCCGCAACACCTGCCGCGACTTCGTGGGCATCGCCAAGGGCGTGGACGACGAGATGAAGGAGGCGATCCTGCACGGGGCCGACCTCACCCTCATCGAGATCCAGAAGCAGCACGGCACCATCGCGGAGATCGTCCAGTTCTTGCAGCATCCGCAGATGAACGGGGATATTTGGAAGGTGATCGAGGCCGTCACGCAAAACTTCGAGAAGCGGACGGGCCTCACCGAGTTGGTCTACGGCGAATCGGCCAGCTCGTACCGCTCCGCCGAGGAGGCGCAGCTCAAGGGAAGCCAACTCCAAATTCGCCCCGACGATATGGCCCAGAAGGTCGAAGATGCCATGACGGCCGTTGCTCGCAAGGAAGCCCTCGCGGCCCGGTGGCATTTGAGTGGGCAGGATGTGCAGGGGTGCATGGGGCCGATCGCGGCGCACTTCTGGGATCAGGTCGTCGTCACCCACGACTTTTTCGAGGGGTCGCGCCAACTCGATTACCGGATCGAGGCGGGCAGCAGCAAAAAACCCAACAAGCAGCGCGATCAGTCCAACATGAAGGACGCGATGCAGCAACTCTTCCAGCCGCTCTTCGGCTATGCCCAATCGACCGGCAACACGGGGCCGATCAACAACCTCATCACCGATTGGGCCAAGAGTATCGATCTCAAGCCGCAAGGGTACTTGCTCGCGGTTCCGCCCCCTCCTCCGCCTCCGCCGGAGGGAGGGGCTGCGGCTCCACACGGCGGGGCGGCAGGGGGCGGAACCGCTGGCGGTCCTCCGCATCCGGGGCCACCCGGACCACCGCAACCCGGCCAACACCCCGCAAAGCCCCACGGCCCCCCCAATGGGCCATCGGGCCAGCATCCGAACGCGCCACCGCCGAAATAGTTCGGTAAGCTGACAACGGACAACTGATAACTAGGGGAGAACGCCATGATTTCCGCAGACACCTACAACCGAATCCTGGTCGGCCTGACCTCGCCGGCAGCCGCCACCGAGGTCGCCAACCAACTCAACAACCTCACCGAGACGACCACGGACGCCCTCACCGCCCTGGCCGGCGGTGCCAAGGCGGGAGCGACGCCGCTTCCCTCCCTCATCAACCGCGTCGTCACGGTGGCGACGGCAGCCGACTCTTGCCTCCTGCCGTCGGCCGTTCCCGGCCTCAACCTGACGGTCATCAACGCGAACGTCACCAACGCCATCGCCGTGTACGGTGCTGGCACGGATATCATCAACGCCCTGGCAACGACGGTAGCTTTCCCCGTCGCGGCGACCCAGGTTGCCTACTTCGCCTGCGCTGTCGCCGGTAAGTGGAACGTCACCCAGGTCTACAACCTCACCGAGACGGTCACGGACGCCATCGCGGCCCTGGCCGGCGGGACCAAGGCCGGCGCGACCCCGCTGCCTTCGACGCTCAACCGCGTCGTCACGGTGGCGACGGCAGCCGACTCTTGCCTCCTGCCGCCGGCCGTCGCGGGTACGGACCTGACGGTCATCAACAGCAACGTCAGCAACGCCGTCGCGGTGTTCGCTCAGGGCACCACGGATGTCATCAACGCCCTGTCGGCGGCAACCGCCTTCTCCATCGCGGCCACGAAGTCGTGCCGCTTCATGTGCGTCGTCGCCGGCAAGTGGAACACCCAACTCGGCGCTTGATCCGACTTCCCGGACCAGGAGATTCTCCTGGTCCGATCCTCCATCCGTAGGGGCACATCGTGGAACTGTACATCGAGCCGACCGTCGCGGAGATCAAAGAGCGCCTGGCTGCCGACCCCGACGATACCTGGATGGATATTCTGAGTCGCTGCAAGGGCTCGAGGTGGCTCTCTCTGTGGAAGGTTCTCCGCGACGAGTCGTTAGCCAGGAACTACCCGACCGTGGCCTACTGCAACCGCCTCAAGGGGGCACGCATCCAGGCGGCCTACATCGCCATGCGGCTCGATGGCCTCGGCCACAAACTGGCGGACATGTTCGCGCACCAGCAGCCTCCCATGAGCAACACCGATCGGGAATTCCTCGAGGGCCATACCAACGGGTCACAATTCGAGAAGACGCCCGGCGTCGGGGACTACTACGCCCGCGAGGCCAAGGCGCAGGGCGTGGACATCACGGGTGCCGTCTACATCAACAGCCTGGCCGCGTACCCCGGCGATCCCAAGGCGTGGGTGCGCGGACGAGGCGACCTCGAAGCGGTCGTCAAGGAACGCAACTGGTCTTGTCAGGGATCGAGCAACATCAAGGGCGACCCGCGCGAAGGGCCGGCGGACGTGCGCATCGCCGACGACCTCGTAGAATCGAAGATGATCGACCGCATGGAGGCCGACCCAGCCCTGGCCCTCAAGGGACGGGAGGATCTGTTCCAGGAAACCCGCGAGATGATCCAACCCCATTGGGCCGCATGAGGCTGTTGCACCAGCGCAAAGACGTACTCGACAGGGGTGGCGTCCTCGCTATGATCGAGGACGCCTGCAGCCGGAAAGCCGCCGCCGATCCGACCGCCTCCATTCTCTTTCTCTCTCCCGAACTCTACGAGTCCGCCCTTCTCGAGATCGACATGCCCGTGCAGCGCGTCACTTGCGGACCCTTTTCCCTCGCCATCTCTTTCGCGCTCTCCGGCGTCTCCATGCGCTGACCATCTCCCCCATTTTCAAATGTCGCCTTCGTCTCCCGCAGAGGGGAACAGGGGGACTTCGCGCGCTTAGATTGCACCCTGACGTTCCAGTCCCTCTGTCCTGCTGGGGCAAACGATGGCCGACATTACCGATCCTGGAGCCGTTCTCTTCTGCAACAAGCTCGTTCGTCCCCTTGCCGACGCCGTGGCCCAGGTCTACGGATCGATCAGCCTTTTCCCCAACCTGTGGGAATCGAAAGGGATGGCAACGCTGATCCCCAACGATCCCACCGCCAATGTGATCGACGGCTCTGCCACGGACGGACGGACGCCGATCACCGGGGCCGACGCCAACGCGATGCTCGCGTTGGCGAACGCGCTTCTCGCGATGGCGACAGGAGCCAACGGGCAGATGGGCACCGTTCTCAAGGTCGCAGTCAACCCCGGCTGAGGATAAGGCGTGGCCTTCAGCGAATTTTATTGCAACGCTTCGACCGGATCGAACACCAATGGAGGTTCGGATTCCGGCAGCCCCTCCATGTCCGACACGGCAGGCACGGGGGGTTGGGTCAGCACGACCAACGTCTACACCAGCGTGGCGAAAACGGGAACGGTGACAGTCGGCCAGTATCTTTGCATTTACACGACCGGCCAAGGACCATCGACAGCGGGAACCTATTGGGCACGAATTACTGCGGTGTCGGGAGGCGGCGCATCGGTCTGGGTAATCACCCTCAGCAGTACGGCCTTCTTGGGGGGAGCGCCTGCTACGGGATCGGCCTTCCTCGCCCAGGTGGGAGGAGCATGGAAGGGGCCGAACGGTGCCGTGCCTTTCCCCTTGAATCAGGTAAAGACGACGACGACGAACGCCGCCGGAAATCCCCCTCGCATCAACCTCGTTGCTGGCACGGCCTATGCCATCACGTCCGCGCTGACGATTTCCGCTGCCCAGCAAGTCGTCTTCCAGGGTTGTACCGCAACGCCCGGAGACGGGGGACGGGCGACCATCTCCGGGCCGACTACCGGAACGCAATTCGTTCTGATCACGTTTACGGGAGGCCCGTACCACTACGCCGACATCATCTTCATCGAGAACGGGGCGACGGGGGGAACGCAGCAAAATGGGATATCGCTGACCTTTACGTCCTCTTACGCCATCTTCGAGCGATGTACGTTCGCATCGATGGGGCTGTCCGGGGTCAGCTGTGCCCCCACGACGAGTACGGTCAGTTTCATTCAATGCGAATCCTACTCCAACGACAGCGCCGGGGGAACAGGTTCGGGATTCAACTTGGCAGGCACGAGTTCCGCCTATCTGCTCGACAGATGTATCTCTTCCGATAACCAGGGGCCGACAGGGTACATTCTCGGGACGGGATGCTCGGCGTCGTTCGTGAATTGCATAGCCTACGGCAACGTGGGGCCAGGATTCCAACTCAACGCGACCTCGTGGGCCTCATTCGATGGATGCGCCGCTTACCAGAACTATACCGATGGGTTCGCTTGCCTCGGCGGCTTCATGATTTTGACCAACTGCATTTCCACCAGCAATGGCGGCTATGGATTTAATCCCTCCACGGGTGCCGTGGCCCTCTTGCGTAACTGTGCCAGTTACAGCAACACATCGGGGAGGTCTTCCAGCGCGCTCGTCGATGACACCGGCGCGATCGCCTTGAGCAACGATCCGTATGTCAATGGCGTTATCGGGAACTTTGCACTGAGTTCGCAGGCGGGATCTGGAGCTTTGTGCCGAGGAACCGGAGTGGGATCGTTCACCATAAGTAGCTCAGACTTAGCTGTTACAACCATCGGCTTCCCCGACGTGGGGCCAGCGCAGTGCGCCAACTCGGGCGGTGCGTTGCGCCCGTCCGTCGTTTCCCCTTCCTTCTCGCCTTCTCTGTTCCAATGATCTCAAGGAGCCAATCATGGCCGATCTGATTCTGAATGTGCCCACGGGCGAAATCTCCCTGGTCGCGGCCACGGCCAAGACGATCCTCATGGCCAAGGCTCCGGCGAACCAGCGCTTGAAGCTCAAGGGTCTGGAAATCTTCGGCAAAGGCATCAGCCCGACCGATGTGCCGATGAAGGTGGAACTCTGCATCATCACCACGGATGGAGGGACGGCAACCACCATCACGCCCACCGCCAACGACAACGAGATGGCGGAGACGGCGCAGGGCACCTACAAGTCGAACTACTCCGTGGAGCCGACGACCTATGGCGCGGCCATCCGCACCTGGGAGGTTCATCCCCAGACGGGACTCGTCGTGTATTTCCCCATGCACGATGAGCCGAAGCTGAAGGGCGGCACGATCTTCGGCCTGCGCATGACGGCCGCCGCCGCACAGACGATCAGCGCGAATCTCATCGTCGAGGAGTAATCTTCGATGATCCGGGCCGGCGGACCTTACCCCAGACGTTTGCCTCTCGTCGGGGCACCTCCCCGACCGGCAACCGCTACGGGGTCGGTGCCGCGCGCCGCTCGGGTCGTATCGTCCCCCGTCGTGCCATTTCGAGGAGTCGCGATTCCGTCGCGACTTCCTCGTCCCCTTTCCCCTGCGGCGCGACCCTCGCTGGTCGTGCGGGGTGCAACCGCGCTGCGGAGCGGACTGGCCCTCCTGTCGAGGGCTGCACGCTACCCTTCCATCGCCGCGCGCCACGTCGTCTCGTTCCTGCCTCCGCGCCCGACCAACGCGGGGACCGTCCTCCTCGGAAGGTCGCGCCGTCCCCTTTCCCCTGCGGCGCGACCCTCGCTGGTCCTTTCGATGACGAGACCCTCGTCGAGAGGTCTTACCGTCTTCTGTCGCCCGGCATTCGCAACGCTGCTTCCGGCGGTCGTCGCGGCTCGGCCGGCCACCGTCTTCGCGCCTTCCTGGAAGGCACCGGCCAAGAGCGTTGTCGTATGGACGCGGCCGTCTCGGCTCCAACCGCCTGCGCCAGCGACGAAGGCTGTCCGAGCTACCACCGTTTTTCTGCCACTCCGGCCTGTCATTGCGGGAACCGTCTTCCTGGGAAGGTCGCGTCCGCCTTCCTATTTCAACCAACGCCTTCGTCACTGGATGCTGGCCGCGGGACTCTGGCGCGCGAGGTATTGACCGATGTATCAATTTTCTCCTGGAGCCACTTCGACCGGCATCCAGTACCTCATCCGGGACGCCATCACGGGCCAACCGAAGACGGGACTCAGCGCCTCCACACCCGGCGCTGTCGCCGGCTACACGCGCCAGAACGGTTCGGCCGTCGCCATTCCCATCGTGGCGCTCGGCAGCCCCCTCTCGGTCTGGACGGCGGGTGGTTTCGTCGAAATCGATTCCGTCCTGGCGCAGGGCGTCTACCGCTTCGACGCCCCCGACGCGGCCTTCGCGGTCGGCGCGGCCTTCGTGACGCTCACCATCGACATCCCCGGAGCGCTCGGCGAAGGCGTGCTGATCCTCCTGCAAAACTCCTTCAACAACGTAGGTCCGGGCGCGTTCCAGTACGCCGTGACCCTGCAAACGGTCGCGTCCGCGCCCATTCAGGGCGGATCGCTGTGGGTTTCGACCGATCCGGGGGGAACCAACGTCGTTGCCGGCTCGCTGACGACGAGCGCGGCGGGCATCGCCACCTTCCTGCTCGGCAACGGAACGTACTACCTCTGGGTCAACGCCGCCGGCTACACCCCGGTCAACCCGACCGCCTTCACCGTCTCGGGAAGCGGGGGCCAGACGCTCGCGCTGGTCGCTGCCACCGCTCCTCCGTCGCTAACGCCGGCGCAGGGACACGAACCGGCGACGACGGCCTACGATCTCGTCGAGCGGCTCCTGGACTTCGTGGGAGCCGACGCCGACGACAAGAACTACCGCGCCACGAGGCGGGCAGCGCTCGACGCGATGCGGGAGTACGCCACCATCCACCGCTGGACTTCCCTCCGGCAGTTCGGGAGACTCGCGATCAACGGGGCGTACAGCGGCAATGGGGTGGGAACCGTCCAGTACCAGGGATCGTCGGGAACCTACGCCAACCAGATCACTCTCACCGGAGACTCCTTCCCGTCGTGGGCCGCGAGCGGCTACATCCGCATCGGCGTCGTCGTGGCGAAGGTCGATCGGCTCGTGAGTTCGACCATCCTCACGCTGAAAGACCCGATGTTCGTCGTGGACATGCCTGCCGGGCAAGCGTTCACCCTCTACCAGGACACCTACACGCTGCCGTCCGACTTCGTATTCACCAACGACGCGATGGCCGAGACGACGTGGGGCACCCTGTCCTACATGACCTACGAACAGTGGGGCGGACGGGTCCGCTTCGGCCAGGGGATCAGCACCCCGAGGTTCTGGACGATTGCCGGCTCTCCCGACTTCCCCGGACGCCTCGCCATGCTCCTCTATCCTTCCCCCGACGCCTCGGGCACTCTCGACTACATGTACTACCGCCGTCCTCGGCAAGTCGTGAATTTCGATATCAACACCGGAACTGTTTCGGTTTCGACAGGAAACGCGAATCTCGCGACCTTCTCGACCCCCGTCCTGAACGCTTCCATGAAGGGGTCGATCCTGCGCATGGCGGCGGACGCCACGGGTCCGCCCACGGGACTCGACGGACTCGAGGTCTATGCCTACGAGGGGAGCATCGTCTCGGTAATCTCGCCGACGCAGGCGATGATGGACTCGCCCGGTCCTGCGACGCCGACCGGCGTGAGCTTCCGCATCAGCGACCCCATCGACATCCAGGATCTCCACCAGACCTTGATCGCGCGAACGGCCGAACGGAACCTGGCTACCTCCCGGATCATGTCGAAGCAGATGCCCGCAGCGAACGCGGCCTGGAACCAGGCGCTCGTCCTGGCGCAGGAAGGCGACTCCCGCGTGTCCGCCCGGAGAGCCGAGGGCCGATCCGGCATCGGACGCGCCCGGCTCGCCAACATGCCGATCGTGTGGGCCGAATGAGAGTTTTCAGTTTTCAGTTTTCAGTTTTCAGTTTTCAGCAAAGACGCCCCTCTGGCTGACGGCTGATAGCTGATAGCTGACAGCTCGAGAGAGGGGAACACGCCCCCGGAGCCGCTTTACGATCCACCTGTTGCAAGGGTCGATCGTGGAGGGCTTCCGCGTGGCAAGAGGCAGATTCGACTATCCGACTCCGGCGATGGACCCGGCCGACCGCGACCATTCGCGGTGCCCCGTCTGCGGCTGGAGTCCCTGCACGCTGACCTGTAGCCTCGGCCTGACCGCTGGCGATGTCATCGAACTGGCCCTGATGTTTCCCTGCGAACACGGCGAGGCGAACGATGGCTGAAGTCGTCGATAGCACGGTCGCCATGCGCGATTTTCCGGGCCTCATCCTCGACCAAGATCCCCTGGATCTGGCCGGCGGCGCGGCTCGCGAACAGACGAACCTCGTGAGCTTCATGGGTGAGTTGAACGTCCGCAAGGGCTTCCGACCGCTCTCCTTCGACTCGATCGTAGACGCAACCGCATGAAGACCCTTCTCTCGATCGATGGCGGCGGCATTCGTGGGATCGTCCCTGCGACAATCCTCGCGCACCTCGAGGCGCTCCTCGGCTCGCCCGTGCGGGAGCATTTCGACCTGATCGCCGGCACGTCCACGGGCGGCATCCTGGGCCTCGCCCTGACGTGCCCGGAGGCGTATACGGCCGGGCAGTGCATCGACTTCTACACCGAGGATGGGCCGACCATCTTCTCGCGTTCGTGGGGCCACTTCATCGGAAGCGGCGCGTCGCTGTGGGGTCCGAAGTACCCCGCCACGGGAATCGAGTCGGTCCTGACGAAGACGTTCGGAGACGCGACACTCGACCTCGCCCTGTCGAAAGTCATGGTGATGACCTTCGACTACGCGGCCTACAAAACGCTAGTCCTCAAGAGTTGGCAGCACGACGCGACGTTCTTCGATGCCGCGCGGGGCACCTCGGCGGCACCGACCTACTTCGCCCCGCACGCCTGCTCGCTCGGCCTCCTGGCCGATGGAGGGCTGTTCGCCAACGACCCGGCCCTGTGCGGTCTCCTGGAACTGCACGCCCTGTACCCCCAGGAGACCGACTTCCTCGTCGTGTCGCTGGGATGCGGGACGAAATCCTCGAACGTGGGACCGTCCAACGCGGGCCTGATCGGTAGCGGGGCCGAAGTCGTGGAAGTGCTGTTCGACGCGCAACCTCTGGCGACGGACTATCTCATCGGTGAAATTCTTCCGACCGATCGCTACCTCCGCCTGAATCCGGCGATCCCTGCCGTGGCGATGGACGACGCCTCGCCGAAAACGCTGAATTTGCTGTCGGCGATTGCGAAGGGCTGGATCGCGGCGAATGCCGATACGCTGGTGGCGCTGGCAGCGCTCTTGAAAACGGGAGCGCAACCATGCAAGCCGGCGGCGTAAACCTCGGAGATGTGGACCTCGGCGACACGCTCGCCGCCGCTGTCGTGACGACGGATGGCTCGGGCACGCCCCAAGATCCCACCATCGCCCCCGTCTTTCGCATCTACGGCCAGGGTCCGGGACCGATGGCGAACGGACTCGGCTCCCTCTCCAAGCTCGACACGAACACCGTTTCGGGCGCGAGCAACGCGACACCCATCATCATCACCACGACGATCGCGCACGGCTTGCAGACCGGCGACAAGGTGACGATCTCCGGCGTCCAGGGCAACACGAGCGCCAATGGGAGCTTCTCCGCGACGGTCATTTCCAGCACGACCTTCAGCCTCGACGGCAGCGCGGGCAACGGAGCGTGGACCTCGGGCGGATCTACCCATCTGTCGGGGCTGTACCTCTTGAACCTCCCGGCCAATCCGGGAGACGGCTACCTCGCCGGGGTCAGCTACCGGGCGCTGATCTCCTGGGCCATCGCCAGC
>CALAOT010000084.1 GCA_937889545.1 uncultured Opitutaceae bacterium
GGCGCTGCGGGCGGCGGGGCGGACGGGGCCGGCGCCGGATTCGGCGCGGCCCTGGAGGCGGCGGCCTGCGCCTTCGTCTCGATCGCCGCGCGCTCGGCCGAGAGCCGCTGGTCCACCTCAGCCGCCTGCGTCGGGTGAACCTGGTGGAAGTAGCTGTTGGGCTTGGCCAGCGCCCGCTTGTCGAGCATGAGCCCGGAGAAGCGGTCCGTCGCCGCGATCTCGAACACCTGGTCCATCTCGATCGCGTCGAACGGGCACACCTCGACGCAGATCTGGCAGCTCATGCACACCGCGATGTCGATGTCGAAGACCGCCGGATAGATCTGCATCTTGCCGTTGGCGTCGGGCTTCTTGTCCTTGCTCTTCTCGATGTAGATGCACTGCGGCGGGCATTCCTTTTCGCAGATCTGGCAGGCGACGCAGCGCAGCGTGCCCATCGGGTCGTCGGCGCTCTCGCTTACGAGAAAGGGAAAGTTCCGGTAGGCCTCGGGCAGCGTCGTCCTCTCCTCGGGGTATTGCGTGGTGACAAACCGCTTTGGGTCGTGGAAGCTGCCCACGAAGTTTCTGGCGGTGACCGCGAGACCTTGAAGTAATCCGGTGCCGAGCATGGCGTGGGGGAGCGTCAGCGGTCGACTTCGCCTAGGACGATGTCGATGCTGCCGAGGATGACGACCGTGTCGGCGATGGAGTGGCCGAGGCACAGGTCCTCGAGGATGGTGAGGTTGACGAACGACGGCGGGCGCACCCGATACCGGTAGGGGTTCGGCCCGCCCTCGCTGATCAGGTAGAATCCGATCTCGCCCTTTGGCCCCTCGATCCGGCTGTAGACCTCGCCCGGTTTTGCGCGGAAGCCGCGCAGCCTGGCCTTCGTGTCCATGACCGGGCCGCCGGGGATGTCGCGCAGGGCCTGCTGGAGTATCTTGATCGACTCCCGCATCTCGAGCACGCGGACCATGTAGCGGTCATAGGTGTCGCCGTGATCGCCGAGCGGCACGCGGAAATCGAAGCGCGGGTAGAGGCCGTAGCCATCGACCTTGCGGATGTCGTAGGCCACGCCGGCGGCGCGCAGCATGGGTCCGGTGATGCCGGCGCTTACCGCGAGCCTCGCCGGGAGCCGGCCGATGCCCTGGGTGCGCGCCATGAGGATCTCGTTGCCCGTGAGCAGCTTCTCGAACTCGTCGAGGAACCGGCCGTAATTGTCGGCCAGGGTGAGCGCCGCCCCGAGCCAGCTTGGGGGAGCGTCGGCGCGGCAGCCTCCGAAGCGCTGGTAGTTGCACATCATGCGGGAGCCGCTGAGCGCCTCGAACAGGTCGAGGATCTTTTCGCGCTCCCGGAACGCGTACATCAGCGGCGTGCCGCTGGCCCCGCCGTCCTGGAGCAGGAAGCCGGCGAGGCAGGTGTGGTTTAGCAGGCGCGTGAGCTCGGCCAGGATGATGCGCAGGTACTCCGCGCGCTCCGGCACGGTCTGGCCGGAGAGCTTTTCTACCGCGAGCGCGTAGGACCAGTTGTTCGTCATCGAGCAGAGGTAGTCGAGGCGGTCCGTGTAGGGCATCGAGCCTAGGTAGGACGTGTTCTCGCCGATCTTCTCGTGGTTGCGGTGGAGGTATCCGAAGACCGGCTTGAGCTTCACGACGGTCTCCCCGTCGAGCGTGACGATCATGCGGAAGACGCCATGGGTCGACGGGTGGTGCGGGCCCATCGACACCTCGAGGAGGTCGCCGTGGAATTGGTCGTGCACGGCGCGGACGTGCGGCCCGGGCGCGGACGACAGCGGCGGGAGCTCGGAGACGCTCACGGCTTGGGCTCCCCCTTCGCGGCCGCGGCGGGCGGGCTGGCCGGGTAGTGGCGCTTCGCCTTGGCCAGAACGTCGCCGTGCGGCGTCGGCTCCCACTCGTAGTCGTCGGGCTCGACGTAGTCCTTGCGCATCGGATGGTCCTTGAATTCGTCCCACATCAGGATGCGGCGCAGATCGGGATGGCCCGAGAAGACGATGCCGAAAAGGTCGAACACCTCGCGCTCCTGGAACTCGCAGGAGCGCCAGACCGGCGTGAGGGAGGGAAGCGCGACCTGGTCCTTCCGGTTCGCGGTGCGCAGGCGCAGGATGACCGGGCCGTGTCTCAGCTCCATCGAGTACAGGTGATAGACGGCCTCGAGGTAACCGGGCTGGAGGCGCCTCGTCCTTTGCTCGGCGACCATGGCCGGCCCGGCGACGGGACCGGGCGTCGGGATCTTGGTCGTCTCGACAATCTCGCGGTCGAGCCAGTCGACACCGCTCACGTTGGAGCAGAAGTCGAGGCGCAGCGCGGGGTCGTCGCGCAGGAACTCCGCGATTTCCCTGGCATGGTCCGCCCCGAGCAGGAGGGAGTGCTGGGCCGCGGGCCCCGGGTTCAGGACCATCGCGACGGAGGAGCCGGGGAAGCGGGCGAGGATGCGGTCTCGGATTTGTTCCGGGGTTTCCATGGCGGCCGGGCGGCTAGGCTCCCTCCTTGCGGGTGAGGACGGGCGGCTGCCAGAGCGCGGGGTTCTGGGGCGGCTCGAGGTCGTGCTGGCCGAACTCCGGCACCGGGTAGTCGCACGCCATGTCGGGCTGCAGGTGCCGAGGCGCATCGCGCCCGGAGATCGCCTGCCCGCGGATCTTCTCCTGCAGCTGCATCAGGCCGTGCAGCAGCGCCTCGGGCCGCGGGGGGCAGCCCGGAATGTAGATGTCGACCGGGACATAGCGGTCGATGCCCTTGAGCACATTGTAGCCCTGCTTGAAGGGTCCGCCGGAGATGGCGCAGGCGCCCATCGCTATGCAGTATTTCGGCTCCGGCATCTGGTTCCAGAGGCGCACGACCTGCGGGGTCATCTTCTTCGTGACCGTGCCCGAGACGATGAGAAGGTCCGCCTGGCGCGGCGACGGGCGAAAAACCTCCGAGCCGAAGCGGGCGATGTCGAAGCGAGCCATCGAGGCCGCCATCATCTCGATCGCGCAGCATGCGAGCCCGAAATTGAGCGGCCAAACCGAGTGGCTGCGGCCCCAATTGTAGAGTTCCTCCAGGCTCGTGAGCAAGATGCCCTGCCGGCGCAGCTCGTCCCTCTCTGCATCCGTCAGCGTGGGAGGGGGGGGCGCGGCGTCGCTCATTTCACTTCCATTCGAGGTGCCCGCGGTGCCAGGCCCAGACGAGTCCCTCGGCCAGGAGGAGGATGAACACGAGCATCGCGAGCAGCGCACCCGCGGGCAGGGCGGTGAAGGCCACCGCGAAGGGCAGGAGAAACAGAAGTTCGACGTCGAAGATCAGGAACAGGATGGCGTACAGGTAATAGTGGGCTTTGAACTGGATCCACGAGTCGCCCGTCGGCGCGAGGCCGCACTCGTAGACGGCGTTCTTCACGTCGCCCGGCTTCGCCGGCTGGATGAAGCGAAACCACAGCCTCGCGACCCCCAGCAGCGCGACCGGAAAGGCCACCGCGGCCGCCGCGAAAACGGCGAGAAACGCATAGGGGTGGGGGCTCATTGGATGGATACCAGCATTACCGCAGCGCGGCGCCTTGGCTCAATGCTTATTGGCAGAAACTGCGCATTAATTGTCGTCGAGTCCCGGGGCGCGCGCCATGGGGAGGAAGACGGGGGCGGGCGGCAGGGCGGCGCCGCCGAAATCCGGCGGTCGCTTCCCAGCCCTGCGCCCGAATCCGCGCTCGCAGCGCGCGCCGCCGCCGCCATCCTACCCGGCATTGCACGGGCCGTGCGATCCATGCACCGTCTTCCCAGCGCCGGTTTCCAATGCCCTTCAGCATGATCCCCATTTCGGCAGGAGTGGTCAGTTTGGGGATCATCCTGTTTGGGCTCGCCGCGTTCTCGGCCTTCTGCGCTTTCCGGTTCGCGGCCGGCCGGCTGGAGGCGTTCGGTCCGATGCGCAAGTGGCTTGCCGTGGCGGCCTGCGGGGCTGGGCTGCTGGCATTCGGGTTGCGCCTCAGCGTGGCCGGGGGCCACGTCTCCTGGGCGCCCTATCTCGACCAATGGGGGGCGGAAATCTCGGGGGTCGTGGCCCCGCTGGCGCACGGGACGCTCGGCTGGCGCGACCTTGTGGCGGGCAACAACGAGCACAGGGTTCTCCTCACCCGGGCGCTCTCCCTCGCCGTCATCGAGTGCAACGGCGCGTGGGACAACCGCGTCCTGGTGATCGGGAATTATCTGCTCGAGTCGCTCCTGGTCGCCTGGGTCTGCGCGCTCGCCTGGAGCTACCTGGGCTGGGCGCGCGGAAGCTACGTCGGCGCCGCCGTTCTTCTCCCCATGCTCCTCGTTTGCGGATGGGAAAGCATGGTCTCGAGCAACCAGGCCCAGTTTGTATTCATGACGTTCGGGTCGGTCGCGGCCTTGTCGCTGTGCCGGAGGCATTCCCTCAAGTCGCTGGAAAGCTGGGGGGCGCTGGCCGTCGCGCTCCTGACGCTCGGGAGCATGGCGTCGGGCTTCCTGGCGGCGCTGAGCATGATGGCGACGGCGTTGATCCTTGTATCGGCCCTCGGGCGACGAGGGCGGGCAGTCGCCGGATTCTGCGCCCTGTGCGCGGCCATCGCCGCCCTGGGCTGGCTGACCCGGGTTCATTTCTCGGTCCTGCATTTCATCTACGCAAAGAGCGCCGGCGGGTGGCTGGACGCCTTTCTCGCGTATGGCGCGTGGCCGTTGCCGGCAAACCTCCTTGGGTTCCTGGCCCTGTGGCTGCCGTGGTGCATTCTGCTGGGGCGGACGCTGGGGAGGCGGGGGTTGGAGCCCGCCGCCCCGTTCGCGCTCGGGCTGGGCCTGTGGGTGCTGCTGCAGGCCGGCGCGCTCGCATGGGCCCGGGCCGGGTTGAGCGGCCTCGTGAGCTCCCGCTACACGGAATTCCTGGGATGGGGCTTTGTCGCCAATGCCGCGGCGATCGCCATTCTATTCAGGGGTCCCGGGGCCGCCGGCCGCGCGCGGCTTGCGTCGTGGACCGTGATGGCAGTCTGGCTGGCGGGAGTCGGCGGCTGCGAGGTCTGGCGGTCGCATACGATCTACCGGCCCTATTACGATAGCTTCCGCGGCCAGACGCTTGAGCACGAGCAGCGGCTGGGGACATTCATGCGGACCGGCGACGCCGGCGTGATCGAGGGCGCCCGCTTCCCGCAGATCCCTCATTATTCCCCGGAGCTCATCGTCTCCCTGCTGGGCGATCCCCAGGTCCAGGAGCTACTGCCGGGACCGCTGCGCCGTGATCTCGTGCGCGACCATGCGCCTTCCCTGCTTCCCTCGATCCGGGACGGGCCGCTGAGCCTCGCCGCCGTCCTTGCCCTGCGGAACGGGTCGTGGCTCGCGGCCGCCGGCGTCGCGATGCTCCTCGCCGCCCTCCCGTGCGCGCGGAGGCCCGCCGCCGGGGCGGTGCCTCCGAAGGAGGGGGATGCTGCGCGCTGAACGGCCATTCAGGCCGCCCACACGCCGGCGATCGGCGTGCCGCAAAAGTGGCATTTGCCCCCGTCGAGCAGGAAACTCGTGACGGAGAAGACGTCGCGCTCGAT
Source organism: uncultured Opitutaceae bacterium (assembly GCA_937889545.1). Classification (GTDB taxonomy): domain Bacteria; phylum Verrucomicrobiota; class Verrucomicrobiia; order Opitutales; family Opitutaceae; genus Palsa-1447. Next base: position 5,518 of record CALAOT010000084.1, read on the forward strand.
GACCGGCCGCCGGCAGCCCGGGCAGTACGTTGTGCCCGCGTCGGCGACCTCGCGGACGTTGCCGATGTACACGTAGCGCAGCCCGGCTGCGCGGGCGGCGTCCCGGGCGCGGACCAGGATGTCGACGGGGGTGGGCGGAAGGTGGTCGAGCTTGTGCTGCGGCATGAAGCGCGAGAAGTGGAGCGGGCGGTCGGGGCCCAGGTTGTCGACGAGCCATCCGCACATGCGCCTGATGGAGTCGAGGTCGTCCGTGTAGGTCGGCACGACGAGGTTGATGACCTCGAACCAGATCCCCATCTCATTGTAGGTCTTGAGCGTGTTCAAGATTGTCTGGAGCTTGCCGGAGTTCAGGCGGCGGTAGGTCTCATCGTCGAAGCCCTTGAGGTCCACATGGGCCGCGTCCACAAACTGGGCGAGGTCGCGCAGCGGGCGGTCCTCGATCGAGCCGCAGCTCACGATGATGTTCATGAGCCCGTTCTCGCGGGCCAGCTTGCAGGTGTCGAAGGCGTATTCGTAAAAGGCCGTCGGCTCGGAATAGGTGTAGGCGATCGAGGGGCAGGCGAGCGCCTTCGTCACCGCGACGACGTCGTCGGGGAAGAGGCTGACGCGCGCCATGTCCTCGTAGGTCAGGGAGCCGAGGCGCGACGGGAGGAGCCTGAGCTCCGGGCCACTGGGATCCTTGGTCTCCTCCGGCTTCTTCTGGGAGATCTCCCAGTTCTGGCAGTTCAGGCAGCGAAAGACGCAGCCTGAGGTTGCCAGCGAGAATGCGCGGCTGCCCGGATGGAAGTGGAACAGGGGCTTCTTCTCCACGGGGTCCACGTGGAAGGTGCAGGGGTTCCCGTAGGCCATCGTGTACAGCGTGCCGTCGCAGTTCACCTTGTTGCGGCAGTGGCTGCGGTCCCCGGGCTCGAGGATGCAGTTGTTCGGGCAGGTCTTGCACTGGACGTTCGCACCGAGCTTGAGGTAGTGCGACGCCTCCCTGACCCAGCCGCGCTCTCGCCATTGGGCCCAGAGCCTGGCGTCGGGCGCATCGCCCTTGAAGATCTCCGCAGGGGCCTCGGAATCGCCGAGATGCAGGAGGCTGTCGATCCACGAGCCGTTGCAGCGCAGGCTCGCGCCCGCGAAGGCCGCCGCGCCGCACGCCAGCGCGCGGCGCCGGGTCATCACGCACCCGACCGCTGTTTGATCCATCCCCATCGGTGCATCGCAAGGTATAACGATGGCGCCACATGTGCAACCACGAGAATGAGCAGGGGCGCGTGCATCAGCTTGTGGAGGGTGAGCGCCGTCCGCTCGTCGGCGAGCATCCCGAACCCGTACCGCCCGCTCATCGCAAAGCCCGTCGCGAAGAACGCCAGGACGAACGGCACGAGGAGCCACCCGGTCCAGCGGACGAGCTTCAGGCAGAGGGTTTTCAGGGTGGGCATGGCCTGACTCCCCAGGCTAGCGCGGCTGCGGCGGCGTTCAACACCGCAGTGAGGAGGCAGACCGCGGGCACGCCGAGGAGCGGGACCAAGAGCGAACTGACGAGGAGGGCGCCCAGGGCGGCTCCGGCCAAGTCCGCGCCGAAAAGGCGCGCGGGCGCCGCCCCGGCTCCGGGGCCCCCCGCCGCGCCTGCCAGCGGGAACTGCGCGCCGACCAGGGCCGCGAGCAGGAAGGTGGCCACAAGGATGCAGCCCTGGCCCATGGACTCCGACCCCGCCCCGGCATCCAGGGCGCCGCTTGCGCGCAGCACGAGGGGAACCGCAGCGGCGAGGGCTGCGATCGCGAGGCCAAGGAGCGTCAGCCCGCGCACCGGGGCAACCCGGGGCGCCGCGCGCACCGCGGCCCAGGCGCCCGACGCCAGGCCCGCCATGAAGACCGTCACGACCAGCCCGACCTGCCGGTAGACCGACCCGTAGAGCATCTGGAAGCCGAGCAGCAGGACGATCTCAAGGCCCGAGGCCGCGAATCCCGCGGCGAAGATGACCCGCGGGACCGGGCCGAGGCGGGCGAGGTAGGCGGCCAGCGCGAGCGCGAGAAGCGCGCCCGGGACGGCGCTGAGCCCGCCGAACTGGCTCAGCCACCGCCGCATTTCGTAGTAGTACAGGACCGGGTTCCCGTCGGTGTTCTGCGCAGCCGGCCGCGCGACGGCGCGGCCGATGTCCGCCAGGCGGTCCGCCGAGAGCATGGCATCGAGGTAATGCCGGTTCACGAGGCGCGGATGGATGCCGACCGACTCGATGCGGCCGGCGATGTCCGGCTCGAGCGCCCCGTCCGACGCCAGGAAGAACACGCGGCCTCCCGGGATCAGGATCACGCGGCGAAAGGAGCCTTCCAGGGTCCGCCGCGCCGAAGCGAGGAGGCGCGCAAGCTCCGGGCCCGCGAAGTTCTCGTAGTGTCCGAGGCCGAACGCCAGGACGCCCCCCGGCTTCAGGGCCCGGTGCGCCTCCTCGAAGAATCCGGCCGTGTAGTACCGGTTGAGCTGCGAGGTCGAGGGGTCCGGCAGGTCCACGATTGCGACGTCGAAGAGCCCGCGGCTCCCCCGGACGAATCGCCTCCCGTCGGCGGCCTTGAGGCTGATCCGCGGATCGCCCAGGTTGCCCGGGACCAGGAGGCGCCCCGCCGCGATGATGGCCGGGTCCAGCTCGACGTACGTCACCTCGGCGACCGCCGGGTACCGGAGGATCTCGCGGGCGTCTCCGGCCATGCCTCCGCCGATCAGGAGGACCCGGCGCGCCTGCGGCCGCTGGCACATCGCATAATGCACCGCCTCCTCGACCTGGGCGGTGTTCTCCGTCGCGGCGACGGGGACCCCGTTCTCGTAAAAGGTGAGGAGACCGGAATTGTCGCACACGATCAGCCTGCCGTAAGGCGAATTCGCCCGGAAGACGACCCGTTCCCCGCGGTGCTGCAGGGAGGTGGTCACCGAGTCGGCGTCGACGAGCGCAAGTTGCAGGGCGAGGACGCCCGCAAGGGCCCCTCCTGCGGCGAGGAGGGCCCACGCCCGTGTCCGCCAGGCCAGGAGGGCCGCAAGGGCAAGGTTCAGGAAGGCCGGGACGCAGAGGAGCGCATAGTGGTCGAGCCGCGGCACGAGCACGAAGACGAAGAGCGCCCCTCCGGCGACCGATCCCGCCGTGTCGGCGAGGTAGACCGGTCCCACGGCGCCGGGCCCGCCGTCCGCCGCAACCAACCGGCAGCCGAGGGTAAGGAGGGCCCCGGCCACAAGGCAGTACGGGGCGAGCAGCGCCAGGCTGGCAAGCCAGGTGCCCGCAAGGCCGACCGCCTCGCCCCGGAGAAAAACGACGTCGCGCAGGCCGCGCACGGCGGCAACCTGCGCGAGGGGTATCAGGGCGGCGGCCAGCTGGCCGCCGACGAAGGCCCGGCCGGGCCGGCGCAGGCGTCCGGCGGCGCCCCCGGCCCATGCCCCTGCGGCCGTCAGGACGAGCCAGTTTCCCAGGCAGATCCCGAGGACGAGCTCGTTGCCGGAAAATGCGCCAAGGAGCTCCCGCAGGAGGCTGAGCTGCGTCGCGACCGACGACAGGCCGAGTCCGCCGACCGAAAGCAAAACGGCGCTGCGGATCCCGTCTTGCCGTGGCGCCGCCGAATCGGTCATGGCGGCTGGGGCTCCGGTTCCTTGAAGGCCTCGGCCTCGTACAGGTAGACGGTCGTCCCGGGAATGCGCCAGTCCGAGGGGCCGCAGCCGGCCTTTACCGCCAGGCTGCTGAGAAAGGCCTTCTTGTCCGGCATCTGCTCCCAGACCTGTGGAAGGTAGGTCGCGACATGTTCGCCGATCCGCAGGATGACCCCGTCCACTCCGGGCTGGAGCTTCTGGAGGAGGTCCTCGGGCGAAGAGAACGAAAGCGGCCGCGGCTCGGAAAGGACGCTTATCTCGATGTTCAGGCCGTCCGCCTCGCGCGCCGTCACGGGCGCGAAGCGGGGGTCCTCCAAGGCGGCGTTGCGGGCGTTCTCGGCCACCGCCCGGTACAGGGGGCCGCGGGGCGTTAGGTACCCGATGCAGCCGCGCAATTCGCCGTGGCGGGTCAGCGTGACGAAGCAGCCCCTGGGCTCCGCGAGGCCGGGGTCGGGGGAGGGCGTCTCGGCGAGGCGGCCCGTGTCGGCGGCCTCGCGCAGCGCGCCCCGCGCGATTCGCAAGAGCGACTTGCGCTGGTCCGCGCCTATGCGCTCGCCGAAGGGCGCGTAGAACGCGATCGCTGCGTAGCCAACGACGCGCGACTTCTCCCCGGCCGTGTCGCCGCTGTTCCGGGCGTCGAGAAGGCGCACCTTCCAGCCGCGCTCCTTCGCGATGTGCATGAGGATCAGGATCGGAATCCGGCCGCACGCCTCCTGGCTTTCCATCGCATCGATGTCGAGCCGGCAGATCGCGTCGACGCAGCTCCGGTCGAGCTCGCGGGCCCGGTTGTACGAGTAGTAGTGGCTCAGGTCGGAACTGGCGACCACGAGCGTCCGGTCGTCAAGGATCGGGCCCAGCGCCTTTGCGGCGCGGGCCGGGTCGACGTCCCCGCAGACGACGGGGACAAGCTGGAAGCGGCCGAGCGTCCTCTGGAGGAAGGGGATCTCCACCTCGACCGAATGCTCCCACGTCTCCGCCGTGTCGACCGCCGGCGCCAGGCGCGAGGATTGGAGCCACCAGTCCGGGCGCTGCACCTCGCAGGAGGGCTCGAGGGCGAACGGGCTAGACAAGGCGAGGAGCCGGGCCTTGTCCGAAATCGGCACGTCGCCGAGCGGCGTCCGGTACAGCCTGGCGTTTGCCACCGAGCCGGCGTGAAGATAGGCGTAATGGCTGGGTCCCATCACGACGACCGTGTCAAAATGCCGCCCGGCCAGAAGCTTGTAGGCATACGCGGCGACCGGCCCAGAATACGGGTAGCCGGCGTGGGGGCACACGAGCGCCCTCAGCTCCCCGACCGGCTGGGCCTGCGCCGCGGCCAGACAGGCGTCTATCATCTTGGACAAATCCGCCGGGTCCTTTGGATAAAAGAGGCCGGCTACGGCAGGCTCGCGCACGCTCGCCATGACGGCCGCTTCGCCGGACGCCCACGCCGGTGGGCAGGCGCCCAAGGTGGTCAACGCAACCGTTGCGGCCAAAAGACCGCGGGAAACGAGCCTTCGATGCGGCATACAGGCGTCCCCTGGGACGGCTGTCGGTCTAGGGGCCCCGGCGGCCAAGGACAAGCCTGTCGAAGAGCACGGGAAAGCGGTGCCTTTCGGCGCCGATGCGTTGGCCCAGACCGACTCGGCAAGCGGCTCGAATCGGCGGGATCACCTCACTCCAACAGCGGTTGGGGCGGGACGGCTTCGCTCCAGGCCGCGTTCAACGCGGCGTCCGCATTCGCGCTCCCCGCAACATCAAAGGACGCGGCCATTCTGGTTACACTCCCTCCCGGCGCCTATACTTCGCTGGTGTCCGGCGCTAACGGCTCGACGGGGATTGGCCGCCTAGAGGTTTACGAAGTGCCTAGCTGCGCGCGATCGCGCAGGGCATGAAAGTAGCAGCGCCCAAGCCGCCGTGATCTGGCCGGGCCGCCTGAGGCGGATGAGCTCAGGCGCTGAAGACAGCCAAGCGCCCGCAGGGCTGATTGGGCTCGAACCAGTCGAAGGGCGAGGCATCCGGCGGCAATTCGGAATAAGACTCCGCAAGAAGAGCGCGGAGCTTCTCGCGGGCCCGCGCGAGCCGGCTCTTCACGGTGCCAATGCTGATCCCGAGCTTTTGGGCGATGTCACCATACGATTCGTTCGATCCGTTGCGCAGCGCGAGTATCTCGCGCTGACGCGGGCTTAGCCTATCCATGCACACGTTGACGAGCGCGGAAAACTCGCCGACCATCGCCTCGCGGACCGGGTCCGGAGCATCGCTCGCGATCGACTCGGACACAGTGGCCCGCTTGTCATCGCTTAAGGAGCAGTCGAGCGACAGGGTGGAATGCCGGCACCGATAGGAGTAGTATTTGCACCGGTTGCGGGAGAGATTGAAGGCGATTCGGTGCAGCCAGGTGGCGAGCGAGGAGTCGCCCCGGAAACGAGCCAGGCCGCGGTGGGCGCGGATGAAGGTGTCCTGAGTAATCTCCTCGGCATCGGCATGGTTGCGCAAATGGCTGAGCGCGATTGAGTTCATCCTCCCGCGAAACCGAGTCACGATCTCGACGAACGCAACCTCGTCTCCGCCTTTGAATCGGCGCACGAGCTCGGCGTCATGCACCGCCTCTTGCCCCGAGATGACCGCTCGGCCGCTGGGACCCGGCGAAGTGCGCGTGTCTTGAAAAGAGGAGCCGAGCTGTAGGGCGTTTGCGACCATTGGGAGCAAGAGACTACACGCAATCCGCCCGGGCAGTAATGGGGTGTTATGCGGCCTATGAAATTACGCATGTGATTCTCGAACTACGGTCAACACCCCATAGCCGAGGAAGGGAATGTTCGGTATTTTTTGTGATATGGCGGCCGTTGGTGCCGCTCCAAGGCCATTCGCCTCGCGAATCCCCCCCTTTGATCCTCCACCCCGAACAAGCGATCTCAAGTGGGGTATTTCTCCCCAAAAGATGATCAAATGAAAACACGCACCCAAATTGCATTCATGCTCGCCGCGGCCCTCCCGGTCGCGTTATTCGCCTCGTCATCCACCGACAGCAAGATCGAGGACGCCGCAAAGGCCTCCTACAACTACCGCATGGTCCTTGAGAACCAAGTGACGGTCAAAGCGAACGACGGCGTCGTTACGCTGACCGGCACCGTGCGGGATAAGGATGAAAGGGCACTCGCCGAGGACACCGTGGAGAATCTTCCCGGCGTAGTCAGCGTCGACAATAAGATCGTGGTCAAGTCCGAGATCCGTGAGCACTCCGACGCGTGGATCGCACTGAAGATCCGCGGCGAGCTGCTCGTGAAGGCCAACGTGAGTGCCACCGCCACAAAGGTCGACGTCAAGGACGGCATCGTTACGCTCACAGGCACCGTTCAGAACGCCGCCCAGAAGGATCTCACCGAAGTCTATGCGAAGGACATCGACAACGTTAAGTCGGTGAAGAACGAACTCGTAGTCGAAGCTCCGGCGGCCGGCGGCAGCACGGTCGGCGAGGTGATTGACGACGCCTCGATCACATCTCAGGTCAAGTATGCGCTCTTAAGCCACCGTTCGACGAGAGCTCTTTCGACCAAGGTCACCACTGAAGATGCCGTTGTCAGCATCACCGGTGTTGCAGGCTCGGACGCCGAGAAGTCTCTCGTCACCAAGCTTGCCCAGGATACCCGCGGGGTGAAGTCGGTCGTAAACAACATGACGGTCAAGTCCTGATTATAAGACCGGCAAGCCCGAGCCGTACGGCTCGAGCTCGGTCAGGCTGTGCGGCCGGCTTTTGCCGGCCGCACGTTCTGAAGGTCTCGGCCGCCATGATGTCAGGAAGCGCCCTCCTTGTGAGGTGATCCCGCCGATTCGGGCCGCTTGAAGGGTCGGTCTGGGCCAATAGTGAAGTGCCTACGCTTTTCGAGCCAGTGAGAGCGATACTTAAGCGCGGGGAAAAAGCTGGTCGCATGAGACGCAAATCGACGGCCTCGATACCTGAGCCGAGCCTAGAGGAGATTCAAGCGACGTTGCCAAAGTCTGAGACAATTCATCGCCGAGGCACTGAAATGCGGTTGTAGCAGCCAAGATCAGGCGGAATTAGTGAGCGGGCATACACGATCTTGGTTTCTTCAGGCACCCGAATTACCCCCTTTTCACGGCGTGAGGCGGTCTCCAAAGCGATGGTGCTGGTTCCCTGCTCACCGATTCCCGCTCCAGCTGAATCCGATACTGCTCGCTCGTCCAATCCACCTGGATGGGCGAAGGCGGAAAATTGACCTGCCAGCTACGTTTTAGCTACGATCATCTGTAACTTGTTCCTCATCAAATGGCGCCCTCAAGGTGATTCAAGCCCAATGGCTGAGCTTGCAAGGCCACTTGTGGCGGCCTTGTAACAACGTTTTCAGGCACCACAATGCGGACGGGGGCAAGAAATGCGCCCCGCCGCCGCTTACCAGCGCGAAACCCTGAACCCTACTTGGTCTGGGTATCCGTGGTGGTCGTGGTGGTGGGACCCGGGAGCGTCGTTTGCTGCGACGTCGTGGACGTGCTGTGCGTGGTGTCAGATGCGCAGGCGCTTAGCGATACAAGGGCGGCGATTACTAGGGATGGGATGATTATTTTCTTCATGAACATGGTCTTTCTTAATTCTGATCGTTTCAGGACGATCCAAGATAACCTCATCGGATAGTCGGGCGGTATGGGGTGTTAGCCCCGTTCCCGCTTGGCATCGTCATGTTCGCCTTCCGGGGACGGCTCGCGGCCGTCCCAAACGCTCATAATTGGCCCGGATCAACGACCGCGCTTGCCGGCTCTTGGAGTGCCAGTGTTCTTCAGAGACGGGAACCCAACCCATCCATCCACGCCCCTCCCCAAACTTTGGCGTAGATCCCACCCTGTGTGCGGTTTACGCTCCCGCTCGGCAGCTGGCGCCCTCAAGGGGAATTGAACCCCTGTTTGGGCCTTGAGAGGGCCCCGTCCT
>CALAOT010000085.1 GCA_937889545.1 uncultured Opitutaceae bacterium
AGCTCCAGGCCGGGATTGGCCAATGGGTGGGCGTCGTCCGGGATGGGCACCTCGTCATTGAGCCGCCAGCGCCACTCGCTCTCGTGCCCGAAGAAATTATCAATCAGCCCTTGCACAACGTGACGAAACGTCCAAGCCTGCCCGCTCACCGGATCTTCAAAGCTCTCGTCCCACTTCGGCCACGCGTATCTCTTCCGGACGGGCTCAGGCGACTGCAGCAGTTGCCGGCGCGCCGTCAGCGCGGTTGCAATCGCCGGACGCAGCTCTCGAGTGAGCACGGCGATCGTCTCTTCAACATTAACGTCTCGCCCGTTCACCTTCTTGGTCCCGAACAGGTCTGGGAATCTCTGAAGAATGTCCTGACGAATCATGGAAATGGTTCTCCTTAGCTCGTGTGCCCGCAAATACCCGGGGGCTCTTCTCGCCCCCAGCTTCCCCGGCATCCGGAGTTTCCCTCTTTTTCTCGTCCCGCGCCCGGCCGGTCAGTGGGCTGGCGGCCCCGCGTACGCCTCGTCGAGCACCTGGCTGACGTGCTTCACCTGGACCGGGAGGCCGCGGCGCCGCACTCCGTACGAGAGGTGCAGCATGCAGGCGGGGCATTCCGTGGTGAGGACCGTCGCCCCCGTCTTCCCGACGTTGTCCATCTTCCGGTCCAGGACCCCTGCCGCCTCGGTATGGTGAAGGAAGGTGTAGCTGCCGGCCGCGCCACAGCACCAGTCGGCCTCGGGCATCTCCTTGTAGGTGATGCCGGGGAGGCTCTTCAGCAGCGCTCGTGGCTGGGCGGTGACCTTCGCGAACCGGTTCGAGAGGTGGCACGGGTCGTGGTAGGTGACGGTGGCCTCGACCTTCCCCGGGCTTCCGCCCAGCTCCTTGCCCGCGAGGAACTCGCTGAAGCTCTTCACTTTCCGGCTCAGGGCCGCCGCCTTCTCGGCGTAGGCGGGGTCCTGTGCGAGGAGTTGGCCGTAGTCCTTGAGGAAGGTGCTGCAGCTGCCGCAGTCCGAGACGATGGCGTCGAGCTCCATCGCAGCGGCCATCCGGTCGACGTTCCGCCGCGCGATCTCCCGGGCCGCGTCCACATCGCCGTAGGAGTGGGCCGGGCGGCCGCAGCAGGTGTTGTCGAGAACGGTCACCGCGCAGCCGGCGCGGCCCAGCACCCTGAGGGTCGCCTCGACGACCTCCGGGTACTGGAAGCTCAGGCCGCACGAGACGAAGTAGCCGACCTTCGAGGTCGCCCTGGCCGGGTCGGCGCCGGCCGGCCGCTCGCCACGCCGGAAGATCCGCTTCGGCATCGTCGGCACGACCTCGTTGATCCCCTGCATCCCCGGCGCCGCCAGCCGCAGGAGGCCTGATTTCTCGGCCGCGCTGGCCAGCCCGGTCCGCTTGGCCCAGACGGCCATCCGACCGGCCCACTCCAGCTTCTTGCTGTCGGCCAGGACGGAGCGGAACAGCACCCGCTGCCACATCGGCTGCCCCTGACTCTTCAGATAGGCGTGCCGTATCGCCGTCACCACCTCGTCGGTTTTGATGCCCGGGAAGCAGTGCGCGGTGCAGCCCCGGCAGAGCAGGCAGTCCTCCAGCGCCTTGGCCACGTCGGCCGTCAGCTCGAGCTCACCGAGCATCAGCCCGCGGGCGACGGCCAGGCGGCCGCGCGACAACGAGTGCTCCTCGCCGGTGACCCGGTAGACCGGGCACCCGGCCTGGCAGAAGCCGCAGCGGTTGCACTTCGCGATGACGTCGTTCAGCGGAGAGAGTTCCGTGATCTCCATTTTGGCCTCCGCTCGGATGTCCGTGGCCATGTTCAGATCCCTCCCAGGAAGCGTCCCGGGGTCAGGAGGGCGCGGGGGTCGAGCTCGGCCTTCAGCCGCCGCATGACGGAGAAGCCCTCGCGGACCTTGCCCCACGTGTCGAAGGAGCGCTTGAGTGACAGCGGGGCCACCTCGAGGACGAGGCTCCCGTCCAGGGCCTCGGCCTCGCGCCGCAGCGAGAGGAGGGCCTCGCGGAGCGCCTCGAAATCCGACCCCGCTCCGGGCTCGATGCCCGCCCTGACGATGCCGCTTCCGGCGTGGGCGGTGATCGCCCCGCGCCACTCGTGGCGGCGCATCAGCCCTTCAGCGGCGGACAGTAGGTCGAGCGTCTTGCCGATCGGTACGGCGATCTTGGCGATCACGCGCCCCATCGGCAGCTTCGCCTGTACGTCGCGGATCGCCCGCCAGGCGGCGTCCGCCCGTTCGGCCCCCAGGGTCTCGACCTTCAGCGCCTTGCCCTCGCCGAAGAGCGCGGCGAAGTCCCGGACCTGCCGCTCCACAGTCTCCCGGCTGCCGGCCATGGACACGGCCAGTCCGTATCCCGGGGCGCCGTCCAGCCCGAGGGCCGGGCCGAGGGTGGCGAGGGCCTGGGGATCGAGCGCCTCGAGCGCCTCCGGGAGGAGGAACGACTCGAGCGTCCGGCCGACCACGGCGCCCACTTCGGACAGCCGGGCGAAGACCCCCACGACCGTGGCGCGCATCGCCGGGGCCGGGAGGAGCTTGAACGTCGCCTCCGTGACGATCCCCAGCGTCCCGAGGTTGCCGATGAAGATCTTGTTCATGTCGTAGCCGGAGACGTTCTTGATGACCTTGCCCCCGCAGCGGATCCTCTCGCCGCCGGGGAGGACGACCCTCAGCCCCAGCACCCAGTCGCGCAGCGACCCATAGAGC
>CALAOT010000086.1 GCA_937889545.1 uncultured Opitutaceae bacterium
GCCGGCGCCGCACGGCCTCCCTGAGGATGAACTCGATCTGGCCATTCACGCTGCGCAGCTCGTCGGCCGCCCACTTTTCGATCTCCTTCCAGAGGGCGGGGTCGGCCCGCAGCAGGAATGTCTTTCGTTCGTCGGCCATTCTCAGGGCATGGGTTCTCCGGGCTTCACTTCAGCCCCGCCGCGGATCGCGCGCACATGATGAAGAATTCCGGGTCCTCGGGTGAAACGGCGACGATCCGGCCGGGCCAGCGAAGGACCACGGCCTTCTCTGAGTCCGTCAGGAACGCGTCGAATTTCCCGACCCGTTTGCTCCAGTAGCGCCCACGGATCGCGCCCAGCCCGTCGTTGCCCGCGATCTTGAAGGCCCAGCGGAGGATCCCGGGGTCGCGGGCGACATCGACCAGGCCCTCGAGCGGGTAGCGCTTCCGGCCGAGCACCAGGCAATTCTCCTCGATTCGGAACCGCGCGATCCGGGAGCGCTGGAAAAGGAACACCGGAAGCACGACCAGCAGGCCCACAAGCGGGGCGAGGACCGCGGCGGTCCGGTTCGCGGGCGACGAATGCGCATGCAGCGCCTTGAAGGCGAAGGCGGCGTTGACCGCGATCGCCCCGAAGAGGCCGAAGAAGACGGCGATCATCGTGACGACGACCCTCCGGCCCGCAGGGGCGGACTGGAAGTCCTGGTTTACCGATGTCATGGCCTTCGGGGGGCTCTTCCGCCGGGAGGGTCAGCCGTAGAGCGTGCCCGCGTTCAGGACAGGCTGCGCCTGCGATTCGCTGCAGAGCACCACGAGGAGGTTGGAGACCATCGCGGCCTTGCGCTCCTCGTCCAGCTTGACGACGCCTTTCTCCGAGAGCTCCCGAAGGGCCATGTCGACCATTCCCACGGCTCCGTAGACGATCTTCTGGCGCGCAGCTATCACCGCCTCGGCCTGCTGGCGGCGAAGCATAGTCTGGGCGATTTCGGGGGCGTAGGCCAGGTGCGCGAGACGCGCCTCCTCGATGCCTATCCCGGCCCGGTCAAGGCGCTCCTGGAGCTCCTTGGCGAGCGCGGCCGCGACACCGACACCCCCGCCGCGCAGCGTCAGCTCATTGGGCTCGCCGTCGTCGTAGTAGTAGCAGCTCGCGATGTGCCTCACGCAAGTTTCGCTCTGGATCCGGATGAAGGTCTCGTAGCTGTCGATGTCGAAGACCGCCTGCGCCGTGTCCTGGATGCGCCAGACGATCACAACCGCGATTTCGACCGGATTGCCCCGCTTGTCGTTCACCTTGAGCTTCTCGCTGTTCAGGTTGCGGATGCGCAGCGATATCTTCTGCTTCCGGTAGAATGGATTGGTCCAAAGGAATCCATTCTGCCGGGTGGTGCCGCGGTACGCCCCGAAGAGGGTCAGGACGGCGGATTCATTCGGCTGGAGGGTGAAGAAGCCTCCGCATGTGACCATTGCGGCTATGGCGATCAGGACGCCGGCGACGGCCATCGCAACGGATTCGTCGCGCACACCGCTTATGATTGTGAAGAGACCCAGTGCGATGAGCACGACGACGATGACGAGAAACAGCCAGCCGCTTGCGGCCGTTGCCGGCTGCTCGCGATGAATGGTGGCGGGTATGGAGGAGGCGGAGTTCATGGGAGAAGTGTGGTTGAATCGGATATTGAAATGATATCATTACAATATCCCTTCAAGAACATTTGCAATGAAAATACATAAGGCATTTGTCTAAAATGTCTTATAACTGTATTTGCGCGGCGTTCCGCCCGGCTGCGACATCAAACGCAGGTAGAGGAACTGCCTTAATTCCCCATCGGATCCGGACAGATGCTAGAATCCCACCTGAAACCGGGTCAGGAACGCTTTTTCGTCCTGGCCGACCAGAGGATTGATCGTGGTCTTGGATCCCGGAGCCCGCTCGAACTCGGTCTGGACAAGGTCAAATGACACGCGGATGGCCTTGCTGAGAAACCAGTTCACGCTGAGGCCGTAGGAGGTCGCCTCGCTGGCGCTTGCGCCGGGGTCGGCAAAGACCGGGAACGCGTTTGTGTCGATCTTGAGTTGGGCGATGCGCGCCCCCAGCTCCCACGCGCCCCATGTGCCGTCCTGCCAGCTGAAGTTGTGCTTCGGCGTGTACCCGTTGTAGGAGGCATTCTCGCCGGTCAGGACGTAGCCGATCGCGCCCTGCCAACCGGTGTTGCGCAGCTCGGCCTTGCTCGCCCCGGCCAGTGCGGTCACGGCGGAAACCGTGTATTCGGCCTGGGCGCTGAACGGGCCGGAAAAGTAATTTGCTTGGGGTGATATGCGGTAATCCTCTCCCTCCGGAACGACGGTGCTCCGGTACGTGAAGAAGACCTGCTGGCCGTCCGTCTTGTAGCCGCCCGCGAGGCTGCCGGTCCTGTTCTGGAGCCCGTAGCTTCCCGCGATGCCGAACCCGAGGTTTGCCAGCGGTGAAGCGCCATGGCCAACGAAGGGCGTGAAGAAGAGGCGTGCCGCGAAGTCCTTGTTGTTGTCGCCGTCCGTGTTGTTTGTGTAGGCGGAGTCCGCGGCGCCGTTCAGGACTCCCGCGGCGTAGCTGACCGTGTTGCCAAGGAGCGAACCCGTGGCCATGATTCCCACGTCGCGGATGGGAACAAGACCGGTCGCGAGGGAACGCTCGTTGAAAAGCAGCACCGCGTCGTTCTGGAGCATTTCCAGCCCGATGGGGGACTTGAACTTGCCAGCGACGATCTTGAGCTCGGGCGTCACGGCGATGCCCAGATTCGCGTCATAGATGACGGGCGCGTTGGAGGTGCCCGTCGCTCCTCCCCCGAATTCAGGCAGGATCAGGAAACTGAAGATCCTGTCGAAGCCCCCCTCGAAAATAAGGCGGGCCCGCCGGATTACCAACGTGTCGTTGTTGGCAATGCCCGGATCGTCGGCAAAGAGACGGCCATCCAGCTGGACGAGGCCGTGAAGCTTGATGAAGGTCCCGTTGTCGGCGGAGGCGAACGTGAACCCTGTGTCGTCGATTGTAATCCTCGGTGTTTCGGCGGGCCGGGGCGGCGGCACAGGAGCCTGAGCCACATTAGGCGCCTCGGCGGGGCCAGGCGCGGCCTGTGCAGGCGCGGCGGCCGTCTGGTCACGCTGCGCCAGCTTTGCCTCAAGCGCATTGAGCTTCTGCTCGAGCGCCCTGATTTCGGCGCGCAGCTCCTTGATTTCGTAGGCCTCGTCCGCGCGTGACGACGCGGGGAAGGCGCCGACGAAGGCCATCAGGGCGAGCAGCGCTGGGTGAATGAATGAGGATGGTTTCATGGCTATAATTGACGGATCTGTATGTTGCTCGAAGTCCCGGTGCCGAGCTGAACGATCGCTTGGATGACTTGATTTGCTGCGGGCGCCTCCGCGGCCCTGTTAAAGAAAGGGAGGACCAAAGACCTGGGCTGGATCATTAGCGTAGTTACTAGATTAATGTATATTAACTTAATATAGATTAAACAGGCCTTTCCCTCGGGATCAACCAGATTCGCAAGTCCTTAATTGGCAGTTTACATAATCACGCCCTTGGACCGGATGCCTTGCGTGGCGCCGGAGACGCGGCACTCAACTGTGACTCTGGAACCTGGCATGCCGCGACCCGGGAATCGTGGAGGTCCCCGGATGAGCATGCTGGTGCGTATTCCCAGCGGGACTTTCGCCGCGCAGCGGGTTGGTGCCGGCGGTCGTCCACCCCGGCCTGCGCGGCGAATGGCAGCCGGCTCCAAGTGATGAATATGAACGGATTTTAATGGCGGCCTCGCCGATTCTTAATCTTGGGCTGCTACGATGCCCGGCGATGAAACGTGCTGGTCGCCAGTTCCGGGTCGCGGGCCCCCTTCGCCTGCCGGTCGCCGCGGCGCTATGCCTCCTGGCGGGAGCCTGCTCCAGGACCCAGCCGGCCAGCAGCGTCCCCACGGTGGCGGTCGCGCGGACCGCGCGCACCCGCCTCGCCAGCGCCATGACCCTCCAAGGCGAGTTCCACCCGTACCAGGACATCCTCGTCTACGCAAAGGTCTCCGGGTACGTGAGCGCCATCCGAGTCGACATTGGCGACCGCGTGAAGGCCGGCGACATGATCGCCACGCTCGAGGTGCCCGAACTGAGCGACCAACTGGCGGCCGCCGCCGCAGGCGAATTGCACGCCGAGGCGGACAACGCGATCGCCCATCTCAACTACCAAAGGCTGGCCGCCGTGAATCAAACCCAGCCCAATCTGGTTGCCCAGCAGGACGTCGACGACGCCCAGGCCAAGGACAACGCGACCGCCGCGGCCGTCTCCCTCGCGAAGGCGGACGCGGCCAAATACCGCACGCTGATGGACTACACGAGGATCGTAGCCCCGTTCACCGGCGTCATCACAAAGCGGTTCGCGGACTTGGGGTCGCTGATACAGGCCGGCACGTCATCCGGGACTGTGGCGATGGTCGAGTTGGCCGAGGACGACCTGCTGCGCCTGCGCTTTCCGGTTCCCGAGGCCGAAACGCCTCTGATCCATCTCGGCAAGACGGTCCAATGCACTGTCGACGCGGTCCACCGGACCTTCACGGGCAGGATTGTCCGCGACGAATGGGCCATCGACCGGTCGACCCGCACGATGATTGCCGAGGTCGACGTCCCGAATTCGGGCGGCGATCTGAAGGCGGGCATGTACGCCACGATCGTCCTGCCGTTGCGGACGGCCCCTGACGCCCTCGCCGTTCCGCTCCAGGCCCTCTCCGGAGGGGAACACCCCGTGGTGATGGTCCTCGGCGCCGACGGCATCCTGTCGGAACGCCAGGTCAATGTCGGCCTGCAGACGGAAACGGCGGCGGAAATCAGCTCCGGACTGGCCGAGGGCGACCTTGTCGTGGTCGGCGACCGGAGCGGGCTGCACTCGGGCGACAAGGCGGCCGGCCGGCTCACCGACGCGGAGGCTCAACCCTAATCCTATGCCATGAATCCATCGGTCACGCCGGAAACGCTGCGCAGGCTGGGTGAATTCGACACCTGCACCTTGGCGAACGCCATCGAATCCTTCGGCGTGCGGCTTCGAAACGAGGGCTTCAGCGATTCCACCCTCGCCTGTCGCACCCCGCGGATTCCGGTGATGGTCGGCCAGGCCGTCACCCTGAGGGTCCGCTCATCCGACCCTCCGATGGGGGATGTGTTCTATCTGGACCAGCCCGACTGGTGGGAGCGGCTCGATATCGAGCCGAGCGAGCATCCCCGCGTCCTCGTGATCGAGGACATCGACCACCATCCCGGCAGAGGGGCCCTCGTTGGCGCTCTCCACGCCTGCATCCTGCGCGCGCTGGGCTGCGTCGGCGTGGTCACGAACGGCGCCGTCCGCCACCTCGAAAAATTCGAGGAGATCGGACTCCAGGCGTTCTCGGGAGGCGTCTCGCCGTCCCACGCCTATGGCCATGTTGTCGCGGTGGGGGTGCCGGTCGAGGTCGCCGGCCTCCGCATCAAGCCGGGAGAGATCCTGCACGGGGACCGTCACGGGGTCGTCTCGGTCCCGTCCGATCTGGCGGCAAGGCTTCCCGACGCAGCACGGCAGTTTCTGGACCGGGAGACGAAGATATGCCAATTCTGCGCCTCCGCTGACTTTTCGACGTCCGCCCTGCGCCGATTCATCGAGACCGATTCCGGACGGATCTGACCGAGGATCGCCATGTCGCGTTTTTCGATCCGCTATCCCTACCTGATCGTCGTCATCTGCCTGATCGTGGGCGTTGTCGGAATCACCAGCGCCGTGCGGATGCCCGTGGACCTGTTTCCCCCGATCAAGATTCCGGTCGTGGTCGTGGCGACCTTCTATTCGGGCATGCCGCCGGAGCAGATCGAGAACGACATCACCGGCACTTACGAGCGCTTCTTCACCCTGGCCAGCGGAATCAACCACATCGAATCGCGATCGCTTCCCGGCATCAGCCTGATAAAGATCTATTTCGAGCCCGGGACGGACGCCGATTCCGACGTGACGGGCATCACCAACCTGGCGATGGCCAACCTCCGGCGCCTGCCGCCGGGCACCCTGCCCCCGGTCGTGCTCAAGTTCGACGCGTCGAGCCTGCCGGTCTGCCTCATCACGCTCAAGGGGGAGGGGCTCAACGAGACCCAGCTCCACGACGTCGGCCAATACAACGTCCGCAACCAGGTGGCCGGAGTCCCCGGGTGCGCGATTCCCCCGCCGTTCGGCGGCAAGCTCCGGCAGATCCAGATCTATGTGGATCCAGTGAAGATGCAGGCCAGGCAGCTCAGCCTGATGGACGTCGTTCGCGGTGTGAACGACGCGAACCTCATCCTGCCGGCGGGCGACGTGAAGATCGGGCCGTTCGACTACAGCCTCTACACCAACAGCCAGCTCGCCACGGTCGACGAGATCAACCGCCTGCCGCTGAAGATGTACCAGGGCTCGCCGGTCCTCGTCGGAGACATCGGCCGGGCGGCGGACGACGCGGCCATCCAGACGAACATCGTCCGCATCGACGGCCAGCGCTCGGTGTACCTGCCCATCCTGAAGTCCAGCGCCGAGGCCAACACGATCGCGGTCGTGAGCGGGATCAAGGATGTGGTCGCCCGCCTGATCGACATTCCCAAGGCGCTCGTGTCAACGGTCGTCTTTGACCAGTCGGTGTTCGTCAGGTCCGCGATCGAGAACCTCGCCGACGAGGGGCTGATCGGACTGGTCCTGACCGGCCTGATGATCCTGGTCTTCCTGGGCAACGTGCGGGCGACCTTCGCCGTCTTCCTTTCGATCCCCCTGTCGGTGCTGGCAACGTTCATCGCACTCCAGTTCAGCGGCAGCTCCGTGAACGCCATGGTCCTTGGCGGCCTGGCCCTCGCCTTCTCGCGGCTGATCGACAACTCGGTCATCGTGCTCGAGAACATCTTCCGGCACATGGAGCTCGGCGAGTCGCCCGAGGTGGCCGCGGAAAAGGGCGGCAACGAGGTGGCGCTCGCCGTCCTCGCCGCCACGCTCACGACCGTGATCGTGTTCTTCCCGGTCACCTTCCTGTTCGGCGTGAGCAAGTTCCTGTTCTCGGCCCTCGCGCTCGCCGTCGCCCTTTCGCTCTTCGCCTCGTACTTCGTGGCGATGTCGGTCGTCCCCCTCTTCTGCGCGAAGCTCATACGGGCGGGGGAGGTCGCGCACGGGGGCAGCGACCCCAGCGGCGCCATTCCGCCCCGGTCCCCCTGGGGGCGCTTCAACCGGTGGTTTAACGCAAGGTTTCACGGGTTCCTCAAGAAGTTCGACCGCGCCCAGGCGATGGCGATCGCCCGGCCGGCGGGCACCGTTGTCGGGATTCTCGGGATCTTTGTCCTCAGCCTGGGGCTCTGGCCGGCGGTCGGGCTCGCCTATTTCCCGAGGACCGACCCAGGCCAGTTCGTCATCAACCTGAAGGCCGCGCCGGGCACGAGAGTCGAGCTGACCGAGAAGGAGGTGACCAAGGTGGAGGCCATCGTCCGCAGGGTCGTCTCGCCGTCGGACCTGCGGATCATCGTCTCGAACATAGGCTCCACGCCCGACCTGTCCTCCATCTACACCAGCAACTCGGCCCCCAACACCGCATTTGTCCAGGTCAGCCTCAACGACAGCCACAAGGTCGGCAGCTTCGCCTACATGGACCGGATGCGGGCGGCCCTCCGGCAGGAAACCCCGGAGCTGACCACCTATTTCCAATCGGGGGGCCTCGTGGACGCCGTCCTGAACCAGGGCATACCCGCGCCGATCGACGTGCAGGTGAGCAGCAACAACCTCGACCAGGCGTTCGCCGTCGCCGAGGAGATCCGATCCGGGGCCTCCCGCATTCCCGGCGTGAGCGATGTCTTCATCCCCCAGGACGTCCATGCGCCGTCGCTCGAGCTCGACATCAACCGCTATCATGCGATCGAGATGGGCCTGTCGGAGCACGAGGTGGTCGACAACGTCATCACGGCGCTCACGTCGAACGGGATGATCGCGCCGAGCTACTGGGTGGATCCCAAGAGCGGCAACCTGTACATGCTCACCGTCCAGTACCCGGACAACACGGTCAAATCGCTTGCCGACCTGCGCAGCATCCCGATCCGCTCCCCCATACAGCAGAACACCGCGATGCTCGACACGATCGCCGACGTAAAGAGCATCCTGACGCCGACCGAGGTCGACCACTACCAGCTGCGGCGGGTGATCGACGTCTATGTGTCGCCGCAGGGCGAGGAGCTGGACCGCGTCGCCAAGCAGGTGGGCGACCTGGTCTCGGGCCTGAAGCATCCTGCGGACGTCATCATCCGGGTCCGCGGCATCGTCGGGGCGATGAACAGCTCGTTTCGCTCCTTTGCCATCGGGCTCATCCTTTCGGTGGTCCTCGTCTATCTGGTGCTGGTCGCCCAGTTCAAGTCGTTCCTCGACCCGCTTCTCATCCTGCTCGCGGTGCCGCCGGGATTAACCGGAGTCCTGATCATCCTCACCTCGACGGGGACGACGCTCAACATCATGTCGCTGATGGGGGTCGTGATGATGGTCGGCGTCGTGGTCTCAAACAGCATCCTCATCGTGGAGTTCACGCATCGGCTGATCGCCGACGGCATGCCCCTCAAGGAGGCCGTGCAGTTCGCGGCACGGGTGCGGCTGCGCCCGATCCTCATGACGTCGCTCGCGACGATCATCGGCCTGATCCCAATGGCGCTTGCCCTGGGCGCGGGCAGCGAGTCCTACTCGCCGCTCGCGCGGTCGATCATCGGCGGAATGATCGCCTCCGTGGTCCTCACGGTCTTCATCGTGCCCTCCGCATTCTACATCGCCTACCGCGGCCGCATCCCCGCCGTCAGAGACGCCAGACCCGGCCACGGAACCTCCGGAAACGGGCCATGAACCGATTCCTCGCACGCTTCCTCGCCTTCGCCGCCCTTGCCTCCGGGGCCGGCGCCGCCGAGCCGGCGCCGCAGCCCCTCTCGCTCGAGGAGGCCCGCGCGACCTCCCTTCGCAACCATCCGCAGTACGCCGCGGCTCAGCTGCAGACCCTCCTGTCCAGGGAGGTCGTCAAGGAGACGCAGGCGGGGTATTACCCCGTGGCAAACGGCTATTTCACGGCCGTCGACGCAAATTCCCGGAACACGAGGATCCTCGCGGGGGGCCTGAACAATCCATCCGTCTACGACCGGTTTGCGGAGGGCGTCGCCGTGACGCAATTGATCACCGACTTCGGGCGGACGGGCAGCGTGGCCTCCAGCGCCAAATACCAGGCCCGTGCGGCAATCGAGGGGCAGGCGGCGACGCGCGAGCAGGTTCTTCTGAACGTGGAGGCCAACTACTTCGCCGTCCTCAAGGCGCAGTCGGTTGCCGAGGTCGCCCGGCAGACGCTGACCGCGCGCCGGCTCCTGATGGACCAGGTCAGCGCGCTCGCCGCCAACAAGCTCAAGTCGGATCTCGACGTCAGCTTTGCCCAGGTCTCCCACGAGGAGGCGCAGCTGCTGCTTCAGAATGCCGAGGGCGACGCCGAGTCGGCCATGGCATCCCTGTCGACGGCGCTCGGCTACCGCGAGCCCAGGAGCTTCGTGCTCACCGACCGCGCCCCCGGCACGGCCAACGAGCCGGTTCCCGACTTCGAGCCTCTGCTCGAGCTCACATTCCGCCAGCGGCCGGACCTGCTTCGCCTTCACTACCAGCAGGAGGCCGCACGGAGCGAGGCGGACGCCGAGAAGGACGCCAACTACCCCACCCTGGCGGCCGTGGGCGTGGCGGGGAACTCCCCCTCGCACGATTACCGGCTCCAGAGCAACTACGCGGCCGGGGGAATCGAGCTCAGCCTGCCGATATTTGCGGGCGGCTCCTACCTGGCCCGCGAGCGCGAGGCGCAGATCCGGGCGCGCGCGGCCGGCGAGTCCCTCCGCGACGCCGAGGACAACGCCGCCCGGGACGTCAGGATCGCCTGGGTCGGCCTCAAGGACGCGGTGCAGCGGCTGCAGACGACGGAGCAGCTAGTCAAGCACGCGACGCAGGCTTACGATCTCGCCCGGGCGAGGTACAAGGCGGGGAGCTCATCGCTCGTGGAGCTGACCGACGCGCAGCTGAGCGCGACCTCGGCCGGGATCGCCGCGGCCAACGCGCGCTTCGACACGCTGATCCAGCGGGCGATTCTCGACTACCAGACCGGGTCGCTGCGCTGAGCCGGGCTCCGCAATCCGCCCGGCGGGCTCCGATCAGGCCGCCAGCGGCAGCTTGACGCGAAAGCAGCTCCCCTTGTTCGGGACGCTTTCCACCTCGACCTCGCCGCGGTTCGCGTTGCAGATGGACTCGACGATGGCGAGCCCGAGGCCGGCGCCCTCAGGATGCTGGGACCGGGTCCGGTCCACCCGGAAGAAGCGGTGGAAGATCCGGGGGAGGTCCTCCGGGGGAATACCCACCCCGGTGTCTATCACCTCGAGCACCGCCAGGCCTTGGGCCGCAAAGACGCGCAGCCTCACCGCGCCGCCCTCCGGTGTGTACTTGATGGCGTTGTCGAGGAGGTTGACGACGACCTGCTTCAGCCGGGAGCGGTCGCCCTGCACCATGACGGGCGAGCCGGCGTCGCAGGTGACGGCTATCCGGCGGTCCTCCGCAAGGAGTGTCATCTGGCCCGCGGTGGTGGCAACGAGTTCGGCCAGGTCGAATCGGACCCATTCGGACTGCGCCTCTCCCGCATCGAGGCGCGAAAGCGCAAAGAGCCGCTCGACGATCATGGAGAGCCTCTCGACCTCCTCCAGGAGGCCGCCGATGCGCTCGCGCTGCGGGCCGGGGACGCCGTCCTCCTGGACCATGCTTTCCAGCTCCCCCCGGAGGATGGTCAGGGGCGTCCGCAACTCGTGGGAGGCGTCGGCCACGAACCGCTTCGAGTTCAGGAAGGCGTCGTCCAGGCGCGTGATCATGCGGTTGAGCGCGACCGACAGGCTCTCCAACTCGTCTCCCGTGGCCGGGACCGGGAGTCGTTCTCCCAGGTTGTGCTGCGTGATCTGCTCCGCCTTGCCGGCAATCTCGTCCACCGGCCGAAGGGTCCGGCGGATGAGGATATACCCGCCCGACGCCGCCAGGGCCGCGACAATGGGCAGGCCAAGTCCAAGCAGCAGCAGCAGGTGGTGGAACATGGTCTCGACCGGCGCGGCGGAGGTCCCGACCTCGACCAGGTAGGAGGTGCCGCCGGCTCCGGCGCGGACCGCTGCGATCAGAAGCGCCGGTCCGGCGGCTATCGGCTGCTTGCGCGTGAACTCCTCCAGCTGCGAGGGCGGCGCAGCGGGCACCGCCGCCGGATCGAAGGCCTGGCTGACCGGGACGCCGGAACGGTAGACGAGCCTGCCGTCGCGGCTCGTGATGCGGATAAACCGGTCGCTCTTCTCCGGGTCATAGAGCGCGGCGACCTCCCTGGCGACATAGGCCTCGCCCGTCTTGCCGGCGTTCGTCACAAGCGTGTCGGAGATCTGCCGGGCGCGGCGCGCCTGGGTCTCCAGCAGCGTGTCCTCGAGGTAGCTCTTGATATGGAAGAAGAGCAGCGCACCCAGCGCGATGATGACCACGGAAAGCAGCCCGGCGTACCACGCGGTCAGGCGGAAGCGGATCGACCTTACGGTCACAGTGCGGGGTCCTCCGACAGGGAATAGCCGACGCCGCGCACCGTGTGGATCAGCTTGACCGGATGGGGGGCGTCCACCTTCTCGCGCAGGTGCCGGACATACACGTCCACGATGTTCGTCAGCCCCTCAAAGCTCTCGTCCCAGACGTGCTCGACGATCATCGTGCGCGACAGCACCCTGCCCGGCTGGCTCGCCAGGTACTCGAGAAGACCGTACTCCTTCGGCGTCAGCTCGATGCGGCGGCCGCCGCGGCGCACCTGCTGGGTGAGGCGGTCGATCTCAAGGTCCGCAACCCGCACCGTGCCTCCCTGGCTCACCGGGCCGCGGCGCAGGAGGGCCTTCACCCTCACCTGCAGCTCGGCAAACGCGAAGGGCTTCGTGAGGTAATCGTCCGCCCCGGCCTCGAAATTCTCGACCTTGCTGGCGGTGGCGTCCTTCGCGGTCAGGATCAGCACCGGAACCCGCTCGTCCCTTCGGCGGATCCGCCGGAGAAGCTCGAGGCCTCCGATGCCCGGAAGCGACAGGTCGAGGATGATGAGGTCGTAGGGGTAGGTGTTCACCATCGCCCAGCCGGCTTCCCCCTCCGATGCGACGTCGACGGCGTACCGCGCGGCCCTCAGGCCGCGCGCGACCAGTTCGGCCACCTTGCGCTCATCTTCGACGACCAGGATGCGCATGGGGACACCTTAGCAAAGTTTCATTAAGGAACAGCTAATAAACCATTAAATTCCCTTCATCAAAGCTGGAGCGAGGACCAGGCCGCGCCTCATCGTTGCGGGCGCAACCCGCCGGGAGGCGTCTGCCAGCGTGGCCCGGGGCCACGTGCGCGAGCCCCAAAGACGCTGCGCCGCACGGGAAATCGCCAGGAAGGCGGCCCGAGGTTTGCCGCTTTGTCACGAAACGGCCACGCGACTGTAACAGTCTCCGGCTACAAACCCGGCGCACACAAACACCCATCGACCCACACCATGTTTCACAATAAGACCCGGATTTGCCTCGCGCTGCTCGCCGGCGCCATACTAACAGCCGGCTCGGCGTTCGCACAGCAGGACAGCAACAAGGCGCTGCTCGATCTTCTCGTGAGGAAGGGCGTCCTGACGCCCGACGACGTGTCGAGCCTCCAGAAGGAACTCGCCGCGCAGCAGGCCGCCGTACCGGCCGCCGCCGCTCAGGCCGCAGCGCCGGCCATGCTGCCCGCGGTCTCGCCGGGCGGCGGCCCGGCCTACGGAGGCGCGGCCGCGGCAGGCGTCCCTGTCGCCTCGGGCCCGGGAGCCACCTCGCCGCTCTCATTCAAGATCGGGATCGCGGATTTCACGCCTTTCGGGTTCATGGATTTCACCGGGGTCTACAGGAACGAGTCGACCGGGAGCGCGATCGGCACAACGTTCAACAGCATCCCGTATACAAACGGGTCGACCGGCCAGCTGTCCGAGACAAAGTTCAGCGCGCAAAATTCCCGTCTCGGCCTCAGGGTCGATTCGACCGTCAGCGACACGAAAGTCCTGGGCTACGTGGAGACGGACTTCCTCGGCAACGCCCCCACCAACCTGGGCGTGACGAGCAATTCGGACACGCTGCGCATGCGCGTCTACTTCGTCGACCTCAAGAAGGGGCCGTGGGAATTCCTTGCCGGGCAGGACTGGAGCTTGCTGACCCCCAATCGCCGGGGGATATCCCCAATGCCCTCGGACATATTCTACTCGAACGACATGGACACGAACTACCAGTTGGGCCTGACCTGGGCCCGGCAGACGCAGCTGCGCGCGACCTTCCATGCGACGGATGAGTTCACCATGGCCCTTTCCCTTGAGAATCCCGACCAGTACGTCGGAAGCGCGGTCGTCCTCCCATCGGCCTTCACCGCAACCCAGGTGGACCAGGGCACGGCGACGACCCAGCCGAACATGTTCCCCGACGTCATCGGAAAGCTGGCCTACGATACCAAGGCCGTTAACGACCTGCCATGGCATTTCGAATTGTCCGGCCTCGTTAGCTCGTACAAGATCAACACCTACACCTCGAGCCTCAATACCTCTGCCACGGCCGAAGGCACCGGCGTGCAGGGAGCCGTAAACCTCGAACTCGTCAAGGGCCTCTCGTTCATCGGCACCGGATTCTACAGCTATGGCGGCGGCCGCTACCTCTTCGGATCGGGCCCGGACTTCATCGTGAAGGCGCCGGACTCCACGGGCGCCTATGGGATCGGGCTCGTCAAGGCGACCTCGGCGATCCTCGGATTCGAGTATGCGGCCGTGCCCGCGGACACCGTTTCCGCGTACTGGAGCACGGCCAATTTCGGGAAGCGCTACAACCAGCTGGCCAATGGATCGTACGTCGGCTACGGGTACCCGGGTTCGGCCAACTCGAACAACAAGTCGATCGACGAGTTCACCCTGGCCAACACCTACACGTTTTGGAAGAACCCGGCCTACGGGGCCCTCCAGCTGATCGCCCAGGTCTCCCATATTGAGCGCCAGCCCTGGTTTGTGGCGGCGGGCGCCCCGAGCAACGCCAACGCAAACATGGTCTGGCTGGACCTGCGCTACGTTCTCCCCTGAATCTTTGCCCAGCCTGACGGAACTCGACGCCCCGGGCGCGCACGCGCCCCGGGGCGTTTCATTTTCCCGGCCCGTCAGAGGTTGAGGGTCGCCTGAAGGTAGCCGTAGTTTGCATCCCTCGACCCCACGACGCGCAGCGACTCCTTCACGTACTCGCCCCGGAAGAAATGGCCGAGGCCGAGCTCAAGCAGCAGCCCGCGGTGCACGGTCCATCCCCCGATGGCGTCGGCCTCCTGGCCCAGGTCCGAGCCGTAGTTCGGGTTGATCCCGAATCCCTTGCCGCTCCCGGGAGCCGCCCCGGTTGTGTTCCTTGGCACACCCGCAACGTTGTACCAATAGTCGTTGGTCGTCTCCAGGTGCTGCTGGTGGACGTCGAGCGCCAGGCTGGTGGCGGCGCTCGGCTTCGCCGTGAGCGACAGGCGCACGTCCTCGATGTTCTGCAGGCTTGAGAGATCCATCATGCCGTAGAGCCCGTGGTTCGAGGGCAGCAGGTTCTGGAATGTCTGGCTGTCCCGGTCCTTGGAGTTCTGGTCGCCCGACGCGCAGCTCACGATCAGGGCGAGGCGGGGCGTCCAGGGCTCGCCCTTCCAGGTGTAGCCCCCCTGGGCGACAAACGCCCAGGCGCTCTGGTCCAGCCGGGGTGCCCCCTTGGCCGCGGCGACGGTCGTTGCCGGAAAGACGGCCGTCCGGTCCCCGAACTGCCACATCGCCTCGATCCCGTAGTCCCACGGGCCCAGCGCGCCGGGTTTGGACTTCATGTGGTACCCGAGCGTGTAGATGTCCTGCGGCGCGGTGAAACGGAAGGGGGCGGGAACGAGCGACCAGTTGTCGGTCACAATGCCCCGGGCGACGTTGCGGGCGAACAGATAGAGCTCCGTCACGTTGTCCTTCGAGAATCCGGGAAAGTCGAAATACGCGCCCGACAGCATGTCCTGCGGGTTTGCCTCCTCGAAATGATCCGCTTCGACATACACCAGCCTGGCGGCGAACAGGTCGACGCCGAAGGACGAGCCCTGGTACCTCACCTTCACCGCGTCGAACGTGTGCGGAATGTTGAGCCAGAAGGCGTTGCCCAAGAGCCGCTGGTCGCCGTAGGTCAGCTCCTGCCGGCCCACCTTTGCCGTGACGGGGAACTCCTTCGGGTTTCCGATGAGCACATAGGCCATCTGGAGCTGGAGCGGGCCGTCGTTCTCGGCGAGGTTCCTGCCGGCCGCCGCCGCGGTGTAGCGGTCGTCGCCGACGGAGTAACTCGACCTCCCCTCGACGACGAAGGCGAACAGGTCGCCCGTGTAGCCGACGCGGGGCATGAGGCGGCTGAGCCAGTACTGGTTGCTGTTGTCGCTCGGCGGCGCGGAGAAGAAATCGAAGTTCGAGCCCGCGTGGGTCGTCCCTGCGTCGGACTTGTCCTCGTAGCGCAGCCGCTCGTTGACGACGAAGTCCCAGCCCTTGAACGCGGGCTCGCCCTTGAGGTAGTCGTCGATCACTCCCGGCACGGGCGCGGCCGGCGATGGCGGAACGTACTGGGCGCGGGCCAGAGAGGAGGCTACGGTGAGCAGGAGGAAGAGGGCGGTGGCCCGTGATGTTTGCATGGTGATAGCGTGGATGTAAAAACTGCGTGTTTGCTGCGGGGGGGCGCCGGTCAGCGCCGGGCGATCGGCTGTGGGTTCGGGTTCGTGGTGGTGTTCGGTGTGAAGAGAAGGATGGGGCCGTTGCACTGCGCGACCGCGATCGAGGGGACGCCCTTCTGTCCCGGGAGGGACACGGCGACCGCCGAGCGGGTGTCGCCCGCCGCGAGGAGCCCGCTCTTCCACGTCGGCACCGGCGTCAGGCCGCCGTGCCCGTCGCCCTTCAGGAGGATGCTGACGCCCCCGTCAAAGCGCCCGGTGGACGGCTCGGGCCCGTAGTTGTTGCCGACGCAGTAGACGTCGGGGATGCCGTCGCCGTCCAGGTCGCGCACGATGATCCCGTTGATCGGCGAGATCTGGGCCAGCGTGGGCAGCGCCTTGAATTCGAAAGTCCCGTCCGGCCTCTGGAGATAGACCCCGCTGGCCAGCTCCGTGGCGGCGAGGCGCCGCGCCTTGGCAAGGTGCTCGGCGGGGAAGATGTCCGCGATCGTGGCGTGCGAATAGGCATCGAAGGTCGGAAACTTCCTCCGGATCCATGGGAAGGAATAGGCCAGCTTGCTGCGGCCGCGCACCGGGTAGAGCTTCCCGTCCTCGTACTGGGCCTCGACCAGATGCTCGCCGCCGCTTCCGTCGAGGTCGCCCGCAAAGAGCACGGTGGGCTCGGCCGCGCTGGCGTGGTACTTCGTGTTCAGCCCGACGTTGCCCACGACCAGGTCGAGACGTCCGCTGCCGTCCAGGTCGGCCACCGCCAGGGCGCTCCACCAGCCCGTGCGCTGCGCCAGGCCCGCCTTTTCCGTCCAGTCGTCGAATCCGTGGCCGTTGTTATGGAAGTACACGATCGGGCCCCACTCGGTCGCGAGGACGAGGTCGGGCCGGCCGTCGCCATCGATGTCGGCCCAGACCGCCGCGGTCACCATCCCGATGTTGCGCAGGCCGGGCGCCAGCTCGTCGGTGACATCGACAAACTTTCCGCCGACGTTGCGGTACAGGAAGCTCCTGGGAGTCGCCGGCCAGTGGCCGGGGACGAGCCGGCCGCCGACGAAGAGGCCGGGCCGGCCGCTTCCTTCAAAGTCCGCGGCTGCGGCAATGCAGCTCGACTCGCCGTCCGAGGGCAGCGTCCCCGCGGGTGCTAGCGTGAAACGCCCGTGTCCGTCGTTGAGATAGAGGCGGTTGTTCAGCGCCGGGTCGCCGCGGTCGTGCCGGACGCCGCCCGCGGCGATGAAGAGGTCGGGAAAGCCGCGGCCGCTCGCCTCGAAGAAGACGGCCCCGACGTCGTCGGAGTCCCTGGCGCCGGCCCACGGCTGGTCCGGCGCCGGCTTGAAGGTGCCGTCGGGCTGGCCCAGGTACAGCATGCCGGACTGGCCGCCCGTGCCGCTCACGAACACGTCGGGCAGGCCGTCGCCGTTGACGTCGGCGACCGCGATGGCGGGGCCGGTCTGGCCCAGGCGCCGCGGCAGCAGGCGCTGGCGGCTGAACTCGTCCGCCGGCTGGGCGCTGTCCGTGTAGTCGAGCCCGCGGGCGTGGGCGTTCTCGGTGAACAGGGCCGACGGGCTGGGCGGCTGGTGGAAGCGGGCCGGGGGCCGCCTGGCAACCTGGCCCGGCGCCAAGGGCGGCTGCTGGATGGTCAGCAGCCTGTCGGCCGGCAGGTCCTCGAGCGCCTGCACCTGGCCGTTCGGCCAGTGGATCGTGAGCTTGGAGATGGCCGTGTCATCCCCCAACCCGAAATGGACGGTGGAAGGCTCGCTCGCCACCACGCCGCGCTCGGTGTAGATCTGTCGCACCTGGATCCCGGAGGCGGTCTCGATCCGCAGCTCGGCGCCGATGGCGTCGCGGTTGGGCGCCCGGCCGGCCAGCTTGATCATGACCCGGTGGCCCGAGGTCGTGTTGTTGCGGATGACCGTCGGCGGGCCGTCGTAGGTGTTGTAGACGATGTCGAGGTCGCCGTCCCCGTCCAGGTCGACGATGGCGCAGCCGAAGGAGACTCCGTACTGGTCGAGGCCCCATTCGGCGCTCACGTCCTCGAACTTGAGGTTGCCCAGGTTGCGGAAGGCTCTCGTGTGTTCCCTGCGGACCTGGGAGTTCTTCCACACCATCGCCCGCGCGTTCAGGTTCGGGGCGACGTTCTGCTTGTCGACCAGGTCGGGATTCGTGAAGTTGCGGATCATCCCCGCCGTGAAGAAGAGATCCTCGCGGCCGGAGCAGTCGAGATCGGCCATCCGGGCCGCCCAGGTCCAGCCCGTGGTGTCCACGCCGATCAGGTGGGCGACCTCCTGGTACCGGTCGGTGCCGGTGTTGAGGTAGACGGCGTTCCACATGTACTGTGGGATGAGCTCCGGCACGCGCTCCATCTCCCACAGGCCGCGGCCCTGCTCCTCAAGGCCGGTCATGAACTGCGCGTGCGTGCGGTCGCGCATGTCCGTCACCATGAAGTCGATCAGGCCGTCGTTGTTCAGGTCTCCGGAGTCCCCCCCCATCGAGAAATAGGTGACGTGCGGCAGGCGCTCGTCGACGACGTCCGTGAACGTGCCGTCGCCGTTGTTCAGGTAGAAGCGGTCGGGGGTCTCGAAGTCATTGGCGATGTACAGGTCGGGCCAGCCGTCCTGGTTGGCATCAAACCAAAGCGCGGTGTGCCCCTGCGTCAGGCCCCAGATGCCCGCCTTCTTCGACACGTCGGTGAAAGTCCCGTTGCCGTTGTTGCGGAAGAGGTAGTTGCGGCGCCCGAGCGGGCTCTTGGAGAAGTCCAGGACGTTGGTGAGGATGAAGCAGTCGAGGTAGCCGTCGCCGTCGTAGTCGGCGAACGTCGCCTCGACGCTCGCGTCCTTGACGTCCAGGCCGTACTCGTGCGCGCGCTCCGTGAAGGTGCCGTCGGCGTTGTTGACGAAGAGGAGGTTCGGGGCGTCGAAGCGGCAGACGTAGAGGTCCGGCCATCCGTCCTGGTTGATGTCGACGACGGTCGCGCTCGTGACGCTGCCCGGGCCGTTCTGCGTGCAGTCGACGCCCGCCGCCGCCGCGACGTTCACGAACTTGAACGGGGATGTCTGCCGGTAGAGCGCGCACGGGCCGTTGCGCGAGACGACGAATATGTCCAGCATTCCGCTGCGGCCGAAATCGGCGACGGCAACCCCCGTCTCCACGGCGCCCAGCGTCAGCTCGCGGAAGCGGTCGCCCCACATCCGGGGGTCGCTGTAGATGTTGCTCACGTTGACGCCCGTCTCCTCGGGCGAAAGGACCTGGAAGGGCTTGGATCCCACGGAGCCGGGCAGGCGGGGCCGCAGCGGAGTCGCCACATAGGCCGGCTCGGCCCCGGCCAGCAGCGCCGCGGCGCCAAACACTGCGCAGGTCAGGATCCTCTTGAGCATTCTAAGTCGGGGCCAACGGAATCACTTGGATACCGGGAGCAAAGCGTTTGCGAAGACATAATCGGCGATCTTCATGCCAGCCTTCTGGCCCTCGAGGTTTTCCGACATGGTGTGGATTCCGGCCCAGACCCGGCTCATTCCGATCTCGCGCTGGGCGTCCGACAGCTTCTTGAACGTGTGCACGACGCCCGGCAGGCCGTCCGACGTCACGCTGAATTCGATGTCGTCGGTGCCGGTGACCAGCGCGATCATCCGGGCTGCCGCGGCGGAAAACGAGCTGTGCCCCGAGGTGTAGGACGGAAACGGCGGCGACACCATGTTGGGGATGAAATCGGGCCTGCTGACGACGTACGGGTTGAGCTTCAGATCGAGTTCGCGCAGGGCGGTCTCCGGGCGCCAGAGATTGTAATAGAACTTGGTCTCCCAGGTTGAGATCGCGGCGTCCGCCTCGGCCAGGTTGAGCAGCGCGAAGAGCCGGGCGCATTCCGGGACGGAGAGGTTCCTGCGGCGGGCGATGTCCTGCGCCACGACGTTCCAGTGGCCCGGCGGGGTGGCCGTGCCGAGGTCGTCCGACCAGAACGGCGTGCACAGGGTCTCGTACTCGGAGCGTTCGGCATCGTCGCGCGCGCCGTGCTTGGCGACGAAGGCGAGCTCCTCCGCGTATTCCTTCGATCCCAGCGCCTCGGGGGGCGGTGCGCGGAATTGCGACGGGGATGTCATGACGAAGGGAGTGACCTTGCCCCAAAACGGCAGGAGGGGGGGCCGAAAGCCGGGCGGCGTTTCCCGCCATTTTCCTGGCTCGGTGCTCGAGTACGTCCCGGGAATGGGCTTGTTGTAGCCGCAGTCCGCTCTCTTGGCCAACACGGCCTCGGCGACCTTCCTGCCCCAGGCGACACCGTCGCTCTTGGCCTGCCCGTCGGGGATTTCCGCGAGGGCCGTGTCATAGGCGATCTGCACGGTGCGGGGGTTGGTTGAAATCCAGAGCGCGTTGAGGACGGTGTACGCCGCGCTGGCTATGGCGGCATCCATGTCGGCGCCGGCCGGCGCCGGATCGTTGACAAGCCAGCCGTGATGCGTGCGCGTGATGCCGTTCACGGCGTCGAAGATCGCGACGTGGTAGGTGGCGTACATTAGCGAGGCAAGCGGGGGCGGGTTCCGGGCGAGCCGCGTGGCATCGACCGCCTCCTCATTCCAGTCGAGGACCGCGTTTCCGGCGCACAGGCGCTCCTGAGACGCCATGAGAAGGCCGGACAGGGCGATCAGGCGGAGGGAGGATTTCAAGGTGGCAGGTATCCGAGACATTTATTGGGATCGGGTTGAGGGAAGGGGGCAACCGGGCGGCTCTGGCGTCCGCGAGATGGCCAATCCGGCGCGCTCGTGGGAAGGCGTTTGTGGCCAAGGGCCGCAAATGCGGGGCAAACCGCCGGCGCCTGGGGGCGGTTTCCAACCAGCCAGTAGAATTGGAGCTGTCCTAATTAGGTTCGGTAATGACCAGCCTCCGGTTGACTCCCGCCGGGCGGACCTCCTGGCGCACGCCGCCCGGCCAGCGTACCACGACCGTGCGCACCCGGTCGTCATCGCCGAGGCCGAAGGTGAGCGTCTTCTCCGACTGGGCCATGAAGCCCATGGCCGGCTCCATCGTCTGGACGAGCACGCCGCGGGGCGTGTGCACCTCGACCCGCGCGCCCCCGGCGTCGCGCTGGCAGTGCGTGCCGACGAGGTCGATCCTCAGCCACGCGTGGTGAAGCCGCTGGTCGTTGCGGAACAGCCGGGGCCGGCCCCCGTTCTGCGCGATGACGACGTCGAGGCTCCCGTTTCCCTCGACGTCGGCGACCGCCACGCCTCGCGCGAGGGCAGGCCGGCTTAAGGAGCCCGGCCCCGCGGGCACCGGGGCCCGCAGCCAGCCGCGGCCGCTGTTCCACAGCACGGAGGGCGCCGCCGCGAAGCTGCGGCCGTGCTCAAAGTGCACGAGGCCCGGCTCCGCCAGGCCGTCGCCGGAGACAATGTCGATCCGGCCGTCGAGATCGTAGTCGAGGAACGCGACCCCGAGCTTGTTGCGCAGGCGGCAGTAGGAATCGGCCTCGTCGGGCGCCGGAACCATCGCGAGCCCCGCCGCCCGCAGCAGATCGAACCTTCCGGCCGCCTGGCCCGGCCGCGCGAAGGACAGCGCGCCCGCCCCGACCAGCCCGGCCGACGCCCCCTCGCGCCGCTCGCGCGCCGGCGGGTTCCATTGCCGGAACGTGCCGTCGCCCTGGTTGAGGAACAGGACGTCGTCCCCGGTCTGGTAGGCGAAAAGCAGGTCCAGCTTGCCGTCGCCGTTCGCGTCGACCGCCGCGACGGCAAGGGGGAGCGCCCGCGGAAACCCGGTCTGCCGGTCGATCAGGTTGAGGCCGGTCCCCGCCGAGATCTCCTTGAACTTTCCGTTGCCGAGGTTGCGGTACACGGAGGGGAAGACGCTCACGAAGCCGGCCGGCGCCATGTACGACGGGCCCGCGCGCTCGGCCGCAAATGCGTCCTCCAGCTCCGCCTGGCGCGACCATCGCGCGTAGTTGCACACCACAAGGTCGAGCCTGCCGTCCCCGAAGATGTCTATCCAGACGGCGCCGGTGCTCCACACGTGGTCGTCCCCGCGCACCCCCGCCGCATCGGTCATGTCGACGAACCTGCCGTTGCCCTGGTTGTGAAACAGCCGGTTGCCGCCGATGCCGGTGACAAAGATGTCCGGCAGGCCGTCGCCGTCGTAGTCGCCCACGGCCACGCCCATGCCCAGCATGGTGACGTCGAGGCCGGCCTCCCGGGTCACATCGCTGAAATGGCCGCCGCCGTCGTTGTGGTACAGCGCGCAGGTCGGTGGGCCTCCCATCGCCGAGGGGAGCCAGGGCCACGTGGTCCCGCTCACAAAGAAAAGGTCCGGGCGCCCGTCGTTGTCATAGTCCAGGAATGCGACGGCGCCCGGAAGCGTCGTGGGCGTCTCCTCGTCCTCCCTGGCGCCGCTGTCGTGCACGAAGGCCAGGCCCGCGTCGCTGGTCACGTCGGTGAACCTCGCGGCCGGGGGGTTTCCCGTCTGCGCCGCAAAGGGAAAGAACCTGGAGAAAAAGAAGCCGATCACGATCGCGGCCACCGCCAGGGGCACAAGGACGGGCACAAGCGGCGAGATCGCGCCCCGGGGCAGCGCCGCCTCCCTGTCGGGGCGTCCGGGGGCTGGCATTGGCGACGGCGTCATTTAAGCCCGCTCGGGATTCGCGGCGGGATCGGGCATGGACTGCTATTGAACTTCGCGCCCAAGGATGTAAATTTCATTCCCTTGATGAGCGCCAAGACCATGGCCCCTACCCTCCTTCGCGGGCTCGGTATTCTGGCGCTGTGGTCCCTGGTTGGCCTCGCGTTCGCAAGCCAGCTCTACCTTTCGACCAGCCTGCTCGGCCGCCCCATCACCTGGGGCGAGGCGATCAGCGCCCCGCTGGAGGACTGGTACGTCTACGGCGTATTGTCCCTGCCGGTCGTCTGGCTGACCCGCCGCTACCCTCCCGAGCTCGGCTCCCGCTGGCTCGCCGCCGGCATCCACCTGGCGGCGGCCCTCGTGTTCTCGCTCTCCTACGTGGCGCTGCGCGCCCTCGTGGGGCAGGTCGACAGCTGGATCGCCGGGGAATCCGCCAGCTTCCAGGAGATCTTTGACCCGCTCCTGGTGCGGACGTTTCCCTTCAACCTGCTGATCTACGGGGTCATCGTCTCCGCGAGCCACGCGCTCGCCTACTACCGAAAGTACCACGAGAGGACGGTGCAGACCCTGGAGCTGGAAAAGCATTTGACCGAGGCCCGCCTGCAGGCACTGCTCCATCAGCTCAAGCCCCACTTCCTCTTCAACACCCTGAATGGAATCGCCTCGCTGATGCACACCGACGTCGAAGCCGCCGACCGGATGCTCGTGCGCCTGAGCGAGCTGCTCCGGATCACGATGTCCCACACCGGCGCGGCGCAGACGACGCTGCGCGAGGAGATCGCGTTCATCGAGCGGTACCTCGACATCGAGAGGATCCGCTTCCGCGACCGCCTCGAGGTGGCAATCGAGATCGACGACGACGTGATCGACGCCAAGGTGCCGAGCCTGATCCTGCAGCCCATCGTGGAGAACGCCGTCCGCCACGGCATCGAGCCCCGGTCCCTCACCGGGAGGATCGAGCTGCGGGGCACGCTGGAGGCCGGCCAGGTCGTCCTCACGGTGAGCGACAACGGGGGCGGGATTCCCGCCGGGGGCCTGACCCGCGAGGGCATCGGCCTCGCCAACACCCGCGCCCGCCTGGCCGAGCTCTACGGGGCGCGGCAGCATTTCGAACTGGTCAACCGGCCGGATGGAGGCCTGTGTGTGCGCATGGTGATCCCGTTCAGCCCCCCGACGCCGTGACGAAGCTGCGCATCCTGATCGCCGACGACGAACCCCTGGCCCGCGCGCGCCTGCTCGCGCTCCTGCCGACGGACGTGTCCCTGGAGATCGTCGGGGAATACGCCACCGGGACGGAGGCCGTGGAGGCGATCCGCCGGGACAAGCCCGACATCGCCTTCCTCGACATGCAGATGCCCGGATGCGACGGCCTGCAGGTGGTCGCCGCGCTCGCCCCGGAGGAGCGGCCGGCCATCGTGTTCGTGACGGCGCACGAGAAGTTCGCCGTGGACGCCTTCGGCGTCCGCGCCGTCGACTACGTGCTCAAGCCGTTCGATCGGGACCGGCTCGAGACCGCGCTCGAGCGTGCCGCTGAATACGTGAACTCGCGGCGCGCCGGCGAGATCGGAGCCCGGATCGAGGGCCTGCTTGCCAGCGCCGGCGCGGCCCCCGCGCCCAGGCCGGAGCGCCTCGCGGTGAAGGCCAACGGACGCTACGTCTTCCTCAAGCTCGACGAGGTCGTCTGGGTCGAGGCCGCGGACAACTACGTGGTCATCCACACGACCTCGGGCGAGAGGCTGATGCCCCGCGAGACATTGTCGTCGATCGAGGCCCGGCTGGGGCCCCAGGAGTTCAGCCGCGTCAACCGCTCGGCGGTCGTGCGCACCGACCAGGTGAAGGAGCTGCAGCCCTCGCCGCAGGGCGACTACACGATTCTACTGCGAAACGGCGCGCGGATTCCACTGAGCCGGAACCTGCGCGGGCGCTTCGCCAAATTCCTCCTCGAGGGCTGAGCGGGTCCCCCTTCCATGGAGCAGGCCAAGCTGGAGACGCCGGCCGCGACCCCCCCTTCCCCGCCCGCCGCAAGGTCCGAGTGGCTGCTGAGCGCCGCCATCGCCATACTCCTCCTAACGTGGATGGCGGCGGCGGGCGCGCGCCTGGCGGGCACGCTTTCCGTGACGAGGGACGAGCCGGGCCACCTAAGCGCAGGGTTGAGCGGCTGGGGGAACGGCGACTACCGGCAATCCACGGGCAACCTTTTCTTCGCGCAGAAATGGGCGGCATGGCCGCTCTTCCACAAGGGGCTGAGCCCCCCCGATCCGGAGCTGCAGCGCGAGTTGGGGTGGAATCCCCTGCTGGTAGGGGAGGCGCTTCTCTTCTCAGGCCGCGCCGATCCGCTGGGAATCCTGGCGCCGGCGAGGCGAATGACGCTCGTGCTCTGCCTGCTGACCGGGATCCTCGTCTGGGGCTGGGCGGCCTGGCTGGCCGGGCCCCGGGCGGGGGCCCTGGCGGCGCTCCTCTACGCGACCAGCCCCGTGATCCTGGCGAACGGCGTCCTGGTGACGACCGACACGGGCGCGGCGTTCTGGTACATCGCCGCCCTGGTATGCTATGCGTGGCTCCTGCGGCGCCCCTCGGCGCGCCCGGCCGCCGCCACCGGCCTCTGCGCCGCGATGATGCTCCTGTCGAAGTTCTCGGCCGTCGCGTGGATGGCCGGGGCCGGGCTGCTCCTCGGCTGGCACCTTTGGCGCCAGCGCGGCAGGTGCCGGATCGCCCCGCTCGTCGGGTGGCATGCCGGCGCGTGCGCGGTCGCCTGGGTCTCCATCTGGGCCTTCTTCGGCTGGGAGTTCCGCCCGGGAGGGTTCGCGTACCTTGCATCGGATCCCCCCACCGCCGCGGGGCTCGCCGTCGGCTTTCTTAGCCGCTGGCATGCTCTGCCCGAGCCCTACCTGCGCGAGGTGCTTGTGTTTGCGGACATCATGAAGCCGCGGCCCGCCTACCTCTTCGGCGAATTCCGGACCGGCGGGTTCTGGGACTACTTCCCCGTCGCGTTCCTGACCAAGAGCACGGTTGCGATGCTCCTGGCGCTCGGCGCCTGGCTGTTCGTGCGCCTGCCTGCGCGGCCGGAGGCGGAGCGGCTGTCTCTCGAAATCTCCCCCGTCTTTGCCGGGGCCCTTGGCTACGCGGCCGTCGCCATGCTGACGCCGCTCAACATCGGCGTCCGGCACATCCTGCCCCTTTTCCTGGTGACCGCGGTGGCGGGGGGGGTGGCGCTCGCCCGCGCAGCCCGGATGGGCTGGGCATCGCGCGCATTCGCCGGCTCGGTCGCGCTCCTTGCGGCGGCCGAGGGTTTCTCCGCGCGCCGGCAGCCGCTCGCCTGGTTCAACGCCATCGCCGGCGGCCCGATGTCCGGCTTCCGGATCATGGTCGATTCCTCCCTGGAATGGGGCGGCGACCTTCCCGAACTCATCGCCTGGGAGAGGGACCTGCGGAAGACCGACCGCGATTCGCCCCTGTTCGTCTGCCTCCTCGGCCCGCCGGGCCACGAGCATTACGGGCTGCCGGCGACGAACATGGAATGGGCCTTCGAGAACGGGGGCGTCCGCGCGGGCTATTTCGTGTTCGGCGCGACGCGGCTCGTCGGCGGCCCGGCGGAATTCTACGGGCAGTGGTCCGAGAAGCTCAGGCATGAGTGGAACGTCGACGGGGCGCCAGCGTGGCACGGGCCCCTGCCGCACACCCTCGCGCAGCTCGCCGTGGCGCGCCTGGCGGCCAGCTGCCGCAGGCTGGCGCCAGCCGAAAGGATTGGGCCGGTCTATTTCGTCTATCGCCTGGACGAGGGGGCCCTCGAGCGCGCCCTCGGACAGGACGAGGGCGGCGTGGCACGCGACGGACGCTTCATGCCGGCGCCGGCCGCAATCGCATCGCTTTCCTCAGGGGTTCACGGCCGGCAGCCATCGGCCGGGACGGCGCTGTCTCGCTGACCCGCGCATCCCAGCCGCCGGGGGCGCCGCGTCACCCGTCGCTGCCGATGCACTCCGTCGGGCAGCCCTGCCGGGCCTCCTCGACCAACGCTAGCTCTTCCGGAGTCGTTGGTTGGCGATAGATTATCGAATACCCGTTTTCCTCGTGCCTCTTGAAGAAATCGGGGGCCGTGCCGCGGCAGAGGTCGCAGTCAATGCAGCTTCCGTCGACGTAGTATGGGCCGGGGACGTTTTCAGCCAGACGTTCGGTTTTGTTAGCCATTCCTGCATCATACCCCAGGTTGGATTCTCCGTGAAATTCATTAGTATTATTGTTTAATGCTCTTTGTGCATGATTTCCTCACGACCGCCCCGTTTGACATCTATGGCCTGCATCTCTTCCACCTGGTCGCCAAGCACGGCAGCTTCACGAAGGCCGCCGAGGTAGCTGGGCTGACCCAGAGCGCGGTGACGCGGCAGGTGCAGGGGATGGAGCGGAGGCTGGGCCTGGAGCTCTTCGAGCGGACAACCCGCAGCGTGCACCTCACGCCGGCCGGCTCCATGCTCCTGAGGGAGTCGGCGCGGCTGCTCGGCGACGTAGGGCACACCCTCCAGAGAATCCGCGAGGACTTCGCAAACGCCAAGAAGGAGATACGCGTGGGCGTCTCTCGGTCCATCGGCCTCGCCTACATGCCGGGGTTCTTCCACGCCAACCTCAAGCGCCTGCCTCAGGTCGGCTACCGCGTCTCCTACCAGGCGAGCGTCGACATTGTGTCCGCGATCGAGCGCAACGAACTGGACGTGGGCGTCCTCTGCCCGCCCCTGAGGATGCCCCGCACGCTGCGGGTGACCCACCGCTTCACCGATACTTTCACGTTGATAGGCCCCGCGAACGCGGCGCCCGTGTTCGAGCCGTCCTTCAGGGAGGGGATGCTGGAATGGGCGGCCCGCCAGTACTGGCTTCTCATTGATGAAGGCACAAACTCGGGAAAGCGCCTGCGCATCTGGATGAGCGAGCAGGGCCTGACGGTGGAGCCCGGCCTGCAGCTCGACAGCTTTGACCTGATCATCAACCTGGTCGCGCTCGGGATGGGCGTTAGCTTCGTCCCGACCCGCGCCCTGGCCCTGTATGGCACAAAACAGACCCTGCGCCGGCTGCCGTGGCCGGATCGGTTCGTTCGCGAGTTGATCGTCGTCGTCCGCCGCAACCGGAAGATCCCGGGACACCTGGAGCAGTTCATAGGGAACGTCTTGTTCTGACCCGGTTGCTGACCATTCTTGAACCCACGGGCCTCGACGATAGAAATGGGGCTGGTTCACCGGAGCCCGGGCTCTATGGTCAGACCACCCTCCCCATGAAAGACGCAACAACCCAATGCCAGGAGAAGCGCAAGCTCCGGGGATCGACCTTCGCGGTCCTCCTGCTCGGCCTCGGCCTCGCGATCGTCATCATCGTCCTCAGTGTCAAGATCCACCGCCAGAACGCCCAAGTCACACAGGCCGCCCAAGCCGCACAGGCAGCCAACGCCCCGAAACAGGTGACGCAGGGCAAGCCCGACACGGCTCAGGCGCAAACCGAGCTGGACAAGGCCGCCTCAGCCCGGCTGCAGTCGCAGCTGGACCTGGCCAGGACCCAGGAATCGGAACTGCAGGCGCAGCTGGACAGGGCCAAGGCCCAGTCGGGCGACGTCCAGGCGCAGCTGGACAGGTCCAAGGCCCAGTCGGCGGAGCTGCAGTCGCAGCTGGACAGGTCCAAGGCCCTATCGGACGACCTCCTGACCAAGCTCGGCCAGGCCACCGCGGGATCGTCCCAACTGCTTGCGCAGCTCGGCCACGCAAAGGCCCAGTCGATCGACCTGCAGGCGCGGCTGCAGAAGGCGGAAGGCGAGATCACCCAGCTCCAGCCCCTGGTCCTGCGGGCGCGACATATGCCGGTCACGACCTCGTTCGAGAGGGTGCGCGGGAGCGGATTCGATTTCGTCAGCGGGGTGCGCACCATCACGCTGCACATCAACAATCCTTTTCCCCACCCGTTGAGCGTGACGGTCACCATCACCAACCCGGAAAAGTCCAGCTCCCAGGCCATGATGATCGGGGGCGCCGCAACGCTGAATGTCGAGAAGCTGGGCGCGGGGGACACGGTCGTCATTGCAAGCGAGGGCTACGACCCGGTGACCCTGACAGCGCAGTGAGGGGCAATGGCGGCCGCGGCCGCACCCTGCCCCAGCCAGCTCCGCGCTTGCGTAGCCCGGAATCGGCCCCCCAGACTGGCGGAGAGACGTCCTCCCCATGGCCCCCAAGGTATCCCGGGACGAGCCCGACAGCCTGAAGCGCTGGGCTCCGGCCCTGCTCCTCCTCGGCGCCGCCGCGCTGTACCTCTTCCGCCTGGGACGCGTGGGCCTGTACGATCTGGACGAAAGCGTCTACGCGAAGGTCTCACGGGAGATGCTGGTGTTGAAGAATTGGGTGACGCCCCACCTCGACTTCATCCCCTTTGTCGAGAAGCCGCCGCTGCTCTACTGGCTCAACGCAATTGCCCTCAAGGCCCTGGGCCTCTCGGAATTCTTCGCCCGGCTTCCGACGGCCCTGGCGGCGGTCGCCGGGGTCGGGTTCGTCTATGGCATCGGCCGCGATCTCTGGGGCCGCCATGGGTGGCGCGGCCCTCGCGAAGGGCCTTCCGGGACTCGTGTTCCCGGCGCTGGCGGTCGGCGCCTTCCTGCTGCTCACGCGGGACTGGCGGCTTGTGCGCCGGCTGGAGCTCGTGCGGGGCGGCGCCCTCTTCCTGCTCATCACGGTTCCCTGGCACGTCCTCGTTGCCCGCGAGAATCCCGGGTTCCTGTGGTTCTATCTCGTGAACGAGCACTTCCTGCGGTTCCTCGGCCACCGGGAGCTCGTGAACTACGCCTCCCTGCCGGCCTCCACCTACCTCGCCATGACCCTGGTCTGGTTCTGCCCCTGGAGCATCTTCCTGCCCGCGGCCCTGCGCCGGTGCTGGCCCCGGACCCTTTCGGGCGGCCGTGCGGAGCGCGGATCCCTCCTCATCCTGCTCTGGGCGGGCGCCGTGATCGGCTTTTTCGCCCTGAGCAGCTCGCGGCTCGAATACTACGCCCTGCCGGCCCTGCCGGCCCTCGCCCTCTGCGGTGGGCAGCCTGTGGGACAACGAAATGGGCATGCCCCGGGACGAGGCCCGGTCCGGCGCCCTCGCGGCGACCTGGATCGGGCTGATCGCCTTTGTCGCGTGCCTCGCGCCCGCCGCCTATCTTTTCCCGCGCCTCGAGCACATGCGCTTCTACAACCTGTTTCCCGACGCGTTCCCGCCCAGGGGATCCGCCGCCGGCGGCATTCCCGCCACCGCGAGGGTCTATGTCGAGCCGGGCTTCGCCCGCCTGGTCCCGCTGCTCGAGACCGCGGTCGCCCTAGTCGTCGCGGGAACCGCC
Source organism: uncultured Opitutaceae bacterium (assembly GCA_937889545.1). GTDB lineage: Bacteria > Verrucomicrobiota > Verrucomicrobiia > Opitutales > Opitutaceae > Palsa-1447. Next base: position 29,678 of record CALAOT010000086.1, read on the forward strand.
GTTTCCGCCTGGGCCTCGTTCCGCCGCCGGCCGGGGCTTGCGCTGACCTGCCTGGTCGGGGCGATGGGAGTCGGTCTGACCGCCATCGAGGACGGGCTCCTGCTTTTCGAGCCCATCCGCTCCACCGTCCGGCTGGCCGGCGTGCTGCGCGACGAGCTTCGGCCGGGGGAGCAGATCCTGGTCGAGGGGAAATACGAGCATCACGCCGGCATCGGCTTCTACACGCGGCAGCGCGTGCGCATCTACCGCGGATCGTATGGGATCCTGATGCACGGCTCCCGGTACGCCGACAGCGCGGGCACGTTCGTCTCCGAGGAGGAATTCGCGCGCCTGTGGAGGGGGCCGGGGCGGGCCTACCTGGTGCCGACGCCCCGGATTGCCTGTCCCGGCTGCGGGTCCTGGCCCCGGCCACGGTCATCCTCGGCCGCACCGGCGGCAACTGGCTGTTCGCCAATGGCGCCCGGGCGGACTGACGGGAGGCCCGGCCGCATTCCGGACCGGCCTCAACTTGGCCCTTGACGCGGTTTTGCCGGCTTCGCAGAGAGTCTCCGGTCAATCCCCGGGCCGCGGCGCGGGCTGCGCGAGCCTCACCCCAAAACGAAATGTGCACGTAACCCCCAAAAGCATATGGCCGAAATCGCCACGAGAGAGATCAAAGACACCACCGCCAACCCGGCTCCCCTGGGCCTGCTGGCGTTCGGCATGACCACCGTCCTGCTGAACCTCCACAACGCCGGATTCTTCGAGCTGGGCAGCATGATCCTGGGCATGGGGATCTTCTACGGCGGGGCCGCCCAGGTCATCGCGGGCATCATGGAATGGAAGAAGAACAACACCTTCGGCACCACCGCATTCCTCTCCTATGGCATGTTCTGGCTGACGCTCGTGGCGCTTGTGGCGCTGCCGAAGCAGATCCCGGGCATCGCCGCAACCAGCGGACCGGCCCTTGTCGCCTACCTGGCAATCTGGGGAGTCTTCACCGCATGCCTGTTCATCGGGACGCTGCGGCTGAACCGGGCGCTGCAGTTCGTCTTCGCATCCCTCGTGGTCCTGTTCTTCATGCTGGCCATCGGGCACCACCTCGTGAACCACCCGAGGATCATCACATATGCCGGCTATGAGGGGATCGTCTGCGGCCTGTCGGCGATGTACACGGGAGTCGCCCTGGTGCTGAACGAACTGTACGGGCGCAGCGTGCTCCCGATCGGGCCGGTCCAGCGGTAGTCCGGGGCGGGAGGCAGCAAGGCCGGAACGCGCGGGGCGCCCCCGGGCGCGGGCCGCGCGGCAGGCCCGGTGCAGCCCGGCGGGGGCCGGGTTCTTCGCCTAGGACGCCGGCCCCTTGGGCGTGGTGGCGAGGTCCAGGCGCCCCTCCATCTCGACCTTGATGACGGTGGCATCGGGATCGACCCACTTCTCGGGCAAATCGATCCAGATGATGCCGGGCATGTTCACCCAGCTGGCGCCGCCAATGGTCTTGTGGCTGAGTTCCGGCCCCCCCAGGACGCTGATGCGCTTGATCCTGTTGCGGACTCCCTTCAGCGCCAGGGAGTCGACGGGCCTGTCGAAGAAGATCAGGTACAGCGTGTCGCGCGCCTGGTTGAGCGTGGAGGCGCCGTAGAAATAGCCCGGGGGCAGGCCGGCCACGGACCCGTACAGGGCCTCCGCATGCTTGTGGGTCCAGCGGCCGAGCCCGTGCAGGACCGCCTCCTCCTCCGGCTGGAGGGTTCCGTCGCTATGCGGGCCGATGTCGAGAAGCAGGTTGCCCCCCATGCCGGCGCACTCCGCCAGCATGCGCACGACCTGCCTGACGGTCTTGTAATTGCGGTCGGCCCTCTGGTAGCCCCAGGAGTCGTTGATCGTCATGCAGAACTCCCACGGCCCCGTCGGCGGCACCAGGGGCAGGAACTGCTCCGGGGTGGCATAATCGCCATAGGGCCCCATCCGGCTGTTGAGGATGACGCCGGGATTCGAGGCCTTCAGCTGGGCGCGCAGCTCCTTGAAGCGCCATTGCTCCGCGCTCCTCTCCCAGTCCCCGTCGAACCAGAGCAGGTCGGGCCTGAAACGGGTGCTGAGCTCCTGGAGCTGCCCGCGATGAAATGTGAGGAACCGCTCCCATGCCTCGGGGCTTTCCGCCCCCTGAGGATAGCTGTACACATTCTTGAACTGCGGGTCCGATGGGCCGTGGGCCCCCGGCGGCAGGATGCTGGCATAGTCCGGATGCCCCCAGTCGAGATGGGAGAAATAGAGGCCGACCTTGAGCCCCTGGCTTCGGAGGGCCTCGCAATACGGCCCCACCAGGTCGCGCCCCGCCGGCGATCCGTCCTTGGCGTTCAACCTGGAAAGCTTCGTGTCCCAGAGCGCAAAGCCGTCGTGGTGCTTGCTCGTGAGCACGGCGTATCTAGCCCCGGCCTCCTTGAACAGCATCGCCCAGTGTCCGGGATCGTAGGCCGACGCCGTGAAGGTCCTGGCCTGCGCGTAGTATTCGTCATGCGGCATCTGCCCGTCATGGAAAGCCCATGACTCGCTGCCCTTCCCTTCCGAATAGATGCCCCAGTGGATGAAGATGCCGAGCTTGGCGTCCCGGAACCACTGCATTGAATCCGCTTCGGCCGGTGCCGCCGTCGGCGGCGGCACCTCGGCTCCGACGGCAGCGAAGGGCGTCGCCAGGCCACAGGCCAGTGCGGCAAGGACGCAGCCAATGATCGGGCGGTGGGGTTTGGTGCGAGTCGGCAGTTTCATGTTTTTGGGGATTGGGCGTTGGCGCGAGCCTGGGCGGCGAGCAGCCACAAACATTGGCGGGCTCGTCATGGGCCCGCGAGCATTGATGCCATGGCCCATGCGCTGGCGGCCAACATTAAACGGATGGGTCGGACCGCAGAAACGGACTCTCCAGCGTGGAAATCCAACAGGCGCAAATCCAACGGCCAAGAAGAGCCCTTGCCAATCCCACACGCAGATTCACAATCTTCCGATTCCAGACCCTTAAGATTCGTCGAATCGCCCATGGTCCGCCACATGGCAGATGCCATAAGGCGATTCACAAATCGCGCGCCATGCGAACCTGCGGCCAGGTCTGGGATAGGTGGCCAGGACCGGGTGGATATGTAAGGCGACAGTTCAGCACAGGCTGCCATCTGCACGGCCGAGTGTTTTTCAACGGGTGGTTTCGTTTCAGATCACAAAGAGTGCCCGCGGCGCGCGGTCGTCATCGATCCGCCGCCGAACGGGACGCCATGAAGGTCTGGCCACGCAACCATTGAATCAATTCGTCGGCCATGAGCTGGTGATCGGACACCCGGGGGTGAAGATCCGTGTGATGAACAAAAATAAAATGGGTGGAATGGCTGTCCTGCGCCTCCACCCTTCGAACGACTTCCGTCCATGCGGCGATAAGGACGGGATCGTTCTCTGTTTCGCTCATGCCCCCACGAAGCAGGACCAGCTGGGCGTCGGGATAGGCCGAGCGCACCTCGGTCGCGAGCTTGAAATAGCTGTCGGAAAATGAAGTTGGGAATGGCCTTCCCTTGCTCTTGGGAAAGGACGTGTCGTTCCCGCCAAGGTTAAGGAAGATGACGTTGGGGCGCCAGGCGGTCAGATCGGCCTTGGGCGCTCCGTGGGCTGGGTACAGGCGGTCCCATATCTCGCCAAACGTCACATCAACGTATCCCGTGACAATGCCGATCCCGCTCACGGAGATGTTCTCAAAGTCGGCCCCGAAGGCATTCGCCGTGAGCGCCGCATAGCTCATCGTGGCGTTGTGGGTCCGGCGGCTCTCCCATTGGTCGCCGGTGCCGTCCTCGTCGCAGGCTCCGGCGGTGATTGAGTCCCCGAAGAAAAGCATCTTCAGGCCCGCCTTGCCGGCGACGGGCTTCTCGACGACAGCGTCTGGTCCGACATCGATCCCCCTGAACGCCACCGAGCCCGCCGAGGCCTCGGAGCGCTTGAGCAGCACGAGGTGATGGCGACCCTGCCCGAGGGGCCCTGGCCAAACGATTTCGGCCTGACCACCGGGTTCGATCGCGATTATCCGGCTTTCGCCGTCCACTTGGGCGTCGAAGAAGTTCTGATCGACGGCCCGCCCGAAGAGTAGAGCAAGGAACGTTCCGCTGAAATCCACCGCAATCCGGCTCGACTCCCAGACGACTATCGGTGCAGCCGGATCCGCCATGTCAAAGCGGCCCTGGTAGCCGAACGCCGGGTCCGACGCGCTCACCACCCTGCGCGATTGCGCCGTGCTGATGACAGAGCTGGCACCGGGACCCTGCGCGAATCCTGCCGCGACCAGGAAGGAAAGGCAGGCGGCGCCCGCCCGCGCCATACGGACGAACTGGGGAAATCTCATGGGGGGCAGGGGCATCTGGGCAGTCGCAGGGCTAAAGCCTAATTCCAACGCGGCCAACCTGTATATATGCAGGGACCCTGGGCGAATTCGGGCCGAGCAGCAATCGACCGGGCCCCGGAACGGTCCTTTTCTGAACAGGCATTAGTTTGCACCGGACCGGCGAACAGGAGCAAAACAGCCTTTCAGCAGGCGTCGATCTCTTGACTACAGCCGTTTCGTTCGTCCATCGATAGGCCAATGGCCCCGCGGATTCACCTCGGTAGTTGTCTTGTGTCAGCTTTGTTGTTGGTCGTGGCACTGCCTGTGGGCCTTGCGGGCACGCCATCAACTACTTTACGCTCCGAGGTATTCGAGGAGGTGTGGACGACCGTTCGCGACCAATTCTTCGATCCGCACTTGAACGGAGTCGACTGGGTAAGTGCTAAGCAACGATATTCAGCGAAAGTTGATCATGCGCAAACGGCCGAAGAATTCGCCGCCGTCGTCAATCAAATGCTTTCGGAATTGCGGACATCACATACGCACTACTATACGCCGCAGGATCCCGCTTACTTCCACCTCTGTGGTATATTCTGGCCGGTCCTCGAGCCTAAGCTCAAGGCGTTCCTTACGGGCGGCAAGCCGGACTACGTTGGCATTGGAATCTTCACCGAGTTGAAAGGTGGCAAGACTTTCGTCAGCGGCGTGCTTGACGGTTCACCGGCTGCCAGCGTCGGACTGAAAGTCGGGGACGAGATCCTTAGGGTGGATGGCGCACCATTTCAGGCCGTCGGCTCATTTGCCGGCAATGCGAACCGGCCTGTTGAAGTTCAAGTGAAGCGAGCCTCGGATGGGGCTCCCACAATTGTGACGGTAACAGCCAAGTTACTTGATCCGACTACGATGTTCTTGGACGCGATGAAGGCCAGCGTGCAGGTTATCGAACACAATGGAGTTAAGGTCGGCTACTTGCATATCTGGTCATACGCTGGCGAAGTCTATCAAGATCAACTTGAAGAGGAGCTCGATACTCGGTTGCACGAAGCGGATGCGTTGGTACTCGATCTCCGCGACGGATACGGAGGTGCCGGGCCTGAACATCTCCGCCCGTTTTTGGTACCTCCGCTGACCACAACCTTGATAATGCGCAACGGGAAGCACAGTGCGCACGAAGAGGCGTGGACGAAGCCGGTTTGTCTCCTCGTCAATGAAGGAACCAAGAGTGGTAAGGAAATGATTGCTTATTATTTCAAGAGAGCGCGGCGCGGTTCCATCGTCGGGACTCGTACTGCGGGGGAGGTCATGGCTGGGAGGCCTTTCGTTCTCAAAGATGGCAGCTTGCTCTATTTAGCGGTCGGCGAAGTTCTCATCGAAGGACGGCGCGCGGAAGGCAACGGGGTCACCCCTGACGTGGAGGTACCCTTCACAACTGAGTACGCGCAAGGCAAAGACCCACAGAAGGAACGGGCAGTCGAGGCCGTTGCCAGCAAAGTCGACTCCCGATAAAGTCTAGCCCGAGCGTGTGAGCCAAAACCTATCGGTTCAAGGCGCACGGAATCTTTACGACGACCTATTCATCATTCGTTTCTATTCATAGTCAGACTCTTTCCTATTGACGCTCTAAAGGAGATGCTCCTTATAGAACGTCTAAAGGAAGGAACATGGCCAAAGAAAAAACCGACTTACTCCAAGGCACACTCGACCTGCTGATTCTCAAAGCGCTTAACCATGAGCCGGAACATGGATTTGGTCTCTCATTGCGAATCCGCCAGATGTCCCGCGGCGTTTTCCAGGTCGAGATGGGCTCTCTCTATCCGGCATTATGCCGCCTAGAAGGCAAAGGATGGATCAAAGGCGCATGGGGCGTCTCGGACGCCAACCGCAAGGCGCGGTATTACTCGTTGACCGCCACTGGGCGCCGGCAGCTTCAAGACGAAACTGTAAAGTGGGAGACGCTTTCAAACACGATCAACCTAATGCTAAAGGCTACGTAAGGTGTCGCGTCTATGAATTGGCTCCGCCAGCTTCTCTTTCGCCTACAGTTGCTTTTCTGGAGAGCGAAGATTGAGACAGACCTAGACGACGAGATCAGGATTCATCTCGATATGGCGACCGAGGCCAACATCGCGGCGGGTATGTCTCCTGAGGAAGCACGTTACGCTGCGCATCGGCAATTTGGCGGCGTCGCGCAGATTAAGGAGCAGTACCGAGATCAACGCGGTGTGCGGTGGGTCGACGAACTCGCGCGAGACATCCAATTTGCCGCGCGCATCCTTCGAAACAGCCCAGGATTCACGACCGTCGCGGTCCTCACGCTAGCCCTTGGCATTAGCGTGACGACGACGACGTTCAGCTACCTGGACGCAACTATGTTCCGGCGATTGCCGTACCCCCAACCCGATAGCCTCTTCTATCTTCCGTTCCCACAAGCACCCGCGGATCTGGTCGACGTCAAAATCCAAAATGAGGTTTTTACCAAATTCGCCATCTTTGGCTCCCCTTATTTCAATGTTACTGTTTCGGGCGAACTGCCAGAACGGGTGAGCGGCTTCACGGTGAGCCGCGACTTTTTTTCGATTATGGGTGTGCCGCCGTTGTTAGGGCGCTTTTTCAATGCCGAAGAGGACCAGCCTGGTCGCGACGATGTGATCATCCTGAGCTATCAATACTGGATGCGTCGATTCGCAGGGGATCCATCCATTGTTGGTAAGCCCCTACGCCTCGACGGAGGCCTTGTGACGGTCGTTGGCGTTATGCCAGAGCAATTCGACTGTCCGCGACTTTGGGGTTCGCTGGATCTTTGGAGGCCACTAGCGATGCCCGAGACTGTCGCCAAGGTCCGTGGAAACTATTATCTGCGCGCGATAGCACGGCTAAAGCCAGGCGTTTCATCTAAGCAGGCCCAAGCCAATTTGAACGCCATTGCGGCGCGGCTTGGCCACGACTATCCCCTCACAAAATCCCGACGTAGATTCTTCTTGTTCCAAGTTGGAACGTTGGGTGCCTCTTACGAGCAACGATTTTATTGGATGCTCATCGCATTGGCTGGGTCCGTCCTCATTATCTCATGTGCGAATCTTGCCAATTTGCAGCTGGCGCGATGTTCGAGGAGGGCCCGCGAATACGCCGTGCGTATTGCGCTTGGTGCTTCGCGACTTCGGCTGCTGCGCCAGATGCTCACTGAGAGCCTGATGCTCTCGCTGTTCGGTGGAGCTTTCGGCGTGATTGGCGCCCATTTTGCTGACCAAATTCTGACGAGCCGTTTGGCCAAGTTCTTCGAGCAACCGGATTTTCGATTATCGATGGACGCCCGAGTGCTCGGTCTCGCGTTGATAACGACGGTGGCAACAAGCGCAATTTTCGGAATCGTGCCTGCTTGGCTGTCATCCCAAGTGGACGTGAATGCCGGCTTAAAGCAGGCGGGGTACCGAGTGACGGGAGACCGATCACGACATCGGCTGCGTCAGACGTTAATAGTGCTCGAGCTGTCTCTGACGCTCGTGCTTCTCGCAGGAGCGGGTTATATGATCCTCGGCATTCGTTTAGTGACGCAGCGGACGTTTGAATGGCGCATGGATCATCTGATCACAGCGCGTGTCGCGCTACCTTACAACCGATACGGGGATGTGGGAAAATGCGCGGCGTTTTATGACCATGTGAACGAGGAGTTGGCAGCCGTGCCCGGAGTCGAGCAATCTGTCGTCTGCGATTCGCTTCCAATTCTTGGCTTCTACAATACGCAACCGGTGGTTGCTGAGCGCACGAACTTGCCGACTGCTGGGGAGCCGCCTAACGCCTATGTCAACCCGGTAACGCCCGGATATTTTGAAGCACTGGGCATGAAGATGCTAAAGGGGCGAAACTTCTACGCGGCGGATCGCATCGGTGCGCCGGCCGTGGTCATCGTCGATCGGACTTTGGCCCAACAATTCTGGCCAAATGAGAATGCTCTAGGCAAACGAATCGGCGGCTCCGATCCGCTCAAGCGTGACTGGATGGAGGTTGTGGGGGTGGTTGACGAGGTGAGCTTCAGGCTGGATCCGACTCCATGGACACATTTGCAGATCTATCGTCCGATCGCTCAAACAGGCGGGAACTATTTCTATGTTTTTGCACATACGTCCGTTGCGCCGGAGTCGCTTGCGGACGCTTTACGCCGAGCCGTAAGGCGGGCCGATCCAGACCAGGCCGTCTATCGCGTGGCCTCTAGCGAACAGATTGTCGCGCACAATGGCGACGGGAATGCTCTTCTGACCAACAGTCTTCTCTTCATGGCTGTTTCGGGGCTTCTCCTGTCATCTCTCGGACTATACGGGGTAATTGCAAACCTAGTGGCCGAGCGGACTGCGGAAATTGGCATTCGCATCGCACTCGGGGCGAAGTTGCGAGGCGTCGTATGGCTCGTACTGAGCCAAGGCGCTCGATTGGCGGCCATTGGCGTGCTTCTCGGCCTGAGTGGAGCCTGGGCACTTGCCCGCGTTCTCGGCAGTTTGACACCCGGTCATGTGAGCCAATATCCGCAAGTCGTCGCCGAGTGTTCGCTGCTATTGTTCACTGTCGCGCTGCTGGCGTGTTGGCTCCCCGCACGCCGCGCTGCTCGGGTTGATCCGATTCAGGCATTGCGCGCTGAGTGACCGCCGCTGTCGTTAAAAGGGTCGAATTTCGGACGGCAGCTTTAGAGGGTTTCATGGCCTTCCCTCCTGTGCTCTTGACACCTGAGTGGTGAATGAGTCTCGCGTCTCGATCACCTTCGGCCTCGAATGATCCGAGTGACGCTGTGGCCGAACAGTAGACTTCGCTTAGCCGTCCGAGCATTCTGGATTCTTGGAGCCCTTTATGGTGCTTGCCCAGTTTCCGCAAACACCGCGTCCGAGTACCTGATGGTGGGCGCCGTGAAGCGCCACTACTTCGTCGTAGTTCCCCCGTCTTCGGACGCAGTTGTGCCAATGCCAGTCATACTGGTTTTCCATCCCAAGAACACGGACGCGGCACTGATTATGCACTCCCTGCCGTTTCCAGAGATGGCGGTGCGAAGGCGCTTCATCGCAGTGTTTCCGGACGGAATCAGACAGCAATGGAATGGGGGCCGCAAGAAGGCGGTCTCGAATGATTCCAAGGCTTCCGACGACGTTGCCTTTGTGGAAGCGATCCTCGATTCGGTTGGAAGCAAATACCGGATAGACGTTAGGCGGATTTACGCAACCGGCATCTCCAATGGCGCCATCTTCTGCTATACGCTAGCGGCGCGAATGTCCGGCCGAATCGCAGCGATCGGCCCGGTGGCTGGCGCGGTTGGCATCAACGTTCCTAAGCAGTTCAACCCAGCGCAGCCTGTCTCCGTGATCGCTTTCAACGGGACGGATGACACTTACGTGCCCTACGCCGGATACCGTGATCCGGATGAAGGGCTGCTGTCGACTCCTGACTCCATTGCCTACTGGGTAAAGGCGGATGGATGCGACCCCAAGCCTGCCATTTGCCCGCTTCCGCACTTCGTCCCTGACGACGGCACAAACGTCATACGGTTCACCTTCGCGAATGGCGACCATAACACGGTAGTCGTGTCATACGTCATCGTGCATGGCGGCCATACTTGGCCTGGACAACACGCGGATCCGACTGGCCCCAAGGGGCGATCGACGATGAGTGTCGACGCGACTAAGGAGATCTTGGATTTCTTCGACCAGCACCCGAAATCTTGAGGTCTCTCAAAAGAGTGCCGCTCCATGACCTTAAATGGGTGGGTTTATGACAGCAAGATTGCCTCCCCAATGTCGCAGAGCCCAGTCAGCACTGACAGGCGGCATCAGATTCCCCACGAATACGATTCCCTCCTATTCCTCCCTTATGGTCCAGCGCCAAGGCACTGGCTATGCCGCTTTGATTAGATGCACACGACGACGCGAATAACGGGGCCAACGGCGCCAGCTAATCCGTCGGAATGAATCCGAATTCCCCTACGGGCCTCTTGTCAGACTTTTTGCCATGGCGGCTTGTTGCCTCAGCAGGTCCTTGTAGGCATCGAGTTGCACCGGCGTCAGTATTTGCTCCAAAGGCGCCAACATCTCGGGGCTCAATTGTCTCTCGATGTTCACCAATGCCTCAGATGGTGATGCATTCCCGTAGTTCCCATAAGCCTGTATTATCGCGTCCTTCTGTGCGGGTGAAAGCGGATCGTTACTAAACGATAGCTGTTGTTCGATGGTGCGCGCACTTTGATGCGCATTGTCCGTCATCTCGGTGTCGCCCGCGATGGAGTGAAACGCCTGAGACTGGTTGGGACCTAGCACAGCATCCAATTCCGCAGTGAGCTCGGCCCGATACTGCTTTATGGCCCTCCGGCCCACTGGATCGTCCGGACCATTCGTGAGGTCCATCACGACCGACGGAGCCATTTCGATTTCGGCCAGTATATTCGCAGCTTTGGTAACCTGCTCTCTGCTTAGGTTCAATTTGTGGAAAACGAGGAAGTATTTATCCAGTTCCTTGTTGGCCATGTACGCTGCCATTGCTGCCGAAGCACCGGAATCGGCCATCATCGCCCTTACCTTCGTTCGCATTTCTGCATAGGCCGCGACATATGGGTCGGTAGCGCCTGGCGAGTTTGTCGCTGTTCCACTGGGCAGCGGCTTGTCTCCGCTGATAGACTTTACCAAACCCTTTCGGTCGCTATCGGCGGCAACGGCTTTGGCCGGTAAATGCCGGTCTCGCGCATGCACAAACATGCAGCAGATGTAACCGGCAAGGAATACGCAGATGTAGATAATGCCGTATTTGGCTAAGCGCATGGATTTCCCTCTGGTATCAAAGATAGTTCGATTTAGCGCCAGCAAAACCTCGCTGCAATGCGTTGCGACGTAGCTTTTTTTGCGTAAATTTACGCGCCACACCGAATCTAGGATCCGGGGCTCATGGCATTGCTGCCGCGGTCCTCGAGTTTAGTGTATGAAAACGCGACCCGTTGCGAAACCGGTCCTTTTCCGAACGGCTGCCCGATCGCTGCCGAAGCCGCATACCAACGTTGAAATGACTCGTGCCTAGCTTCGGCGTAACAAATGCCATGCAAGTAAGGCCTGCTACGCTCGCACAGTAACGTGCCAGGCTCTAAGGCACTGACAACGACAACAGGGCCTTAAAGCGTCCCTTCGGCACGGCCCCTCAAACACGGCTAGGCAATGCGTGCGGATGCAAGCCGCGCACCTAGATCTTCAGCTGGCCAAGGTTCAATGAAGCGATGGCTTCCACCGGCTTGCCTTGAGCGAGCGCGGGCTTGAAACGGATGCTCCTTACGACCGACTCGAGATAAGGATCCCCAACCTTCTTTGTGCAAGCTGCGTCAAAAAAGGGCTCATCTGCCAAGCCGTCTTCCGAAACCCTAACATAGAATGTCTCGCCGTACTTTCTGTCCGCGAGATGCTCGGCCAAGTCGGTCGGCAGTCTCCCCATCACGGGCGTCGCAGGCAGGGTGGCATCCTGGTGGGCTCTGATATATCTCGTCTTCACGTAATTGAAGGCTTCGTCGCGGGTGAGTTGCTCGCGTTGTGGCGCGACATTGGTAGCCACCTCTGCGCCCAGATTGTACAGGTGAACTTCGAAATTCTTCAGCTCGAAGGCTAGCGGGAATCCCCCCTCGAGGAAGCGAACTGCACTTGGATGATTGCCTATTGGATCCAGCGCCTTTGCATATACCAGTTGCCGGAGCATTCCCGGCTCGCTGCCCTTCTCGTGAAACCGGGTGATTGTCACGACGTATGGGCTATTGAGCCTGCGCTCCGAAGAAACCTCAAACGTCACCTCCATCGCGTCGTATCCGAGCGAGGAGCCGCGCTCCCCGGTCATTTCGAGATCCGCGCCCGCGCTGACTGAAGTCTGGTTGACGACGCCTGCCAATCGCGCGGTTTCGCCATTGGCGTCGCGCGGGCCTTGAGCGGGGCTCGCACCTGAGGTCCCGTTTACTGCGCTGGCTTCAGCTTGCGCATGGGCCAAGGCGGCCTGCGCCTGGCTTAGGGCGGATTCGTACCCAGCGTTAAGCTGAGCCGCGTTCGCCAGCGCCCGTGTCAACTTCACGGATGGGTCGTTCTCAAATGTGTACGCGGGCGTTCCCTTCAGGTCGGCGAGCGTGGCGGAGACTTCGGTGATCTTGGGTGACCGCACAATCTTCAAGTTGATCGGTCCGTCCTTGGGCGAGACGACCTTTGGCTGGCCATTGACCTCGACCACCCAGGAGGACCCGGATACGTCCTGGACGGGATAAGCCTCGCTGCCTGTGCCAACGGAGATGTCGTCCCCCATGAACAATGTGTACGTCTTGGAAGCGCTCGGGGCGTCGGCCAAGCCGGGAAGAGTTGCCGCCGCGATTGCCGCGGCCGAAAACAGGGTTCGGGCCACGGTTGATATCCTGACCGTGTTGGCAATGGAGTGTCTATTCATGGACCTTGAGTTCGTAGGCATTTTGTAACGGTGTTAAATTACCCAGTATAACACCGACTGGCGCCGTTTTCCCTTCAATTCCCGCACACGTTCTCCAGGTGACGCCCTGCCATGCTATTAAAGGGTTCTTCCGGTTTCTTAGTGGCTGAGAGGAGCTGAGGCATGCAAGCTTTGGAGA
>CALAOT010000087.1 GCA_937889545.1 uncultured Opitutaceae bacterium
AAATTGTTCATATCGCGTAGTCTTGTCGTGAATAGCTCTCTGGTGCCGAACGTTGTTTATGCCATATCAGTCAGCATAACCACTTTTCTTACACTTTAAGCTATATGTCATTGAGAAAAAAGCGGGGCCAGCCTTTTGCATGAGGGATATTTGCGAATGGTTATGCCGCTCAAATCGGCATAACCAAGATCATGAGCAAATAATTGCGATCTTCTAGAGGAACTCAACTCTGGTCCGGACGCGTTATTGGCCTTCTGCTCTTAGCCCAAACCGAGACGGATTCGGGTGCAGGCGCGCCGGAATAATTGGGGAAGGCGCATGGCTCGGGCTGCAAGGAGACCGCTCCTATTCTGGAAGCACAACTGGAGAGATGTTAGACATGTCTGAAATGTTGACATAACAGGGACGCCATTTATATCACAATCTCGAACCATGAAGACTCGTGCCGAAGTGGTTTCGCTTGTGCGCTCTAGGGTACGCATGCTGCATTTTGCCCTGAGCACCGAGGACGCCTATTGCGGCTGGTCGGCTCGGTATTATGACTTTTGCAGGGGCATCGGCGGCCAGCTGTCGGCTGAGGGCAAAGCTGAAGCGTTTCTCACGGACTTGGCAGTGCGCCGTAAAGTTGCTGCCAGAACTCAGAATCAGGCCTTTGCGGCATTGCTCTTTCTGTACAAGGAGGTCCTTGGCAAACCCTTGGGCAACGTGTCCGGGCTTCGGGCTAAGCGACCGCACCATGAGAGGACTTCGCCCTCCCGCGATCAAATCCGGCTTTTCCGCAGCGCGGTTGAGGACACTGTGACGACACCGGCACGACTGATCGTTGATCTGCTGTACGGGTGCGGCCTTCGGGTCTCAGAGCCGCTGGAGCTACGGGTCAAGGACTTGCTTTGGGGCGAAGGTCGTCATGGGCAGCTGTTGCTGAGGGGTGCGAAGGGCGGAAAAGATCGGCGCGTCCCCATTCCAAAGTCATGTGTCGCTCCGTTGCGGCTGCAACTCGAGCGGGCGCGGACTGTTTGGGATTGGGATCAGGCGAACGCGAGAAATATTGGGGTTCCCCTACCCTTCTGCCTGGCTGACAAATACCCTCGCGCACCATTTCTTTGGCAATGGTTCTGGGTGTTTCCTTCGTTGAATCATTGCGATGACCCGTACAGCGGGAAACGGGTTCGATACCACATACTGGTGGATTGCGTGCAGCGGAGTGTCCAGCGCGCAGCCGCGAAGGTGGGGCTAGCCGGAGTGATCACCCCGCATGTGTTGAGGCACGCGTATGCAACGCATTCCCGCGAACCGATGGATTCTCTCCGGCAATTGCTGGGTCATTCGCTGCTTGAGACCACAGCCGGCTATCTTCATCCGGAAATCGACCGTGCGAGCAATCCGCTGGACGACCTGTTGATCCCCTAATAGGACGGAAGCCCAAGATCTACTCGTGGCCGCTCCGAGTTCGGATGTTGGGAAAAGAGCTTGGAACCTCGGCGCCACGCCCTCCCGGCTCACCCTTGGGTGCCCATCCTAGCGAGCAATGCCTCGGCCCGGGCCTTTGAGGACAGTACACCTTCCACAGCCACCCGCGGGCTTAGCTCGATGATGAAAAGATGCTCGGGGCGCCAGAACTGGCTCACCATCTCAAAGTCGACCCCACCCGAGCCAATCGGCTGGTGGTCCCTGCCCTCCGAATCCACGTCGTGGAGGTGGAACCCGAGGAGCCGGTCCGCATTGGCCTCCAGCTGCCGGCGGTGGTTGAGGAGCCCCATGCCCTCCTTCAGGTGAGCGTGTCCAGAGTCGTGCCAGTATCCCGCGGGTGCGGGCGGGGGAATTCCCGCGAGGAGCTCGGGAAAATCCGCATCGAGCGGGAGCTCCTCGAACCTTTCGCGATTCTCGAGCCCAAGCCGGATCTTCTTTTCCGCGGCATATTCGAGCACGCTGCGTACGGATTCCTGGGTCCTTTCCCAATACGGCGACATCCGCCTGCGGATCCTCATGAGCGCCTTCTCGACCATGGACAAGTAGACCTTGTCGCCAGACTTGACGGCCTCCGGATGGATCCTGCGATAGGCCTCCATGTGCCGGTCCGGCAGAAGCCAGAAATACCTGACGCCCCCGAGGTGGCAGACGACAACGGAGGCGCCGACCTGCGCCGCGAAGTCGATCGACCGCTTGGTCTGGCGGAGCCACTGATCCCGCTCGCGGTCATCGGCAGACGAGGGCTGGAAGAGATTGGGCGCCGCGTGCTGCGCGCCCATCGGTAGCGGGCAGAAATTGTGCGTCGAGCCGACCTTCACGATGCCGTCCTCGACGGCCTTCAGGATTCCCGGGACAAGCGTGATACGGATTCCGTGGCTGAGCTCGACCCGATCGAAGCCGAGGTCCGCGATCTCCCTCAGCATCGCGTAGCCGTCCCGGTGGCGCTGCGAACACCAGCTTGTCGATAGGGCGGGTGCGGGATTCACTATAGCCTTCAAGATTTAAGACGACGCGCTTTTTGCACGAAAAAACCGCGGCCGACCAAGGTCGGAACGCGGGTAGAAATCGCGTAAGCAGCTGCGTCAGCTATCGTAACGGCGGCGAAGCATCGCGGTGAATGCCTGCACCTTCTCCTTGCGGCGGCGCCTTTCACAGGGCTTCTCATAGTAGCGCTTGGCGCGGGTGCCCTTGATGATGTTCTCGCGGTCGAGCTTCTTCTTCATGCGGCGGAGCGCACGGTCAATGGGCTCGTTCTTGCGGATCTTGATTTCGATGGACATGGGCTGCAGACGATGCTCTTGGGAAAAGCCGGTTAATAGGCCACGCCTGGGCGCCACCGTCAACGGTTAAAAGGGAGGGTCCTGGCGCCGTTGCGCTTCTTCCTGCTTGCGCCTCCCGCACGCTGATCTTGGTTAGCCCTCGCGTGCCGTCCACCCCCAAGAACTTCGTCCATCTCCACGTCCATTCGGACTACAGCCTGCTCGACGGCGCGTGCCGGATCGACCGGCTGACCGACCGGGCGGGCGAGCTCGGGATGACGGCGCTCGCCCTCACCGACCATGGCAACCTCTTTGGCACCATTGATTTCTACACGGCCGCGAAGAGCAAGGGGATCAAGCCGCTGATTGGCTGCGAGCTCTATCTCGCCGAGGGCTCCAGGCTGGACAAGCAGGGCCGCAGCGACGAGGGAAGGAGCATCTTTCACCTCGGCCTCCTGGCCCGTGACATCGGGGGCTATCAGAACCTCCTGAAGCTCGTGAGCGACGCCCACCTGAAGGGTTTCTATTACAGGCCCCGAACCGACCTCGACACCCTCGCCCGCCACGCTAAGGGCCTGATCGGCTTCTCCGGATGTCTCGCGTCGCTTGTCCCGCAGCACCTGATCAACGACCGATGGGAGGAGGCCCGCACGGCGACTGCGCGGTTCGTCGACATATTCGGCCGCGAGAATTATCTCGTGGAGATCCAGGACCACGGGATCGCCGAACAGCGCAAGATCATTCCGGGACTCCTCAGGCTCGCCCGCGAATTCGGGCTGAAGGTCGTGTGCTCGAACGACGTCCATTACGTCCATGCTTCCGATGCGGGCCCGCACGACACGCTGCTGTGCATCCAGACGGGAGCGAAGATCGAGGACGAAAAGCGGATGCGCTTCCAGGGCCAGCAGTTCTACCTCAAGTCGCGCGCCGAGATGGAGCGGCTTTTCTCCGAGGTCCCCGAAGCGGTCGCCAACACCGAGGCCGTCGCCGAGATGTGCGACGTCACGATCCCGTTCCCGACGGGGAGCGAGCGGTATCCCAAGTACCCCCTGCCTCCCGAGGTCGGTACCGACAGGCCCGGGTATCTTAGGCGCCTCTGTGTCGAGGGTCTCCAGCAGCGGTACGCGGTGGACTTCAATGAGCCCGACGCGGCCGCGGACCCCGCCAAGGCGCGCATCCTTGTCGAAAGGCTCGACTACGAGCTCAGCGTCATCGCGTCGACGGGTTTCATCGACTATTTCCTCGTCGTCTGGGATTTCATCCACTGGTCGAAGTCGAGGGGCATCCCCGTCGGTCCGGGCCGCGGCTCGGGAGCAGGCTGCCTCGTCGCCTATTTGCTGGGGATAACCAACCTGGACCCGCTCCGATTCAAGCTGCTCTTCGAGAGGTTCCTGAACCCCGAGCGCGTCTCGCCGCCGGACTTCGACATCGATTTCTGCATGCGCCGCCGGGGCGAGGTAATCGACTACGTGAGGCTGAAGTACGGCAACGGCTGCGTCGCGAACATCATCACCTACGGCACGATGGGCGCCAAGATGGTGATCCGCGACGTCTCGCGCGTCCACAACCTCGCATATGCCGAGGCGGACCGGCTGGCGAAGATGATCCCGGACGAGCTCAACATCACGCTCGAGCAGGCCATCGCCAAGTCCGCCGAGCTGCGCGAGGAGGTGTTGAAGAATCCCGTGGCGGGAAAGATCTTCGAGCAGGCGCGGGTGCTGGAGGGAATGGTCAGGAACACGGGCAAGCACGCCGCCGGGATCATCATCACCGACCGGCCCCTCGAGGAGTTCGTGCCGCTGACCCTGCAGGAGGGCGACGTCACGGTGCAGTTCGACATGAACGCCGTCGGGAAGCTCGGGCTGCTCAAGATGGACTTCCTGGGGCTCAAGACGCTGACCGTGATCGCGGACGCCGTGGACAACATCCGAAGGACGGTCGACCCCGGGTTTGACATCGAGAAGGTTCCCATCGACGACGCAAAGACATTTGCCCTCCTCAACTCGGGGAGGACGACGGGGGTGTTCCAGCTTGAGTCAGCCGGGATGCAGAACCTCTGCCGGCAGCTCCAGGTGTCCTCCATCGACGAGATCATCGCGCTCATCGCGCTCTACCGGCCGGGGCCGATGGACTGGATCCCCGACTATATCCGCGGGAAGAAGGACCCGAGCACGGTGCGTTTCCCTCACGAGCTCCTTGAGGAGGTCTGCCGCGAGACCTACGGCGTGATGGTCTACCAGGAGCAGGTCATGGAGGCGGCAAAGATCATCGCAGGCTACACCCTCGGCGGCGCCGACATGCTTCGCAGGGCCATGGGCAAGAAGGATCCCGAGGCGATGGACCGCGAGCGCGGGAAGTTCGTCGAGGGGGCGAGGCGCCTCCACGGGATCGACGAGAAGACCTCGGATGCGATCTTCGACATCCTCTACAAGTTTGCAGGATACGGATTCAACAAATCCCACTCCGCGGCCTACGCGCTCCTCAGCTACCAGACGGCCTTCCTCAAGGCCAACCACCCGGTGCAGTTCATGGCGGCCATGCTCAGCTCCGAGCTCGGCAACGCCGACAAGGTCGCGCATTTCATCGCCGAGTGCGAGGCGATGGGCCTGGGCGTCATGGGCCCCGATGTCAACGAGTCGCGCGAGATGTTCACTCCGGTGGGCGGCAGGATCCGGTTCGGGCTCGCCGGCATCAAGGGCGTGGGCGAGCTGGCGGCGCAGCGGATCATCGCCGAGCGGGAGGTCAACGGCCCGTTCGCGGACTTCGATGACTTTGCGGCCCGCGTCGACGGGCGAGCGGTCAACAAGCGCGTCCTCGAGCACCTGGTCAAGACGGGCGCGTTTGACTTCAGCCGAGCGAGCCGGCGGCGGATTTACGACGGGGTCGACGCGGCGATCGCGGCGGGCACAGCCCGCGCGCGCGACAGGGCGGCTGGCCAGGACACGTTCCTTGGGATGCTCGCCGGGCCCGCAGCGCGCAGGAATGCGGACGGGCGCCGCGAAGCGGACCCCTCGCCGGACTTCAGCGCGCAGGAGAGGCTGTCATTCGAGAAGGATCTCCTCGGATTTTACGTAACGGGGCACCCGATGAACAGCTACGCCGGGCTGTGGGAGGCGATCGACACGGCGCCGGCGGACGAGCTTTCCAGCCTGCCCGATCGGGGGGAGTTCCGGCTGTGCGGGATCGCTGGGAACATCGCCAAGAAATACTCGAGGAAGGACAACCGGCCGTGGGCGGCGTTCACGCTGGCGACCCGCAAGTCGACGATAGCGCTCAACATGTTTGCCGACGCCTACGCGGCCTTCGGGCCGCTTCTCGCCGAGAACGCCCCGGTCCTCGTCCAGGGCAACATCATACGCGGAGGCGACGGCCCGCGAGTCAACGTGAAGGAATGCTACCCCCTGGACGCCGCGGTGGCGCGGCTCGTCCGCAAGGTGACCTGGCTGCTGAGGCCGGACCATCCCGGGGTCGTTGACTTCCTGCACGGGCTCCGCGAGACGGTCGTGCGCGAACCGGGGGACTCGAGGATCGAGTTCGCATTCCTGATGGAGGACGGGAACGCGCCCGTGGCGCAGGCGAGCGCCGCGCTTTCATGGCGCCTGACGGCGCCGGTGTTCCGGGAATTGCTCTCCCATCCTTGCGTTGCCGGGATCGCGCTCGATACGCGCCCGCTCGAACTGAAGGCGGACACGGGATGGGCGAGACGCTAGAGAATCACGCGGCGCGGGTCCTCGGATCGATCCGGCCCGGCATCCCCGCCGACGCGGCGCTTCGCGAATACCTTGCCGGCACCCGCAGCCTCGGCGCCGTGGGGAGGCGCTCGGTGAGCCGGGCCGTGTTTTCCTACTTTCGATGGCTCCGCTGGCTTGAGCCGGGGCAGTCGGCGCAGAAACGGGTCGTCAGCGCGCTGGACCGCCAGGCGCGGTTCGAGCGCGATTCGTCGAGCGTCAAGGTCGAGGCCCTCGCCGCGCGCGCCGTGCCGGCATGGCTCGGCGTCGAGATCGACCTAACGGCGGGTTACCTGCGCCAGATCCAGAGGGAGCCCACTCTCTGGATCCGCACAAAGATCGGCACCACCGCCGAAATCGAGCGGAGCCTCGGCGCATGCGAGCGGCCCGTCCTGCCCAACCCCCTGTCGGCCCCGGCCGGGATCGCTGCGCTGCGGTACCGCGGGACGGCGGACCTGCACAGGGCGCCCGGGTTCCAGTCGGGGGCCTTCGAGATCCAGGACCTCTCGTCGCAGCTCGTCGGCCACGCCTGCGCGCCGCAGCCCGGCGAAACCTGGTGGGACGCCTGCGCCGGCGAGGGCGGAAAGGCGCTTCACCTCTCGGACCTGATGCGAAACAAGGGCCTTGTCCTGGCGACGGACCGGTCGCCAAGGCGGCTGTCCGTCCTCAGGAGGCGCGCGGCGCGCGCCGGCATGTTCAATTACCGCGCCGCGGTTTGGACGGGAGCGGGCCCGGCGCCCTTCCGGACGGGGTGCGACGGCGTGCTGGTCGACGCACCGTGCAGCGGCGTCGGCACGTGGCAGCGCAACCCGCATGCGCGCTGGACGACCTCGACCGACGATGTTCGCGAGCTGGCGGCCGTGCAGGCGGCCCTGCTTGCGCGCGCCGCCCCATCGGTGAAGCCGGGAGGACGGCTGGTCTATTCCGTCTGCACGCTCACCCGCAGCGAAACGTCAGCCGTCGCCGACGGTTTCGAAGGAGCCCATCCCGACTTCGAGCCCGCACCCCTTGCGATCGCCGCCGCGCCGGAAGTCGCTCGGATCGAGCTGCTTCCGCAGGACCTCGACGCAAACGGCATGTTCATCGCAGCGTGGAAGCGGCTCCGCTAGCCGTCTGGCCGGCAGGACCTTAGCACGACTCTGGGGGAATCTGCCTTGCGGCGGGGAAACTTCGGCGGATCCTCTGGCTCGAAACGAAAATGAGACTCCCATTCCGCCGCGCAATCCTGGGTCTGGCAGCACTCGCCGCGCTCGCGGCAGCGCCCCTGCGGGCCGATCCGGAATACCCCAAGATGGGGCCCGACATCTACGACGTCCACGCCGACGGCGCGGCCCAGATCGCAGCCGCGCTCAGCCAGGCGGCGGCGGAGCACAAGCGCGTGATCGTGGATCTTGGGGCGAACTGGTGCATCTGGTGCAGGAGGCTCCACTCCACGTTCGAGGGCGACCCGGCGGTGGCCAGCGCCCTGAAGAAGGCCTTTGTCGTCGTGCTGGTCGACGTGAACACGCGCAGGGGCGTGAAGCGGAACGCCGACGTGAACGCGAGGTACGGCAACCCGATCGAGCACGGAATACCCGTGCTTGTCGTCCTGGATTCCGACGGCAGGCAGCTCACGACGAAGGACACGGGCGAGCTCGAGGAGGGCGGCGGGCACCGCCCCGTGAAGATCACGGCTTTCCTCGCCGCCTGGGCCCCTTCCGGCCACTAGCAGGCTTGCCGGGGGGGCCCGACCACGGCAGCGTCTCTGACCCATGCTCGCATACCTGTCAGACCGGCAATGGCTTTGGGGGGCCGCGGGGCTCTATGTCGCCGGCGTGCTCCTGGGCACGGTCTCCCTCCTGCGCGGGGGAAGGCCCCCAGGCACCGCCATCTATGTGGCGATCCTCGCGGGCTACGTACTCCAGTTCATCGGGCTCGGCCTGCGGGGCCATTCCACGGGCGGCTGCCCGCTCGGCAACCGGTTCGAAATCGTCCAGTTCACGGCGTGGTCGGCGATCACGCTCTACCTGGTCGTCGGCGTGACGTTCCGCTCGAGCGTGTTTGGCGCCTTTACATCGTGCCTCGGCGCCGCGCTCACCCTCCTGTCGCTCTCGATCCCCTCCTGGGACGCCATCCGCCGGACGCATATCTTCGGCGGCAACCCCTGGATCGAGCTCCATGCGGCCCTCGCGATGTTCAGCTACGGCGTCTTCGGGCTTCTAGCGCTCGCATCCGGCCTGTTCCTGCTGCGCCACTACTCCCTCAAGTCCAAGAACCTGGGCGGCCTGTTCTTCTTCCTGCCTTCGATCATGGACCTTGACCATATCGAGGTGCGCCTCCTGGGGGCCGGCGTGGCAATCCTCACGGCCGCCCTCGGGTTCGGCTGGGTGTACTGGTCGCGGGACACCGCCACGGTGGGCCACCTCAAGCTTGCGGCGACCGTCGCAGTCTGGGTCGCCTACGGCGCAGCCTTCGGCCTGCGGGTCGACGGGCGCCTCCTCGCCAAGAGGTTCGCCTGGACGTGCCTCGCCCTTTTCGCCGCGGCTCTCCTCTCGCTCGAGGCGGTCGAGGGGAGCCGCCACCCCAGAGCCTCGCAGTCCTCGGAGCGGATCTTGAAATGAGCGAACCCTGCCTCTTTGTCATCGGCGCATCGCACAACCAGGCGCCGCTTGAGGTCAGGGAAAGGCTCGCTCTCGCGTCGGAGGATGGGCTCACGGCCGACCTGGCCGCGGTGCCCGGCCTCCGGGAGTTTGCCGTGCTCAACACGTGCAACCGCATAGAGTTCTACGGCGTGGGCGACGACGGGGAGGCGGAGACCTCCCTGCAGGCCGCGTACTGTGCGAGGCAGCGCTTCGGCGCCGCCGAATTCGAGCAGATCCGGTTCCGCCTCACGGGCCGCGACGCCGTGCTGCATCTCTTCGAGGTCGCAAGCGGGCTCGATTCCCAGCTGCTCGGAGAAAACGAGATCTTCGGGCAGGTCAAGGGGGCCTATGCGGCCGCCCAGTCCCGAGGCACGACCGGGGCGGTGCTCAACCGCGTCTTCCAGAAGTCATTCCAGGCCGCCAAGCATGTCCGCACCCATACCGGCATCTCGTCCGGACGGGTGAGCGTGGCGAACGTCGCCGTCGAGCTCGCATGCAACATCTTCGGCAGCCTCGCGAACGCCAGGGTGCTCGTCCTCGGGACGGGGGAGATCGGCGAGGGGACCGCGCGGGCTTTCAGGAGCCGGGGAGCCGCCGACCTCGCGGTAGCTGGCCGGCGGATTGAACGGGCTGCCGAGGTCGCCTCCGGCCTCGGGGCGGACACGATGCACTTCGAAGAGCGCGATTCGCGGCTGGCCGATTACGACATCGTCGTGTGCTCGACGGCGGCCCCCGGCGCGGTGCTTGCGACGCGCGCGATCGCGGCGGCGATGAGGAGGCGGCCCGCGCGCCCGCTGCTACTCATCGACCTGGCCCTTCCGCGCGACGTCGAGTCATCGGCAGCCGACCTGCAGAACGTCTTTCTCTACAACCTGGACGACCTTGCGAGGATCGCGGAGCGGAACCGGTCCGCCCGCGAGGCGGAAATTGGCAGGTGCAGGGCGATGCTCACGCAGCGCGCCGACGGGCTCTGGAAGCAGGTGCAGCCCCATCTCTCGGCGGCGGCCCCCCGGGCCGGGGCGCCCGGGCGGGATCCGGACGCGGCCGGCCAGGCCGCGTCCCCGTAGGGGTCAGGGCAGGTTCCGGGCGAGCCAGTCCGCCTCGGTGTCCCCCTCGCGGCGGGCCAGCATCACCCTCAGGCGGGCGCACTGGACCGCCGTGCGCTCCCGGCGGGACCGGTCGCCGGTGCACGAGGCGAGCTCCCGCGCGAGGGACCCGGGCGACGCGGCGCCCTGGATGAATTCCGGGTACATCGGCTCCTCCAGGAGGATGTTGGCGATCCCGAGGTAGGGAACGCGCACGAGCCAGCGGCCCATGAGATACGTGAATGGATCGGTGCGGTAGGCTATTGCGCCGGGTATCCCGGCCAGAGCGCAGTGCATCGACATTGTCCCGCTGCTCGTCAGGACGGCGCTCGCCGCCACCGGCGTCCCGGTCTGCTGCAGGCGCACCCCCTCCGGGATGGGCATGGCCTCTAGCTGCGCGCGGATCTCGGCGCTCGGATACAGGACCACCGCCCCCCGCCCCGACCCGGCCTTCGCGAATTGCCCGTAACCGCCGAGGAGCGCGGGAAATATCCGGCCCACGGCCCTGAGCCGGCTGCCCGGAAGGAGCAGCACCGGGCCGTCCGGATCGTGGCGCACCGGCGGGGAGTAGTCCTGCGCCATGAACGGATGCCCCACGAATTCGACGGGGAGGCCCGTGTCCGCGTAGCACCGGGGCTCAAAGGGGAATATGACCGCCAGGGCGTCCAGGTTGCGCGCCATCTCGAAGCGGCGGCCGGCCCTCGAGGCCCAAACCTGCGGGCTTATGTAGTAGAGGGTCCGCACGGTCCCGCCCCCCTTCGCGCTGAAGCCGCGGAGGCGGAGCGCCTCCGCAATCCGCAGGTTGACCCCCGAGTTGTCGACGAAGCAGACCGCCTGCGGGCGGTACTGCCCGATCCATCGGACCGTCTCGTCAATGAGCTCCCGGAAATAGGAGAGGTTCCTAAGCACCTCCGTGAATCCAACGACCGACAGCGCCGTCCGGTCCTGGAGGAGCTGCGCCCCGGCCGCCGCGAGGCGCGGGCCGCCGAGTGCGGCGACGCGCACGCCGGGGCGGCGCGCGCGCAGCCCGGAAACCTTCCTGGCCGCGTGCTCGTCCCCGGAATGCTCCCCGGCGACCACCAGGAGGTCGGTCGCGCCGCCTTGCGGCGCCGGAAGCCGGAAGGGGGGTGGGCCCGTCATCTCTTCGCGATCTGCTCCGTGATCGCGATCGCGACCTCGAGCGCGCTCTTCCCGAGGGCCGCCCCGACCTTGGGCTGCCTCGAGCGCGCCACGCTCTCGACGAAATGCGCCAGCTCGAGCGCGAGCGGCTCCCCCTTCTCGATGGGGATCTCGTGGACCGGGATCGAGCTCGTGTCGCCCGTCTTCACGAGGCCTATCTTCATCTTGAGCCCGTATGCGATGATGTCGCTCTTGCGGACGAGGTGCCCCGACTGGTTCATGAAATCCAGCGACAGGTAGGCGTTCTCCTGGAAGATCCGGATCTCCCGCGCCTTCTTCAGGCTCATCCGGCTCGCGCTCAGGTTGGCGACGCATCCGTTCTCGAACTGGATGCGGGCGTTTGCGATGTCCTCGGTCTTCGAGAGCACGTTGATCCCCACGCTGTCGACCCGGGCGATCGGCGACTTGACCAGGGCCAGGACGATCCCGATGTCGTGGATCATGAGGTCGAGCACGACTCCGACCTCCGTCCCGCGGACCTGGTAGGGGGCGAGTCTCTCGGCCGTGATGTACTGGGGCCGGTCCGCCTCCTTCTCGAGGAAGGCCATGACCGGGTTGAAGTGCTCGACATGGCCGACCTGGACCAGGCACTTCCCCGCCCGTGCGGCGGCGAGCACGCTCTCGGCCTCACCCAGCGACGCGCACAGCGGCTTCTCGATGAGGAGGTGGCAGCCCCGCGCGAGGAGCGGGAGCGCGACCTCCGCGTGCCTGTCCGTCGGCACGACCACCGAGACGGCGTCGCACGACGCGCCCAGCTCGTCGATCGAGGAGAAGCGCCTGCAACCGAACTTGACGCTGATCTCATCGGCCCGCGCCCCCGACGTGTCGTAGACCCCGGCGAACTCGGCGCCGGGAAGGGAGGCGTAGATCCGGGCGTGGTGCTGTCCCAGCGAGCCTACTCCGGCTACGCCGCAGCGGATTTTGGGGGCGGCCATGGCGACAAACCGTAACGCCCGGCGTTCCCGGGGCGAGCCGCAAAGAAAATTCGCCAGACGGCGCAGCAGGGGCTATATTGGCATGTCGTTTGGGGGCGTCCCTTCGGCCAAGGTTCTTTTCAGGCCAAGACCCACTATGAAACCTATATGCTGCCTCGTTGCACTGCCCATGTTAACACTGGCAATTGGCGCGCAGACGGTCGCCGTCCCCCAATTGCCGGACCGCCCCGCGGCCGCGCTAACCATGTATAAGGACAGGTTGTGCCCGGTAGTAGGAGCGGAGGGCAACGCCCCGATCATCTTCGCGGACGGAAACCAGGTCGCCCTCGGAGCAAGCGCGTCGATCGCCCTCAGCGTCGGCGACCGGTACGCGGACGGGTTCGTCGCCATCGCGGACGTGTACTCGACCGACGTGCCGATCTCGAACGACCCGGAAACCGCCGCCACAAGCACGATCGAGATGAAGGCGACGATGGTGGACGTCAGGGCCAGCCTGACGCCGGACATCGATATCCCGGACGTCTACGCGATCTTCATCGCCTACCCGCCCACCAAGAGCCCGGACGCGCCTCCCGTGCTCGCGGCCGTGGTGCACAAGATAGGCAACCTCGGTGCGGGAAGGCAGACGCGCATATCCGTCCGGCTTCCCAAGCTCGGCCAGGGCGAGGGCCCGGCATGGAGCATCCTCGTGTTCGACGCGGGAAGGCAGGTGCGCAGCACGGGCATGGACGCGCTGCTGCCAGGCTACCTCGACCGGATTGAGACCGCCGCGCTGAGGAAGCGCATCGCCGACCGGCTTGGAAAGGGCGCGGACGCGCCGATCGGCGTCTTCCGGCAGATGCCCCTCGGCCTGCCGGACCCGGTCAAGGCCAAGTACCACGGCACCACCGTCAAGGTCGAAGTCAGGGTCGGCACGGAGGGCCACGTGGTCTGGGCCAGGCCGGTCGGCCTGAGCGATGCAGACCTCGTCGAGGCGCTTAACCGGGGCTTTTCCAACTGGCTGTTCCTGCCGCCCATAAAGGACGGCGCCGTGGCGCCGGGGAGCGCGATCATTCCGCTCAAGCTGTGAAGGGGGGTTCCAGCCTCCCAGCGTGAAGCACCAGGCTGCGCCGGGTCTTTGCGGCGTGGGCGGCGTTGTGGGTCACGAGGACCAGCGCCGCGTTCGCGGACAGGCAGAGCCCGAGAAGGAGATCGACGACGCCGTTGCCGGTCCCCTCGTCGAGGTTCCCGGTGGGTTCGTCCGCGAGGATGAGCCTTGGGGAGTTCATGAGCGCTCGGGCGAGCGCGACCCTCTGCCTCTCCCCCCCCGAGAGATGGGAGGGCAGGTGGTGGGCGCGCTCGCCAAGCCCGACGTGCTTTAGGAGCTCGCGCGCCCGGGCCCGGGCGGCTCCGTCCACCCCCCCGAGTATGCGGCGCGCCAGGAGCACGTTGGCGAAGGCATCCAGCTCCGGCACGAGGTAGAACGACTGGAAGACCATGCCGAGATAGGCGGCGCGCCGCCTTGCGCCGGTGTCCGCCGACCCCTCCCAGGCAACGGTGCCCGAGTCCGGCGCGTCGAGGCCCGCAAGGAGGTTAAGGAGCGTCGACTTGCCCGAGCCCGACACCCCGCGGACGCTGATGCTCTCGCCCGCCGCGACGTCGAGGTCGACCCCGCGGAGCACCTCCAGCAGCGCGTCGCCGCTGGGGTAGCTCTTGCGCAGCCCGCGGGCGCTCAGGACAGTCTCACTCACTGCGAAGCGCCTCCACGGGTTTGAGCCGCGCCGCCTTCCATGCCGGGAGAAGCCCGGCAAGGGTCGAGATCGCGATCGTCAGCACCACGATGAGCCCGACGGTCGCCCCGGACGTGTGGGACGGAAGCTCGCTGAACTGGTAGAAACGCCGCAGGACCTCCTGGCGCTGGGTCACCTTCATGATCCACAGGACGATGTCGTTGCGGACCGCAAGCGCGGTGAATCCGAGCACGAGGCCGGCCGCGGTCCCGAGGACCCCGATGAACAGCCCCTGCGCGCAGAAGCATGCGGCGACATGGATGGGCCGGGCGCCGAGGGCGCTCAGGAGCCCGATCTCGCGCGTCTTGCGCACGACGGATATGAGTAGCGAGCTCGTGACCGAGAACGCAGCCACGATCACGATGAACAGCAGCAGGAAGAAGATCATCCCCCGCTCAAGGTTGAGGACCCACAGGAAGTCGGAAAAGCTGTCCTCCCAGGAGAGCGCGCGGATGTCCTCGGGCAGGACCGCGTTGATCCTCGCCGCCGCGTCGTCCTCGTTCACGCCGGGATTGAGGCGGACGTCGATCCCGTGGACGGTCGACCCGAGCCCGTACAGGTCCTGGGCGAGCCGGAGGGTCCCGTAGACCGTGCTGCTGTCGAGCTGCTGGTGGCCGATCTCCAGGATCCCCACGACCCGGACCTGCCGCGGCAGGAACACCTCGTCCGCGGCCAGCTTGCTGATGATGAGCGGCGAATACACCTCGACCGTGTCCCCGACTCTCGCCCCGATGCTGGCCGCGAGCTGGCCGCTCAGGATGATGGAGTCGTCGTCCAGGTCGTCCAGGGAGCCGGCGCGGACGTAGCGGCCGAGCCTCGTGACCCGCTCGACGCTGTCCAGGTCCAAACCCCGCAGCAGGGGATAGGCCGGCTTGTCGTTGAACCGGATCATCACCTCGTCGCGCGCGTAGGGCGTGGCCGCCGCCACGCCCGGGACCGACTCGACCTTCCTGACGACCGCCGGGTAGTCCCCGATCCCCCCGCGAGCCACGATCTGCACCTCGCCCTCCGTGTCCACGATCATGTGCCGGATCTCGTGCGCGAACCCGCCCATGACGCTCATGACGATGACGAGCAGCGCGACCCCGAGCGCCACGCCGAGCGTCGAGATCAGGGTGAAGAAGGGGAACCGCCGCCCGGTCGGGAACAGCTGCCGCAGGGCGAGGTGGAGGTACCAGGGCACGGGTTCAGGCGCCGCCTGCCGGCTTCGCCTCCGCGGGGCGAAGCTGCGGGAAGAGGATGACGTCGCGGATGCTCTCCGCGCCCGTCAGGAGCATGCAGAGCCGGTCGATGCCCACGCCCATGCCGCCTGCGGGCGGCATGCCGTGCTCGAGGGCGAGGAGGAAGTCGTGGTCGATGCTCTGCGGCTCGCCCCCGGCCTGCCTCTCGAACATCTCGCGCTGGACGTCGGGATCGTTCTGCTCCGAGTACGCAGGGGCGATCTCCATGCCGCCGATGCACAGCTCGAACACGTCGAGGGTCGCCGGATCCTCGCGGCTTATCTTCGCGAGCGGATTGAGCTCCCTCGGCAGGTTGAGGACGAACGTCGGCTGGATCAGGCCGGGCTCGATCCGCTTCGAGAAGACCTCGGCCGTGACCTCGAAGTCCTCCCAGCCCGGCTCGACCTTGAGGCCCATCTTCTCCGCCGCCGCAATGTGCTCGGCCTTGCCCCGGCCGAACCAGCCCGGGTCGCCCGTCTCGGCGCGGACAAGGTCCTTGTACGACACCTCCCGCCATGCGCCGCCGAAGTCGATCGTCTGGCCGCTCGCCGGGTGGAGGACTCGGTCGGTTCCGATGACCTCCCGGCACACCTCAAGGAGCATCTCCCGGACGAGGGCCATCATGCCGCGGTGGCTGCTGTACGCCTGGTAGAGCTCGAGCATGGTGAACTCGGGGTTGTGCTTGCGCGAGATGCCCTCGTTGCGGAAGATGCGCCCGATCTCGAAGACGCGGTCGATGCCGGCGACGAGCATCCTCTTCAGGTGCAGCTCGAGCGAGATCCGCAGGTAGAAGTCCACGCCGAGCGCCTTGTGGTGGGTGGTGAAGGGCTTTGCGGCCGCCCCGCCCGCCACCGTCTGGAGGACGGGCGTCTCGACCTCGATGAACTGCCTTGCCTCCAGGAAGCGGCGGATCGAGGACACGACCCTCGAGCGCAGCAGGAGCCGCCGCCTCGACTCCCTGTTGACGACGAGGTCGAGGTAGCGCTGGCGGTACACCAGCTCGGGGTCGGCGAGCCCGTGCCACTTCTCGGGAAGCGGCCGGAGCGCCTTCGCGACGAGCGCGAACGACGCGACCCGCACGGTGATTTCCCCGGTCTTCGTCTTGAAGAGCGCCCCCCTCGCGCCGATGATGTCGCCCAGGTCCAGCTTCCTGAAGGCCGCGTACGCGTCCTCCCCGACGACGTCCTTCTTCACGTAGAGCTGGATCTCCCCCTGCTGGTCCAGGACCTTGGCGAACTGGCTCTTGCCCATGTCCCGGATCGTCACGAGCCGGCCCGCGACGGCCACCGGGACCTCGTTGTCCCGGCCCTCCACGTGGGCCTTCAGCGCCTCCCCGGAAAAATGGGTCGGCTCGAACTCGGCCCGGAACGGGTCCACCCCCGCGGCGCGCAGCTCGGCGAGCTTGCGCCTGCGCACGGCGTGCTGGTCGTGGGTGGTTTCGGCGGGGATCTCGCTGCTCATGTGAGCGGGTAAACCTGCCGCAGGGCGGCGCCGTGGGCAAACGGAAACTTCCGCGGGTTCCTTGCTTGTGATTCGCCGGCGATCGTGTCCATTTCAGCCGTATCGACCCGCACGAAAGCCCGCCCATGGACACGACCCGCAAGCCCGACTGGCTGAGAGCCAGGCTTCCCTCCGGCCCCGGCTACTCCGCCGTGCGCAGCCTCGTGGACGACCGAGGGCTCCACACGGTCTGCCAGAGCGCCCAGTGCCCGAACCTGGGCGAATGCTGGTCGCGGGGAACGGCGACGGTGATGATCCTGGGCAACATCTGCACCCGCTCCTGCGGCTTCTGCGCGGTGCAGACCGGGCGCCCCACCGAGCTGGACCTGGGCGAGCCCGCCCGCGTCGCGGACGCCGTGGCCGCGATGAGGCTGCGCCACTGCGTCATCACGAGCGTCGCCCGGGACGAGCTCGCCGACGGCGGCGCAGGCGTCTGGGCGGCGACGATCCGCGCCGTCCGCAACCGCAATCCGGCAACGGCGATCGAGGTTCTCGTCCCCGACTTCAAGGGCCGGATCCCCGACATCGACACTGTGCTCGACGCCGCGCCCGACATCTTCAACCACAACGTCGAAACCGTCGAGAGGCTGCAGAGGCCGGTCCGCGTGCAGGCCCGCTACGAGCGCTCGCGGGGCGTCCTGCGCCACGCGAAGGGCCGCGGCTTCACCGTCAAGACGGGCATCATGCTCGGGCTCGGCGAGCGCCGGGAGGAGATCGAGCGGACGCTGCGCGACCTTGCCGGCGACGGCCTGGACATCCTGACGATCGGCCAGTACCTGCGGCCGACGAAGCAGCACCTGCCGGTGGACCGCTGGGTGACCCCGGAGGAGTTCCGCCACTGGAGGGAATTCGGGCTCTCCGCCGGATTCGGGGTCGTCGAGAGCGGGCCCCTCGTGCGCTCAAGCTACCACGCCGACGAGCAGTCGCTCCGGTACACGGGCGCCATGTACCCCGCCAGGGCGTAGCCGCGCCCCCGCCGGCGCCGCCCCAGGACGATCGCGTGACCCCGCCCGCTACGGCTGCCCCGTCAAGCCCAGGCGCGCGCCGGCTGGCAGCTCTGGCCGCGGCGCTGCTTCTCGGCGGCGCCGCCCTAGCCTCGCCGCCCAGGCGAAAGGTGATCATCGACCAGGACGCCTTCGGCGGCGCGAACCTGCAGCCGATGCTGATGGTGATCCAGGCCCCTGACGTCGACGTGGTCGGCATCGCCGTCGAGAGCGGCGACGGTTGGCAGAAGGAGAGCGTCGCACATACCCTGCGGATGCTCGAGCTGGTTGGGAGGACGGACATCCCCGTGGCGCCGGGCGCGACCTATCCCCTGCTCAACTCCGAGGAGGAGACCAGGCGCTGGGAGGCGCTCCACGGGAGGCTGCCCTACAAGGGGGCGTGGATGGAGACGTGGCCCGACTACAACACGGTCAACCGGCCGCCCCACCACGCGGCCGACATCGTCCCGCCGCTGCCGGAGGGCGAGCCGACGACCCGCCCGCTGGCCGAGGCCGCCGCGAGCTTCCTCGCGCGCAAGGTGCGCGAGGCGCCCGGGGAAATCTCGATCCTCGCGCTCGGGCCGTTCACCAACATCGCCCTGGCGGCCAAGCTCGACGAGGGCTTCGCGGCCAACGCGAAGGAGCTGGTCATCATGGGCGGCGCCTTCGATCCCGACGCGTCCAAGGAGGACGAGTTCTCCCTGCAGTTTGTCAACAGCCCCCGGGCGGAGTTCAACTGCCGGTGGGATCCCGAGGCGTCAAGGATCATGCTCCACGCCCGCTGGCGCAAGATCACGGTCGTGCCGACCGACGCGACCGTCGGCACAAGGCTGACGCCCGCGCTCGCGCGCGAGGCGGGCGGCGCCGACACGCCGGCGTCGCGGTACTTCGCGCGATACGGGGCCGTCGGCTTCCCGATGTGGGACGAGACCGCGGCCGCCGTGTGGCTCGACCCGGGCATCGTCCGGCGCAGTGTCCGGCTCGCGATGGACGTCGACATCGACCACGGCGCCGGCTACGGCGCCACGCTGAGCTGGCTGCCCGGCTTCAGCCCGGGGCTGGGGGAACCCGTCGTGACGGTGGTCCGCGAAATCGACGTCCGCAGACTGGAGCGCCTGTTTGTCGAAAGCATGCGGCGCCCGACGCCGGCACCCTGACCGGCCCCACGGACCCCGCGGCGCGCCCGGTCGCCCCCGCCCGGATGCGTCCAAACAGCTTGCCCTCCAAGGGAATGTCCCTGTCTAATCCGTCGTTCAACTTGTGGAACCACTCGGCAGAAGATTGACGCCAGGAGCGCCTGGAGACCCGCAGCGCGCCCCCGACCCTTTATGTGTGCCCTGAATACGCGCCGCGAAATCGTCGAGAACTGGCTTCCGCGCTACACGGGGCTGGCGCTGGAGAAGTTCGGCGAGTACATCCTGCTGACCAATTTCCAGCGCTACGTCGACCTGTTCGCGAAGGCGCACAAGGTGCCGGTCCACGGGCGCGAGAAGCCGATGCCGACCGCCACGGCGGGAAAGATCACGATCATCAACTTCGGGATGGGGAGCGCGAACGCGGCGACGGTCATGGACCTCCTGAGCGCGATCAAGCCCAAGGCAGCGCTGTTCCTCGGCAAGTGCGGCGGGATCAAGCACCGCGCCGAGGTCGGCGACCTGATCCTCCCGATCGCGGCCATCCGCGGCGAGGGCACGAGCAACGACTATTTTCCGCCCGAGGTCCCGGCCCTCCCCTCGTTCGCGCTCCAGAAGGCCATCTCGACGACGATCCGCGACCACGCGCTCGATTACTGGACGGGCACCGTGTACACCACCAACCGCCGGGTCTGGGAGCACAACGAGGACTTCAAGAAGTACCTGACGAGGATCCGCGTCATGGCCGTCGACATGGAGACGGCGACGATCTTCATGGTCGGATTCGCCAACGAGATCCCGACGGGGGCCCTCCTCCTCGTCTCGGACCAGCCGATGGTTCCCGAGGGCGTCAAGACGATCGAGAGCGACATGAAGGTCGAGGAGAAGTTCGTCGACAAGCACCTGAGCATCGGCATCGACTCCCTCAACCAGCTCATCAACAAGGGGCTAACGGTCAAGCACCTCAAGTTCTGATCCAGGTCACCCGCCGACGTCGAACCAGAACGGGGCGAACGTCTCCCTGCCGGCCAGGCTCACCTCGCTCCAGATGACGTACCGGCCGGGGCGCGGGATCATCAGGCG
This sequence comes from uncultured Opitutaceae bacterium, assembly GCA_937889545.1. Lineage (GTDB taxonomy): Bacteria > Verrucomicrobiota > Verrucomicrobiia > Opitutales > Opitutaceae > Palsa-1447. Next base: position 19,966 of record CALAOT010000087.1, read on the forward strand.
GAAGGTGAATGTCGGTCTCCGGGGATCGGGCCGGCGGGCCACGTCGGCCTCCTTCGGGTGGATGTGGGCGAATCCGCTTCTCTGCGTGTCGAACGCGACCAGGTGCGCATACGCCCCCATGACCGCCTCCAGGGGGACCTGTCCGCCGTCGGCTCGCGCGACGACGAGCCTGAGGTCCGCGGGCGCGCCGGCCCGGATCGGGGCCGGCGAGGGCGAGAGCGCGAAGCGGTATCCGTCCTCCATCGCGGTCCACGAGGGCGCCTGGGATCCCGCGGCCGCGGGATTGGGCGGCCCGCCGACATCCATCTCGGTCTCGGAGTAGAGGCCGCGGTTCGTCGCAACCGGCGTGAAATCCGCGAAAAGGCGGTAGGCGCCCCCGAACCTCGGCCGGAAGCGGAAGGCCCATTCGCCGGGCCGGCGGCCCGGCTGCGGGTGCACGTGCTGGTAGTCGTCGAGCGACGGGTCCACGATCAGCAGGTGTATCCTCCTGGTCTGGACGACCTGCAGGTCCTCCGGCGCGATCGGCTTTCCGCCGAAGGTGGTGAGCACCAGCGTCGCCTCCACCTGCGATCCGGCCTGCGCGGGCGCGGCGGCCCTCACCGAGAGCGACACCGGCGACCGCACCGCCACGACGGGCAGGAACTGGGGGTTGGCCGGATCGCAGAATTCGATCACGTTCGGGCCCGACACCCGGAAGTCCATGTGGCTCAGGTTGGTTCCGGTCGGCAGCAGCCGGACGACGGCGAAGAGCAGCGCGGCGGCGGCCGTGATGGCGGCGATCCGCTTCCACCCCCCGGCCCCGAGTCCCGGGCCCTCCGCGCGGTCCGTCATCGGTGCATCCGCTCCACGAATTCCCCCGGCTGCCACGCGCTGCCGTCGGCCCTCCAGGAGATCCGCCCCTTCTCGTCGATCAGAAGCGTCGCCAGCGTGTGGTTCAGCAGGTCGCCCTTGAACTCCGCGATGACGCCGAACTGCGTCAGCAGGTCGCGGATCGCCGACTCGGGGCCGGTCAGGAACGAGAAGTTCGCGGTGTCGATCCCGCGGGCATCGGCGTATTCCCTCAGAATGCCCGGCGTGTCATGGGCGGGGTCGAGCGTGATCGAGACGAACTCGATGTTGGCCACGCCGGACTTCCTGGCGAGCCCCTGGGTCGCCATCATCTTCGACGTGGACAGCGGGCACATGTTGGCGACCGGGCAGCGCGTGTAGATGAAATTGAGCATGACCTGCCTGCCGCGGAAGCGGGCGCTGTCCACGACGCGGCCGTTCTGGTCGTAGAGCACGAACTCCGGGACCTTTTCACCGACCTCCCGGTAGGCCGCGCCGCCCTTCCCGAGCGTGTCCTGCCGGAGCATGCGCGCGCCCGCATCGATCGTGTCGAGCGACACCTTGTCGTTCGGCCAGATGCTCTCGAGACGGAGCGCCCCGTCCCGCCCCACCACGAGCTCCGCGCGGATCCGCCCGCCCGGCCTCGCGGCGGCCGCGTCGCCCGCCGACACCGCAAACTCCATCGTCATGGCCGGCATGTAGCCGGCCACCTCGTTGTGCCGCACGACCAGGACCTTCCTGCCCACGTCGGCCGAGAGGACCTCCCCCGTCAGGGGAAAGCGCCTCTCGCCGGCCTGCGCCGGGGCGGCCGCCCCGGCCGCGGCGCCCCCGCCCCCCTTCCCGCAGCCCGCGCACGCGAGGAGCGCCGCGCATGCGAGGAGATGGCGGCCCGCGTAGAATCTCATGCCAACACCAATCCGCCAGAGGAAAAAATTGTCAAAGCGTTTGAGGCGGGCACGATGGTATCTTCTGCCTTCCATCTGCCCCGCTCATGGCCCCGACATCCCTCCTCCACCGAACCGCCGGCCACAAGCCGGCGCTCGCGCTGTTCTCGGCGCTCGCCGCGGCCTGGGTATTCCTCCTGGTCGCCCTGGGCGCCTTTACGACGAGCATCGGCGCCGGGATGGCGTTCCCCGACTGGCCCCTTTCGAACGGCTCGCTCAACCCCAGCGGCTGGCTGACCGATCTGTCGATGTTCGCGGAGCACTCCCACCGGCTGAGCGCGGGCATGATGACGGCCCTGACCATCATCCTCGCCGCCTGGCTCTGGCGGACCGAGGCGAGGGCGTGGCTGCGCAGGCTCTCGTATTTCGCGGTCGGGCTCGTGGTCGCGCAGGCGGTCGTCGGCGGGCTCCGCGTCCTCTATGATTCCGTCGAGGTCAGGGTGGTGGACACGAGCCTGGGCCAGCTGTTTGCGATGCTGCACGCCTGCCTCGCGCAGGCCATGGCGTGCGCGCTCATCGCCATCGCCGCCTCCTGCTCGGGCGCATGGATCACGCGGCCGCTCCCCGTCGGCAGGCGGGTCCGGCGCGCCGGAGTGGCCTGCTGCGTCCTGCTGTTCGCGCAGCTTGGCGTGGGGGCCGTGGTTCGCCACAGCTTCGCCGGGCTTGCGATCCCCACCTTCCCATGGTCAACGCCCGGAGGCGGGCTGCTCCCCGGCGAGTGGAGTTTCCGCGTCGGGATCCAGTTTGCCCACCGGGCGATGGCCTGCGTGCTGGCGGCCGCCGTCCTTGGGTTCGCGCTCGCCGTGTGGCGCGACCGCGCCGCGCCTATCGCGATGCGCGCCGGCGCCTCGGTCCTCGTGGGCTTGCTAGCCCTGCAGATCCTCCTCGGGGCCGCGATCGTCCTCACCCTTCGCTCCGCATCCACGACGACGGGCCACGTGCTTGTCGGGGCGGTGACGCTCGCGACCGCCTTCTGGCTCACCTGGCTCGCCCACCGCGACGCGATGGAGAGGGCGCCCGCGCCATGACCGGCGCCGGCCCAACGCCCGCGCGGTTCGGGGATTACCTTGAGCTCACGAAGCCGCGGCTGAGCCTCCTGTCGGTCACGACGGCGCTCGTTGGCTACGCCGCGGCGCGACCCGTGTTCGACGCCGCCCGGATCGCGTTCCTCGTGCTGGGAACCTCCCTGGCCGCCGGGGGCGTCGCCTCGCTCAATCAGTGGATGGAGAGCGACACGGACGCGCGGATGAGCCGCACGGCGCTCCGGCCCATACCGACCGGCAAGATCCCGGGTGGCTCCGCGTTCGTCCTGGGATGGCTCATGTGCATCGCGGCGCTGATGCTGATCTTCATGGAGGTCGGCAAGCTTGCCGCCCTATTCACGCTGCTGACGATCGCCTTCTACCTCGGCTGGTACACGCCGGCGAAGCGCTGGAGCCGCGTGAGCACCGAGATAGGCGCGGTCGCGGGCGCGTTCCCGCCGCTGATAGGATGGTCCGCCGCCGAGGGCGGGGTCTCCGCCCTGGGCTGGATCCTCTTCGGCATCCTCTTCTTCTGGCAGATCCCTCACTTCATGGCGATCGCGTGGACGTACCGCCGCGACTACGCCATCGTGAACTTCCCGATGCTGCCCGTCCGGGACGGGTCGGGAGCCAGGGTCGCGGGGTGGTCGTTCGCGGCGACGGCTGCCCTCGTCACCGTGAGCCTGCTCCCGGTATTCCTGGGGCTCGCGAGCGCCTGGTACGGGGCGGCGGCGCTTGCGATCGGCGCCTGCTTCCTGTGGCGGGCGGCGGCGTTTCTCCGGCCCGCGTTCCGAGACGCGGGCGCGCGCAGGCTCTTTCTATTCTCCCTGGCCTACCTTCCGCTGCTGCTCGGCCTGCTTGTGTGCGACAGGGTGCTCGTGAATCGCCCATGACCGTCCACGACCTTCCCTCCATTGAGGCGGCGCTGAACGGGGCCGCGACCGTCCTGATCACCGCGGGGTTCGTCTTCATCAGGAGGGGCGACCGCGACGCGCACCGCTCCTGCATGCTCGCCGCGGCCGTGGCATCCGCCTTGTTCCTCGTATTCTACGTGTCGTATCACGCCCTGATGAGGGGGGCCCACACGCCCTTCGGCGGGACGGGCGCCGTCCGCTGGGTCTACCTCACGATCCTCTGGACGCACATTCCGCTCGCCGCGCTCATCGCCTTCCTCGTGCCCCGGACGTTCATCCTCGCGCTCAAGGGCGACTTCGCGCGCCACCGCGCCTGGGCGCGCGTCACCTTCCCCATCTGGTACTACGTGTCGGTGACGGGCGTCCTCGTCTACTTCTTCCTCTACCAGTGGTGGCCGTATCGCGGGTAGCTAGGCCTGGCACGGCGGCCCGGGCCTTCCCGGAGAAGGGGGCCGCCTCATCTGCTCGGACCGCGCAAACCCGAACTTCTCGTACAATCCGTGCGCATCGCGCGTCCCCAGCAGGCACACGGTGCCGCCCACCTGCGGGTGCGCGACCACGAATGACATCAGGAACTTTCCCAGGCCCATCCCCCTGCGGCTCCCGTCGATCACGACGTCGCACAGCCAGGAGAAGGTCGCGCCGTCCGTGACGACCCGGGCAAACCCGACCTGCCTGCCCCCCTGCTTCTCGTAGAGCCCAAAACAGAGCGAATTCCTGATCGACTGCTCGACCACGTGGCGGGGTCGGTCCCGCGCCCAATAGGAGCCTGCGAGCGCCGCACATATGAAATCCACGTCGAGGAGCCCGGCGTCGGTGCTCACGACGCAGCCCGCATGTTCAAGGCTCATGCCTCCCCCGGGGCTCGTGCGGCGCGCGGGCCCGTCCGGCGCGCGAGCCCCGGGGGAGGCATGAGCCTTGAACATGC
>CALAOT010000088.1 GCA_937889545.1 uncultured Opitutaceae bacterium
ACACATCAGTCACCGTAACACGCCACGACGGGCATGTCTGTGACCCATATACCTAGGCCGCGCCCGCGGCTCCCGCCGTCCCCGCGGCCGCGCATGCCGGGTCCGGAAGCGCCGACCCGTCCAACACGGCCTTCTACCGCCTGCACATCGCCCCCCTCTTTGCGCGCAGCTGCGTCTCCTGCCACAAGCCCGAGAAGCACAAGGGCGGGCTCAGGATGGATTCGTACGAGCAGCTGATGGTTGGGGGCGACGACGGGCCCGCGCTCGTTCCGGGCAAGCCCAGGTCGAGCGAGATCCTCCGCAGGCTCCGGCTCCCGGCGAGCGACGACGACTACATGCCGAGCGACGGCGACAAGCCCCTTGCGGCGGAGGAGGTCCAGATGATCGAGCGGTGGATCGCCGCCGGGGCGAAAAACGGCTGAGCGCTTGCGACGGCGGCCCTTGGGGACACACTGCCCTTCTCCGCCGGCCCCCTCCATGAAGCGCGCCCTTTCATCATCCCTAGTCGCGGCCCTCGCTCTTTTCGCCACCGCACCGCCCGCGGCCGCCGGGGGCCAGGTTGTCGCGTCGCTTGTCGCGGCGAACGCTTCGATCCGGCCCGGCGCGCCGTTCACGGTCGCGCTTCGCCTCGTGCACCAGCCGCGCTGGCACACCTACTGGGTGAACCCGGGCACCGGGCTCCCGACGACCCTCAGGTGGGCCCTGCCGCCGGGCTGGAAGGCGGGCGAGATCCAATGGCCGGCGCCGATGGTCCTGACGGACAGCCGCGGGAACGTCGTGGGCAACGGCTACGACGGCGACCTTTTCCTGCCGGTCACGATCACCCCTCCTGCGGACTTGAGGCCGGGCTCGGTCGCCGAGCTCCCGGTCGCCGCCGAATGGCTGATGTGCCAGGACGAGTGCGTACCGGGCAGCGCGAACCTTACTCTATCGCTCCCGGTTTCCGCCGGGAACCCGCAGCCCGACCCCAGCTTTGGCGCGCTGCTGCAGGAGGCGCTCGCGCGCATCCCCGCGACGGACCCGGCGTGGACGGTCTCAGCCTCGCGCGATTCCACGATCGTGACGCTCGCGGTCCGGCCAACCGGCGCAGCGGGAAATATCGCGCGGACGCCGGCGGGCCTCCACTTCTTCTCCCGGGACGGGACCATCGCCTACGACCTCCCGCAGCCGGCGACGCCGGACGGTCATGGCGGGTTCACGCTCGCGCTGCCGATCTCGACCGACGGCCCGAAGGACGCGGGCCGCCTCGTCGGCGTCCTGACATCGAGGGAGGGCTGGCGCCCGGACGGCTCTCTCGCCGGCCTGGCGGTGGACGTGGCGTTCGGGTCTGGGCCGGCCGGCGGCGCCGCCGCGCCCGCGGCCGGGGCTCTCCCCGGCACGCTCCTCCTGGCATTCGTCGGGGGTCTCATCCTCAACCTCATGCCGTGCGTCTTCCCTGTGCTCGGGCTGAAGATCATCGGGTTCGTCGGCCAGGCCGGCTCCGACCGCAGGAAGGTGACCCTCCACGGGATCGTGTTTGCCGCCGGCGTGCTGCTGTCATTCTGGGCCCTTGCGGGCCTTCTCGCGGTCCTGCGCGCGGGCGGCAGCCAGCTCGGATGGGGCTTCCAGCTGCAGTCGCCCGCGTTCGTCTTCGGGCTCGCCGCGGCCATGCTCGCGTTCGCGCTCAACATGAGCGGGGTGTTCGAATTCGGCCTGACGGCGACCGGCATCGGATCGCAGCTCCAGTCGAAGTCGGGCCTCACCGGGTCATTCCTTACGGGGGTGCTGGCCACGGTGGCCGCCACGCCCTGCAGCGCGCCCTTCCTGGCCCCGGCGCTCGGGGCGGCGCTCGCGCTCTCCACGGCGCAGTCCTTCGCGATCTTCACGGCGATCGCCGCCGGCCTGTCCGCGCCCTACCTCCTCCTGTCCGCCTTTCCCGGGGCCGTTAAGGTCCTCCCGAGGCCGGGGGCGTGGATGGAGACGTTCAAGCAGGCGATGGCCTTCCCCCTCTACGCCACGGTCGCCTATCTCCTCTGGGTCCTGGCCGGTCAGCTGCCCGAGACCGGACTCCTGTCGGCCCTTTTCGGGCTCGTCCTCGTCGCGATGGGGGTGTGGGCCTACGGCCGTTGGAACGCCCCGGGGGCCTCGCCCGGAAGGGCCCGCTTTGGAATGTGCGCGTGCCTGGTCCTCCTCGCGCTGGGGGCGTGGACCGGGTGGCCGGCGCCCGCGGCTCCCACCGACATCGTCTGGGAGAAATGGAGCCCGGAGGCCGTTGAAAAGCTCCGCTCGGAGAACCGGGTCATCTATGTGGACTTCACGGCGCGATGGTGCGCGACGTGCCAGGCCAACAAGCGCCTCGTATTCCACTCCGACGAGGTTCTGCGCGCCTTCCGCGAAAGGCATGTTGCGATGCTGCGCGGGGATTGGACCAACAAGGACCCGCAGATCACGGCCGAGCTGGCCAAGTACCACCGCGGCGCCGTCCCCTTCAACCTCATCTGGTTCCCTGGCCGCGCCGAGCCCGTCACCCTGCCGGAGCTCCTCACGCCGTCGGCGGTACTGGATGCGCTCGCAAAATAAGCGCCCGGCTTGGATGTGGAGAAGGCCACCCGAGTGCTTTAGGAACCATACCCCCCGGGACCTTATTAGAGAAACGGGGTAGGTTCTGGTTGCCGCTACTGAAACAACGGCGGCAAGGACGGCCGGATTGACGGTTAGATTGGTCCATTGCTAATTGTTGTGAGAGCCGAAGAGCGGCCTCTTGAACCCGTCTCGCCCTCGATGAGTCCAGCCATCCTCAACGATTACATTCGCCGTATTGAGAACGATCTTCTCGGAAACATACTCCCCTTCTGGATCGACCGGGTCGTCAACCACGAGGGCCGCAGCTTCTACGGCTCGCTGGCAAACGATCTCGCGGTCGATCGTGGGGCGGAGCGCGGAAGCGTGCTCACCTCGCGGATCCTCTGGACGTATTCGGCTGCGTACGCGCGTTACCGCGACCCTGCCTATCTCGCGATGGCCGACCATGCCTACGGCGACCTGCAATCGCATTTTCACGATCCGAAGCATGGAGGCTACTGGTGGTCAATCGCGGCTGACGGCGCCGTCCTTCGCGACCGCAAGCAGGTGTTGGGGCAGGCCTTCGCGATCTATGCGCTTGCCGAGTATCATGCGGCCACCGGCCGCCGTGAGCCTCTCGATAAGGCGATAGCCACGTACCGGCTGGTTGAGGAGCACGCCGCGGCCCGTCACGGCGGCTATCTCGACGCTGTCGGCCGGGCTTGGGAGCCCATCTCGGACACGCGCCTGAGCGAGGTGGACTTGAACGAGCCGAAATCGCAGGACACGCACCTGCACGTCATGGAGGCCTATACCCGTCTCCTCACGGTTTGGCCGGAGCCGGCTCTGCGCTCCGTGCTCGAAAAGCTAGTGGAGGCCATGCTCGCCCACATCGTCAACCCGGTGACCGGACACCTGGGCCAGTTCTTCGCCCTGGACTGGACGCTGCGTTCGGACCTGATCGCCTACGGCCACGACATCGAGGCGGCCTGGCTACTGACATTGGCGGCCGACGCGCTCCAGGATGCAGGGCTGACGAAGCGCATCGGGGCGCTGGCGGTGAAGATTGCCGAAACGACGCTTGCCGAGGGCGTTGATGCCGATGGCGGGGTCTAATACCACGGGGGACCAGACGGCCCCACGGACACAAGCAAGGAATGGTGGCCCCAGGCCGAGGCCGTCGTCGGGTTCCTGAATGCCCACCAGCTATCCCGCCAGGAGCGCTTCCTCACGGCGGCCCTGCGCTCGTGGGATTTCATCGAGGCGAGGCTCATTGATCACCAGCGGGGCGAATGGTTCCGCGCCGTCACCCGAGACGGCCGCGTGCTCGAAAATGAGCTCAAGGTCGGTTTCTGGAAATGTCCCTATCACAACGGCCGCACAGGCCTTGAGGCGACCAGGCGCCTCCGCGAACTCTCCACCGCATCCGACCGAGCTTCGGCACGATCATGAACGACAACCCGAAGACACCGTCGCTGCCGTAGGGCCCCCCACCCACTCGCTCGTCAATGATGGGGGGGTCTTGCGGGGATCCCGCTTCGGAAATTTCCCCTTGCGCCACCATTTTGCGGGGCGGACCGTCGTCACGAATGTATTGGATCAGCAAGACCATCCACTCGATCAGGAGATTCCGCCGCAGGACCTTGCTGTTTCTCGCCGCGCTTGGCCCCGGCATCATCACCATGGTCGCGGACAACGATGCCGGGGGTATCTCGACCTATGCCCAAACCGGCGCCAAGACCGGTTTCAGCCTGCTCTGGGCCATGGTCATCCTGATTCCCATGGCGTATTATGTTCAGGAGATGACGGTGCGCCTGGGCGCCGTGACCAAGCGGGGGCATGCCGAAGCCATCTTCGATGGCTTCGGCAAGTTCTGGGGCTGGTTCTCTATTTTCGACATGGCCGTCATCAACTGGCTGACGCTCGTCACGGAATACATCGGCATGACCCAGGCGATGAGCCTGTTCAACATCCCGGCGTGGGTCACGTTCCTCGGCGTGACGCTGCTGCTAACCGCCATCGTGTTCACCGGCCGTTACTGGACGTTCGAGAAGATCACGCTCTTTTTCTGCCTCTTCAACCTCGTGTACATTCCAGCCGCCATCTGGGCGATGCACACCGGGAACGTCCGGGAAGGCTGGGGCGCGGTTGGAAAGGGCTTTTATAACCCGGATTTCGGCTTCGGCCTGTCGGGCGTGGCGCTGTTGACCCTGATCATGGCGAACATCGGCACGACCATCACGCCCTGGCAGATCTTCTTCCAGC
>CALAOT010000089.1 GCA_937889545.1 uncultured Opitutaceae bacterium
GGGGCGGCGGCGGCCCGCGACGGCGGGGCCGCGCGGGCCTCCGGCAACTCGATCGAGATTGTGGGAGCCCGCGAGAACAACCTGAAGAACCTGTCCGTCTCCCTGCCCCTGCGCCAGCTCACCGTCGTGACCGGCGTGTCCGGATCCGGAAAGTCGACCCTGGCGTTCGACATCATCTTCGCCGAGGGCCAGCGCCGGTTCATGGAGTCTATGTCGCCCTATGCGCGCCAGTTCGTGGAACAGCTGCCGAGGCCGGCCCTCGACCGGATCACCGGCATTCCCCCCACGGTCGCGATCGAGCAGCGCGTCACCCGCGGATCGCTCAAGTCCACGGTCGCCACGATCACGGAGGCGGCGCAGTACCTGCGCCTCCTCTATGCGCGCCTTGGCGTCCAGCACCATCCCGACTCCGACCGCCCCGTCACGCCGCTCTCGCCCGGCGCGCTCAAGAAGCTCCTCCTGCGCGTGCTCGCGACCGCAAAGGCGCGGAGGTCCGGGCACCTCTACCTTTGCGCACCCCTTGTCCGCGGGCGCAAGGGCCACCACCAGCCGATGGCCGACTGGATCCGGAGGCAGGGGTACGAGCTGATGAGAGCGGACGGGAAGCTCACGCGGGTCGACGCGTTCCGGAAGCTCGACCGGTACAAAGAGCACGACATCGAGGCGGTCGTGGCCGACCTCAAGGGGGCCGCGAGGCCGGGCCAGGCGCTGGACAGCGCCCTCCAGGCCGGAAAGGGCGCGTGCTTCCTGCTCACCGCGGCGGGCGAGACGCTCTCGTGGTTCTCGACCACGCGCACGGACATAGAGACGGGGGAGTCCTTTCCCGAGCTCGACCCCAAGGATTTCTCGTTCAACTCGCCGCGGGGCTGGTGCCCCGCCTGCCGCGGATACGGCAGGATCCAACCGTGGATGCTCGAGCCCGCCGACAAGGAGGTCGACGAGGACGCGGAGCGCCTGCGCCACCTGGGCCTGTGCGCCGGCGACGACGGCGGTGAGGGGGGCGAACCCTGCCCCGTCTGCCGCGGCGAGAGGCTCAACCGGGTCTCGCGGGCCGTTAAGCTCCATTTCAAGGGGCGGCGGCCCCCGCTCTCGCTTCCGGCCCTGCTCCGGTGCCCGCCGTCGGAGCTCATCGCGAACCTGGAGGCCCTTGACCTCGACGAGCGGGGCCGGCTCGTCACGCGCGACATCGTCCCCCAGATCCGGGAACGGCTCAGGTTCATGGACCATGTGGGCCTCGGCTATCTCTCGCTCGACCGGCCGACGAAGACCCTTTCGGGCGGCGAGGCCCAGCGCATCCGCCTCGCGGCGCAGCTCGGCACGAACCTCGCCGGGGTCCTGTACGTCCTGGACGAGCCCAGCATCGGCCTTCATGCGCGCGACAACAGGCGGCTGATCTCCACCCTCGCCGCTCTGCGCGACAAGGGCAACACGCTCGTCGTCGTGGAGCATGACGACGAGCTGATGGAGAGCGCGGACCTCATCATCGACCTCGGCCCCGGGGCCGGGGTGCACGGCGGCGAGCTCCTGGCCCGCGGGACACCAGCCGAGATCAAGAGAAACGACTCTTCGCTCACCGGCATATTCCTCTCGCGCGGAATCAGGCATCCTGCGCGGGGCGCCTACCGGCCGCTGGGTGCAGCGGTCCTGCGCGAGCCCTGGGTCGAGCTCCGCGGGGCCCGCCACCGCAACCTGGGGGGAGTCGACCTCCGGCTCCCCCGGGGCCGGCTGACGATGGTCGCCGGGCCCAGCGGCGCGGGCAAGTCGACGCTCTTCCGGGATGTGCTCGGCCCCGCAGCCGCATGCGCGATAAGGGAGCGCAGGCCACGGTTGACCGGGCGCGAGTTCGCCCGGTTCGCAGGCGGGACCACGCCCCATTTCACGGAGCTGCGCAACGCGGATGGCTTCCGCTCCGTAATCGAGGTCGACCAGTCCCCGATCGGCAAGACGCCGCGCTCCACGCCGGCCACATACCTGGGGATATTCGACCTGATAAGGAAGTTCTTCGCATCGCTTCCCGAGTCCAGGATCCGCGGGTACACGGCGTCGCGATTCTCGTTCAACACGGTCGGGGGCCGCTGCCCGGCGTGCGAGGGCGCGGGCCGGATCCGGCTCGAGATGGCGTTCATGCCCGACACCTACCTGCCCTGCGACGACTGCCAGGGCCTGCGGTACGGCCCCGAGCTTTCGGACGTCACGTGGAAGGGCCTGACTATCGGCGCCGTGCTCCGGCTGACGTTCGAGGAGGCCGCGGAATTCTTCAGCTTCCACTCGGAGCTCTCGCAGGTGTGCCGGCTCATGGGGGACTGCGGCCTGGGCTACCTGACGCTCGGCCAGAGCTCGTCCACGCTTTCGGGAGGCGAGGCCCAGAGGCTCAAGCTCGTGACGGAGCTTTCGAGGGGCCTGGCCACCTACCGGGAGCGCAGCCGGGGCGCGTCCCCAAAGAACCTCTATATCCTGGAGGAGCCCACGATCGGTCTCCACCTGAGCGACTGCGAGAGGCTGATCAACGTCCTGCACTCGCTCGTCGACCAGGGCCACACCGTCGTCGTGATCGAGCACAATCTCGACCTCCTTGCGGAGGCCGACTACATCGTCGAACTCGGACCCGGGGGAGGTCCGGACGGCGGCGAATTGATCTACCAGGGCGCGCTCGAGGGACTGCTCCGCGCAAAGCGCAGCCCGACCGCCCCGTTCCTGCGCTCGAGGCTACGGGGGGTGTTCCCGGGGGCCCTCAGGCGCCGAGCGCGGCCCTGACGGCGCTCGCGACCTCCGCCGGCCCGATGGGTTTCACAAGGCACGACGAGAGGCCGGCGATGATCGTGCTTCTCGAGATGAATTCGGCGTTGATGTAGCCCGTCATCATGATCCGCCGCGTTGACGGGGCCTTGTCCATCATGCGGACGAGGAAATCCAGACCCTGCTCCCCGGGCAGCATATGGTCGCAGACGACGACGTCGAACCGCCGCGCCGCGACGCACTTCTCGGCCTCGGCCGCGGAAGTCGCCGTGTGGATCTCGCAGGTCTTCCCCAGCTCATGGCCGATCATCTCGAGCTGCACCGGCTCATCGTCGACCACAAGGACGACCGGGAGGCCCTGCGTCGTGGATCCCTGGCCGGCCATTAGCTCAACCTTCCTTGCTGCCGTCCGCGCTGGCCGCCTCCTGCACCACCTTGACGAGTTCGGAAAACGAAACGGGCTTGAGCAGGTAGCGGAAAAGGGCGGCCTCGTTGACGCTGCGCATCAGCATCTCGGGCTTCATGTACCCGGTGACGAGGATCCTGTTCATCTTCGGATATTCCTCCCTCGCGCGCACCAGGAAGCTCATCCCGTTGCCGCCGGGCATCAGGTGGTCGCTGATGACGACCTTGAACGCCTTCTTGCGCAGGATGAAGTCGGCGTCCCTGGCGCTGGTCGCCGAGGTGACGTCGAAGTAGGGCGAGAGACAGGCAACGAACGCCTCGAGCATGGGCACTTCATCGTCCACGACAAGGATCGCGTCCTTGGGCGCTGCCGGCGCTGCGGTCTCCTCTGGATACATGAGGGAACGAGTAGGTGCGGCTGCGGGAATTGGCAAATACAAACCCCTGTGGCGGCGCAGATTCAGGGCGGCATTTTTATTTGCGTCGTCCCGGCGCACAGGGTTTAATTTGCGCCACCAAGCAGATGGCCGAATCAGCACCCATATCGGCTGCAAGTCTTGCAGCACGCAATTCAGCCGGCCACACGCGGATCCACACCGCCGCCAGATACGGAGAGCTGCGCAGCCTGCCGCCCGAGGCGCTGAGCGCAAGGTACCTGACGCTGAAGAACGACGCCGGCTACACGCCCCTGCACCATGCCGCCATCGGGGGGCACCTTGACCAGGTTCCCCGGGAGGTGCTCACGGCGGAGAACCTGTCGATCCGCAGCAATGCGGGCTATACCGTCTTCCATTCGGCGGCAGCCCACGGCAATCTCGGGCAGATCCCTGGCGAGCTGCTGACCCCTTCGGTCCTTCTCCACGGCAATGACATGGGCAACACTATTCTCCATGAGGCGGCCGAGCACGGGACGATCGACCGCGTCCCCGCCGGGTACCTGACGGCCGAGAACGTGGCCCGCCGCAACGTCGGTGGGGAGACGGTCCTCCACGTCGCGGCGTTCAATGGGCACCTCGACCAGATGCCCCCGGCGCTGCTCACGGGCAACGCCATGCGGGCGCAGACCTCCGCCGGCGACACCGTGTTCCACGCGGCGGCGATCTCGGGCCACCTGCAGCAGGTGCCCGTGGACCTCCTTGTCTTTGAAAACCTCTCGATACCGAGCAAGACCGGGTTCACCGCAATCCACGCCGCCGCGGAGACGGGACAGCTCGCGAAGATTCCGCCGGTCCAGCTCACCGGCGAACTCCTGATGACCCGCAACGACAACGGCGACACCCCCCTCCACGCCGCGGCCTACGAAGGACACCTGGACCAGGTGCCCGCGGCGCTCCTCACCCGCGAACGCCTGTCGGCGCGCAACTACGACGGGATCACGGTGGCGACGCTTGCGATCCAGCGCGGGTTCATCTCGCAGTTGCCGAAGGAAGCCCGGCCCAAGCCGCAAGGCCGGGTGTCCCGGCTGCTGCACAAGCTGGGCGGGACGCACGCGCCATTCTGACGGGCCCGGCCGGGCCCACTTTGGACTTTCCCCGGAGGCCGGCCTCGCCTCTGATGGGCCTTCCCATTCCCGACTTCCTACCATGAACACATCCATCGCCTCCATCACCGCCCGCGAGATCATCGATTCCCGCGGCAATCCGACCGTTGAGGTCGACGTGAGACTCGCCTCGGGCGCCTTCGGCCGCGCGGCCGTCCCGTCAGGCGCCTCGACGGGCGAGTACGAGGCCATAGAGCTTCGCGACGGCGACAAGAAGCGCTTCTCGGGCAAGGGCGTCCAGAATGCCGTGGCAAACGTGAAATCGAAGATCGCGCGCGCCCTCGTCGGCTTTGACGCGCTCGACCAGGTCGCGATCGACCGGACGATGATCGCCCTCGACGGGACGAAGACGAAGTCAAAGCTGGGCGCGAACGCGATCCTCGGCGTCTCCCTTGCGACCGCAAAGGCGGCGGCGGCGGCCCTGGGCCAGCCGCTTTACAGGTACATCGGCGGCCCCAACGCGAAGGTCCTGCCGGTCCCGATGATGAACGTCATGAACGGGGGCGCCCACTCCGACGCACCGATCGACTTCCAGGAATTCATGATCATGCCGATCGGCGCGGATTCATTCGCCGAGGGGCTGCGCATGGGCTGCGAGGTGTTCCACGCGCTAAAGAAGGTGCTCAAGTCGAAGGGCCTCTCGACCGCCGTGGGCGACGAGGGCGGGTTCGCCCCGAACCTCGAGTCCTCGGAGGCCGCGCTCGACGCGATCTCCGCGGCGGTCAAGCAGGCGGGCTACAAGCTCGGCAAGGACATCGCGCTCGCGCTCGACCCCGCCGCCTCCGAGTTCTACGTCCCGCAGAAGAAGCGCTATGTCTTCAAGAAGTCGAGCGGCAGCGCCCTGAGCGGGGGCCAGATGGTGGCCTACTACAAGGAGCTCATCAGGAAATACCCGATCATCTCGATCGAGGACGGCTGCGCCGAGGGCGACTGGGAGACGTGGAAGGCGCTCACCGACGCGATCGGCGACCAGGTGCAGCTCGTGGGCGACGACATTTTTGTCACAAACACGGACTTCCTCAGGAGAGGCATCGACTCCGGCGTCGCCAACTCGATCCTCGTCAAGGTAAACCAGATCGGCACCCTCACCGAAACGCTCGATGCGGTCGAGATGGCGAGGGAGGCGGGCTACACCGCCGTCATCTCCCACAGGTCCGGGGAAACCGAGGATGTCACGATCGCGGACATCGCGGTCGCCACCAACGCGGGCCAGATCAAGACGGGTTCGCTCTGCCGCACGGACCGCGTCGCAAAGTACAACCAGCTCCTGAGGATCGAGGAGGAGCTCGGAGCCTCCGCGATCTACGGCGGGAAGCTCTGACGGGCCGGAGCCGCGACTCCTCAGGCCGGCGCTGCCGGCTGCCCGCCGTCCCCCACCCCCTCGGCGGGGCTGTCCGTGTCCGCGGCTATGTGGTCAAAGGCATCGGAGATCATCTGAAGCACCTCCGCCTTCGGAGCGTGCTTGAGGACATACGCCTCGGCGCCCAGCTCGCGGGTCTGGATGACCGTCTTCATCGTGCTCTGCGAGGAGACAACGATGACGGGCATCGAGGGATGGGCGGCCTTCAGCCTCGCGAGGACCTCAAGCCCCCCCACCTGCGGGAGGTTTATGTCGAGAAGGACGACCTCGGGAAGATGTGCCGACGCCTGCTCAAGCGCGGAGGCTCCGTCGCCCGCCTCCCACACGGTCTGAATCCCGAGTTGTTTCAGGAGGAGGCGAAACACCAAGCGAACATGGGGTTCGTCATCGATGATGAGCGCGCTGACCGGCCGGGGCATGAGACGGAGTTTCTGAAGGCCGGGCCCCGTTGCAAGCCTGCGAAAAGGCCGTCCCCCAGGGGTCACTCGACCCGGAGAATGTACCCGCGCAGGTATTCGCTTTCAGGCATCGAAATGAGCACCGGGTGATCGGGGGGCTGGTGGCAGTATTCAAGCACGCGGACCCGCCGTCTTGCGTCGGCGGCGGCGGAGGAAAGCACGGCCCGCAGGTCGGCATCCTGCATGTGATGGGAGCATGTGTAGGTCGCAAGGACGCCCCCCGGGGACAGCCGCTGCATGGCGCGCAGATTGATCTCCTTGTATCCCCTCAGGGCACCCTCGAGCGCCGACTTCGACTTGGCGAACGGGGGCGGGTCGAGGATGACCACGTCCCACGCCGGCCCGGCCTTGTTCGCGGGGTCGTTGAGCCAGTCGAAGACATTCGCGACCTCGAACTGGGCCCCGACGCCGTTCCGGGCGGCACTGCGGCGCGCGGCCGCGACGGCCTCCGGCGCGCTGTCGAGGCCGAGCACCCTGGAGGCGCCGGCCCTCCCGGCATGCAGCGCAAACGAACCCTGGTTGCAGAACGCATCGAGCACGCCTTTGCCCGCGCAGTATCTCGCCACGGCGGCATGCTGGGCCCTTTGGTCCAGATAGAAACCCGTCTTCTGCCCCCCCATGAGGTCGAGCCAGGTCTCGATTCCGTCGACGACCGCCCACCGGGCCTCCCAGGGTTTGCCCGAGCGGGTGTGGGTCTCGATCGCCAGGCCCTCGAGCCGGCGGATTTGGGCGTCGTTGCGGAAGATGATCTCGCCCGGGTGAAGAAGCCCATCGAGCAGGTCGCCGACCAGGCCCGCCCTCCGCTCCATGGCAAGCGTCTGGATTTGAACGACCACCGCCTCCCCGTACTGGTCGGCGACCACTCCGGGAAGATCGTCCGATTCCGACCATACGAGCCGCCGGAACGCCCCCGGGTCCCTCCTTCCGATCGCCCGCTCAAGCGCCGCCCCGATATAGGCTTCGTCGAGAGCCACCCTCTCCCTGGCCAGCCTGCGCCAGACTATCTGGGAGCGGCCGTTGCAGATGCCCGTGCCGAGCATCCGGCCGGCCCGGTCCCGGCATTCCACCACCTCGCCGTCGCACTCGGGAGGCAGCGGGGCCTCGACCTCGTTGGCGAACACCCAGGGATGCCCCGAGAGGACCCGCGCATTGGCGTTGGGCTTGAGCTTGAACGACGGCACCGCCATTCACGCATCATCGCCGGCTGCGCCCCGCGGAAAAGCCCAAAGTGAGGGCGGCGGCCGCCCCGAAAAGACTTCCATCGCGTCGCCGGCGGGTTTGTACTGACCGTTTACGATGGACCTTTCCTCTGAAATCGCGCGCCGGCGCACCTTCGCGATCATTTCGCACCCCGATGCGGGCAAGACGACTTTGACCGAGAAATTCCTGCTGTACGGAAATGCGATCCATCTGGCCGGGGCCGTGAAGGACAGGAAGAACAAGCGCGCGACGACGTCGGACTGGATGGAGCTTGAAAGGCAGCGCGGGATCTCCGTCAGCTCGACGGTCCTCCAGTTCGACTACAACGGCCTCGCGGTGAACCTGCTCGACACCCCGGGCCACAAGGACTTCTCGGAGGACACGTACCGCGTGCTGACGGCCGTGGACGCGGTGCTCATGGTGATCGACGCGGCCAAGGGCGTGGAGGCGCAGACCCGCAAGCTGTTCGAGGTCTGCCGCCGCCGCGGCATCCCGATCTTCACCTTCATGAACAAGTTCGACAGGCCCACGCGCAATCCGATCGCGCTCCTCGACGAGCTCGAGGCGGTGCTGGGGATCCAGGCGTCGCCCGTCGTCTGGCCGCTCGGCAACGGGCCCACGTTCCGCGGCGTTTTCGACCGGAGGTCGAGGCAGGTCCATCTCTTCGAGCGCGTGCCCGGCGGCGAATACCGGACCCCGGTCCAGGTCGCCTCGCTCGATGACCCGGTGGTGCGCGCCAAGCTGGACGAATCCACGCTTGCCGAGGCCGGCGAGCAGCTCGCCATGCTAGACGGTGCGGGCCATCCCTTCGACCTCGAGGCCGTCCGGGCCGGAAGGCAGACGCCGGTCTATTTCGGGAGCGCGATCAACAACTTCGGCATCCAGCTCCTGCTCGACGGGTTTCTCGAGGATACGGTTCCGCCGCAGCCTCGCCGCACGGTCGCCGGCGGCATATCACGCGAGGTGCCCATGGACGGCGACAAGTTCTCGGGCTTCATCTTCAAGATCCAGGCCAACATGGACCCCAGGCACCGCGACCGGATCGCCTTTCTGCGCGTCTGCTCGGGCAGATTCCGAAGGGACATGCCGGTCCTGCACCCGCAGACCGGCAAGAGCGTGCGCCTGTCCTCCTCGCACAAGCTCTTCGGGCAGGAGCGCGAAACCGTCGACGAGGCGTGGCCCGGCGATGTCATCGGGCTCGTGGGCCATGATGCCTTCGGGATCGGCGACACGCTGACGGAGGACCGCTCGATCCTTTTCGACGAGATTCCGCGATTCGCGCCGGAGGTCTTCGCCTACATATCGAACCCCAATCCGTCCGACGCCAAGAAATTCAGGGCGGGCCTTGAGCAGCTCCTGCAGGAGGGCGTCGTCCAGTCGCTCACGGCCCGGTCGGCTCCTCCAGGGGCGACCCTTCTTGCGGCCGTCGGAGCCCTCCAATTCGAGGTCGTGCAGTACCGGCTGAAGAGCGAGTATGGCGCGGAATCGCGGCTGGAGGAGACTCCCTGGAGCCTCATACGCTGGATAGAGCCGCATCCAGCCCTCAGGAACCCTTCGGGCCTGGTCGTCGCGACGGGAGTCAGCCTTGGCGAGGACAAGCTTGAGCAGCCGGTCGTGCTTTTTCCTAACGACTGGACCATGCGCTATTTCGTGGAGAAGAATCCGGAGCTCAGGCTGAGCAGTCTGCCGCTGGAGCAGGCCGTTCCCGCGTGAGCGCGAGGGCCGCGGCGAAACCCTGTATTGCCATGGTCCCGCGCCGCGTTTGCCTTTTGCCATGCTCCTGAAGCACCTTTTCTGCGCGGCCTGCATAGCCGGCGCGGCGTCGGCGCATTCCGCCCCTTCCTACAAGGGAGCGATCGCGACCGACGCGTCCACCGGCGCCGTCCTGTTCGAGGACAACGCGAACGCGGTGAGCCCGCCTGCGAGCATGACCAAGCTCATGACATACGCGGTGCTCTGCGATCAGATCAGCAAGGGCGCCATTGCGTTGGACACGCCGGTTACCGTCACGCCCGAGGACGCAAAGGTGGGCATGCAGAAGGACAGCACGGCAGTTTGGCTCAAGCAGGGGGAAGTCTTTCCCGTCGAGGAGCTGGTCTATGCGATGTTTGTCCAGTCGGCGAACGATGCGGCCTACGCGCTCGCGCACAAGACGGGGGGCACGGTGGGCGCATTCGTCGCAATGATGAATGCGAAGGCGCGCGAGCTTGGCATGCTTCACAGCACTTTTCGCACCCCGCACGGGTTCCCGCCCCCGAGCAGGCGGATCGCGGACGGCGACCTCACGACCCCCCGCGACTTCTCCGTCCTCTGCCGTTACCTGCTCCTCCACACGGACATACTGCGGTACACCTCGGTCAAGAGCAGGCCCTTCGGCGCCGGAGTGAGGCTTCAGCCCGTGCAGATGACCAACCACAACCACCTTCTCGGGAAGATCCAGGGCGTGGACGGCCTCAAGACCGGTTTCACCAGCGGCGCGGGCTTCTGCCTCGCGGCGACCGCGCAGCGCGACGGCCGCAGGATCATCGTTGTCATGATGGACAGTCCCGACTCGCGCACCCGCGACCTGAACGTCCACGAGCTCATCACGCAGGCATTCGCCTCCCTGCCGCTCGGCGGGAAGCCCTTCGCGCAAGGGCAGGCCGACGCCCCGGTGCCGTCCCCGGCCATTCCGGCGGCAGCCCCCGCGCCAGACGGGGCTCCCGTGGTCCGTTATCCCGGCACCGGGGGAAAATGACATGCAGCCCGACACCGCAGCGGTGAAGGCCTATCTCCTGGAACTGCAGGACTCGATCTGCGCGGCCCTCGAGTCGGAGGACGGCTCAGGGCGTTTCGGCTCGGACGCGTGGGAGCGCGCCGAGGGCGGCGGCGGCCGGACCCGGATCCTGTCCGGGGGCGCCGTGTTCGAGAAGGCCGGGGTCGCATTCTCCCATGTCGTCGGCACCGCGCTGCCGCCGTCGGCCTCGGTCCGCCGGCCGGATATCGCGGGAAAAGGCTGGAGCGCGCTCGGCGTGTCCCTGGTCATCCATCCGAGGAACCCTTTTGTCCCGACGAGCCATGCCAACGTCCGGTTCTTCGCCGCCGGGTTGGGCGGCGCCGCTCCGGCGTGGTGGTTCGGCGGCGGATGGGACCTCACCCCGTACTACGGTTTTGAGGAGGACGCCGTCGACTGGCACCGGGCTGCACGGGACGCGGTCGCCCGGTTCGGGGCGCCTCTCTACGGACGGTTCAAGAAGGCCTGCGACGACTATTTCTTCCTGAAGCACCGCGGGGAGCCGCGGGGCGTTGGCGGGCTGTTCTTCGACGACTTCGACGAGCTCGGGTTCGAGAGGAGCTTCGCGCTCGCCAGGAGCGTTGGGGACGCCTTCATCGGCGCCTACCGCCCCATCGTTGCGCGCAGGAAGGGCACGCTCTATGGCGAGCGCGAACGCGAGCACCAGCTCCGCCGCAGGGGCCGCTACGTCGAATTCAACCTGCTGCAGGACCGGGGCACGCTGTTCGGCCTCCAAAGCGGCGGCCGGACCGAGTCGATCCTGATGAGCCTACCCCCTCTCGTGAGGTGGGACTACAGCGCGGAGCCGACGCAAGGTTCGCCCGAAGGCCGCCTCCTGGAGGCCTTCCTGAAACCCCGCGAATGGTTGGGCGGCTCCCGGTGAACTCCCGCGAACGATTCCTCGCCGCGTGCGCGTGCAAGCCGCTCGGCCGCCCGCCCGTCTGGGTCATGCGCCAGGCGGGCCGATACCTGCCCGAGTACAGGGAGCTCAAGGCGAGGCACGGGTTCCTCAAGATGGTCCGCACTCCGGAGCTGGCTGTCGAGGCCTCGCTGCAGCCGATCAGGAGGTTTGCCTTCGACGCGGCGATCCTCTTCTCGGACATACTCGTCGTTCCCGAGGCGCTCGGCCTCGGCTACACGTTCAGGGACGAGGGGGGGATCGCCATGGAGGGCAGGCTGGAAAGCCGGGCGATGATCGAGGCCCTCGCGCCGGAGAGCGCCGTCCCGGAGCGGCTGTCCTACGTCGCCGAGGCGCTCAGGCTCCTCAGGACGGAGCTTGCGGGCAAGAGGGCCCTCCTCGGCTTCGGCGGATCGCCGTGGACGCTCGCCACCTACATGGTCGAAGGGGGCAGCTCGGAGGACTTCGCGCGGGTGAAGGCCCTTTTCTACGAGGACCGCGAGACCTTCGACATCTTGCTTGGCAAGCTCACCGCATCGCTCATCGCCTATTTTCAGATGCAGATCCGCGCGGGCGCCGACGCGATCCAGATCTTCGACTCCTGGGGCGGCGCGGTGGCGGGCCCCGATTACGAGGCGGCGTCCCTTCGGTGGATCCGGGCGATCGTCGCCGCGATGCCGGAGGGCTTCCCCATCATCGTTTTCGGCAAGGGCACCGGGCCCCACCTGACCGACCAGGCTTTCACGGGAGCCCGGGTGTTGAGCATCGACTGGTCGGTCGAGCTCGCCTCCGTCCGCCGGAGCCTGCCTGAAAACGTCGCCGTCCAGGGCAACCTTGACCCGGCGATCCTCAACACGACGCCCGACGTGTCGCGGCGAGAGACGATCCGCCTTCTGGAATCCGTGCGCGGGAGCGCCGGCCACATCTTCAACCTTGGCCACGGAATACTGCCCCAGGCAAAGATAGAGTGCGTCGAGGCGATGGTCGACGCGGTCACGTCCTGGAAGTAAGGCGCCCACGGCGGTCGCGGTTCCGGTCGCGGGCCGCCCCGGCCCGGCGTCACCCAGCACCCCGGCGTCCGCCTGATCGGGCAGAGCGTGCCCGGGCTTGGGGCCCCACGCGGGCGTGGAGAGCCCGCCGTATCGCCTCCCGGGAGACCCTTGTCCCATATCCCGCGGGGCAAGCGAGTGTCTTGACTCACCGGAGGCACGATTTACCCTCTCGGACTCTTTTTTCCGATTGGCGCAAGACCTCAAAGACACATTGCAGTTGCCCAGGACGAACTTCCCCATGCGCGCAGGGCTCGCGCAGCGCGAGCCGGCGCGGGTCGCACATTGGGAACGCACCGGGCTTTACGACGCGATGCAGCGCCGGCGGGCGGGCGCGCCCGCCTTCGTCCTCCACGACGGCCCCCCCTTCACGAACGCGGACGTCCACATCGGCACCGCCCTCAACAAAACCCTCAAGGACGTGACCGTCCGCTACAAGGCGCTGCGGGGCTTCCGCACGCCCTATGTCCCGGGCTGGGACTGCCATGGGCTCCCGATTGAGCAGAAGGTCGCCCGCGAGCTGCGCGACGCGAAGAGGCAGGTGACGACGCCCGAGCTCCGGCAGCTTTGCGACGCCTTTTCCGAGACGTGGATCGCCAAACAGCGGGAGCAATTCAAGCGGCTCGGCGTAGTCGCCGACTGGGCCAACGAGTACAGGACCAAGGACCCGGCCTTCGAGGCCGACATCCTGCGCATCTTTGCG
>CALAOT010000090.1 GCA_937889545.1 uncultured Opitutaceae bacterium
GGCCATCACGCCTGAGCCGGCCTGCGCCTCCGCGCGACGACCGCGCCACCGCCAGCGCGCACGGGCTGATGCTGGGCGCGCTGGCGCGCGCAGGTGCGCAGCTTGGCGAATCCCGCTACACGGAAGCGGCGGAGCGGACCATGGTCGCGGTGAAGAAGGCGTTCATCCTGTCTTCGGACGGCGATCTCCGCCGTTTCTCCGGCTCTGCCTTGCCCGCAGGGGCGGGCGACTACGCCGCGGTTGCCTTTGGCTGCAGCGAGCTTGCCCGCGCCGCGAACGACAAGGGCGCGGGCGCGCTCGCCGCGCGCCTGCTGGCGCGGCTCGACAAGGAGTTCTACGACCCGGGTAGCCGCCGGTA
Source organism: uncultured Opitutaceae bacterium (assembly GCA_937889545.1). Lineage (GTDB taxonomy): Bacteria > Verrucomicrobiota > Verrucomicrobiia > Opitutales > Opitutaceae > Palsa-1447. Next base: position 359 of record CALAOT010000090.1, read on the forward strand.
TTTTGGAGCGCCGCCCGGTCCGGCGCCCGGGATCTTTGTGCGGCCGTTCGCGTCCGGGGATCCTCCCGGCGCGGAGGTCCTGGCGCTCCTGGCCGGCGAACCCCGCGAAAGGGCCAGGGATATCGCGGCCGGGCTGCTGGACTCCCTGGACGACGCGAACGTCCAGGCCCCAGGTGACCAACTCCTCGCCATCGCCCTTTTTGCACAGGGCGAACCCGGCAATTGACGCTATTTCCCGCGGATGAGCACGACCGCGGCATCGCGGGTGATCGGCGGGGTCGGAATCTTGAGCGCGCCGCCGCGGTGTTCGATCACCTGGGAGGGGGACGGCACGCCCCTGACGGTGTCCCACCAGGTGACCTTCCAGGATCCGGCAGGCACGTCGTCTAGGTCCACCGTGCCCGCCGCGGGGGCGGAGGGATCGACCGCGTAGAGGTTCGTCCGGTGCCATACCCAGGCCTCGATGAAGCGGTCGTTGCGCCGGCCGATCAGGGCGAGGGCGGAGGTCTCGAGGCCGAGGTCGATCTCGGCCACCCCGATCCACTCGGGGCCGGGATTCTCAAGGAGGAGCGTGTGCTGGCCGGGGCCGACGGTCACCGCAAGCTCGGCCGGGACCGGAACGCCGGCGCTTCCGTCCCACCGATGCGTCGCCTCGATGCGGCCGTCGACGCTCACCCGAATGCCAGCCACGCCATGGCCCATGGAGCCCACCCGGACGCGAAGCGTAACCTGGGCCGGCAGGTCGAGATGATAGGTGGCCCGGTCGGGGAAACCATCGGCCACGCTGGCGGCGGAGCCGACCAATATGGCCGGCACGTTTGCCGCCTCGATCGGCTCCCTGCCATCGACCGGGTACGTGAAATCGGGGGCCGCCCGGCGCTGCCATACCTGCCCGGCCAGGATCCTCAGCGGCGCGCGCTCCGGGCATTCGACCACGGCCGAGAACGGCTGGAGGCCCGCCTGCGCCTGCACCCGGTTGAGCACGAGGAATCGAAAGACCGCCCCCAGCTGGTCCAGCCGTTTCTGCTCGAGCAGCTGCCAGCCGTTCCACGGCTGGGCGGCGATCGCGCCCTGGCCCATGACGCTCGCCCAGACGGGCGGCACGATGTTCACGCCGGCCTTCTTAACCTCTGCCGAGAAAGGCTCATGATCGTCGCCCATCTCCCCATAGAAGACGGGCCGGTCGAGCGTGTCTTCGGGAGGGTCGTGGCTTCGCGCGCCGGCGATCAGGCCGGCCGCGTAGAGGTGCGGCTGGAAAAAGTCCATCTTGCCGTAGATGGGGCTGCGGAGGTTCTCGGTGCTCGTGGTGACAAGGTGCCCGTAGACGTCGACCGAGCGGATGAACGTGGCCATCTCGTCGTGCCAGCGGGCGACGTCGGCCTCGCGGCCCTCCTTGAACGTGTCCGTCCAGTGCACCTCGTTGAAGAGCTCCCAGGCGAACACGGCAGGCGACCAGCCCCAGCGGGCGATGATGTAGCGGTACTTTACCAGCGTGAATACCTGCGCGTTCGGGTCGGTGAAGAAATTGGCGGGTGACTTGAGGAAGCCGCCGGGGTTGGCCGCGTTCCAGGGGTTCTCGGCCCAATTGGAGTCGTTCGTGGTGTTGAACTGTCCGTGGTGCTGAAGTACGACCTGGACATAGACCCCGTTCTCCTCGGCGGCGCCCAGGAGCTGGTCCCAGGTCTCGGCCACCCGCTCGTCGAAATAGCCGGGCTTGGGCGACGGCCCCATGTCCTTCGGCAGCCAGTCGAGGTTCAGGCCGGTCCAGTGCGCCATCCAGACCCTCATCCAGTTGAGGTTGGCATGGGAGAACGCCGGCAGCGCACCGAGGTAATAGCCGAGCCGGTCGGGCCGCTCGTCGGGGACCCAGGCGAGATTCGCGCCCACGGGGACAAAGGGATGGCCGTCGGACCGCATGAACTGGCGGGGGTCTTTCGGATCGCGCAGGATGGCCGGCAGGCGCGTCCTGGCGGTGTTCTGGACCTCGCGGGGCGTAACCAGGCTGACGACGAGCTCGGTCCTGTGGATCCCCAAGGTCGTCTCGGAGACATCGCCAAAGCGGTAGGTGCCCAGCTCGTCGGGCCGGACGCGGACGGCGTAGAGGCCGCCATCGGCGTAGTACGCGGGCAGCGTGAGCTTCTGGCCGGCAGGCGTGACGACCTCGGCCCACAGCTCGCGGGCGTACGGGTTCTGGACCAGCGCGCTGTCGGGCGCCACAAACTCGAATTCGACGGGCTTCGGGCCGCCGAATGCCGCGTGCGCCAGGATTGCCCCGACAAGGAGGGGGAGCCGGGTTGCGCGCATCAGGGGACGGTGTGAATCCTCACGCATTCTTGCCCGCCCCCGCCCCGACGAGCGACTTGTCCTGCATCGTGGCCCGGAACACCCCCGGGGACTCGCCCGTCAGGCGCTTGAAGAGCACGCACATGTATTCCATGTGCTCAAAGCCCGTCAGCTCGGCGATCCGCTTCAGCGGAAAGTCGGTCTCAAGGAGAAGCTCGCGGATCTTCCTGAGCTGCACGCGCCGGATCTCCGACTGCGGGGAGCGTCCGATATGCTGGCGGAACTTCCGCTCCAGCTGGCTGCGCGACACGTGGGCATGCTGCAGGACCTGCTCCACGTTTATGCCGCGGCAGGCCTCCTCCCGGATGAAGCTGAGGGCCGAGACGACATTGCGGTCCTCGACGGCCAGGACGTCCGTGGAGTGCCGGGTCACGACGCCGATCGGCTCGACGCGCTGGTCGAGGTCCGTTGGCCTTCGCCCCGAGAGCATCTCGCGGAGCATGTTGGCCGCGCGGAACCCCGACTGGAAGGCATTGGGCGCCACGCTCGAGAGGGCGGGATCGGCCAGGTCGCAGCGAATGGTGTCGTTGTTTGCGCCCAGTATGGCCACCTCCTCGGGCACAAGGATGCCGCTGGCGTGGGCCGCGCCGATGACCTGCAGCGCACGCATGTCGTTGCATGCCATGATTGCGATCGGCTTCGGCAAGGGCTTCATCCAGCGGGCCAGCTTGGCGATCTGCTCCTCGTCCCAGAACGGGCTGACGCCCCCGGGGTAGCTGACATCAAACACCATGCACTCGCGCCCGGCGAGACGGACCGCCTCGACAAACCCGTCGCGCCGCTCGCAGGACCAGCTCGTGTTTGAAAAGCCGGAGAAGCCGAATTTCTGGAAGCCCCGCTCGATGAAATGCTCCGCCCCGAGATGGCCGATGCCGACGTTGTCGGGCCTGATCTTGGGCACGCCGGCGTACAGCTCCACGTCGTTCAGGTCCACCAGCGGGATCCCCCTCTCCGCGCAGTCGCGCACGAGCGGGGCCGTGGTATGCCGGCTGATGACGCCGTCCCAGTGCTTGCTGGCGAGCCACCGCGGGTCCGATTCGGAGCGGGCCTCGTCGTCGTGGAACGCCGTCCAGAAGTGGTGCGTGCGCTCGAAATGCGCAATTCCCCTGAGCATAGCCATGCTCTCCTCGAATCGGGTTCGGAAGATCAGCAGCACATGGGGTTTCACGGCCCCAAGCTGAAACCACCAGCACCCGTAGGCAAGCGCGGGAGCAACCCAGGGGAGGCCGGGCTACTTGTTGAGCGGATTGTCCCTGATGAACTGCACGACGTCCCCCGCGTTGCAGAAGCAAAGCGCGGTGAACGTGTCCGCGGCGCCGTAGTACAATGCGATGCGGCCCGTCGCCGAGTCGCACAGGCATCCCACCGGGAAGCAGACTCCGGGCACAAAGCCCGTGAGCTCGTAGGGCGCCTCCGGCACGAGGAACGGCTCGCTGGCGCACGCAATGACCTCCCAGGGCCGCTCGGCGTCGAGCAGCATCCCCCCTATCGAGTACACGTAGCCGTTGCAGGTCGTGGTGACGCCGTGGTAGAAGAGAAGCCATCCCTCGCTCGTCTCGATCGGCGACGGGCCGGCGCCGATCTTGGTCCCCTGCCACCACGGCCCGCCGCGGCCGATCACGTGGCGGTGCCTGCCCCAGTGTACCAGGTCGGGGCTCTCGCTCGTGAAGATGTCGCCGAACGGCGTGTGGCCGGTGTCCGAGGGCCGGCTGAGCATCAGGAACTTCCCGCTGATCCTGCGCGGGAAGAGCACGCCGTTGCGGTTGTAGGGAAGGAAGGCGTTCTCCAGCTGCTCAAAGCGGATGAAATCGGTGGTCGTGGCGATGCCGATGGTCGGCCCGTGATAGCCATTGCACCAGGTGACATAGTGCACGCCGTCTATCGGCGTGACGCGGGGATCGTAGGCGTATTCAAACCTGCGAACCTCGGGGTCGTCGCACTTCAGATCGATGGGCTTGGGATCGAACGCGAACCTGAGTCCGTCCGGGCTGCGGCCCACGTGCAGGTGGGGGATGCGGTTCATCCCCTCCGTGCGGAACACGCCGATGAATCCGCCCTCCCACGGCACGACCGCGCTGTTGTAGATGCCCGTCACCCGCGGCAGCGGGCGCCGGCCGATGACGGGATTGGCGTCATAGCGCCAGACCAGATCCGGATTGCCCGAAGGCTTTGGCTGCCACGGAATGTTCGGCAGCGCGGGACCGACAATCTTTAGGTTCATGGCGGACTTTGGGGTTATGAGGCAACGCTCCGCGGAAATCGCCGGACCACGGGGAATTCGCCCCAAGCGTGAAGAGGGACGTTGGCCAGCATATCCGGAACCGAAGTCTATGTTAATGAGATCCTTTGTCTTGTTCTTGAGAAGCCGTCCGGTACCGGCGCCGCCCGCCGAAATGACAGCGCATAAGCCTGCGATTGAGATGCTTACAGCCCTGGCCAGCCCGGAATCCGCCCCGGGGAGACGCGCACCAGCGAATTGACTTCCCCGCGGAATCTGGCGGCTTTGGTGGAAGCAGGCGCCGACCCCGGAATTCCGGCCGTCCGCCCCACCCCTCCCTTGCGCATGCCCCCAGCCAAGCTGCTCCGCTGCCTCGTATCCCTCTCCATGCCGGGTCTCGCCGCGGCCGCCCCCGGAGACAAGCCGCCTTCCTACAATGTCGCCGACTTCGGCGCCACCGGAAGCGAAATCCGCGCGGACACCGCCGCGATCCAGAGGGCGATCGACGCGTGCGCCGCCCATGGCGGCGGACGGGTGGTCGTCCCGGCCGGAGCGATGCTAACGATCGGCACCATCGAGCTGAAAAGCCACGTCGACCTTCACCTCGAGCGCGGGGCCCTGCTCCAGGGCAGCCCCCGCCACAATGACTTCACGCGGTTCGCGCTTCCCCCCGTGTGGTTCGATCCCGGCCCGGTGCAGAAACTGGGCGTGGTGGTCTTCGCGGACAACGCCGAGGACATAGCCATCACGGGCCCGGGCCGGATCGACGGCAACGGCATGGCCTATGTGTCCGAGGTGGGGCCCTTCATCTACAAGTGCGTCGACCTGAGGCCATTCACCGTGGTCTTCAAGGACTGCCGGCACATTCTGCTGCGGGACTTTTCCCTGACCAACTCGGCGTTCTGGACCCTCAGGCTCCTCGGGTGCGACGACGCCTCCATTGACTCGGTGCGCATCGACGGGGACCTGAGGATGCCGAACAACGACGGAATCGACATCGACCGGTCGTCCAACGTGCGCATCCATGGCTGCCATATCTCGACCGGGGACGACTGCATCTCCCTCAAGGCGGTCCCGCTGAGCGAGGGAATCACCCGAGCCTGCGAAAATGTCGTCATTTCCGGATGCACCCTCAAGTCCCGCTCGTCGGGGATCGTGCTCGGATGCGACGTGTCCGGAGCCATCCGCGACGTGGTCGTCAGCGACTGCATCATCAAGGACAGCCACAGGGGCGTTGCCGTGCGCCTGAGCCTTGAGGGCAGCATCGAGCGTGCGCTGTTCTCGAACCTGATCATCGAGACCAAGATCTTCGACTCCATGTGGTGGGGCTGCGGCGAACCCATCCAGATCGAGGCCGTGCCCTGGAACGAGCACAGCCGCCTCGGCGTCATCCGGGACATCCGCTTCTCCAACCTCATCTGCCGCTCCGAGAACGGGGCCGTAGTCTACGCCTCCGAGGCCGGCCACATCGAGAACATCTCCTTCGACCGCGTCTCCATCCACATCGACAGGCCGTCGGCGTTCGCGGGCGGCCGGCAGGACCTGCGCCCCACCGCCGCGGCGCCCCTGCCGGAGATGGGAACCAGCGGCTTCCTCCTGCGCCGCGCCGCCGGGGTCAGCTTCCGGGACTGCACCGTCACGTGGGGTCCCAACCCGCCGGCCTACTTCCAGCATGCGCTGGACGCCGAGGGCTGCCCCGGCCTCGCGGACGCGGGGCTGGCGGGTGACGCCGCGCAGCCCGGGACGCAGGCCAAGTCGGTCCGCTGAAGCCCCTATGACCCGCCGCGAATTCATCAGCGTCTCGGCCGCCGCGGCCGCCGGCGCGCTCCTTCCCTCCTGCGCGCGGGCGCCCGGCTCCGCCCGCCAACCGCGCATACCGCGGTGGCGCGGATTCAACCTTTCCGGAATGTCCCGCGGCTCGCGCACCATGGCTTTCAAGGAGAGCGACTTCGAGTGGATGGCCGGCTGGGGGTTCAACTTCGCCCGCCTGCCCCTGTGGTACTGGTCGTGGTCGAGCCCGAAGGACTGGATGAAGATCGACGACAACGCGCTCAAGCCCGTCGACGAGGCCATCGAGATGGGCCGGCGCCACGGCGTCTACATCAACCTCTGCCTGCACCGGATCCCGGGCTACTGCGTCAACGGCCGCGAAATGGAGCCCTACCAGCTTTTCGACAGCCCGCGCGACTCGATGCAGCGCGCCCTCGAGGCCGCGGAGCACCATTGGCGCCACCTCGCGCAGCGGTACAGGGACGTACCGAGCTCCCGCCTGAGCTTCGACCTTTTCAACGAGCCCCCGTTCATGCCCGACCAGTCGCGGTACGTCGAGATAGCCCGGGCCCTGATAGCCGCCATACGCGGGGAGAGCCCCGACCGGCTCATCGTCGCCGACGGCGCCGACATCGGCCAGACCCCCGTGATGGGCCTTGCTGACGAGGGCATCGTGCAGAGCACGCGCGGCTACCTGCCGAAGATGGTGAGCCACTACACCGCAAAGTGGGTGCCGCCCAACGAGTTTGAGTCGCTGGAGAAGCCCACCTGGCCCATGGCCGACAGGAAAGGCGTCGTGTGGAACCGCGAGAAGCTCCGCGCCGAGCTCATCACAAAGTGGAAGCCCCTCACCGACCGGGGCGTCCCGGTCCACGTCGGCGAGTGGGGCTGCCACAACAGGACGCCCCACGAGGCCTGCCTCGGCTGGATGACCGACCTTGTCGCCCTCTGGAAGGAGGCCGGCTGGGGATGGGCGATGTGGAACCTGCGCGGAGACTTCGGCATCATCGACAGCGGCCGCGACGACGTGGCCTACGAGGACTTCCAGGGCCACAAGCTCGACCGGAAGATGCTGGAGCTCCTCCTTGCCGCCTGAGCCCGGGGGCGCCTAGCCCCCGGGGCCGCGGCCGAGAAGCTCGTCCACCCGCTCGACCAGCTGCATGCACGAGCGGCTGTTGTGGTACGGGCATTTCCAGACGCCCAGCTTGGAGCTCGGGAAGGTCATGCCGCGGAAACCCTTAATTTCCAGGATGGGCGTGCAGTCCCGCGTCAGGGTGTTGTGCCAGTCGCCGTGCTGCCGGTCCACGAACTTGTCCTCGATGAAGCGCCAGCTCCGAGTCGAGTCGGCGAAGTACGCCGGGTCGCCGGAGATCTGGTAGGCGTTGAGGAAGCCGACCGCGGCCTCGGCCTGCTCCCACCACTCCTTGTTCGTGTTGCTTGGGCCCTTGAGGTTGCCTTCGTTGTAGACTCCGCCGTCCGAGTCGACGCCCTCGGCGTTGGTCGCCTTCGCGATCGCAACCGCCTCCTGCCTTGCCCGCGCGACGACGGCTGGGTCGCCGAGCACCTCCGCCGCCTCGACGAGCAGCCAGCTCAGCTCGATGTCGTGGCCGTACGAGATCCCGTCGCCCACCGGTGTCCAGTCGTCCTTCATGAACAGGATGAGGTGGTGGGTGCGCGGGTCGATGATGTTGGTCATCGTCAGATCGAGGAGCTCGTGCTCGCGCTGGCGAAGGCCCTCGTCGGGCCAGACGCGCAGCAGGTTGGCGAAGCCCTCGAGGATGTGGATGTGGGAGTTCTGCGACTTTGGGGCGGGCCCGAGCTGGTTGCCCCTCGGGTTGGTGTCGCGCTGCCACCCGCGGTTGAGCGCGTCATAGTAGCCCCCGTGCACCGGGTCATGCGCGTTCTTCTCGATGAGGCCGTAGATCGCGATCGCCTGCTGCAGCGCCGCGATGTCGCCCGTCGCCCGGTAATACTCCGATAGTCCGTAGATGCCGAAAACCTGGTTGTAGATCAGCTTGTTCGCCTCGGCCGGCTGGCCGTCCGGGCGGACCGTCCAGAAAAGCCCGCCGTCCTGCTTGTCGACAAACCTGTCCATGAGGTCGCGGTAGGCCCAGCGCGCCATCTCGAGGTATTCCGGGTCGCGGTAGATGCGGTAGGCTGCGGAGAACGTCCAGAGGATCCGGCTGGTGAGCAGTGCGCCGTGCGGGAGGTCGTCGCGGACCGTCATGTCCTCGCCGATGAAGGAGTGGAAGCCCCCGTGCCCGCGGTCGCGGGCGTTCTTCAGCCACCACGGAAGGATGTCGCCCCGCAGCTCCTGTTCCGCGGCCTTGGAGAGGCCGGTCAGCTGGGCCGCGGTGACGGCGGGCGCCGGTGCCTCGCCCGCACCGCTGCAGGGGCCGCAAAGGAACGCCGTGAGGAAAAGGCACAGGCCAAGATTCTTTGGGGTGTTCATCGCGCCAGTTAGGCACGGAATCCCGGTTCATTCAATGCCGCTGGATTAGAAAGGGGCCGATTTTTCTTTGCCGCCCCCCCGGGATGCCCAATTGTTCTCGCTCGATTGGGGCCGCAATCCCGGCTCCGAGCAACCCCCGCCGCCCCGATTCGGCAACCCCATGCAGCTGCACGCCCTCGATATAGGCATTGTCGTCTGTTATTTTGTCTTCGTCATCGCCATCGGCCTCTGGGTCTCGCGCCGGGGGTCCAAGGACCTGGACAGCTACTTCCTCGGCGGCAGGACGCTGCCCTGGTACATGCTCGGCGTCTCGAACGCCTCGGGGATGTTCGACATCAGCGGCACGATGTGGCTCGTCTATGTGCTCTTCCTCTACGGCCTGAAGAGCGTCTGGCTCCCCTGGGTCTGGCCGACGTTCAACCAGATCTTCCTCATGATGTTCCTGAGCACGTGGCTGAGGCGCTCAAACGTCCTCACCGGCGCCCAGTGGATGCAGACGCGCTTCGGCAACGACCGCGGCGGCGTCCTCGCCCACCTGAGCGTCGTGGCGTTCGCGCTGGTCAATGTCATCGGCCTCCTGGCCTACGCCTTCAAGGGCATCGGCAAGTTCGCGGTCGTGATGCTGCCGTGGCATTTCACGGGCCGCGCAACCGGCATGTTCTCCGACGAGAACGTCTACGCCATCATCCTGCTCGGCCTCACCGCGCTCTACGCCATCAAGGGGGGGATGGTGAGCGTCGTCATCACCGAGGTCGCCCAGTTCACCATCCTGACTCTCACGGCGATCGCCATCGGCCTGATCGCGATCGTCAAGGTCTCGCCCGACATGATCGCGCACAGCATCCCGGCCGGCTGGATGAACCCGTTCTTCGGCTGGAGGCTCGGCCTCAACTGGGACGGCATCCTCAAGACCGCCAACTCCGCCCTGCGCCAGGACGACAACGACCTGTTCACGATCATATTCGGCCTGATGTTCTTCAAGGGCGTGCTCGCCAGCCTCGCGGGCCCGGCGCCGAACTACGACATGCAGCGCATCCTCGCCACGCGCAACCCGCGCGAGGCCTCGCTCATGACCGCCATGGTGACCGTGGTGCTCATGTTCCCGAGGTACCTGATGATCGCCGGCATCACCGTGCTCGCCCTCGCCTTCTGCATGCCGCAGCTGCAGGCGCAGGGAACGCCGGATTTCGAGAAGATCCTCCCCCTGGTGCTCAACGGGCAGGTGCCCACCGGGGTTCTCGGCTTCCTCCTCGCAGGCCTCGCCGCGGCCTTCATGTCGAATTTCGCCGCGACGCTCAACGCCGCCCCCGCCTACGTCGTGAACGACGTCTACAAGCGCTTCATCAACCCCAACGCCGGCGGCCGCCGGGAGGTCGCGCTCAGCCGGATCGTGTCGCTCGTCTTCCTGGCGATCGGCATAGCCTTCGGCCTGCTCACCGACCGCATCACCGACGTGATGATGTGGCTCGTCGGCGCGCTCTACAGCGGCTTTGTCACCTCCAACGTGTTCAAGTGGTACTGGTGGCGCTTCAACGGCTACGGCTACTTCTGGGGGATGGTCGCCGGCATCGGCGGCGCGATGGTCGTGCCGTCCGTGTCCGAGATGATCGTCGGGCACAGCTTCAACATGCTCTATACCTTCCCGGTTCTCTTCATCCTCTCGCTGGTCGGCTGCATCGCCGGGACGTTCCTCAGCAAGGCGGAGGACGAGGAGGTCCTGAAGAGATTCTACAGGACCGTGAACCCTTGGGGGTGGTGGGGTCCCATCCGCGACAAGGTCATGCTGGAAGACCCGACGTTCGTGCCCAACCGCAGCGCCGCGCACGACCTCACCAACGTCGCGGTCGGGATCGTGTGGCAGATGTGCCTGGTGATTCTTCCGATCTACATTGTCCTGAAGCAATGGACATGGTCCGGCCTGCTTCTCGTCCTGCTCGTGGCCACTTCGGTCTACATGAAGTTCAAATGGTACGACCGGCTGGAGAAGGCGCCCTAGCCAAGATCCGCCGGCCGGGTCCGCAGGCTGCGGTCCCGGCGGGCATTCTTCCGCCGTGCCAGGGGGGATGGATCCGCTGATCGGCTCGCAGCGGGGCCATGGCGGGGGCCGCCATCCCGTGACCGGCGGATCCGGGCCATGGGTTCTTCCCTCCCCCCCTGGCCGCGACCCGGGCCCGAAGGGCCGCACGTCTTCCTCAGATGCGGCTGCGCAGGTCGACCGGCAGGAGATCCACGGCAAGGTCGCGCAGCTTGGGATCGGCGATCGTGAGCCCAAACGAATGGCCCAGCAGCAGGAGATCGTACAGCGAGCCCGTGGAGAGGGACCGCAGCCTGGCCTCGTTGGCATCCGCCAGGCAGCGGCGCACCTGCTCGCGGGCCAGATCGATCCGCCTTCCCTGGAGCAGGACGATGGCCAGGCTGACCCGCCGGTCCCAGGGCAGGTAGCGGTCGCCCCCGCTGGAAAGGCGGGCCAGCAGGGAGTCCACGGTCTTGGCGAAGGCGGCCGCATCACCCAGCGCGTGCTCCACCTGCGCGCGCGCGGCCAGGGCGCTGACGTCCCCCGGAAACCGCCGCAGGCCCCCGCCGACGGCCCTCGCATCCTTGATGCGCCCGGTTTCGACCAGATACTCCGCCAGCCGGCCGGCCGCGGCTGCGGGGCTCTGTTCGTCGACCACCTCAAACACCAGGACCGACTGCCCCTCGAATCCGCCGCCCACCGGCATCTGGTAGGGCACGGCCCGCAGCCACGGCGGCAGGTTCCAGCGGCGCAGCTCGCCGACGAGCAGGTTGCGCCGGTTGGCGAATCTCTTGTCGAGGTAGAGGCGCGCAAAGTCGTCGAAGAACCTATCCCATGACGGGACGATGATGTACCTCACTCCGTGCCCCTGAATATTACCCTGCGCCTCCTCCATCGTCCGCGCGCCGGCCATCGCCAGGGTGTTGCCAAAGCCGGTGCTGTTGTCGGGTGCAAACGTCCCGATCCCCCGCAGCCCCCCGTAGTAGCACAGGGCTGTGGTCTCATTGGGAGGGGCGAACACCACAACGCCCGGCTTTTCCGTGCGGCTTGCGAGCCAGTGCCCCAGGTGCCGCATGATGAGCTCCTCAGACTCCGGGGGTGTCAGGGCAGACCCGGAGCCCGCGGACCGCTGGGGCAGCATCCTGGCGACCCCCGGGACGGCGAACGCCAGGACGGCCGCAGCCAGGAGCCAGCGTGCCGACCGTCGCACGAGGGACCATTCTCCGGCGGCGGCCGCGACCACCAACGCTAGCAATGCGCCATCGAGAACGCCCCACCAGCTCAGCTGGCGGCAGGCGAACCCGAGCGCGACCAGCACGGGTCCCAATGCGACCGCTATCGAGGCGCGGGACCGCGGCCCGGCCGAGGGCCGCAGCATGAGCCAGACCGCCGGGACTGCGGTCACCAGCGGCAGGAGGGTCGCCCAGACTGTCAGCGTGGACCCTTCGCGGCGCATCAGGGCCCACAGGTTGGCAGCCACCGGACTGCCCGGCAGGCTGCTCAGCCTCGCCCACGGCAGGTCGCGCACCAGGAATCCCGGATCCCCCGTCCTCCACATGACCACGGGCACGGCCGCGACGCCGGCGGCGCAGAGGGCCACCGAAAGGACATCGCCGGGGGTCCGGGCCGGCCTCGCGCCCCGGATCCACGACTCCGCCCTCGCCAGCAGCTCGCCCCCACAGATCCATGCCAATCCGTACAGCGGGTGGACCGACTCCAGCCGCAGGGATCCCATGTGGCCGGGGAAATACTCGGCCAGATAGGCCGCAAGGACGGTCGCGCCGCCGGTGAAGGCCCAGGTCCTCCACGGGTACGCGCCGGGCTCGCGGACCCCTCCCGGGATCCATGTAGCGAGCAGGGCGCCCATGAACAGGCCCGCCGTGACCGGCACCTGCGTTGGAACGCTGACCCACATGCCCAGGCCGCCGGCGACGCCCGCAAGCCCGAACCAGAGGCGCGCGCGCCGGCCCCC
>CALAOT010000091.1 GCA_937889545.1 uncultured Opitutaceae bacterium
GCTACGGCTGGGCCAAGCTCATGAGTCCAGGGTTGGGCGGCCACGAGATGCTCGGTCTCTACGCCGAAGGCATTACCAAGATGCCCGAGAATCCCGGCATCCCGCTCCTTTTCCGCGACATCTTCAAGAACGCCTATCTGCCTTACCGCGACCCCGAGACGCTCAAGGCCTTCCTCAAGATCATCGACGAGTTCAGCTACGACCACAGCGAGCGCCTCGGCGACGCCTTCGAGTATCTGCTCTCCGTCCTCGGCTCGCAGGGCGATGCCGGCCAGTTCCGCACGCCGCGCCACATCATCGATTTCATGGTTGAGATCATCGACCCGAAGAAGACGGAGACCGTGCTGGACCCGGCGTGTGGCACCGCGGGGTTCCTAATCTCCTCCTACAAGCACATCCTCAAGGCCAACGTCGACGCCAAGGGCAGCAGCACGCTCACCCCCGACGATAAGGGCCGCCTCGCGCAGCACTTCAAGGGCTACGACATCTCGCCCGACATGGTACGCCTTTCCCTGGTGAACCTCTACCTCCACGGCTTCACCGATCCCCACATCTACGAATACGACACCCTCACCTCCGAGGAGCGCTGGAACGAATTCGCCGACGTCATCCTCGCCAACCCGCCCTTCATGTCCCCGAAGGGCGGCATCAAGCCCCACAAGCGCTTCTCCATCCAGGCCAAGCGCAGCGAGGTCCTCTTCGTGGACTACATGGCCGAGCACCTCAATCCCACCGGCCGCGCCGGCATCATCGTCCCCGAAGGCATCATCTTCCAGAGCGGGACCGCCTACAAAGACCTGCGCAAGATGCTCGTGGCAAACGCCCTCGTCGCCGTCGTCTCCCTCCCGTCGGGCTGTTTCAACCCGTACTCCGGGGTGAAGACATGCATCCTCATCCTCGACAAATCCCTCGCCCGGCAGAGCGACACCATTGCCTTCTTTAAAGCCGAAAACGACGGCTTCGGCCTGGGTGCCCAGCGCCGCGCCATTGAGGGAAGCGACCTCCCACAGGTCAAAGCCGAACTCGACGCCTACCTCCAAGCCCTTCGGACCCAACAATCCACGACCGACCTCCGGCCCACCTACGGCCTGATTGTGCCGAAAGAAGAGATCGCCGCGAATGGCGACTACAACCTCAGCGGAGAGCGGTATCGGGAGGGGGCACATGTGGCGGAACACTGGAAGTCAGCGCCCCTCTCGGCAGTGTGCACAAAGATCACGGATGGTTCGCACAACCCACCCGAGAGGGCACACGCTGGAAAGCTGATGCTCAGTTCCCAGAACGTTTTCGATAACAGACTGGACTTGTCCAATTTCCGTCTAGTCAGCGAAGAGGACTTTCAGCGAGAAAACCAGCGAACAAGAGTCAGTCCAGGAGATGTTTTGCTGACCATCGTCGGAACAATAGGGCGAAGCTTGGCTGTAACGGAGGATATGCCGCCATTCATGCTGCAGCGGAGTGTCGCCGTTCTCGGCCCTGATCATTCTTTGTTGCAGTCAGACTTTCTCGCTCGCGTTCTCCAGTCACCACGGCTCCAGAGCACGCTACAAGGCCTCGCGCAAGGCGTCGCACAAAAAGGCGTCTACTTGAATTCACTCCGAGATCTCCAGATCCCCCTACCTCCTCACGCGTTTTTTCATAGCGCAGGGCCACGAACCGGTAGGCCTTCTTCCACCCGTCCGGCTGATAGCTGAATTCACACTCCCACCCGGCATCCGT
>CALAOT010000092.1 GCA_937889545.1 uncultured Opitutaceae bacterium
GACCTGGGAATCCCGGCCAAAATCGCGCAAGCGATTTAGACCGGGAGGATGTCAATCCAGGAACATGTGCGCATCACTGCCCCGTTAAACGCGCCCCGCTGCTCCGCCGGCCCGCCTACTGCTTGTCCAGGCGGGTCCGGAAGGTCCGGCTGTATCCGGTCGCCGGGATGGAAACGGTGTAGGAGGTCCCCGACGGATCGACCGAGAGCTTGATGTAGTTTGCGTCGGGGTGGTTGGGGTTTCCCGAGAAATTGGCAATGAGCCCGTCCGCGGTGTTGTCCTCGGGGTCCTCCGGCCGGAGGTTCTTGTGCACCTGGTACATCGCTTGAAGGCCGGGCGAGGACTTCAGGCCTGCCATGGTGGACGCGACCGTGCCCTTTCTGGGGCCGTTGTTCATTACCGAAATGGTCGGGGCCAGGCTGTGAATCAGGACCGGGTTGTTGCTGAAGCCGAGGCCGTGGTGATCGACTTGATAGACGTCGACCTGCCCGACCCGGTTGACCGGGGTCACCACCTCCCCCTCCATGTTCCAGGTGAGGTCGCCGCCGTCCCAAAAGCGGAACGGCCCGAAATCCAGCACCCAGGCGCTGCTAAGGTCGTTGTCCGTCGGAGCCAGATCGTGGTGGGAATTCTTCCCGGCCAGCGGGTTGGGCGGCGTCCCGGGGGGCGCGTCGACAAATCTTCCCCCGCTGGCGACGCAGCGCAGCCGCAAGCGCGGTCCGCTCCCGGTTTGCCGCAATGGCAGCACCAGCCCGGGATTGACGACATTTCGCCCATCCGCCGCGAACCCGCGGTATGGCTTGATCATGGCCAGCCACAGCGCGTCGCTCGGGTTATGGTCGGGATCGTGCTCCGGAATGCCCCGGTCGTAGACCTGGCCGATGGGCATTAAAGTGGACAGCTCGGCGATGCCGCCGAAGTGATCGATGTGAAAATGGGTCGTGATGTAATAGTCGATCCTGGCCAGGCCGGCGGCGGCCTTCGCCACCTGGTGAATGCGCCCGGCGTCCCGCGCGCCGGGATTGCCCGAATCGATCAGGACCGACTCACCGGCCGGCGTGACGATGAGCGTGGCGCCGCCGCCTTCCACGTCGTTCCAGTAGATGTCCAGGCGTCGGTCCGCCAGGCTTGCGCCGGAGCGCGCCGCCAGCAGGCCGCCGAACGCAAGGAGGAGGATCCTAAGCAGCGGTTTCATCGGGCGCCGCTGATGAAGACCACTCGGGAATCGCACGCAATGACGAACGCAGCCAACGGATCCCGGCTCACCCGCTACGGCAGGTAGAAGACCTCCTTCATCATGGGGAACCACTCGCCTGGGCGCAGGTCCTCCGGCGGCGCAAACAGCGGCGCCATGGCCTGCTGCCAGCGAAGGTTCACCGGATGGTTCTCGATCCGGCCCCATGTCGCCTCAAAGTCCGCCGCGCGCAGCGTGAGGACCAGTAGCTCGTCCCTGCGGTAAATGGAATATTCCCGCACGCCCGCGCTCCTGAGCAGCGCTAGCATGTCCGGCCACACCGCGCGATGAGCCTCCTCATAAGCCTCCGCCGCTCCCTTGCGCAGGCGCAGGATGAAGGCGTAGCGCCGCAACGGACGGGCATCCTCGGGAACGTGCTTGGGAACGAAGCTCACCAGCTCACCACCGCGACGGCATATGGCTCCAGCCTGATCCTGGCGCCCGCCATATTCACGCTGCGCGCGGGACCGTCGCCGGTCTCGACATCCACGGCCAGCGCGCTTGCCCTGCCCGCGTCCGGAAGCGGCACCTCGATGGCCCTGTCCCGCTTGTTGGCGAGCAGCAGCCTGCGGCCCCCGGGCGTGACGAAGGCCTGCGCCGCCAGGTCTGCCGAGCCGGCGCCTTCGAGCCCCGTTTCCACCAGAGCGTCGCCCGGGTGGAAGGAGTCCCTGATCAGCTTCAGCACCCAGAAGCGCGCGTTGGGCCTGTTGTTCTCCCAATCCATCATGCTAACGCTCGGGAACTGCGTGGGATAGCCGACCAGCTGCGACTCGCCGATTATGTCGATCTGCTGGCGCGAAAGCTCGATGTACAGGTAGGCGTAGAGCGCCCCGGCCAGGTTCCAGTAGGCCGGCGGGATGGGCCTCATCACGTACCCGGGCTGGCCCTGCGAAAGGTCGTCGGCGGAGATCACGCCCAGCTCATCGGTGTCCGTCTTCGTCTGCGGCGAGAGGCGCTTGCGGATGCCCTCGATATAGCGGACCGCCGTGAGGAACCCGTCGGCCTGGTCGAAGTAGGTGTACTGCCAGTCGGCGATGGCCTGCATGGGCGTGGGGACCGCGTAGAAATGGTAGGAGATGTAGTCGAGCGGGATGCCCGGCTTGTGGTTCGCCGGATTGAGGAAGTACTCGAAGTAGCGCGGATTGTCGCGGGGCATGGCCAGCGCCATCCCCATGAACCTGGTCTCCGGGCTCACGCGACGGATGCCCTCGACGATCGCATCATAGCGCGCCGTGTACTGCTCGGGGGTCGTCGAATGCTCGAACTCCGGCTCGTTGAGCACCTCCCACACGGGCAGCTTGTAGTGGTGGCCGGACTCGCGGCGCACGCCGTTCTCGTCGGTGAAGCCCCCGTTCACGTACCAGCTCACCAGGCGCCCGTAGTAGTCGCCCAGCTCCTTCCCGCTTGGGTCCCTGAGTTCGGTCCCCTGCGTATAGTTCCAGGTGACCTGGTTGGGGTCGGCCGGATAGGCCACGGGCTTGTCCGTCCTGAAGAGCCACGCCGGCATGGTGCTGAAATTGACCACCGTGGGGTGCCCCTCCGTCGCGGCGAAAAAGTCCGTGGCCATGGGGTCGATTAGGCTGAAATCCCACGATGTCCCCTGGGGCGTGGGCGGCTCCAGCTCGGCGACGGCGAGCTTCGGGTAAGGCAGCCACGGCACATAGCGCACATAGTCGGCGCCCAGGTCCCTCACGGCCTTGTAGGAGGCCGCGCTTAGCGGCTCGCCCGGCCGCAGCGGCGGGTTCACCACCACCTGCAGCGTGGGGACGGACCTCGAGACCACCGTGGTCCTGTCCCAGCGGATCGTAAGCGTCGGCGCCTGCTGGCCGCGGAGTCCGGCGGCGCCCAGGCAGGCCAGGGCCGCCGCCAGCAGGCCGGTGAAACCGCGAAACCCCCGCCCTTTTGGGAACCGGCCCCCTGCCGCGGTTCCTCCGGGCGCCGCACGCGCCCCCTCTGCGTTTTTACACGGGGAACAAGAGGATCCCCGGGCATGGCTTCGTGTCTCCGTGGCTCGCATAAGTGTTTGCCTGGCGGGCTGCGCGGCCGGCGATTCGTCAGTCTCCCTCAGGGTTCCCCGCCGCCGAGGCGTCACCCCTCGGCGTCGACCCGGTCGATGATGCCGACGATGATGGAACGGACGGGGGCCTTGGGGTCGGAGACGACCTGGCGCGCGGAGTTGCCCTCGTCGATGACCAGCACGCGCTCACCGACGCCGGCGCCGACGCCGCTGTCGACGGCGATCAGGTAGCCGGATGGCTTGCCTGAAAAGTCCTCCTTGTCGACGACCAGCATCCTTTTCCCGATGTAGTACGGGTGGCTGATCGTCGAGACGATGTTCCCGCTGACCGTGCCGATGATCATGGCGGGCAATGCAGTTCGTCGACGATGCCGATGATCGCGTGGTCGATCGGCACGAACCACGGGTCGAGCGCCAGCGCTGCCTCGCGCCCTCCCTCGAAGTAGATCAGCTCTCCCGGGCCCGCCATCCGGGTGGAGTCGGCGGCAACGAGCGGCTGGCCCTTGGGGGCACCGTGCTTGTCGAGCGGCTGCACCCAATGCATCGGGACGCCCTCGAGTCCCGGGTAGACGCGGCAGGGGGTCAGGGTTCCGATGACCTTCCCGAGAAGCATCAGGATACCTCCTCGCCCTCGAGCTCGCGCATGCTCGTGTCGGCGAAGCGCGTGCCCGTGCTCAGGTGGCGCGTGAGCGCCTCGTGCGGCCGGGAGATGATGCGAAGCTGGACGTGTTCTTCGCGGCCGCGCAGGAATGCTGCGGCCAGCTCCATCGCCGCCTGCACCTCGTGCAGCGCCCCGTTGTACACGCTGATGGCCTTCCCGGACATTTCGTACTCGGCGAGCCGGAGCTCGACCAGCCGCACCCCGGTGCCCTTCACGGCGATCTCGGCGGCGCGCACGTTGGCCGCGATGGTCTCCGTCTCCAGGATCGCGACCGCCTCCTGCTCGCAGGGCAGGTGCTGGCCGAGGACGGCCGCATGCACCTGCTCGTGGACGTCGGGCAGGAACGTGTGGTCGAGGACGCTGGACTGGCCGGTGGCGAGCGCCTCCTGGAGCGACTCGTCCACGGACGCCGTCGAGCCGCCGATCACGATCAGGTACCGGCCGTGGCTGACGGTTCCGGACTTGATCATCGCTATGGGGGCCTTCTTGAGCAGCGCATCGGTGCAATAGATGCCGTCGGCGATGCTCGTGAATTCGACGACCGCGATTGCCGTGTGCTTCTTCATCAAACGATGCGGAATGCACCCACGAGCGCGCAGCGGCGGAGGCGCGAGAAGCTGCGCGGGCTTGTCATGCCCTCGCCCGTCGGGCTGGCGATGGTGAAGGACGCGTAGCCCTCGCCCTTCCACCCGAGGCCGGCCTGGGACGGGCCGTTCTTGACAAAGATGCTGGCGTTGCACTCGCGGGCCATGCGGCTGAGGTTCGACAGGTTGTCCGAATGCATGACGAACGTATGCCGCCGCGGATGTTCGAGCGCGATGGCAAAGTCGATCCCCTCGTCGGCGTCGCGGACGCGCGTGACGGGCAGGATGGGCATCATCTGCTCGGTCCACAGCAGGGGGTGGTCGTGGTCGACCTCGACGATCCCGAGCCGCACCGTGTCGTCACAGCGGATGCCGGCCTTGCCGAGGATCACGCTCGCGTTCCTGCCGATCATCGAGCGGTCGATGTCGGCCTCCCGGCGCGGGCCGTTCATCCTCGAGAAGATCACCTTCTCCAGCGCGGGCAGCTGGTCCGGCCTCACCAGCAGCGCGCCGCTGTAGGTCATCGCCTTGATGAGCTGGTCGGCCACGCTCGACACGACCAGGCACTCCTTCTCGTCGGTGCAGATGATGTTGTTGTCGAACGACGCGCCGAACACGACGTCGCGGCCGGCCCTGTCGATGTCCGCGGTCTCGTCGACGACGATCGGCGGGTTGCCGGGCCCGGCGCAGATGGCGCGCTTGCCGGATTCCATGGCCGCCTTCACGACACCGCCGCCGCCCGTCACCACGACGAGCCGGATGCCCGGGTGCCTCATCAGCGCCTGGGCGCTTTCCACCGTGGAGTTGGCGATGCAGGTGATGAGGTTGCCCGGCCCGCCCGCCGCGACGACCGCCTTGTTCAGGAGCGCGACGTTGTGGCAGGAGACGCCCCTTGCGTTGGGATGGACGTTGAAGACGACGGCATTGCCGGCCGCGACCATCGCGATTGCGTTGTTGATGATCGTGGAGGTCGGGTTGGTCGTCGGTGTGATCGCGCCGATGACCCCGTACGGCGCCAGCTCGGTCAGCGTGAGGCCGTTGTCGCCGGTGACCGCGCTCGGCTGGAGGTCCTCGGTGCCCGGGGTCTTCTCCGTGGCGAGCTGGTTCTTGAGGACCTTGTCCTCGTACCGGCCCAGGCCCGTCTCCTCATGGGCCTCCCGCGCGAGGGTGCCGCCGTGCTCGCGCATCGCGCTCCGGATTGCGGCGACGACCGAGCTGCGCTTCGCCAGGCCCATGTCGTCGTACTGGCGGAACGCGGCGCCGGCGGCCCGAACGGCCTCGTCGATGCTGTCAAAGATGCCCAGTTCGGCGGCCTTCGAGGGCCCGGGCGGCTTCTCCCTGCCCCCCGCCCCGCCGCGGTCGGCCATGTCGGCCACGATGCGCTGGGCAATGAGCTCGATCTCCTGCTCGGTGAGGCCAGCCATGATGGCTTAATCCTTGCGGTACTTCTCGACGCCGCCGATTTCCCACGAGTCAACGATGGCCATGATGACCGCGTCACACGGCCGGTTCTGGGTGGCGGAGGTCTGCCGGGCGGAGCTGCCGGTGGCCACGAGTACAAGCTCGCCCGGGCCGACCCCGACCGCATCCACGGCCACCACCTGGCCGCCGGTCTCCTTGCCCTCGGTGTTCACGTGCTTGACGAGCATGAACTTGAGGCCGTCCATGCTGGCCTCCTTGCGCGTGGCGACAAGCGTGCCGGCGACTTTGCCTAGGTTCATAGACGCATCCCGCCGGGACGGGCCCCATGGCCAGCCCCGGCAATGAAAATCGCGCTACTTCTTGGCGGCTTTGGCGATCCGGCCAAGCGGCAGCACATCGTCCACATTCTGGTGCGGCCGGGCGATGATGTGGACTGCGACGAGTTCGCCAACGCGGCTTGCGGCGGTGCGGCCGGCATCGGTGGCTGCCTTGACCGCGGCGACGTCGCCGCGGATGACCGCGGTCACGTAGCCGCCGCCGGTCTTCTCAAAGCTGACGAGTTCGACCTTGGCGGCCTTAACCATTGCGTCCGCGCCCTCCACCATCGCGGAGAAGGATCTGGTTTCGAGTAAGCCTAGTGCATCTGCCATATGTGTGTCTCCTAACGTTGATTATGACTTGGGGTTGTTGTCGTCGAGAGTTGGCTAGACCCCGCCGCCCCTTTTCATCTCGCGGCCGGTCACGCTGTTGATCGCAGCCTCAGCGGCTCTGGCGGCGACGTCGATATCTTTCTCTTCGCCGCCGAGGTAGACGCGACCGAAGCTGCCAAAGGCGCGGATCTCTAGGATGTTGATCTCGGCGGCCTTCTCCGCCTCGTTTGCGGCAAACGCAGCGTACGCGGCCGGCGCGAGCTCCATGGTGAAGAGCGTGTGGCCGGGCAGGATCATGTTGCCGTGCCGGGTGCGGTTGATGAGCATCGTATGGTAGTCGTCGATGCGGCGGATGACGCTGCTGCTGTAGATCACCGGCTTGTAGCGGCTGTTCTCCTTCAGCTTGAGCGAATCCAGGATGGCGGCGCCGGCCTGCCGGACATCGGCCTGCGAATCGGAATGGATTTCCAGCATGCCGTAGAGGCGCTCGATGATCTGCATGCCGGGTGTGACCTTCGTGGACTTGAGCGCCACGTCGGTGACGAAGTTGATCTCCATCCCCGGCGAGATCTCGACGAACAGCGAGGCCTGGCCGGCGATGGGGAGGAACCCCTGCGAGACGGTCGCGAAGAACGACGCGACCTGCGGCTGGAGTTTGTCGAGAAAGATATAGGAGCGCAGGTCTGCCATGCTTATGTCATCCTTTAATTTGCCTAGTATTTTGCACCTTCCGAAGTCACCGGCTGCCCACCCGCCTCCTGCAGGATCTTGATCCCGCTGCTGGTCCCGATGCGGGTCGCGCCCGCCTGCACCATCCGCAGGAGGTCCGCCAGCGAACGCACGCCGCCGGACGCTTTGACGCCGAGCCCCTTGTCCCGGACGATCCGGCTCATGAGCGCGACATCCTCCGCCGTCGCGCCTCCCGTGCTGAACCCGGTTGACGTCTTTACGAAGTCGGCGCGGGCCTTGACGGCCAGCTCGCACGCGCGCGCCTTCTCCTCGTTGGTCAGCAGCGAGGTCTCCAGGATCACCTTGCTCTTGGCGCTGCCGTCCCGGCAGGCCTCGACCACCGAGCGGATCCCGCGGAGCACGAGCTCGTCATCGCCGCTCTTTAGCGCACCGACGTCGATGACCATGTCGATCTCCTTGGCGCCCTGCCGGATCGCGGCGCGGGCCTCCATGGCCTTCGTCTCCGGCGGCTGGGCGCCGAGGGGAAACCCGACCACGCAGCAGACCTTCACATTTGAACCCTCGAGAAGCTGCGCGGCGAGGGAAACCCAGGCCGGATTGACGCACACCGAGTAGAACCTGTACTTGCGCGCCTCCCGGCAGAGTTGCTCGATGTCGGCCCGGGTGGTGTCCGGCCGAAGTATGGTGTGGTCAATCAATTGCGCGATGTTCAGCGCCGGCTTGGCCGGCGCGGTGGCGGCCGGCGCCCCCTGGGCGGCCAGGAGCTCCTGGACTCGTTTGGCGACCTTCTCCATGTCCGGCTGCGATGGGGTCGGGCGGGCCTCGCCGGCGGCGGCGAGCAGCGTCGCCTGGTGCGCCCCGACCTCGATCGGACCGTCCTGGATGGCGTTGACCAGCTCAACCCGCCTGCGATGCCGCTCCTCGGTGCATTCCGCGGTCAGGAAGGCCTCAACAATCTGTGTCGCCTGCTCAAGGTTCGTCTGGCCGGCGCCGAGGGTCAGGACATTGGCGTCGTTGTGCTCGCGGCTGTTCTTCGCAAGCGCCACGTTGTAGCAGGCGGCGGCGCGCACGCCGCGCACCTTGTTGGCCGCCATCGCCGAGCCGATCCCGGCGCCGTCTATCATGATGCCCCGGTCGCACTCGCCGCTGGCGACCAGCCTCGCCACCGTGTACGCGATCCGCGGGTAATCGACGGCGTCCTTGTTGTGCGTGCCGCAGTCCTGGACGAAGCAGCCCTTCTCGCGCAGGACCCCCGCCAGCTGGGTCTTCAGGTCGAACCCGCCGTGATCCGCTCCGATGGCAATCTTCAGGATCTTCACGGCTGGAATGCGTCCCCCTCCCTCACGGCGAGGGGCTGAACGGAAAGTTGGTTCTCGGGCTCACGCGCGCCAGCGAGGTTAAAAGACTGCAGAATGAGGTCAAGTGTGGGCGGTGGGGAGTTGGCGAACCCCCGGTTGATGCCGGGCCGGGAGGACCCGCGAGGAACCGGGCCCGGATAGGGAGGCGCACGAGGCCCGCGGGCTGGGCCTGGCCGGGGACATGTCCTTCCGCCGCGCCCTCCATGTCCTCCCTTGCGGCGCCCGGCTTAAGGTCGAGATCGGCATCCAAGGCGCAAAGCCTGAAGCGGCAGCGATGGGCCTTCTCCGAAAGCAAGCACGGGACCCGCAGCCGAGGTGCCCGAAGCTGTCTTGGCCCCGTTTCGCGCCAGCCGGCGTGCATTGGTTCCCCGGCAGAAGCCCAACAGGCCCGTTTCTCGCCCCGGCTGCCGAACGAACGCTCCTGTTGGTTGTTACCCATATGTCTATGAATTAATAAGGTGAATCTTCCTGCGCTCGACGGAAACTGGATGTTTTATTGTTGAAGTGTTTTTGTTTGTTTGTTTTTTTGTTTCCGCATGAAACAGCGACCAAGGAAGCGGAAGGGGGTGGCCGGGCCCAACATTCCTCCGGGACACCCCGACCTTTTGTCCATCAAGGCCGGCGACATGCCGTGGAAGACGACCGCCCGCGATTTCCCGCTGCAGGCGTACGCCGAGGCGATCAGCAAGCTCCACGCCCGAGGATACAGCTATGCCGACATCGCCGCTTGGCTGAACGGGCAGCTGGCTGCGCAGCTGGGCCACAGAAGGATCGGCCGCGGGCAGGTCTACCGGATCTACCGGCAGTGGCTGCGGGACATGGAGGACGGGGGCCGGGGAATCCCCACGGGGCATCCCGCGCCGCTCAGCGATGAGGTTGCGGAGGCCCAGGCGGAGATCGCCGACCGGAACCTGGCCGAATCCGAGCGGGAGGAGAGGCCCCATGAATTCTACTGAGGCGATTCCTTCATCGGCCATGTCCGGCGCCGCACGCACGCATCTTGGGGGCGCCGTCCGCGATGGAGCGCCCCGCCGGCCGGATGCCCTCCCCCCCGAGCGGCATGATCCCCATCCACGAACTGCTTAGCCGCATCCGGTGGGACCGCGGCTTCGCCAGGGGCCGGATTGAGATCGGCTATCTTGACCGCATCGAAAAGCGGGTCATCCGGGTGCCGTTCCGGGAATTGCGCTTCCCGGAGGACCGGCACCATGTCTTTGAAATCGAGGACGCCGGCGGCGTGCGCCGCCGAATCCCCTTCCACCGGGTGCGGGAAGTGCGCCGCGACGGACGGGCCGTCTGGCGCCGGCCATGCTAGGGCCGGTGTCACCGCTAGCCCGCATTGATCACAACTTTTCGGTGGCGAGCGAGGATTGATTCAAAATCGCGGCTTTTCGACCCTCTTCGAAGCGGGACCCCTTGGCGAGGGTTTGGCGTTCGCTGGCGGCCCAAGCCAATTGCTTATGCGACGCTTCGGACTCAACCGGTGTCGGCCCAGGCGTGAAGTTGACGATGCACCTGGGCGAAGAGCTGCTGGCGGGGACAGGCGGAAGCCAGGCGCACCCGGAAGCGGCGCACTTCATTGGCGGCGAAGCCGGCGCAGGAGAGCCGTTCGCCGAAGAGGTCCAAGTGATGTTCCTTGACGGCGTTCTCCATGTCGCCGCGAGCGCACTAGAGCTCTTCGTAGAGCCTCTGAGGCGGATATGCTTGCCCGGGAAGGTTGGTGACGACAAAGCGCGGGTTGTCCTTGTCGCCGAGGATCTAGGCCTTGCCGATCACCCGGCGAGCCCGGCTCCATGAGTCGAGGGTTCGGTACTCGAACTCCGTGAACTCGCGGGTGTGGCCGCCGCACAGGGCCGCCCGGATCCGAGCGGCGTCCATCGTCGGTCGCAGCCGCGCGCTCAGCCGGTCGTTGCGAGCCAGCCCCAGGCAGTAGTCCACCTGGTCGGTTTCGGACAATCGCATCGTCTCCTCCCGGCAAAAGCCGCTGTCGCCTCGAAGGACGATCTGCGCCTTGGGGCAGCGCCGGCGCAGGGTGGGGACGATCTGCTCCAACGCCTCCACCGTGCCCTCGCAGGCGTCCCGGTCGGCCGTGCGCAACTGCTCCCACACCGGCACCGACCCGATGTAGGCCAGCAGCGGCAGGTAGCAGTAGTCTCCATAGTAAGCGTGGAAAAAACGGCCCTCCTGATGGCCGTGCAGCCGCGCGTCGGTCGCGTCGAAATCGATGATGACCGTCCTCTCGTTCTTGGAGAGCGTGCGCACCGCGCTCTTGATTAAATACTGGCGCATCAGCCCAATCACCGGGCAAAGCTTGTGGTAGCGGCTGCCCGGATGATCCACCGCGCTCTCCAGCCGCTGCAGCGTGGCGGGTGCGGCCAGGGCCTTGCCTCGATTGTCCTCGTCGCGTCTTTCCCCCAGCGGATCAAGCTTATCCGCCGCCACCGCCAAAAGCGGATCCCGACGCAAATCCGAATGATCGCTCAGATCCTCGTAGCCCAGCGCCAGAGCGTACAGCCGCTGCGCCACCAGCTCCTGCACCTGATGCTCCACGAAGCGCGCACCGCGCCGATCGACAAAACATCCCACCAGCCCACGAGTCAGGACGATCGAACGGTCGGCCTGCCTCAGCAACAGGACCCCACCGTCGCTCGAGACGAATCCCCCGCTAAAGTCGGATACGACTTGCCGCGGGCCCAAGCCTTGAAATTGGAACGATCCCTGCTCACAGTCTGTTTGAGCTTGGGCACGTTCGTTCGCTTTTTCTTTTTGCTTCACACCAAAAGTTTAAGCATCCGGCGTGCCCAGGTTCTCCCTTTATCTATGAGGGATGCGGGCTAGTGGCGCAGGCAGCTCCCGGGCGTTGTTCCGGCAAGATCCGAAGAGGCCCGCCCGTGTTGGCCCGCAGCTATGTTATATGTCCGCCATCGCCCACACTCGATTGCCTGCCTTGTAGGATCGTCGGATATTTTTACATTTTTGTCCTTCTCCAATCCAGGGGTGGAAATACCTGTGTCAATTTTATCCGTGCTAGCTCGCGCTGAGGCAAATGGTTACGATTCTTCCGGTTTCCTGGCGAGTGGGTGGCATCGGCTGTGCTGATAAATCGGGATCGCCCAAATGGCGTTCCGTGCAGCGTGGGCTGGGCGGATTCCGTTTGGCACTTGGTTTCACCTTCATTCTTCCACCCCACCGCCCCGGCGTTCGACCTATGAATATCAAAATGACAAAATCCCTTCTCGCAGCGTATGGCGTCTCCTTGGCTGCCATCGTCACGCGAGCGCAAGCGCAAATAACGTTCAACTCGCCGGCATTCGTCACATCCGCCCAATTGGGCTCCATTTACGCGGGCAATCCGTCGCCGATTGGCTTCACGTATGCTGGCGACGAGTTTGTCGGCTCGGGGGGATACTCCACTAGCAACATATTGTACAAGACCAACCTCCTCGGTCAGAATATCAGCGTGTTTGGAGCAGTTCCGAGCGCCTCCGGCGAGGTCGTCCTCGCGGCTTCGCCCGATAGCAGCGGCTACGGTTCCAACGATATCTTCTCGGGTTCCCAGGGCAACGGACAGGTTTATAAGTTTGCGCACTCCGGCGGTGTACCGACCTTGTTTGCGACCGTCCCCGTCGGTGACGTGCGCGGAATCGGCTTCGATACGGGCGGGCTGTACGGCGATAACATGATCGTCACGACCGACAGCGGTGGCATCTACGAGGTTGGAACGGGCGGTCAGGTTACCCTGCTGGCCAACCTCAACACCGACACCGAAGGGATTGGTTTTACGACGCAGAAGTTCGGAACCTACGCCGCGGGGACGCTTTTTACCACGTCGGAATACACGGGATTGGTTAATGCAATTTCCCCCACCGGGACGGTAACGCCGGTGTTCGCGATCACCAAAGCCGAATCAATCAGCTTCGTGCCCGCCAATATCTCCAGCGAGACCAACCCCCTTGAAGGGTTTTATGGCGTGGATTACCCGAACGACGTCTTGTTTGCCCCGGCTTCGCAGTTCGACCAGTATGCCGGCGATGTGATCGTGACCAGCGAGATTTACGGCGGGAACCCCAATATCGCGGCCATTTCCCTAGATGGCTCCGACAACGCAACGATCATCGGCATTGGAAAAATGCAACAGCCCGAGGACAGCATCTTTGTCACCCAACAGGTAGTGCAGACCCATGGAGTGCCTGATGGCGGGAATGCCGCCGCGATGCTGCTCGGCGGAACCCTGTTGCTCGGAGCGCTCGCCTGGCGCCGGAAATCGGCGCTCGCCTCGCTGGTGTGATGGTCCGCGCCGTTTTTGGCGGGTGAGACCCCGTTGCGCCGCGGCTAAGCGGCAGCCAGCATGAATTCTTGGCGCGTTGCGGGGCCGGCGCCCGCTTCGCGCTCTGACGCTCGCCGCCTTGGCCAATGTTCGCCAGGCTCATGATGAAAGCGCCGAAGCTCGCGAGCCGCCCCGCAGCGGGGTCGACCTGATTGCAGACTTCCGTTCCGGCGGTAAAAAACCCCTAGGATCCCGGCACGCTTTCAGGAAGGCTTGTGGCCTTGGGGAACCCCCGCCTGGGCCGGGAGGGAAGGGACTCTTCCGGATGGTCTTTGCCCAGGCGGCTATTCAGAGGAGAATCGACGAGGCGGAAGCAGCGTCGTGTCACCGTAGATTCAGATTTCTTGACTCATCCTCTACCGGCTTTCCCTGGGTGTAATAGAGCTCGAATTCGTTGATCGAGAATGGCTTTCCATTTGGCAGGTAAAGCCTCACGTACCTCGCTTTGAACACGGGCACCGCACGCTCGATGCGGTCGTGCGCGTTTTTTGTATACCCAAAGCCAATGGCGATCAGCTCCGCAAGCTTGTCGCCCGTGGCCGCGTCCTGGTGCACCCTGTCGACGTCGGTCCAGGAGAAGCCGTCGTCGCTGCTTTGAAGGACAAAGCTCTCCGGCCCGATAGACCGCATTGGGCGGCACCGACAGCACAACGTAGCGGTCGATCTGGTAGGGCTTGCCCAGATCGACCATCAGCCAGTCGTCCCCAGTGGAGATTGGGTCGAAATCGGTCACCACAAAGGCGGGGTTCACCAGGCCATCCACCGCGTGGGAGGGGTTGTGCCGGTGCCACAGCCGCTTTGACCGAGCGTATTTGTGAAGCGCCAGGTTTTCGTTGCTGGGCGGGCCCGGCGTCCAGACCGCCG
The DNA here is from genome assembly GCA_937889545.1 of uncultured Opitutaceae bacterium. Classification (GTDB taxonomy): domain Bacteria; phylum Verrucomicrobiota; class Verrucomicrobiia; order Opitutales; family Opitutaceae; genus Palsa-1447. Next base: position 13,808 of record CALAOT010000092.1, read on the forward strand.
GACGCCCCTGCTGGACGTAGGTGATCACGGGGTCCCAGGTGACCTTGCATCCCTTGGGATGGGTTGCACCGCCGGCCGACGCATCCTCGCTTGCCGTGAAGGAAATCGAGTCGCCTTGATCGACCTTCACGGTGAGGTCTTGGGATTGAGGCAGCCCCGGCCTTATGAGCCGCTGGGGCCACAGCTTTCCCCGATTCCTTTCGATGCCGGCCCAGGCGCCATGGCCCGCCTGATCGACGGCCACCCGGCCCTCGATGCGAACCGCACCCTCATGGGGAGAGCCACCCATGCCCTGACAACAGCGCCGGCGTCCGGGATCTGGTAATCGGGGCCGATCCGGCAAATCCCCTCCCCGGTCCAATAGTTCGAGAATAGGCCGATACTTTCCCGGAAATGCAGATCGTCATGAACAGGTCCCTTCCACTGTTGGTAGTTCCAATTGTTCTTGCCCTTCAGGCTGCTGAATCCGGCCGACGCCTTGTCGCTTTCCGCCGCGTACTCGAAGCCGATGTGGCGGATCGCCGCTAGAACCGGCACCCGCCCGGAGGCGTCCCGGCGGCAGGCCCCCACCCTCCGGAATGTCCGTCGCGGCGCCCGATCGCCCGGCACCCGGGCTCGCGGTGGCTGAGCGGCCAGAACCCGGGAAGGCCGCGAATCCTGCCAAAGCATCGGCTTTCGCAACGAGGCGGCCTGCCGGGATGCCGCAACCCTTCGGGTTGCGCACCCCGGCCATGGGATCCTAACTGGTCCTCATGGATCACGTCCTTGGCTTTCTCACCCGGCTTTTTACCGAACCGCCGTCGTACTACCTTTCGTGGCCGGCGGCGGCGATGGTCGTCGGCACGATGATCGGGATGCTCTTGCCAAGGGTTGCAATGCATCTTGCCATCATCCCGCGATCCGGGGGCGGACTCTTCGGGGTCATCACGGCTCCGTTCATCCACGGCGGCATTGCCCATCTCGCCGCAAACCTGCCGGCGTTCCTAGTGCTCGGCGCGCTTGTGCTCCATCGCGGCGAGGTGTGGTTCCTCGGAGTCGCACTGGCGATCGCGCTGGGGCAAGGCGCCCTGACTTGGCTGCTCGGCCGCAAGGCGGCGCATGCGGGGATGAGCGGAGTGATTTTCGGCTTTTTCGGCTACCTGGTTGCTCTTGCGTGGCTCACGCGAACCTCGACCGACCTGCTGGCGGCCGGGATCGTGCTCATCTTCTATGGTGGCATGCTGGCGGGTATCGCCCCTGTGCGTAACGGGACTTCTTGGGATGGACACCTTTACGGAATCATCGCTGGCATCGGAACGGCATGGTTCCAGTGCCGGGGGTGATCCACGGAACGGGGAATCCCAGCCCGGTTCAGCGCGGCCCCGTCGAATCGTCCCTCCGCAGTTTGCTGTGCCGCTGGCCGTACCCGAAATAGATCGCCAGGCCTATCGCCATCCAGATCACCAGCCGCAGCCAGGTGTCGCCCGGCAGCGAAACCATCTGCACCAGGCAGATCCCCGCCCCAAGGATCGGCACCAGCGGGACGAACGGAGTGCGGAACGGCCGGGGCACCTCCGGCCGGAGCTTGCGCAGGACCGCGACCCCGACGCAGACGATGACGAACGCGAACAGGGTGCCGATCGAGACCAGCTGGCCGAGGACGCTCAGCGGCAGGAGCCCGGCGGCCACGGTCGCGACCGCCCCGGTCACGATCGTCGTGATGTAGGGCGTCCGGAACCGGGGATGCACCCGGGCGAACGACGGCGGGAGCAGCCCGTCCTTCGCCATGGAGAAGAAGATGCGCGGCTGGCCCATCAGCATGACCAAGATGACCGAGCTGAGGCCCGCGATGGCGGCGATCTCGACGCACACGCGCAGCGCGAGGGGGGCCCCGGCCTTCTGCAGGGCGTACACGACCGGGGCCGGATTGTTCAGCTCCGTGTAGCGCGCCATGCCGCACAGGACAACCGAGACGCCCACGAAGATCACCATGCAGATTCCCAGGGAGCCGAGAATCCCGATCGGCATGTCGCGCTTGGGGTTGCGCGCCTCCTGCGCCGTCGTTGAGACGGCGTCGAACCCGATGTAGGCGAAAAAGATGACCGCCGCCCCCTTGATGATGCCGCTCCAGCCGAACTCGCCGAAGCGCCCCGTGTTCGGCGGGATGAACGGGGTCAGGTTGGCCTTCGTCAGGGCGGGATGGCCGAACAGGAACCACGCTCCGAAGGCGATGACGGCCAGCAGGACCGACACCTTCACGATCACCATGACATTGTTGAAGTTGGCCGACTCCTTGATCCCGATGACGAGCAGGCAGGTCAGGACAACGACGATCGCGGCCGCCGGCAGGTCAAAGAGCGCCCCCGTGGCCTGGAAGCTTCCCCCAGAGGCATACTTGATCGGCGCCTGGCACAGGGCGGCCGGCAAACGCAGGCCGAATTCCCCCAGGAAGTCCTGCGTGTGCCCCGACCAGCCGACCGCGACCGTGGACGAGGCGAAGAGATACTCGAGGATCAGGTCCCAGCCGATGATCCAGGCGACAAACTCCCCCAGGGTCGCGTACGCGTAGGTGTAGGCGCTCCCGGCGATGGGCAGCATGGCCGCGAACTCCGCGTAGCAGAGCCCGGCCATCAGGCACCCGAGACCCGAGATGATGAACGAGATGACGATCGCCGGGCCGGCATAGGACGCCGCGGCATTGCCGGTGATGACAAATATGCCGGCGCCGATGACGGCGCCGATGCCAAGGCTCACCAGATTGAGGGGGGAAAGGCTCTTGCTCAGCTCGTGGCTCGCCGCGGCCTCGGAATGCAGCTCGGAAATCGGCTTCGTTCGGAAAAGGTCCATGGGGTTCGGGGATTAATGGCAGATTCGCGCCGGCAATCACGCTTATTGGTTCCGGGATTTCACAGGAGCAGCTTCCCTAATCTGTGCCCGACATGGCAAATGCGGGGCAGACACGGGCCGCCCCGCCCGCTAGCCTGCGGGAAAACAAGGCCGCCCCATGAGCAAACTGACCGACGCCGAAATCGCCCGGATGCACCCCGAGACCCTCGCCCTCAGCTACGGTTTCGACCCGTGGCTGAGCGAGGGGGCCGTGAAGCCGCCGGTCTTTCTCACCTCCACGTTCGCCTTCAAGCACGCGGCCGATGGCAAGCAGTTCTTCGCGTGGGCCCACGGCGAGGGCACGCCGCCGCCCCGGCGCGAGATGGGCCTGATCTATTCGCGGATCAACAACCCGAACCTCGAGATCTTCGAGGACCGCGTCGCCATCTGGGAGGGGATGAAGGACGCCTGCAGCTTCTCCAGCGGGATGGCCGCCATCGCAACGACCCTGCTGGCCACCCATCACCCGGGCGACGAGATGATCGTCTGCGCGCCGGTCTACGGCGGCACCGATTCGCTCATCCACCATTTCCTGAAGCGCCTCGGGATCGCCGCCCATTTCGTGCCGGCGGGCGCCGATGCGCCCGCGGCAGCGGAGCCGCTCATCACGCCGCGCACCCGCTCCATCTTCATCGAGAGCCCGGCGAATCCCAACAACCGGCTGACCGACATCGGCCTCATGAAGGAGCTCGCGCTGCGCCACGGCCCCGCGGCCCCCGGCCAGACCGCCGGCCGCATCCTCGTGATCGTCGACAACACGATGGCGGGCCCCGTGTTCGCCCAGCCCGCGAGGGTCGGCGCGGACATCGTGCTGTATTCCGCCACGAAATTCATCGGGGGCCACTCGGACGTGGTCGGCGGCGTCGCGCTGGCCAACGACGACGCGCTCTTAACCGCCATCGCCCAGCATCGCGCGCTCCTTGGGGGGATGCCCAATCCGTACACGGCCTGGCTGCTCACGCGCTCCCTCGAGACCCTCAAGATCCGGGCCGAGCACCAGCAGCGCAATGCGGGGCATGTGGCCGCGTTTCTGGTCTCGCACCCAAGGGTGCGCAAGGTCCTGTACATCGGGCTCTTGACGGCGGACGACCCCGAATACGCGATCTACCGGAAACAACACACGGGGCCCGGATCGCTGATCTCGTTCTACATACGCGGCGGGGAGAAGGAGGCGTTCGCGTTTCTTGACCGCCTGAAGGTCTTCCGCCTCGCGGTCTCGCTCGGCTCGACCGAATCGCTGGCGCAGCATCCGGCCACGATGACGCATTCGGGCCTCACACCCGAGGACAAGCAGATGGGCGGAATCAGCGACGACTTGGTGCGCCTCTCGATCGGAATCGAGAACCACGAGGACCTCATCTGGGACTTGCAGCAGGCCCTGGAGAACGCCTGAGCGATCCTGATCCGGGGGTAGCCATCGATGTGCCCGGCCGGCGACATCCTGGCCGGACCGGTTGCGGAGACCTTGCCAGTCTTGAATTGGCTCCGTCTCAAAGGCCCCTACCGGCTGAGCAGCACAATCGGGCCCTCGGGACTCGGGACACCGCCCTTGCGCTCAAGGCTGACCGCAAACTTCGCGGCCGACTTGATCGGCTTGTCCGCCCTAAAGACCACGTGGGCCTCGCCGGTGACCGGATCGACAGCGAAGACGCCGCTGTTCACAGGCGAGGGGTACTGCGGATCGATCACCCAGAGCTGGTAATCCATCGCCGCAGCGAGCGCGGGAAGCCTTGAGACGGCGAGGACTCCCTGCTCGCGGGTCGGGTCCCAGACGGCCACGGCAAGGGCCGCCGGCGAATTGCCGAGCATGGATGCGAGCATGGAGATCTTGAAGTGGGCCAGATCACCCTCGGCCTTCAGCTTTGCGCCCAGTTCTGCGATTTCGCGGCCGGACGCGGACAGAAGCCGCGTTGCGTCCGCCAACTGCCCTCGGGTCTGCTCAAGGGCGCGCTGCGCGAGGCGCTGCTGTTCGCGGAGCGACGCGCTCTCCGACCGGGCCTCAAGGTAAAGCCTTCCGGACCAGATGGCGGCCACGCCGAGGCAGGCGGCCGCAAGCCACGGGATCCATGAGGAAACTGGAACCGGCCGCGCCTTCGGACGTGCGGTCCGCGCAGCTTCCGGAGCCCGGCCGCGGCTGGCGGACCCGGAGGCCGAGGCAAGTATCCGCGCCTTGAGCGCCGCCGGCGGCTCGGCCGCGGGCGCGAGGTGGGCAAGCGCAGCGGCGGCCTGCCGCAGGTCGCCGACCCGCCCGCGCAGTTCCGCATTGCGTTCGAGCTCGGCAACGAACTGGTCCCGCTCCGCTCCCTCGAGCAGGTCGAGCGCGTGTAGGGCTGCTAGCTCTTCTTGGCGGTCGTCAATCATAGGCGGTGCGTGAGCTTGTCGCGAAGTTTGATCAGGCCGCGGCGAATCCTTGCCTTGATGGTGCCGATCGGCTCATTCAGCTTTTCGGCGATCTCCTTTTGAGTGAGTCCGGAGAAGAACGCGAGCTCGAGGGCACGCTTCTGCTCGGCGGGAAGGGCGTCCACCGCCGAACGCACGGCATCAGCGCGCTCGACGAGCTCGGCCCGGTCGCCCGTCCCGATGTCCCCGGGATTGGAGCCGTACCCCAGGTCGTCCGGGGACGAGCTGGCCAGTAGGCGGGCCCGGTTGGTTCGCGTGCGCAGGCGGTCAATGGAGCGGTTGCGCGTCAGCGTAACGGCCCAGGAGAATGCCGCGCCACGGCCGGCGTCGAACGAACCGGCGTTCTCCCAGAGGGCCAGAAACACGTCATGGACGACATCCTGCGCCTCGCTCGCGTCATTGAGAATATGGCGGGCCGTAGCGTAGAGGGGCCGCGAGAGGCGATCGTAAAGCTCGGCAAGCGCGTCGCGATCGCCCCCCGCCATCCGGCGAAGGAGTTCGGCGTTTTCGCGGGCGCACGCGTTGCCCGAATCGAGATCGCCGGCGGGCGTCATCAGGAAGAGTCCCTTCAATCCGCGCCACCGTGCATCCGGCTCAGGCCCAATGGATGGACCGGGTAAGATGGCCAAGGTGAGGGACATAAACGTCTGTTAATCATACGGGTGGCAGCCCAAATGGGACGCTGCCCAAACGGTCATTGCGAGAAAAATGTGAGCACGGGTGCCCGCGCAAGAGCCGCCGAGCGGCGGCGGCACTGGCAAAGACGAATCATCCGCCGCCCTCCCTGAAGTCGCCCCATTCGGGCAGGTCCGCGAGGCGGGGCGGCCCCTCCGCGAGCATCCCGCGAGCTCGCCGGGCCAAGGCTTTGCATCTGCCAGGGGCGCCAGTCCGTATTACGGAGGTGCGCTCCCCGGCTCTTTCGATCGCCCTGGTGCTGTTATCCGCCGCGCCTCTTGGGGCGCACGACCCGGGCCTAAGCACGACCCAAATAGAGGTTCGCCGCGACACCTTGGTGGCGACGCTGGGATTCGCGCCGAGCGACGTGCGGATGCTCCTGGCGCCGGCGGCCCTGCCGCCCCCGTCATCGTGGACGCCCTCGGATTTTGACGCGGCGGCGCCCCGCCTCAGGGAACTGGCACCCGGGCTTCTCGAGATCCAGTCGGACGCAAGCGCCCTCGTGTGGTCGGAGGTCTCGGTCTCGCTCGCATCGGGGAACAGTGTGCTTTTTTGCCTCAGGTGCGCGCGGCCGCCCGCCTCCCGGCTGGTGCTGCATTCAACGGCGATGGGCCGCCTGCCGCCGGGCCATCGCGACTACGTCTCCATCACGGACGAGCGGGGGAGCATTCTCCTTGAGAAGCTGGCTGGCGCGAACGATGCCGACGCCGTTCTCCAATTGCCGGCATGCGCGGCCGCGGCTGCCGCGCCGGGCGGTCCAGTCGGAGGGCAAGCGACGAGCCTTTGGGGATTCCTGAGGCTGGGCATCGCGCACATCTGGACCGGGTACGACCACCTGCTGTTCCTCTTCGGGTTGTTGGTGGTTTGCCGGAGTTTCCGCTCTATCGTGGCGATCATATCCTGCTTCACGGGGGCCCATTCCATCACGCTCGCGCTAGCGACCCTCGGCGTCGTCCACCTTCCGGGCCGTGTCGTTGAGCCGATGATCGCAGCCTCCATCTCTTACGTCGGCATCGAAAACCTGGCCCGCCTTGGGGCGGAGCCCGTGCGTCGTTGGGCGCTCACGTTCGCCTTTGGGCTGATCCACGGATTTGGATTCGCGACTGTCCTGCGGGAGCTGGGCGTCGGGTCCAGCGGTCGCGGCCTTGCGGCGCCGCTCATCGCCTTCAACCTCGGTGTGGAGATCGGCCAGGTAGCGATTGCGGCCATCGTGCTCCCGGTCGTCTGGCAGCTGCGCAAGAATCCGGCGTTCATCCGTCGCGGGGTTCCCGTCCTTTCCGGCCTCGTCGCCGCCGCAGGCCTCTACTGGCTTCTGGAGCGAACGATCCTCTAGCCTTTCAGCTCATTGCGCCTCAGGGGCGGCCGATACCCTGCATCCGGGGAACCGGCGAAAACGAATAGCATGGGAATGCGTCCCTCCCTACGGAAGAAAGGACCCGCCGGCTGGTCTTTCTGGCTACTGCTGGCGGCATGGCTTTGCGCGAACAGCCCCCAATCGGTCGCGTACAGTCTGATTACCTGGGCCATGAGATCGCAGCATTTCACGCATCAGGAGCGTCTGAAGGCGGATGTCGCGCGCCTTTTGACGGGAAAGGGGGCTCCTCCCGCCCCAAGGCTAGTCGAGTCCGTCCCCGCAAGGCCCGTCGCCGCGCCCGTTCCGGCCGAGGCTGTTTTCAAGAAGCTCGACCTCAGCGCGCCGCTTGCGGTCGAATCCGTCGCGCCCGGGCTCCGGGCGCTCTCCCACCCGGAGCCGCTCGTTCGCACGCTCCGTGGAACGCGGTTCGAACCCCCGGTTCCTCCTCCGCGAGCGAATCCGATCGCCTGACGCCCCCCCCGATCGACGCCGTTTCACGGCGCCCACGGATGGGTTGACGCCACGCCGCCCGTGCTCGGCTGGGCCCTGGATGGGGCCCGCACGATTCGTCGCGCGGCCCGAGACACGCACGCTTGCCAAGCCAACCGGCCGCCCTGCCCCGAGTATCCGCCATGCATTGTCCGTCAAGAAGCGATAGCCCCTCGGCCCTGCTCCTGCTCGCGCTCCTGCTCGCCCCGTCCGTCACGCTCGTCCCGGCGCAGGTTGTTCCCGAGCTCGAGATCCCGACGCTCCTGAACGAGGTCGTCGTCTACGGCCGCGAGGACAGCCTCATTGGAGAGGCCGATTCCCCTGCTGAGGGGCAGTTCGGGGCGGCCGAGCTTGATACGCGCCCGTTCCTGCGGCGCGGCGAGCTCCTGGAAGTCGTCCCGGGCCTTATCGTGACCCAGCATTCCGGAGACGGGAAGGCCAACCAGTACTTTCTGCGCGGGTTTGACCTCGACCACGGCACCGACTTCGCGACCACCGTCGACGGGATGCCAGTCAACCTTCCGTCCAACGCCCACGGTCAGGGCTATTCGGACCTCAACTTCATCATCCCCGAGCTCGTCCAGACAATCGCCTACGAAAAGGGGACCTATTACGCGCCGAACGGGGACTTTTCGGCCGCCGGGGCGGCGCAGTTTCACCTGATGGACGCGCTCGACCAGGGTTTCGTCAAGATGGAGACGGGGCAGGATGACTACCTCCGGCTGGTCGCGGCCGACTCGTTCGGATCAACCGGAGGCGCCGCCACAACCGTCGCACTTGAGTACGGCTACTCCAACGGCCCATGGGTGACGCCCGAGGATGCGGACCATTTGACCGGCTACCTCCGCCATGCGTGGACGAGCGGCGACGACGCGTTCGCCCTCACCCTCATTGGATACCGCGCCGCCTGGAATGCAACCGACCAGGTTGCGCTGCGCGCCATAGCTGGGGGCATCATCTCCCGTTTCGGCGCGCTCGATCCCAGCGACGGGGGCGCATCCAGCCGCGCCAATCTCGACTTCAACTGGGTCCACACGGGTCCGGACGGACAGGCCCAACTCAACCTCTTCGCGATGTACTATCGCCTGGGCCTCTACTCGGATTTCACCTATTTCCTCGTCGATCCCGTCCGCGGAGATCAATTCAGCCAAAGGGACCGCAGGGGCACATTCGGCGGATCCGGCTCCAAGGACTGGACCTCGCAGATCGCCGGCAAGAGGGTGACGACGACAGCCGGCTTCCAGGAAAGATCCGACATCATGAACCTAGGGCTCTTTCACACCGAAGACCGGGGTGTGCTCAATCCGGTCGATCTCTCCTCCGTCCATGAGCACGCGGTGGGCCTCTATGCGCAGAGCAAGGTGCAGATTGAGGACTGGCTCCGAATCCAGGCGGGACTGCGGGCCGACGGGGCACAATTTGACGTCGATAACGACAACCCGCTGAATTCGGGAAAAAGGACCTCTGGGATACTGAGCCCCAAGCTGAACATGGTATTCGGACCGTGGGACCGGACCGAGTTCTACGTGGATGCGGGCGATGGGTTTCATAGCAACGACGCCCGGGGCACGGTCGAGCGCATCGACCCCCAGGATGGCTCGCCGGCCCAGCCGGTGACGCCGCTCGTTCGGGCTGAAGGGGCCGAGTTCGGCGTGCGGACGTCGTTTGTAACCGGCCTCGTGAGCACCGTCTCGGTCTGGGGGCTGGGTCTGGCTTCCGAACTCACATTCGACGGCGACACCGGCGAGACAGATCCCAACGGCCCGACCCGCCGCTTCGGCGTCGATTGTGCGAACTTCTATCGCGTGAACTCCTGGCTGGCATTCGACGGCGACGTCTCGTTCACCCACGCGCGGTATCTTCAGGAAACCAACGGCGGGCGCTACATCCCAAACTCCATCGGAACGGTCCTCTCGGGGGGAGCGGCGGTAAACGCAGGCCAAGGATGGTTTGGAAGCCTGCGCGCCCGTTATTTCGGCCCCCAGCCGATTGTGGGTACAGGGCAGATCCACGAGCCATCGTCACTGACGTTCAACGGACGCATCGGATGGCGAGGCCGCTGTTGGGAATTCGCGCTCGATTTGCTCAACATCCTGAACCGGGCCAATGATGATATCGCGTATTACTACACGTCGCGGCTGCCGGGAGAACCTGCTGCTGGCATTGCCGACATCCATCTACACCCCGCCGAGCCAAGGCTCATGCGCTTCAGTGTCCTGAGGCGATTTTGATTTTCCGCGACATGACCGAGTTGCGATTGGATTGCGTCTCGGCCGCGCGAATCGCGGAGCACGGACTTTCTTTCGGGGCCATGCATCCTAAACGCGCCGTGAATCGAATCGTGTTCTATGCTGCCTCCTTTTCACCACCGGGTCGTGTTTCTTGCAGGATGCGCGATGGCCCTTTGCGAATCTCGGGCGGCCCCTGCCGGTCCGGCGGGAACAGGCGCAAGCCTGGATGAAAGAATCATCCTCGTCCAACCCGCCGGGAACGAGCGCGAGGACAGGGACATCCTGCTCTGGCAGAAACGGATCATGGCAGCACGGGAGGCGGGCCCCAGCAGTCTTGGGAGTTATGAGCGCCTGGGCTGGTCGTACATCGCCAAGGCGAGGCGCACCCTCGACGCAGGCTATTACAAGCTCGCAGAAAAGACCGCCGATGTGATGGACGCGCGCCTCGGCCCGACCGACGAGGCGCTTCTGCTCCGCGGCCATGTCTACCACAACCTGCACCGCTTCAAGGAGGCCGAATCCGCTGCCCGAAAGCTGGTTGCCGGGCGCGGCCTGGCATTCGATTTTGCATTGCTGAGCGACGCCCTGATGGAGCAGGGAAAGCTCACGGAGTCCGTCGCGGCCTGCGAGCGCATGATGGCGCTGAAGCCGGGGCTGGAGGCCTATAGCCGCGCGGCGAATCTGCGCTGGCTCACGGGCGACCTGCCGGGGACAATTGCAGCGATGGAGGCCGCGGTCCGCGCGGGCAGCCCGCTTGAGCCCACCAATACCGCGTGGGCCTTGTCGCGCCTCTCCCTCTATTACCTGCAGGCGGGCCGGGCCCAGGATGCGCTCCGCGTCGCCGAGTCGGCGGCCCGGGCTGTCCCCGACTATCCGCCCGCCCTTCTGGCAAGGGGAAGGGCATTGGTCGCACTCGGCCATCCAGACCAGGCGATAGATCCGCTCGGGCGCGCCGAGCGCCTGAATCCCCTCCCGGAATACCAGTGGTGGCTGGCCGACGCTCTGCGCGCTGCTGGGAAGCCGGACGGCGCCGCCAGGGTGGAGGCGGAATTGGAACGCCGCGGCGAGGCGTCAGACCCTAGGACCTTCTCGCTGTTCCTCGCGACACGCGGCGGGTATCCCGCGGAGGCGGTCCGCCTGGCAAGGGAGGAGCTCGCCAACCGCGCCGATGTCTTCACACAGGACGCGTTGGCATGGGCCCTGGCCTCAAGCGGCGACTACGATCGCGCCTATGCCGCGATGCGCGAGGCGCTGGCCGCAAACACCAAGGACGCCCGGCTCTTCCTTCACGCCGGCGAGATTGCGATCAGCCGCGGCGAGCCCGATTCGGCGAAAGCATACTTTGGCGAGGCCGCCAAGTATTCCGGCACCCTGACGCCGAGCGAAAGGACGCTGCTTGCGCGGCGCCTCAAGGGCGATCCCGAAACGGCGAAGGCGATATAGCCCCAAGTCAACCCTCCCCACGGCCCGTCAAAAACAAGGAAATCGAATCATGAGATCAAATACAGCACGAAACATCGCGGGCTTGCTAAGCCTGCTCGCCCTATCGGTCATGCTTGCTCCTCGCACAGCGACTGCGTCCAGCCACATGGACGCCCCGCTGATCACATTGGATCCGGCTGCGAACACGACCGACGTCTACGCCTTCGTCTCGCAGCAGCCGAGCGGCCCAAAGTACCTTGAAGTCGCCTTGGGCGTCTATCCGTTCGAGGAGCCGGGGGTCGGTCCGAACAAGTACAACTTTGACGACAACGTCCTCTACCAGATCATCGTCTCGACGGGCGCTGACGTGGCGGCGGGCAACGACTCGATCGTCTATCAGTTCATGTTCACGACTGGCTACAAGACCCAGGGAACGATCCTGCAGTCCTACGTCGGCGTCGTGAACGCCGACGGCGACGCCGGCCAGAATCTCACCCAGACGTACACGGTGACCAAGGTGGTGGGCGGAACCAGCACGCTCCTCGGCACGGGAATCGTGCCTCCGAACAACCAGGGCCTGGCGACGCCGCACTACAATGGGGGCGAGAACGGGAACAATACGGCCAAGCCCGGCGTGACAAGCGCGGCGCAGCTCGACGTCTACACGAGCGGCGCCATTGCAAATCTCAGCAACGGCTACCGGTCATGGGCGGGCCAGCGCGAGGACGGGTTCTACGGGGACATCAACGCTGTCTTCGATCTCCTGAACCTTCGGATGGGTTCGGCCAACTCGTTCGACAGCCAGAGCGGCTACAACATCCATACGATCGCGCTTGAGATTCCCGTGGCTGAACTGGGCGGCGACCAGCAGGTAGTCGGTGTGTATGCGACGACCAGCCGCCAGCAGATGTCCGTGCTGTCGAGTGGTGCAGGCTCGGCCGCTCCGGTGCTCAGCGGCGGCTGGGTCCAGGTCGCCCGGCAGGGCAATCCGCTCTTCAACGAGGTGCTGGTGGCCCTGAAGGACAAGGATCTCTATGGCCGCACAAAGCCTTCGAACGATGCGGCGCTCTTCCAGCAGTATGCCAGCAACCCCGAACTCGCGGCCCTGGTGAACGCGATCACGTTCGGCGGGATGAACGTGGCGCCGACGACCGGCCGCACGGATCTCATCGGGATCTTCATCCCCGACATGCTTCGCGTGGATCTTTCAACCGGTCCGGCGCGGCTCGCCGCAGGCGGCGCCAACTTCCCAGCCTACCCGGACGACGCCGGCTTCTCAAACCAGAGCGTGTTTGGCGGCGACACCCTGCACAGCAACATCCAAACGGGCTTCGGGGGAGGGGCGGTCGCCGGAGGCTGGCCGAACGGGCGGCGCTACGGCGACGACGTGTTATCGATCGCGGTCACGGCGGTCGTCAGCGACCTTCGCACGAATCCGCTGACGATACGGTCGGCAGCCAACATCGACAACGTGGCCGGGAACGACGCGGTGTACAACAAGGTCTTCCCGTTTGCGGGGACGCCGTTCAACGGCCGCAACTACCTGCACAACCCCGGCCTCGGGCCGGTCCCGCTCATCAATTTCTCGACGCGCGGGGTTGCCGGCAACAGCTCCTCCCCGCTGATCGGCGGATTCATCGTCCAAGGCGACAAGCCCGTTCAGGTGCTCGTCCGCGCGACGGGACCGACGCTCGCCAACTACGGCGTGTCCAACCCGATCTCGGGAACGACCTTGGCCATCTATTCCGGAATGACCCAGGTCGCCTCGAACAACGGCTGGCAAACGGCCAGCAACCAGGCGGCCATCAAGGCCTCGGGGTTCGCTCCGGCAAGCGCCAATGAATCCGCGGTGCTGATGACCGCGGCGCCAGGAGCTTATTCAGCCATTGTCGAGGGGATGAACGGCGCAACCGGCACGGCGCTGATCGAGATGTTCATCGTTACCCCCACCCCATAACACGGTTCGCGGGGGCCGGCCCCCGGCATCCGGCCCCCAACGCGAACCGCGACCGGTCCATTGCCCTGGAGCAAGGCTCACAGTCCCCCGTGGAACCGGCCGAACGCACGGGCAAGCATGACCGAAAAGACCAGGATGCCCGCCCCGAGGACAAGGACGTGCCGGGTCCGGCGCAGATCGAAGTTCCCGACCCGGCACACCAGCAGATAGCCGACGGCCAGGTTCAGGAGGCCCCACAGGACATTGACCGTCGACGACGACAATCCCTCCCCGGGCGGGGTCGCGAATGGACTCTGGAAGGCATGGCCCGAGATTCCATTGCCGAGATGGGGCAGCGCGTTCGCGAGGAAGGCGCCCCCGAAGAAGTAGGCCACATAGTGATACCAGCGCATGATCTCGGCCCTATCGGAGGTCCATTCCAGCGGTCACTCCCAAAACGGGCGCACTCGACCGTGTTGCCGCGGTCCGTGGTTTTTCGCGGGGGGCCGCCGGCGGCGGCCGGCGCTCCCAGCGCTCCGGACAACGACAAGAAATGCGGAGCTTTGGGCAATCTAACGGTAGTTCCTGCGCCCTGTTCGGGAGATACTGCGAATGAAGCCAGCGCCACACCGCGCGAGATTCCCGCCCGCACCCCCGAGCCCGCCCCGCCAACCCGCCGTCCAGCGAGCCAATCGCCTCGTCCGGCCTCGCACATCCACGCCGACCGATGAACAAACCCAACGAGCGCGTCCCGGAGGAGGCCACGGCCCGGCGCATCGCGCAACTGGAGGAGCGCCTCGCGAGGCTTGAGGCGCGCATCGGCCTCGGGGCCGGGGAATCCCCCGCCCCGGTGCCGGCGCCCGCGGGGCCGGCGGCGCCCGCCGGACGCCCCGAGGAGGATCTCGAGTTCAAGGTCGGGCAGAACTGGTTCGCCGTCGCGGGCATACTCGCGCTCGCGATCGGCGCCGCGTTCACGCTCTGCCTGCCCTATGCGCGGCTGCCCGCCGCAGTGCCGGCGCTCGCCGGCGGCGTGGTGGCGGCCGGCCTCTTCCTGCTCGCGCACGTGTGGCGGCGGTCGTTCGAGCTGGTCGCCGGCTATCTTCGCGGCGCGGGCATGGCGCTTCTCTTCTTTGCCACGCTGCGCCTGTATTTCTTCGGAGCGCAGCATGTGCTTGCCACGGGGGACCTCGCCGGCCGCGCGCCGCTCGTGCTGGTCGTGGCGCTCAACCTCGCGATCGCGTGGCGCCGGAGATCCCCGTGGCTGACCGGGCTCGCGCTGGCGATGGGCTATGCGACGGCGATCGCCGTCGGGTCGGCGTGGTTCGTCCTCGGTTCCGTGGCGCTGCTGTCGGCGCTCGTGGTCGCCGCCACCCACCGGGCGCACTGGCCGCTTCTGCGCGTCGCCGGAATCGCGCTGAGCTATGCGACGTATCTCATCTGGGCGATCGGGAACCCCTTCCTCGGCGGAGCGCTGCATTTTGCAACCGCGCCCGCGCTGGCCCCCGCGGTGGTGCTGGCGGTCACGGCGATCTTCGCGGCGGGCGCCTGCCTGCGGCCGAACCTCGCGACGGAGGACGCGGGCACGAGCTTCGGCGCGCTGCTCAACTGCGGCCTCGGCTACCTGCTGTTCCTCGCGCACACCGTGGCGGCGTTCGCGCCGAGCCTGGCGGTGGCGCACGGGCTCGCGTCGGCGGTCTTTCTCGGGCTGGCCACCCTGTTCTGGGTGCGCGAGCGCAGCCACGTCTCCACCTTCCTGTACGCGATGACCGGCTACGCGGCGCTGAGCGTGGCGATCATGAAGGCCTCAGCCGTGCCGGACGTCTTCGTCTGGCTGTCGCTCCAGAGCGTGGTGGTGGTGACGACGGCGGTGTGGTTCCGCTCGCGGTTCATCGTCGTCGCTAACTTCCTCATGTTTGTCGCGATCATCCTCGGCTACGTCGTGGTCGCCGAGCGGGAGACCGGCATCAGCATCGGGTTTGGCCTCGTGGCGCTGGTGAGCGCGCGCATCCTCAACTGGCAGAGGGACCGGCTGGAGCTGAAGACGGAGCTGATGCGCAACGCGTACCTGGTCGGCGCGTTCCTGGTGCTGCCCTACGCGCTCTACCATCTCGTGCCGGGCAGGTACATCGGGCTCGCGTGGGTCGGCCTCGCGCTCGCCTACTACGTGCTGAACCTGGCCGTGCACAACCGGAAATACCGCTGGATGGGCCACGCGACGCTCTTGCTGACGACGTGCTACATCGCGGTCGTCGGCACGAGGCAGTTCGAGCCGCTGTACCGCATCGTCTCGTTTCTGGTGCTGGGCACCGTGCTGCTGATCGTGTCGCTGTCGTTCACGCGCTGGCGGTCGCGGCAGCGGGCGAAGCCCGTGGAGCCGCCGGGCGGGTGAAAGAACCCGGGCGGCGGGGGCCTGGCCCGGGCCCCACGGCCCAGGGATTGGCCGGCCGGATCGTCCCGGCTCAGCCCGCCGTGGGCGCGGCCGCCGTCTTCTTGGCGTCCGGCCCCGCCGGCCGCTCCGGCAGGAACAGCCAGACCAGCACGCCCAGGACCAGGAACGGCAGAAGGATAAGGCCGGCCGACAGCAGCCAGCCTTCCTGCCCCTCGAGCCCCATCTTGAAGGTGGCGAAGCCGCGCAGGCTCTTCGAGAAGAGCTGGCCGCCGATGACCACGTTCCAGCGCATCGCCAGCACGCCAATCAGGATGAGGAAGGCGCTGTTGTAGTAGATGCGCTGCCGGAACCAGACGGGGATCCGGCCGTGCATGAGCTGCGTCGCGCCCAGCGCCAGCAGCGGCAGCAGGGTGCCCAGGCAAAGCTGGATGACGAGAAGCGTGTTGAAGAGCCGGCCTTGCGCCAGCTGCTTGAGGACGGAGATGGATTCCTCGGCGGCATAGAGCCGGTGGAGCCAGTCCAGCCCCTCGACGGTGAAGTCGACGAGCAGCGCGTAGAACAGGAACTTGCCCATTTCGTCCAGGCAGGCGTCGTCCACCGCCCTGCGGCGGAACCAGCAGAGCTCCTTGTAGAGCACGACGCAGAGGGCCATGCCGGACGCCATGGCCGAGAAGATGAAGATGACCGGCATGAGCACGTTGCCCCACCAGGGGTTGGCCTTGATGGAGCCGAAGATGAAGCCGACGTAGCCGTGCAGGAGGAACGCCGAGGGGATGCCGATCACGGTGATGATCCTGCTCATGCGCTCGTCGAGGTGCAGCGCGGCCGGGGAAATGTCGCGCACGCCGAGCGTGATCACGCGGTACAGGAGGCCCTTGAGGCCGCGCTCGCGCTCCGACCAGACCACCAGGTCGCGGCGGTATTCGCACCACAGCTCGAGCAGCAGCACCGCCATCATGTACCAGGCGTAGACGAAGCCGAACATGGCCATCGGCGAGGAGGTGTGCGGCGTGATCATCACCTGGAAGCTCCGCTCCGGATGTCCGAGGTGAAACAGCAGCGGCAGCGGGGCGCAGACCAGGAATGCCAGGGCCGTGAGCAGGGCCAGGCGATAGACCGGCGTGAGCGCCTTCACGTTGAACACGCGCACCAGCGAGGCCATGATGAACGCGCCCGCGACAAGGCCGGTGATGTAGGGATAGACCACGATCAGCACGCTCCAGAGGAGGTTCTGCTCGTTCGGATAGACGTAGCCCTCGATGCTCGTCGCCAGGTGGTGCGCCTCGCCGGCGGCTTGCACGACAGGGGTGAGCAAGGGGTCCATGTTACCTGACCTCCTTGTCGATGTTCGCGTAGAGAACCCGCGGCTCGGTGCCCAGGTGCGGCTTGAGCGTGAACACCTTGTTCTTGCGGACGAATTCCTGGACCGGGTCGTTCTCGACCGGGTTCTTCAGGTCGCCGAAGATGCGCGCCTGGGTGGGGCAGACCTCGACGCAGGCCGGCCTGAGGCCGCGCGTGATGCGGTGGTAGCACAGCGAGCACTTCTCCGCCGTCTTGGTCTCCGGGTTCAGGAACCGGCATCCGTAGGGGCAGGCCTGGATGCAGAACCCGCAGCCGATGCAGTAGGTGGAGTCCACCAGCACCGCGCCGTCGGGGCTGTCAAACGTGGCCCCAACCGGGCACGCCTGCGCGCAGGGCGAATGCTCGCAGAGGTTGCAGAGCTTCGGGACGAAGAATGACTTGAGGATCTCCTCGCGCGGCACGGCCGACGGCGGGAATCCGTCGCGGCCGCCGTTCGGCGAGTCGACCAGCACGTCGCCCCGGGCGTCGTTCCCGCCCGCGGCCGGCACCTTGATGACGTAGCGCTCGATCCAGGTCCGGAAGAAGCTGGAAGCCTCCGGCACGTGGTTCTCCCTCTTGCAGGCGTCGACGCACAGGCCGCAGCCGATGCAGCGCTCGACGTCGATGCACATGAGCCACTTGTGCTTGGTCGGGTCGTAGCCCTTCGGGGCGTGCGAGGAGGCCAGGAGATTCTGCACGGCGGCCTTGGCGGCGTGGGCCGCCGGCCGGGACGCGATCCACCCCAGGGCGCCGCTGAGGGCGCCAAGCATGCGGCGGCGTGTCATCACGGGATTCATGGCGTTTCCTTCGGCTGGTGCGGCACGTGGCAGCCCGTGCACCGGTCGCTGCGGTAATGCTCAAGGGGATCCACCTGCTTGATCCACAGGGGCCGCGACGGGCTGGACTGATGGCAGCGCAGGCAGTCGCCGTCCGCGAACTTCCCCTTGGGCGTCTTGACGTCCGGATCGTCGGCATGCGCGCGGCTCGGGCCGTGGCACGACTCGCACGAGACGGTCTTGTGCTCGTACTTGCCCAGATTCAGGAGGACGTCCGAATGGCATTCGTCGCACGATTTCATGCCGGAAAACACCGGCTCGCGCGCGGCGTTTTCCCCCAGCGCGGCCCCGCGGTACCAGCCGTACTGGCCGAATGTCGCCGGCACCAGGAGCTTCCGGGCGACCGCGTAGGAACCGACGATCCCCAGCGTAAGGAGGACCAGCCGGGAGATCTGCGGAGGCATCTTGGGGGAGCTCACGCGTGCCCCTCGTGGCGGGCCCGCTCGGGCCCGCCCCCCCCGGGGGATGCGTGGAGCCTGTTGTGCATCAGCCCTCGCGTCGTTGCCGTGGGAGAAGGGTTCTCGCCGGGTGCATCAGCATTCGCGGCGTTTACTTCTTCAGGCCGCGGACATACGCCACCAGGTCGTTGATGTCGCCGTCCGACATGTCCTCGACGGCCTTCATGCGGGTGGAGCCGGCCTTGTCCTTGATGCCTTCCTTCAGGGCCTTGAACGCCTGCTCATCCGTGAATCCGGCCTGCACGCTCGCGTCGCTGTAGTCCTTGATGCCGAGTTTCTTCCCCATCTTGGTGTCGCCCTTGCCCTCCGCCCCGTGACACTTGGCGCATTTGTCGGCCCACGTGGTTTTTGCGTCGGCGGCATGGGCTGCAAGGGCTGGGCCACAGACGAGAATGACTGCAAATGCCAGGTTTTTCATAAGCCTCGGGGTTGTTGGGTTGGGGTTAGCTTGCGGCGTCCGGTCGCACCGGTCGCGGCATTGGGGTGCGAGTATTGGCCATACCGCGGAAATGAACTACGCCTCGATTGGCCAAGACTCCGCATATTTTGCCGGTGCGCAGGTGGCGGCAGCGGGCGTGCGGCCCGTTTGCGCCGGATCGCCCGCGGATGGAGGCCGCCTGCATTCCCGGGCCCCTCGAGACGCCACGAAGGCCCGATATCCGCAACCCGTCCCTTGATCCACGGCCGCTTCGGGCCGCCTTCTACGGCTGCGCCCCTTCTTAGCCGGTCGAAGCGGAGGGCGGAAAAATAACGGTGCGATCGTTGATGATCCTCAGCTCGCGAGTGAGAACCAAATCGGCGACCGCAGCCTTGATCGACTCCAATGAAAGCGGTTCGAAGACGGGGTCGGTGCCGCCGCGGAGGGCCTGATCCCGCATCTGCAGGGCAAGTTCACTGAAGCTCAATGAACTCATTCCCTTGCCCCGGTTGAGGCTGATGATGAACCGGAGCGCCTGCTGGCGGTATTCCGAGGGCGCCAGCGGTTTTGGCGCCGGATTGTGGCTCTGGAAAATGTCGCCAGCGTCGTCGCCTTGGTTGGTTGTGTTCACCGCTGGTTTTTTGGGAATCGGAGTATTGCGAGGCCAGAGCAGGCTATCTCCAAGGCTGGAATGCCATCGAATCAGGGCTTCGGACGACTGCAATAGCCTTATTGGCATCCACTAACCATCCAGGCCCAACCCAGGGGCGGTTCGAGAACGGGGACCCGGTCGCATCCCGCCGGCCATCATTTGACAGGATTAATATTGGCTATTAGCAAATTTAATTTAGGCACGTGCCCCACGAATCAACCTGAAGACCGAGGCCGCCGAGTTTAGCTCCACCGCAACCTTGCCGGACTTGGGTCATCGCACACCCAAAAAAAGACCAATGAAAATGACCCTGAAACATGCCGCGGCACTATTGCCGCTTTTTGCCGCCTGTTATGCAACCGCAGCTGATGACGCCGGATCCAAGGCCGCCCCGAAGCTGCCGGTTGTCACCGTCCAAGCCGTCACCACCGAGGACTCGTCCGGATACGCGACCTGGGTCGCGATGGCCAATGAGAAATTCAAGGCGGCCGGCGGCCCCGACCACTTCACGCATGTCTACGAGGGCATCATCGCCGGCGAGGAAACGGGCGCGGTGTTTGCCGTGCGGTTCGCGGACTCCGCCGTGACGCTTGCGAAGGATTCCGCGGCGCTCATGAAGCTCCCCGAACGGCAAGAGATCAACCAGCATCTTGCGGCGATCCGCAAGCTCGGGCCCTCGATCATGCTGCAGGCGGTGCATTTCGAAGGCGGTTACGACGGGGAATGGATATTGGTCACCGACGCCCAGGTGAAGGACGAGGCGGCGTACCTCAAGGCGCTGGGAGAACTCCGCGCGCTGTTTGACAGCAACGGACTCAAGGACATCAAGATCAATACCTACCGCGTCATCGCGGGCCGCTCCAACCACACGCACGAAGTGGTCATCAGCGCTCCGTCCCACGAGCGCTGCGCGGCCATGATCGATTCCGAGGCGTCGACGTGGATGACTGATTGGTTGGCCGGGGTGGCCAGTGTGCGCACCGTGGTGCACAACGGCATCTACCACGAAATCAGCAAGTGACCGGGCCGGTTCGGCCGATGGGCTGGCGGCGGGTACATCCGTCGCCAGCTTCTTCCGACGCGACCGACTCGTTGGTGGCTCAATCTGCTGGGGTCGCGTCACGTCCTCCATGAAGCCGTGATTCACCCCAATAATATTTCCGCGCGTCTTCGCGCCGTGGCACGCCAGTATTCCGCCAAGACGGCGTTGATGGGCGGGGGCCGGGTCCTCACCTACGGCGAACTTGACCTGGCCGCGATGGGTTTGGCGCGCCGCTTTCTGGCGGAAGGGCTGATCCAGGGGGATCGCGTCGCCATCCAAGGGACAAACAGCGTGGACGTCGTCGTGGCGATGCTGGCCTGCTTCCACGCCGGTCTGGTGGCGGTTCCCGTGAACACGCGCTTCAAGCCGCCGGAGATCCAATACGTCCTGGATCACTCGCGGCCGCGCCTGTGCTTCAGCGAGCCGCAATTCGCGGCCGGCGTCCGGGAGATCCAACCCGGGGTTCCCGGGCTCTCCGCCGTCTACACGGAACTGCCGCCCGGCGTGCCGGGGCCCGATCCGGAGACGCCGCCAGCCGACAGCCCGGCGCTGATTCTCTACACGTCGGGGACCACGGCCCGGCCAAAGGGCGTGACGCACACCCTGCGGACACTGCTGGCGTCGACGGAAACCATTGCGAGATGGGAATTGGATGATTCCACCGTGACGGCGATTGCCGTGCCGATCATGCACACGTCGGGCCTGAATGCCCTGCTCCTGCCGACGCTGCTCGCGGGCGGTTCCGTTGCCCTGCTGCCAGCGTTCGATGCCGCCGGGCTCCTCGACCTCATCGAGAGCCGGCGCTGCACCGTCACGCTCGGATTGCCGGCCGGGATGCAGTTCGTCGCGGCGGAGCAGGAGCAGCGTCCGCGAAACCTGGCCTCGATGCGCGCGTGGTTCTCGGGGGGCGACACCGTCCCGGTCAGTTTGCAGCAGCGTTGGGAGCGCGTCTGCGGAGGCCCGCTGATCGAGGGTTACGCCATGAGCGAAAGCCTCGTCATTGCCAGCAACCCGCCGGGGGCCATCCGGACGGGGTCGATCGGTGTTCCGGCGCCCACCGTCGAGATCCGGGCTCTTGACCCGGACGGGAATCCCGTGCCCGACGGCGAAATCGGCGAGTTGGCGGTGCGCAGCCCCGCGAATTTTGTCGGCTACTGGAATGACCCCGAGGCGACCGGGCGAACGCTGGTCGGGGGGTGGTTACGGACGGGCGACCTCGGCCGCCGTGACGGCGACGGCTATTTCTGGTTCGAGGGGCGGACTAAGGAGCTCATCATCAGGGGCGGCTCCAACATCTCTCCGCAGGAGGTCGAGGGGGCGCTGCTTCAGCACCCGGCGGTGATGGAGGCGGGTGTGGTCGGCGTGCCTGATGAAGTGTACGGGGAGCGCGTCGTGGCTTTTGTGGCATTGCGCGAGGGGCGATCGGCCTCCGAGAGTGAATTGCGGGAATTCACCCGGCAGCGGCTGGCGGACTACAAGGTTCCCGACCGCATTTCCTTTCTTCCCGTCCTGCCCAAGGGACTGACGGGCAAGTTGCAGCGCCGCGCCTTGAGGGACCTGGGGCTGAAGGGGTGATCAGGCTGCGGCGGCCGCGCCTTCGCTTATTCGGACCGCTTGAGGGTTCAGTCTGGGCCAAGCACGTCCTTTTGCGATCTCATCGCGACCTCAAATTCACTGGTTTCCCGCGATTTTCGTTAACCCATTCGATCTTAACCGGATCACCTGGATTCAAAGTGGTGCCCATGGAGGACTCGAGCCCCCATTTGTATCTTTACGCTTTGTGTAACACCATCTCATTCAGAGGAATACAACGACAAACATGCTAGAATGACCACCCCCTGTGTGACTCTGTGTGTAACTTTCCTCGCTGCAACGGGAGACATTCTACGATGATTCTATACTGTGTAACTCTGTGTGTAACTTTGCCGGCTTGGAATGAAATAGGCTTACGACTACTCGACTCCAGGTTTAGTGACTGGCTCCCAAAGCCCTCTGAATAGTTCGGGATTGGCGATGATCGCAGCGACATCAAGTTTTTTGCGTTTCGACCATTCTAGGAGGCTGGCTGGCCTATAGGCGCTATCCTTCTGCCATCTCTCGAAAACGGACCAGTCAATCCGTTCGTTCACGGTCCGCACGCGACCCTTCTTCTTGTTCTTCGGTTCGGCTTGCACCCATCGGATGTAGCGCTTTCCGAGCGTCATTATCTTCCAGAATCCGTCAAGGAACTGCGTATAGGAATCGACCGGCTTCATCCCGAAATCCTCATCGTTGATCTCAAACGTGCAGCGAAAACCTAGCCCGCACGCCGCCGCCTTGTCGTAGAGCCATTTCAAGGGACGGTTTG
Source organism: uncultured Opitutaceae bacterium (assembly GCA_937889545.1). GTDB lineage: Bacteria > Verrucomicrobiota > Verrucomicrobiia > Opitutales > Opitutaceae > Palsa-1447. The sequence continues at coordinate 36,663 of CALAOT010000092.1, forward strand.
GGAGCAGGTCGGACCGGTATCCGCCGCCTAAGTTTGCATGGGCGCCGGCGAACCAACGCTGCTCAATGAAGCATTTCTGGGCCCTGACAGTCGCCGTCTCGTCTGGAGAGTTCAGCTCAAAGGCCGTCCACAGCATGGCCCAGTAGGGCTGACGCTGCTCATCCAGGGCCAGTGCCTGGTAGGAATGCGCGGCGACCGTGCTTAGGTTAGTGTTGATGAAGCGTAGCGTCCTGCGGCTGACCCCGGGGATGTTGCCGAACGGCACCCCTATGCTGCCGACCGTGTCCCACACCCCAACCATCTTGATCATCTGGGGATGATACCACGCGTGGTGCACCAGCACACGCTCCTCGAAATCCAGCTCTGAGTCGGGCTTCTTCTTGAAATATTTCAGGTCGTAGATGGGCGTCGCGCTATCGCCGCGCTGGTAGCGCTCGAACAGCTGAATGAATGACATGGGAGCGTCCGGCTTGAGGAGCCCGCATCGGGCGACGAGGCCAACAAGGCCGCGCGCGGTAAACGCCCCGCGGCTGAATCCGAACAGAAAGACCTCGTCGCCCTCGTTGTAGTTTTCCATCAGCCACCGGTATCCCGCCCTCACGTTTTCCTGCAATCCCACGCCGAAGGCGCCACCAGTGAGCTCGTCATACCAATGGGTTCCCACGCCCTGGTTGTAGTATTTTACCTGCCGCATCCCGTCCGCGCCTTGATCGGCAAGCATCAGGTACAGTCGCCAGACATTGGTGTTATCCCCTGGTTCGTTCCACGTTCCGTCGAAAAAGAGCGCCAGACGCTTGATCGGCTCCTCTTTCCAGACCGACGTCTGCTCATTTGTTGCGTTCATGCTGGGACTGCCGGACGTCTACATTGGGTAAAACGCATTTGCGAGTCTGCCCATGGCTTGGGCATTTAAACGACCCAGACTGTTTCGAAGCTATGTCGAGCACCCTACGAAGTGCCGCGCAACGTGGATTTTTCATGGTGCAGGCAATGCATCACGCCGGCCTGGAGGGGTAAAATAGCCCGATTACGTGATATCATGTAGTGAGCATTCAGTTTTTGAGGCGGCTCCGTGTTACTCCGCACGTTGGTTACGGCTCAAGCAGCTGACGCGGGTCATAGATCGCCGGTATACGAATGAAACTTCAGACCGACTCTGAGGGTGGACTGAAGGGAGGGATCCGCTCAACGACTCCTCGAGTTGAGCGATGCTAAGTAGGTGAGTCCCCCATATCGCGGACATCGTGCATCCTGTATATCTCACGGAGAAGACAGTGTTAGCCCAAGCAATCCATCCTCAAAAAAGCTTCACGAAAATCCAATGCATCCGAAAATCAAAGGGCGCCCCACGAGTGGGAAAAACTCAGAAAGAGCCGTAGAGCCGCTAACGTCGCGCGAAGCGGCCAATCAGACGGCTTCGATAGTCGCGCAATTGCGCCGCAGCGTTATCGCCTTGCAATCCATGCAGGGCGCGGGAAACCACGCGCGACATCATGTGTCTAGGAAGACTCAATCGTAGCCTGTCACGGTCGCCTTTTTCGTACGGAGCCCATTCCCCCCACATGATGATGCCGCTCGCATTGCACGGCATGCTGCCGCGCTGCATCTGCATTCGATTTTTTTTGGCCATCCTGCCCATCCTTTGCTGCGGGGAGAGGCTGGCGGCCGCCCCCCCCGAGGACAGCATGCAGGCAGACACGTCGATGCAGGCGATGCGCGTCGATGCGACGCTCGAATTGCAGGTTGAGCTGCATCGGCGTGCCTTTTCCTGCGGATCGATTGACGGCGTCCCGGGCCTTCAGACGTCGGCAGCATTGAGAGCATTTCAGCGGGGCGCCGGGATCGCGGAAACAGGTCTCTTGGATGCGACTACGCGGGAACGCCTGCGGCTGTCAGCGCCGGCGCTTGGCACCTACACTTTTACAGCGATCGAATTGGCCGGATTGCACCCCGAGCCAAGAACGTGGCTCGAGAAGTCGCAGCTGCAGACATTGGGCTATGCGTCGGCTCTCGAGCTGGCGGCAGAACGGTTTCATTCCCATCCGAATCTTGTCCGAAGGTTGAATCCGGATGTCGACTGGGAGGCTGTGTTGCCCGGCACAAAAATTGTGGTTCCTGCGGTGGAGCAGGTGGTCGTGAGCGGTACCGCAGCGCAGGTCGTAATTGCGCTGGACGCACACGAACTCGAGGTGTTCGACGCGTTGGGTCGCGTGATTGCGCATTTCCCAGTGAGCATTGCGCGGATGGTGGACAAGAGGCCCGTTGGCAGCCTTCACGTAACGGTCGTGATTCCCAATCCTGACTATACTTTTGATCCGGATCTGTTTCCCGAGTCCGAGGAGGGCCGGCTGCTAGGCCACAAACTCGTCGTGCCGCCGGGTCCGAACAATCCGGTTGGACTGGCTTGGATTGGCCTCGATAGACCAGGGTATGGGATCCACGGGACACCGGATCCGGAGAATGTGGGGCGCACGGAGTCCCATGGCTGTTTCCGTTTGGCCAACTGGGACGTGCTTACACTGGTGAAGCTTGTGGGGGTCGGAATGCCGGTCAGCGTGCTGTAGCGTGTCTCGCCTGGCATCCTTAAAAAGCGGGATTCCAGCAAGCAGAGGTGGCAGCCTCTGCAAAGCTCGGCAGAAAAGGCCAATTCCATAACTTGCCCACTAATAATATGGTGCACCAAGCCTGTTTTAAGATTGAACTGAAGTGAATCAAATCTCTCTACGTGGCGAATATGCCAGCATCATTCCGGCCCGGCGCCAGCCACAGACGGCGGGCGGCAATGGCCGCACACGCTTTGAAGGGCAATCAGCTCAGTCAGGGCAAGAACTTCGGGGCGCCAGGTTCCAATAATTCCATCCGGCAGACGTGACTTGGAATTCCGCGGCGCGAACGAGGACGCGGATGGGGGGGCGCCCGCTTCCCAGTACGGGCAAGACCCCATAGTGCCGCTGCCGCACGACCGATATGCTCCCCGCGAAAATCGATCCAACCTCCATGCGAGATTCTACCGCTCTGTCCAATCGTTTCCGATCGGTCTCCATTCAGCCTCGCCGCACCGTGGCAGCGCTTGTGTTCCTCGCCGTAGGTGCGGGGCTCCCAGCCCAAACGACGGCACCGTATAATCCTGCCCCAGCCGAGATGCCCCCAATCGGGCAGGACGCCGTGCTGAACTGGAATACCGGTGCGGGGAAGAGCTATGTGGTTCCTGCCTTCGAAGTGCCGGGATTCCTAACGGCGCTCAGCGTCTATGACCGGATCACCATCCCGCACGACGTCTACGATTCGACGCTTAACAGCACGTGGGAGCACCTGCATGAACAGCACTGGGTTTTCGACACGGACCCCTTTGACATCAATCAGTTTGCCCATCCTTACCAGGGCTCGATGATGTTCGGCTTTGCGCGGTCGACGGGCGTTTCCTTCTGGCAATCGCTCGCCTATAGCAATGTGGGCAGTTTTATCTGGAAAATGGCCGGGGAAACCGACCTGCCATCCTTCAATGATCAGATAACGACGGGCACGGCAGGAGCCATCCTTGGCGAATCGCTGTTTCGGATGGCGAGCCTCCTGTTGGAGGACGGCGGCGACCATCCGGGGTTCTGGCACGAGGTTGGGGCCGCGGTGATATCTCCGCCGACTGGCTTCAGTCGCCTTGTGTTTGGCAACCGCTTCAAGGCCGTGTTTCCGAGCAATGACCCCGCGACCTTCATGCGCCTGCGCTGGGGCGCCAGCACGGACCTCATCAAGACAAACAACAATCTTCTGCTCAACGAAGGTTCCGCCTATACCAACCAGAAGCAGAGCGAGGCGGTCCTTGATTTTTCCTACATCTATGGTCTCCCGGGAAAAACGGGCTATGACTACGACCGGCCCTTCGATTACTTCTCTCTCGAAGTCGCCGCCCAGACCAGTGCGCACGGGCACAACTTTCTCCAAGACATAATGGATCGCGGCCTCCTTTACGGGACTGGCTACGCGATCGGAGATAATTACCGGGGCATCTGGGGACTCTACGGCAGCTATGATTACATTGCTCCACCGATCTTTCGCATCTCCTCGACCGCCCTCTCGCTCGGAACGACCGAACAGTGGTGGCTCTCGCGCCATGTTGCCATGCAGGGGACGGCAATGGCAGGCGCCGGCTTCGGAGCGGCCGGAACCATTCCGCGGGCCGACGGCCAGCGGGATTACCACTACGGATTGACTCCCCAGGGATTGCTGGCCCTTCGTTTCATCTTCGGCCGGCGGACCATGGTCGATTTCACGGCGCGTGACTATTACGTCAGCGGGACGGGCTCCGATGACCGAACCGGTTCGGAGCAGATTTTTCGCGGTGACGTCGGCCTCACTTTCCGGTTGTTCAAGCACCAGGCTGTTGGACTCGAATACGTCGAGTCGCATCGTCACGGTCACTACGGCCTCCTCCCTGATGTGAACCAATCGGAAGGCACGTTCAGCCTCGTCTACACCTTTCTCGGCGGCAGCCGATTTGGGGCCGTGGAATGGCGCGAGAATTCAAAGCCCGAGACAGAGTAACCCCCCGGCGCGCCGGATGTCCGTGACGCAGGTGCCCAGGGGGCGACTCGAACCCCCATCTGCTTTTTCCAAGCCCAGTGAACCACCCTCCGTCAAGGGAGAACAGCCGAGAACATCCTGGGATGACCATACATTGTGTAACTCAGTGTGTAACTCATTGCCGCGGGCGACCGGCAATCAGCTCGTTCCGTGCGCGACTGATTCAATCCACCCGAAGCCCGCCTTCCTGTGTGCTGGCCAATCGCTGCAGCGTCTCGATGTATTCCCACATGGGACCGCGGACGCCCCTTTTTCGGAGCTTGGCCACGGTATCGAGGAACTCGGGCGGTGGATCGCCGACGGCCCAATTGTGCCAGTGTAGCTGCTGCCGGCGCAGGCGCTCGTAAAGACCGCCGACCGTGAATGGCGGCTCCAGGAAGAAGCGGGGCACGACCAGGTAGTCGCCGGCGGTTTCTCCGTTCTTCTCCGGCGCCAAGTCCCTCCACAGCGGCGTCTCCGGATACATCCGCATCCCGATTGCCGCGAAATAGAAGGCGCCGGGCATCGACTGGGCCCGCGCCAGCGTTTCCCCGACTGAATCCGGCGTCTCTCCCGGGCCTCCAAAAATCAGATAATGGCAGCAATTGATCCCCAGTTCGTTCGCGTAACGGCTGGACTGCTGGATTTCCTCGTATGTGAAACCCTTGCCGTACCGCTTGAGAACAGGATCGGAGAGGCTGTCCGAGCCGAATTCCACGTTTCGCACGCCTGCCCGGCGCATCAGCTCGAGCAGCTCCCTCGTGAGGTTGCAGGGGCGCAGGAAACACTGCCATTCCATGTCGAGCTTTGCGGCGGCGAGCGCCTCGCAGACCTCGACGACGTGGTCCACGCACGTGTTGAATACGGAATCGACGATGAACGTGAAACTCACCCCGAGCGACAGCAGTTTCCTCATCTCCCGCACGACATTCTGGCCGGTCCGGTATCGGCTCCGCCTCCCCTCGATGAGCGGATAGGTGCAATAGCAGCACCTCAAGGGGCATCCGCGCTGGGTCTGCACGCCGGGCAGGGCCCCCCGCGCGGCGTAGGCCCGAAGCAGTTCCGGGTCGTGCACGGGCTCGGTGCAGAACGCGGCGTCCCGGGCGCTGAAGGGATTGATTTGAATCGCATCGGCAGCCTCCCGGTGAAGCAGGCCCGAAACGCCGTCAAGGCCGCCGCCGCATTCGATAGCCTGGAGCAACCGGACAAGCGAGACTTCGCCATCTCCCACGATGCCGTAGTCCACGTCAGCCATTGCGAAAAGCTCCTTGGGAAAAATGGAGAAGCCGCTTCCACCCAAGATCAGGCGGGCAGTGGTCACGGACCGGATCCGCCGGCAGCAATCCAACAGTTCCCCCACGAAAGAGCGCGGATTGTGATACTGGACGTTGTCGATATTGCGCATCGACAGCGCGATGTACGCAGGCTCGAAAGTGGCGATGCAGGACTCGAGCGTCCCGGTCGACACGTTCGCGTCCCAAATCTTCGTCCTGTAGCCGGCCGCGCGAAGTCCGCCTTCCAGGTAAGCTAGGCCGAGGGGATAGACAGGATAGGGCTGATCGTAGCGGTTCAGGCTTGCCAGCAACACCCGGCTGCCGGCGGGCAGGGATGATTCATTCGACATCTGGGAAAGCGGTCAAAACCGGAAAAACGGCCCCGTCGCAAAGGGAAGGACCGCGTATCAGAACAACGTTTAGTCGCGGCCGGCCTTACTGGACAGTCTGAAAGCTTTGGTAACCCCGTGGCGTCTGCGTCAACGGCGGGAAAGGGCAAGAAACCCGGGGCCGTTTGACGCGTGCCGAGCCCTTGCAATGATCCGCGCCAGGGATCGCACGGCCCCCGCCCCGCGGGAGTCCTGGCAGGCGCAGGCCTCGGACCCGGCGATTGTCAGGCTGGCCGTCTTTGCGCATCGAGAGAGACTGCTTGGGCGCCGTTTGGCTAGAAGTGCCATCCCACGCTTGCCATCGGGCCAACCGCGTTCAATCCGGGGTTCACGCGGTTCATGTTGCGGTTCGAAACATGCTGGAAGTACGCGCCGATTGAGCCACTCAACCCATTCCTGAGAACAAACCGCACGCCCGGATAAGCCAGCCAGTTGAGGTTGAAGTCCTCGCCCTGTGCTCCCTTGACCGCGTGACCCTTGCTGTCCAACCACCCGATTCCACCACCGCTCGCGAAGAACAGGGCACGCGTCCGCCGAGTGTCCCACCATTCCAAGATCCCCGAACCGGAGGCGCCTATGAAATGGTGCTCGGGTCCCATTGCAATTGGCTCAACCATCAAGCTGAACCGGTTGCGAATCACCAGATCCCCCCCGGCGAAGGAGCGCGCGGTGCCGATCCGAGGACTCTTCACCGTCAGAAGTTGCGGCAGCACGGTGTAACTCAAGGGCGTGGCCGAGCCTGTGACCCGCCAGAGCACACCGCTCTCGTAGTCGACTTCCCAATGTTGGGTCGGGTCATAAGGTCCCGCCACCGCTGCGTTGCTGTCCGCGAGCGCGAGCGAGACACATGACATCGCAGCACAAAGAGATAGTAGCCGCGCCAAGTGCATCGGGGTGATAATCTAGAGCGGAAAAGTTCGGGGACAACAAACAAGGAACCGAGGCCTACCAAAGTCCGGGAAACCGGGCGGAAGACCAATGCTCTGCAGGCGATCCACGACTGCCCCACATTGGGGAGGCATTAGCATGGTGTCCACGGGGGACTCGAGCCCCCTTCCGTGTTCTAGTGGTCAACGGAACGCCCTGTCTTTCATGGGAATACAACGGCAAATATCTCAGAATGATCACATATTGTGCAACTCTCTGTGCATCCTTTGCCCTGACAATCTGGACAGGGTTCTCCGACTTGCCACGGACAGGTCTACCCGGCACCGAATGCACTCCTCGGAGTACCGGCCGCGAATCATCAGTCCCCGCGATTGCCGTGTCGCGGAAATTGCCGCAGTACGGCAACAGTCACACCGGACATTCTATCCGGGCAGACCGGCCCGACTGCTTCGTCGATCAATGAATCCGATCCGCGATGAGGTTTTCGCCACCCACAGGAGGAGTCTGCGGTGTCAGTCAGGGCGGAGGCTAAGTCCCAGCCTCCACCCTGCGCGGGCAGGATTGCCCCTCACTGCACAGTCAAGCGCACCGGGTTGTAGCCCTCGCTTGCAATGACGACACTCTCCCCGGCGGCCAGCTTCTCGACATTCACTGTTGCACCAACCGCTACCGTATTGGACTGCGTGCGTGTCTTCCCCGCCCCGGTGACGGTTATGTCCACCTTCAACGGCTGGGGGTTAAGATTGTTGATGCGCAGCGTGAAGCCGCTGTGCGTCGAAAAGCTGCTGCCCCATTGGCTGCTTTCGAATGAGGTCGTGACCGGCATATTGCGCGCCTTAAGGACCAAGGGCTGAACCTTGGCAAGGTCGCTCTCCGCCTTTTGCAGTTTCGACTGCAAGTCCGACGACCGACTCTTTGCCTGATCGAGCTGCGTTTGTAGCTGGGACGACCCGGCAGCGGCCTGATTCAGCTGGTTTTGCAAGTCAGCCGACTGGGCCTTGGCCTTCACCAGCTGCTCCTGCAGATCTGCGGACTGGGCCTTGTCGGCCTTGGCTTTGTCGAGCTGCGATTGCAAATCCGCCTGCTGGCTCTTGGTCTTGTCGAGCTGCGACTGCAGTTCGGTCGAGGCCGCCTTGGCCTTGTCGAACTGCGACTGCAGCTCGGTCGAAGCGGTCTTGGCCTTTACGAGGTCGGTTTGCGCCTGAGCGGATTCGGCCTTGGCGCTGTCCAACTGCGTTTGGATGTCGGGGAGCTGGGCGTTCAGTCTGTGAACCTTGACGCCGAGGACGATGATAACGATTGCGAGAACGAGGCAGGCCGCGAGAAGCCCAAAAAACGCTCCCGCTGGTCTGCTCTGATCCTGACGAGGGGTTGTTGCATCATTCATTGGTCGATTTGATATCTAGAGAGTCAATTACAGCAAAAGCGCACCATTTTCGCTCCGAAAAGCACGCTTCTTAGTAAGGTGAACACCCCATGCCCGCTCGGATCCTCCCACGGCTGTCCCGTGTTCACACGTCCGCGAACCTGCTTGCTTCCGGTGGAGTTTCTGAGTCGGCACGCGTCAAACTCGCTCGACATAGCGAATTCAAAAAGAGAGAAGATCTGACCAAAGCGGTTCTCGAAAATGACCTGTCGAAATTGTTCCAATTGACAGTGGCAGAACAACTTTGGCCAAGGCTTTCTAAGGTTGGAAAATCATCGAAATGGTGCTCAAGACGGGGCCCTTCTGCAGAGGAGAGCCAATAATCTCACACACTTTGTGCCGATCAGACTACCCGCCGAACACGGCTCGTGAAAGGTGGAGTCAGCCGACCCGTTCCCAATGATTCGAGAGCCCGGATGGGAGTTCTCGATGATAGCTCTAATGCCATCTGCCTCAAACCGTGCCTTCGGCGAACACGTTCACCTGCGCTCGCACACCAGGATCACCTCATCGATCCCTTTCGTATCAATCAGCCCTCGAGAAAACTGAAGCCGCCTCTGAAACAGCAGGCCTATCGGGGCGATGAAGCCATTGTACCAGCGCATTGCTATCTCCCGGTGGTGGATGAGCCAGTGCATCCCATGCTTCACAAGCCAGGGGTTGGAAGGCTGCATCCCAAACGGGGCGCTGCTTTCGATTTCAAAATGATGGGACCTGAGTTGCTCGACAAGCTCCTTGGGTTCGTACCGCCTCGCATGCCCGACTAACACGTCGAAGTCCGTCCAGAACGCCGCGTGTATGGGGACCGAAAGGATAAGGCGCCCGCCTTTTTTCAGCACACGGCTTAGCTCCCGAAAGCCGCTCCGATCGTCGTCGACATGTTCGATGACATCGAATGCGCAGACTAGATCGAACTGCTCGTCTGCAAACGGAAGAGCGGCGATTGCGCCATCCGTTGCAAGCCCACCCTCGACTTTCAGGCGTGCGATGACCGGCGGACTGATGTCGACAAAACAGGTGCCGATGATCGGCAAACGTGGCCGAAGGCCCGGTCCGACTTCAAGACGGGACGGTGATCTGGCGGCCAATTCCGATAGAAGGGGCCACGTATTGAATCGCTCGGGACGTACCAGTCGGCAATTTGACCAGAGGGCATCGTAAAACCGTTGGTTAACCAGCGCCAGATCTCGGGTCGTCATCGGAGCTTTCACGTTACTGCGGGTGGGTTCAGCGTCTCGGTCGCAGGCCTTCTGTCTGGGGTCATCACTACGCGGCCGGCCCCACCGTCCGGAGCCCCCGGTATGGGAATTGCCGATCAGATGGTGATCAAACCTGTTGCGAGGCGCCCCTTCATTTCCGGGAAGCTGATTAACTCCCGGTCTTGCTCATCCCAAACGAGCAAGGGGATGCAGTGCAAGCTTCCGATCATGGTAAGACGCGCCTCCTGGTGAAAAAGCGGGTTTCCCTCGTCTTTCATGGATACGGCGGACGAAAACGGCCTTTTTCAGCGACCGGCTGAACCGTGACCTAAAGAGTTTCTGCGCTCAAGTTCTGCAATGACCTGGGCCCCCAGCAAAATGATCACGGCGACCGCCTCCATACTGATCAGGGCCACCACTGACGTCGCAAAAGAACCGTAGATCAAATTCACCGAAGAGACGACCGAGTAATACCAGACCAACACCCGGCGGGTGATCTCCCATAAAACCGTCGCGATCATTCCGCCCATCAGAGCGTGCCGAAACGTGATCCGCACCAAGGGCATGACCAGGTAGAAAGAAGTCAGCAACAACACCTCGCCGAATATCCCGAGTAGATACAGGGCAAAGAAGGAAGGGCCCTCCAGGCTGAGACCCCATCCAAAGATGACCAACTGCCTTCCGCTATGGGTCTCGATGGCCCCTGCAATAAACGACACCAGCAGGACACCCAGGCCGATCAAAAGGATATACACGTAAGGAATAATGGCCGACAGGAGAAAGCGACGACGTGGGCCCCTGAAGCGATGAGAAAAAACCACTGACATGGCGCTTTCGAGCACGCTAAAGGCGATGGAGCTGAAGAAGAGCATCGCCAGAAATACAAAAGCCCCGACCGACCTGCCGTGCTCAACAAATATCCCCGCCTGTTCCGTCAAGGTCGTGGCATAGCCCGGGATGATCATTTCTATATACGTCGACAAGGTGTGGAATAACACGCCCTTCTCGACATAATGTGACAGCACAATGAGGCCGAGGATCGACAGGGGCACAATTGACAGCAGAGTATAATAGGCAATCGCACCGGCCAGCAAGAAGCCCTGATTGCGTCTGAAATCACGCCATACATTGAGCAGGAAACCAAGGAACGTTCTGAGGAGCAGATTTGTGTGTTGATGCTTCTTCATTGCAGGAATGAACAATCCAAAGACACAGGCGTCCAACAGCGAATGTGTATAGGGGCTTAGATCTTCAATTTCAGGAGAGCAGCATCGACGCGTTTGGCATCGAAGGCCTCTCGATCGGGGCGGTCACCCGATTATATTATTCGAGGGTCCGGCCGTGTTCCGGATGCTTGGGGCTGGCGATGATTGTGACCAGGCGCTCGTGGCCGGGCAGGCCGCCGCAGTCTTCGGGGGGGGCAGGCTCGGCCACCATCGGTGCAGGGGATCTTGCGGCTCTCCGGCGCTACGAGGGCAATAGTTTTCCAACCCGCACCTCGTGTTTACATCCGTCGCCAAAATCATATTCGTGAATTAGCCAGCGGTCTTCGACGTGAGGCAGATCGGCCACGTGGGCCTTGGCTTTGTCCCGGTTGTCGTCCGGAACAAAAGGGCCGCGCCACAAGGATGGGCGCGGCCTCACATTGAATCGTTATCCAGAGCCCTAGGCGACCGTGGTCCCCTTTGAGGGCTACTCCTGGAACCGCTGCCACGCCGCACGTGAAGCAGGGCGGGCCTCGTTCCAAGCTATTTTCGGGTGGGTCGCTTCATAGTTCTTCCGCAGGTCCGCTTCGCGCTCGTCGAATGTGCCGCCTTTGGCGCCATATAGAGCATAACCCTCGTACCCGATCCTGTAGGCTGGGCCAAAGTCATCGTATGACCGGCCCATGGCGAAAGATTGACGGCGATGGTTCTCACGCCAATAGGCATCTTCAAGGCTGGGGTTCACTGCCTTCGCTATACTCTTGCCGGCAATACCGCCGACGACGGCTCCGACGGCCGCGCCTGCGACGGTGCCAACGGGTCCAGCGACAGTTCCCACCGCGGCGCCGGCTGCAGCGCCGCCGGCGACCGCGCCGAGTCCAGTTCCTACGAGATGTGAACTTTCGACTTTTTTGATAGCAGGATTGGGTGATTTGACGTTCTTATCGAATTCGTTTGAGGGCGCATTCATGGGTTATTGGGCTAATGGTTAGGACGAAAACAGGGCGGGTATCCCGCCAGCATCGTCCGATTCTTTTTCTGCTGACGGAGTGTGCGCGCTATATCGCGCGGGAGATATGGGGTGTAACCCGCAGGTGTCTGATCAACGAGTGAAGACAAGCCCGCAAATGCCCTATGCCCTGGCAGTAGCGACACTGAGAGGGCGTGATCGCGATTGCCGCCGGCCCCATTTAGCGCGGCGATTGTGGGGTTGAGCCTCTCACCCCCAAACCTCGCCCCGAAAGACCTCTCCTTCCTACATGGCCAACCCCAACAAGAGAATCATACGAAAAGCCATAAGGATTTGACCTGACTGAGCGGATCTCCCGTTTCGGAACACACTCAGAGTCGGGCTGGATGGTTGATGTTGATCCGGCCGGCCCCCCTCCCTTCCGCGACTTCGTCGCGACGTGAAATCCCGTGGCCTCGTGCGGTCCTCACTAACTTCTTCAATCTGAACCCGATCACCAGAATTTTCAGCGGCGCCCAAGGGAGGCTCGAACCCCCATCTGTATCTTTTAAGCCCAGTGAACCGCCCTCCAAGCAGGGATAACAACCAAGGACATCCCAAAAAGATCACCTTATGTAACTGTGCGTGACTCCTGGCCGGCTGCTCGCATCGCCGCTACCCGCTGGCAACGGGCGTAAATCGCGCACCTTACCGGACGGGCATGCGGACTCGGGCCGTGGCCAGTAAGGACACGGGGCCAAGCAGCCCGGATTTGATCAAGGGGGCCTCTTTGGGCCATACGTTCCATGTGGCGAAAGTGAACCGGCCAACCGGACTCGGCTTGTCCTCAAGCAACCACGCCGGCCACCGCGCCAGCCGCCTCCCGTAAAGGGTGTCCTTCTCCCATTGGCAGTCATCGGGAAGCTGTGCGTCCCCGATCAACCGGTTTGGCCAGAGGTTGGTCACATCCACCTCCAGGAGATTGTCGCCCGGTCGCGCGATGCCGGTGATTTCAACCCTGAAGGGTGGCTTCCAAAAGACGCCCAGATCCCGGCGGTTCAACCGGACTGCCGCGATGACCTCGACCGCGCCCAGATCCAGGTATGCGCGGCTCCCTTCCGCCACCATGGACAACGGCACGTGAATCGTCTTTCGGTAACAAGCCCGCCCGGAAAAATACCTGACCCCGGAATCCGGGTGTTCGCTCCAGGAAATCAGGTGATCCAGCTTCACGCTGGGAGGAGCCCCCCAGCCCGGCGGGAATTGAACGTCCCATGGGCCCGGGATTTCCACCGGCCCGGGCACTGCCGGGACAACGAACCGGCGGTCCCGGCCATCGGGACTCTTAAGAACGTAGGTTCCCGCGCGCCGGACCTCAGCCTCCAGGCTTCCATCCGCTAGGCGCACGATCCCAAGGCTCTCGCCGGCGTCGGTCAGCAGGGCGCCGTTGCGGGTGACTGAGGTGATCCTGCCCTTCTCCGGGGCCCCTCCCGGTGTGAACACCACGAACACGGAGCCGTTCTCGGGCAGACGTATCGCCAGGCTGACGCAGTCGTTGCCCTCATCATACCGCGCGGGAAGCTCCACGCATCCGGTCTCCGGCCACCAGAATTCGGGGCGCATACCGCTGACGCGGAAAACGCAGGTCGCCTCCTGGGCGGTGTTGCGCCTGTTCGCGACGAAATAGATCTCCGTGCCGTCGTCCAAATGGCGGTGGGTGTAGCGAAACGGAGCCGCAGGAATGTCCCCGCAGGAAAAGTCGGGCGGCACCCCCGCCTCTGCCAGCACCTGCGGGGGTGTTCGTCCCCAAATGGCGCGCCCCTTCCCAACGCGATGCTCCGTCATGGACTTGCCATCGCAATCCCCCCACAGGTGGTCAGCCAGCCGTTCCAGCCTTGTGTCGCACTCGGGATACCCGGACAGGCTCGGGGATTTCAGGGGCCTCGGCCCAACCACCGTGGCTCCGGCCTCCACCAGCTCCAGGATCCGCGCCAGGAGCCCTGGCGTCATCGTACCGGACCAGGGCATCGCGCCAGGCTCGGGAAGCACCAACATTCGATAGCCCGTCCCGTCGGGCAGAACGAGCCGGCCATCCTTCACCGACATGCGGGTCAGGACCACCTCCGGCGTGCAGCCGTCGTAGTTGTAGCCGGGGCGAACCGGCGGTTCCGGGCTTCGGGGGTCCACCCCCGGCGACTGAAACCGCATGGGCGCGCCTTCCGGCTGAAGGTAGCACAGGTCCGCCACGAATCGGCCCTGGCGGAGCAGATACTGGCAGCGCGCCAGGTATTCATGCCACGGCTTCGACTGCTCCCACCAGGTCTGCGTCCGCTCGTAATGCACGCCCCATGGCCCCATCGTCATGCCCGGCTTGCGGTCCTTCCAGGGCTGCATCGCGTAGCGGTGGAAGATAAGGCGATTGATCCCCTCGCAAAACGCCCAATCGCCGAGCGATTTCATCGAGGCCGGGTGCGCGAGCCAGTCCTCCCCCCCCACGGAGGTGAAGGCCTCGGCCGCCACAACCGGTTTGCCATAGACGTGGGCCGCGGAAGCCGTCCCCCCGCACCATTCCCACGAGCGATAGACCCCCGGGAAAAAGTCGCGCCCAAGCCAGAATTCCGCCTGCGGCTCATCCGCCCGGCCGGCATAGGACATGTCGTCGACCGGCGTGGCGTCATACGCCTCGATGGACAGCCGCAGGCCGTGCCGGTTGGCCAGCTCGCGAAGCCGTCCCGCGTAGTTTTCGTTCAACAGATCGGAGATGGTCCTCCGAAAATCCCAGAGAAACCGTTCCGAGACCTCGAGATCGCCCACAACCCGCCCCGTGAGCGCGGGCATGAACGGCATAAGGTCGTAGCCGTTGCGCTTCTGGAACTCCTCCCGGAACAAAGGGGTCCAATTCTGCGCCCCCACCTCCCAGCTGTCGATGTGCGCGGATACAAGCGTGCCGCCCGCGAGCGGCCCGGCGTCAGCGATGATCTTTCCCAGGAATCCCGCGAAATGGACGTCGATCGCAGCTTTGCTCAGCTTGTCACACTCAAGCCCCCGGCCGCCGTCCGGCGCCGGATGGTTGTCCACGCCCGTCGAAGTGTGGCCGAACCGCAGTATCGTCCAATGGCCATCCGGAACGTCCCAGGAAAGCCGGCCATTCCTCATTTTCGCCGTGAGGTCGAGGATTCGGCTGCGATCAACCTCCCTGTCCTTCGGCACCTCGGGAAATGTTATCGGCAGCTTCGGAATGCCCAAATCGGTGCCATAAGGGGACGTCTTCGATATGAAGGTCGCCTTCAGATCGATGTCGGCGATCCGGTAGGAATCATCCGGCGGCGTGGGATATGCGAGGAGCGCAACGTCCTGGTAATAGCCCGCCACCCGCGCGGGCTCCGCCAGCGTCTCCTCAAAGTGGCGGGGGCCCCGGACCGCCGTTTCGGTCCACACGACCTTCTGCATCGAAAGCTCCGGCGTGATCCACGGGCCCGCGCTGCCCGTCCAGCCCGCGTCATTGCTGAGATTCACTTCCAATCCGAGCCTCTTCGCCTCCCTGCAGGCGAACCGAAACAGCTCGCGCCACTGAGCGCTGCCAAATGCAACCGGCCCGGCGGGAAGCCCCGGATCCACCTCCATGATCAGGACGCCGCCGATGCCAACCCGCTGCATCGCCTCCAGATCCGCCGTGATCGCGTCCTTGCTGATGTTGCCGTTGATCCAGAACCAGTAGACCCACGGCCTCGCATAGCCGGGTGGCCGCGCGAATCCCACTCTCAGGGCAGCGTCCCCCGCGTTAGCCACGACAGCGCCCAAGAACAGGGCGACCACGATTAGAAGGAGCCGCGTCTTGGGTGATTTCACGTTAAGGACCGCAATTCAGGCAAGAGAGCCCGCACGTCTCGGTCCGCTTGTTTCATAGCTACCAGTTGGTACCCTCGATTAGATGATGAATTCGCTCAATACTAGGGAGCGTCGAGGACGTCTTCTGAAAGAATGATGCCGGCAAATTTTGTCCGAAATACGGAGTTGCCGCGCGAAACACATCATGACGACGGGTAACATCGGCATTGGTCGAATTGTCCGCCATAGGCTGCCTTCTTATCCCTTAAAAATGCCGTTGTGCCACTCAATAAACTCAGGCGCCGGACGATCACTTTCCTTCCGGAGAACCACGGTAAGCCGCTGGCCCTGCAACTCATGGTAATGGCGTCCGTTCTCAAACTCCTCGCGAATCCGTCGGGTCACCTCCACCCGGTAATCGAGTGTTACTGTGAGATAACCCTGATCGAAGAGATTGTGCAGATCTGAACGCAAGAGAAGCCCGTTCCGTATCTCATGAGGGCCTTCCTTGGTGTAGGGCCGAATGTGGCCGGCTTCCAGTGCAGGAAGTGTCTTCTCTCCAGTAATGGCATAACGGCGCGAATAGGCGTCAATCACCTCTACCCGGAAGGCACCTTGGCCCAAACGCGGACGGATCGTAATCGGTGCGCCGAATCGGTCGCCTGTCCCCTCGCCAGCTTCAAACGACTCCGCGGAAGTTCTTCCGGAGAGACGATTGCTTACCTCCTCCGACAAGGCTTCGCCAACGGATGTGTCGATGGAATACCCCTTGCCGGTGACTACGTTCTTGCTCCAGTCGGTAGGAACAGGAATCCACAACTCTCGAGGCCAAAAGAAGGGTTCGACCAAGATCGTGCAGCCCAGTTGCCTCCCGAGTTCAGACGGCTCCCGATGCTCAAATATACTTCGTTCGAACGATTCGTAGTCAGGTGCGCCGTTATTAAGACCAAATGCCTGCCATGCGAGTGGCAGAGGAAGAAACGTGTGCCTCAGGAAAACACCACCGCCGGCAATGAAATCTAGGGGCGAGTGCAGCTTGAACAAAAAAATGTCGCCTGATTCTAGAGCTTTGAAATCGTTCCGGCTCCGCGGGCGCCAGAAATTTGACCTCTTCCGGGTTTTTTCCGCGAGGAATCGGAACCAGTCATTATTCGTGACTCCAACAAAGAGTTTCATTGCGGCCATTACCAGGATCTCAGCAAAGATTTTCCTGGCACACGCCGCTGCCATCAAACCATTCGAGCCTCACCGGCCAGTAGTATTTATCGGGCCCGCCCGTAACGCTTTGGTGCGGCTGCGCTGATCCATTGTGCCACCAACCCTCAAGCGCTACCCGTCATATCCTACGCCTCGAATGCTAGACTGCCATTGCCCGGACGCTCAAAACCTCATCGTCCCGGAGGAATTCGAGCGATGCAGCCGCAACTGCGATGACAGCCAATGTCTGTCCCTTTGCCCCCAGGACCTCGGCTGAATAGCCCTCTTCAGCTGATGGCGAGATATGACGCTCAACCAACCGCACGAGATCGCCGCGATATAGCCGGTATTTCGGTAGGTCGTGCGCTAGTACAAAATCGGTGTAGAGCCTGAAGGTCATAGGTCGAGCGTCTCGATAGGTATTAACGTTTTGAAATTTGTGACGCCTGACAAGTGCTCAGGCATCCAAATGAGCCAATGGCACCTGTGACCATCTTGGCAGTGTCGTCGCACGGCAATCCAAGCAATCTGCCGCGCATAATTTGTTTGAGTTTCCTAAAGTCTAGTGTTTGTTTCCTCATATGCACTTTCTGCCAAGAACGCTAGAAACTGCCTTCCTCAAGGCGCGCCGAAATTTCCCCGCGGTCGTCCTTACCGGACCCCGGCGGGTTGGAAAAACGTCGCTTCTCCGGCATGTGCTCCCCGGCGCGGACTACCGGTTGCTTGAGGATCCCGACGTCCTGGCGCGTGTGCGGGCCGATCCCCGCGGATTCTTCGACGAACTCAAGCTGCCGGTTATACTCGATGAGATTCAGAATGCCCCGGAGCTGCTGGCCTATGTTCGCACACGAATAGATGCGGCGCCCAGAAAGACCGGTCAGTGGTTCCTCACCGGCTCCCAAGAATCGGCATTGATGCAGGGCGTAAGCGAGTCGCTGGCAGGTCGCGCGGCGATTCTGCACTTGCTGCCGCTCAGTGTGCAGGAAAGTCCAAAAGTGGATTTGTGGCTCGGAGGCTTCCCGGAGGTCATCGCGCGGCCCGGGGCCCGGGACCTGTGGTTTAGCTCGTACCTGCAAACGTATCTCGAACGCGACGTGCGTGCGGTGACACAGGTGAAAGACCTGGCGACCTTCCGGCGGTTCATGGGACTGGTCGCGAGCCGGCACGGGCAGATTCTCAATAAGACTGACCTGGCCGGGCCGCTCGGGGTTTCCGTTCCCACAATCGCACAGTGGATGAGGGTCTTGGAAGCGACCGGGCTCTTGGCGCTGATTCCACCGTATTTCGAGAACTTCGGAAAACGGCTACTCAAGTCGCCACGCCTGTATTGGCTGGATTCGGGACTAGCGTCCCATTTGTTGGGCTTGCGGTCACGCTCTGAACTTGAGCGTTCGCCATTCTATGGCGCACTTTGGGAGGGATTCGTTGCCGCAGAGATCATCAAGCGCCAGATCAACGCCGGGGGAAAGCGGGAGCTCTACTACTTTCGGGATGAACAGGGGTTGGAGGTAGATTTCGTTCTTCCGGGTCGGCGGATGAAATTGCTGTTAGTGGAGGTTAAAGCGACCCGCACGCCCGCGCCGGCTATGGCGCGGCCGCTGCAGTCACTGGGTCGAACGTTAGGAGAACGAGCGGAAATGTGGCTGGTGCATCGGCCATCGAAGACGCCTGCTGGAACCGCGGCACTGGCACCCGGGATCAAGGCAGCCGACCTCGCGACGTTCCTTCAAGAACTGTAGGGGTCTCCCAAATCTGCCGATGGGGAAACACTCAACCCACGCCGCGGCTATCAATTATGCTAATAAATTGGTTATCAACGGATTGTGATTCATCGAGCACCGCCAAATTGACGGGAAAAGCATCATCTTTTCCCGTCATTATATAAACCTTAATCCCGCAGTTGGAACTCGCACTATAGAGTTCGATTTCGAGATATCGGGTTCACCCGATGGGTGAGTTGCTCTTGGTATCGAAATCAGTGATGAATTGAGGATGGTAAAGCAGGTTTAAGTTATTGTCTATATGGTGAAAGCGTCATTTTCATTCAACTGCGCCGCAGTTGAAATTCTTCGCGTCAACTGCGGGATTTAGGATAAAGGCAATTTGCGTGAAGGCTTCACGAGCACGGCAAAGACTTCAGGCGTCCAGCAACTCATCGAGGCCCAATTCCCTCGCAAGCTTTCGCGGGAAGTCGTCCAGGAGGATCCCGTCGCGCTGGCCGAGCCCGATCGTGTTGTTCCATTGGTCCTTGACCCATGAAACCACTGCGGGACGGGACGCAGGGTCACGCGCAGCCTCGCGCGCCGAGCGGCCGCCGAAGATTGGCAATTTCGCGTCAGCCAGGCCCTGAAAGTGTCTCTCCATGGCTGTCCGGATCAGTTGGGCCTTGGCTTCGGGAGGGATTTCGGGATCAGCTTTGCTCGGCCGCTTTGAAGGAATATCCGCAAGGCCACCATCTTCCCCCGCGTCCCCTTCCCGTTCAAGCCGCTCGGCCATCTGCAACGCTAAATTGATCCGACTGTCCCGCTCGAAACGAAGCTGAGGGCCGAAAATCTCGGCCACGCGCGCACGCGCAAAGTCGCTTTTCTGCCTACCCATTGTCTGCACCATGACTTCCGTCCGTCCCACCGAGATCCGTCCAAGGACGCCGACGCCGGCGGATTCATCATCGGAATGGCGAAAAGCCTCGGGCATGGACGCCTCGATCCGCTTGGACTCGCCGCGCCGAAGCCATACGAACGAGTCGGATTCAGGCAGATTATCCTCGGAAGGCCCATCATCAGGTTCGAATTCGGGCAGGCTCCGCAGCGCGTCGAGAATCTTGAGTCGCGCACCGACCATGCTGAAGTAAATGCGGCAAGCCTCGATGTCGGAGCCTCGCAGCATGTGCTGCATCGACTCCCGCCCCAGGTCGCGCACCAGATCAACGGCATAGGCGAAATCCATGCCCAGCACCTCCTTCAACTGGCTAGGCCTGGGCTTTCGTTTCAGGGCCAATTCCTCCTTCGAAAAAGCCTGCCACTCGCCTTCGAAAGCCTCCTTCAGATTGCGCGGCATCGCAATTGCCGACCCGACGAAGCGGGAGAAATGGGGATAGGGGGTAACCCAGCTCAACACCAGTTCGAAGGGTCGGAATCTTCCGGCCGCCATACGATCAACCATGAGGAACGGCTGTGCTCCTTTCCCTGCCCAGAGGTCGATCACCGAAACGCTCTGGGCGTCAACGACGCGCTGGACCTCAAGCAGGGTCGCAAATGACCGACAACGATAACCGCTCATGACACGCTCGTCGTTGTTTAATCCCGGCCAATCCGCCTTCTCCCAGAGTTCACCCAACGTCCGTCCCTCGTCGTCCCGGAACCCGGCAAGGAGCCAGTGTACGGCTGCGGGGAAAGCCAAGTCCAAGTCGGCCATGTCCCCCATGTTCCCCTCTGGGCGGAAATCCTCGACGGTCTCGCGAAATTCCTCCTCGCCCAGGCAACCAACAACCCAGGCGACAGCCTTGGGCATCCAGGTGCCGTCCAGCCGCAACCAGAAATCATATCCGGGAGGCGCGAAGGGATTGAAGGCGCAAGTCGGGGGACAGGTGAGCGTGTTGTTGCGACTGGCTCCGCAATCGGCAGAGCTGATCGGGGCACCAAGAGCCGGACACGGGCGGTGACCTTTTGGGATCTTCACGAACGAAAAAACACGTAATAAAGGCGCAAATGCAAGTAGCTTTGACGTATGCGTTTGTCGGCAACCATATTGTCTAGAACGCAGAGCATCCTCGGGTGACAGATCGCACCTGAATTGGATCTTTGCCGCGTTCTCGAACCTGCATCATACACTATCGACCAGAATGAAACCTGAAGCATCAAGACTTGCCCGGCGAGGCGCTGAAAAGCTGGCAGAATTCATCCTCACGCTGGCCGACGATGAGAACGGTGTCGGAGCGTACGTGAGAGCATATATCGCAGCAGATGATCCGTCTGTGGCCATGCAAGCTCTGAAGACGGAAATTGCGCACATCAATGCCGGAGAACGGGAATATGATTATCGGCACCGCCGCGAGACTATTTTCATCCAAAGAGTGGCCCATATTCTCGACGCTATCGAACTTGTCGTCCTGCCGGCCAATCCGCGCGCGGCCTATGATCTGCTCGTAGAGGTGATCGAAAGCGACGAGCTGATCGCCAATCAGAGCGGGGACGCCGATCTCCAACCTACGCTCGAGAGAGCCTGCGATCTGTTGCCAACCGCGGCACGATCCCTGGATCCCTCTGAAACTAATCCTATTCTGGAACGTCTAACTCTGGCCGATAGATACGGACTTCGTCAGCGTCTCAAACGGGTGTAGAAAGCAGTGTAGAACACCGTTCTTCGTTTCTCCTAAGTTGTTGGTGCCGAAGCGAGACTCGAACTCGCATATCTTTCGATACAGGCTTCTGAGACGTATGCGTAATTATCCGCTGGATACCGCTGGACGCCGCTACAGAGGGAAAATCACTCTGAGAACTCGATGTCCTCACCGCCCGAAACCGCCCAATTCCGCCCAAAAACCAACCGCGAATGTAGAACAAGAGTTCAGAACTTTTTTAATGCAACTTTAGGCGGACTAAGATGCCAGACCTACATTTGCTTGGCCGCACTGAAGGCGTTGCTCGGAATCCGCATTCCTTCCGCGCATCTCAGTCCTTTCGACGCATGAAATACCTATCGCAGAAACGGTGCATGCCTTCTATGACACTCGGGCGATAATCGGGAAGCGCATCATGCCCAATCCTTGCCGTTCTTCGCGTATTGTTGTTCTGACGGGCGCGGGCGTCTCAGCCGAATCCGGTCTCGCCACATTTCGCGGCGCGTCGGGCCTCTGGGAAAACGTCCGCCCAAAGGATCTTGCGACGCCTGAGGCATTCGCCAAGCGCCCCCTGAAGGTGCTGGCTTTCTACACCGCAAGGCGCCGGGCGCTTCTCGCCAGTGCTGTCGCCCCGAACGCGGCTCACATCGCTCTAGCGGCATTCGAGCGCCGCTTCCGGGGCGAGTTTCTGCTAGTAACCCAAAATGTTGACGACCTTCACGAAAGGGCCGGCTCACAGAAATTGCGGCATATGCACGGCGAGCTGCTGCGCACCCGCTGCGCAAATTGTGGTCACGAGTTCGCCTCGACAGCAGACATTTCGACAGCGGATTCATGCCCGGCCTGTGGCCGTGTCGGACGCCTGCGGCCGGCGGTCGTCTGGTTTGGCGAGATGCCCCTGTTTATGGACGAGATCTCCGCTGTACTGGGCCGGTGCGACTTGTTCATCGCGATCGGAACATCGGGCCAAGTCTACCCGGCAGCCGGCTTCGTGGAGATCGCCCGGCGTGTAGGAGCCAGAACCGTCGAGATAAATATCGAAAAGACAACGGCCAGCTCTCTCTTCCAGGAGAGCGTCCGCAGTCCGGCCTCGAACGCCGTCCCAATCTTTTTGGAGCGTATCGAGTGTGACTTGCTTCGCCTGAATGGATAAGGTCCGGGCACATCACCCACCAGGAATACCCTCAAACCCACGGTCCGAGTGGACCAACCTTCCTAAATGGTTACCAGCACTCGCCTTTATGCGGGAGAGTCCGATAATAAAGAGGCGTGTTGCACGGAGCATATCGGGCGGCTCCAAATACAGCGAGCCGCTCTACCTTCCGATCGCGAAGCGCCTCGGCGTGGAGCGAATCCTCGCCAAGCCCGCGCCGCCCACGATAACGCGGGCTCGGCCGTGAGAAAGCTGGATTAGGATCTTCTTCTAGACTGGCAGGGAGGGAACTCGCTCCCTCCCGAGCACCCCTCCCAAAACACACGAACCGGCGGGAAGCTTGGCTCCCTTACATCCCCTCTAACCTAACTGCCATTGTGCCGACGGCATCCGGGGTGATGGTCCAGTAGGCCTTTGAGGTGGCACTCGTCGCCAAACGCACGCTTCTAACCCAAAACCCGACTCGGGAAGGGCGTCCCCGTCAGTTCTTTACGCCAGAGCATGCTTGATCCGCTGGGCGTCGGAGTCGTTTCGCCGCGGCGCATTCGGCGGAAGCCGCCCGATGGCCAGCAGAATTCCGTGCAAGAGCGCGTGTGGATTGGGAGGACAACCTGGGATATAAACGTCCACGGGAATAACTGAGTCCACGCCGCCGCAAGTGGCATAGTTTCGACCGAAGATGCCGCCCGAACAACCACACGCGCCGACGGCGACCACGAGTCGTGGCTCGGGCGTGGCGTCGTGGGTCTTGCGCAGGGCTAGTTCCATGTTGCGCGTCACCGGGCCGGTGACCAACAGCATGTCGGCGTGGCGAGGCGAGACGACGAAATGGATGCCAAAACGCTCGATGTCATAGACGGGGCTGTTCAGTCCGTGGATTTCCATTTCGCAACCGTTGCAGGAGCCGGCATCCACTTGACGGATGTGCAGCGAGCGGCCGAGGACCGACTGGATGCTCGCCCGGAGCTGCCGGCCGACGGTTTCGAGAGTTTCCGGTTTCCCCGGCGCTTCCAGCAGACGATGGTGCGTGCCGTCGTCATTCAAGCGATACTGGGCCGTATGCCGCAGCTCGTCGCGCAAGCAGGCGGCGAGTTCGCAAACATTGGTCATGCGGATGGCCGGGTCTACGTCAGCGCACAACCCGCAGAAGATGCATTTGCCGAGGTCGAGTGTGACATTGCGGCTGACCGTGCGGCCCGTCGGCTCGTCGACGAATTCAATGGCGCCGGTGGGGCAGACGGCGGCGGCGGGCCTGGCGTCCTTCCATTGCTCCCAATCGATCTCCGGCCGGCCGCGCGCACGGCTGGAAACTTCCGCCGGCGTTGTGGGATAGCTGGTGGTGACGACGCCCGTTTTCAAGCTCTGCCGAAGGGTTTCGAACATGGTCAGCGATCCGTCCCCGAATAGGACAGGTTGAAACTTTTGTTCACAACCGGGAAATCCGGAACGATATTACCCATGATGGCTTCGCTCAACGCCGGCCAGTTTTGCAGCGATGGGTCTTTGACTTTGCAGCGCGCCAGCCGGTTACCGGGTGCGGTGTGAATCCAGTGAAAGATCTCGCCCCGCCAGCCTTCGACGAAGCCCAACGCGACGCAATCGGGTGGCACTTCGCCAATCTTCGTCTGGATGGGGCCGGCGGGCAGTTTCCCCACCACCTGCCGGATGATGCCGAAGGATTGGAAGAGTTCTTCACGGCGAACGACCATGCGGCGTTGCACGTCGCCTTCGGTGAAGAATGGCACGGTGAATCGCACTTGATCGTAGAAATCGTGTGGAAATTCGCGGCGAAGATCGTGGTCAAAGCCGGACGCCCGACCGGCGATGCCGACGATACCGAGGTCGCGCGCGATTTGTGGCGTGAGCACGCCGGTCGTCTCCAACCGCTCGCGCGTTCCAGAGTTGCAGCGAATCAACTCGACGAGGTCATTGAATTCTTTTTCGAAGTCGTCCACGAACGTCACCAGCGCGCGGAGTTGGTCGGCATCGAAATCAAACCGCACGCCGCCAAGGCAAGCCATCCCGCGCAACAGGCGGTTGCCAGTGAGTTCTTCGTTGACGCGCAACACCCGCTCCTTGAGCCGCATCGCATGCATGTGGGCGGTTACGAACCCCACGTCCGTGCAAATCGCGCCGATGTCGCCGACGTGGTTGTAGAGGCGCTCCAGTTCGAGGCAGAGAGTGCGGAGCGCGCGGGCGCGCGCCGGCGCTTCGATTCCCGCGGCACGCTCGACCGCATGGCAAAAGGCGATCGCGTGCGCGAAGCTGGAATCGCCGGAAATGCTCTCCGCCAGCCGGACGCAATGGGGAATGGGCAGGTTCTCAAAAAGCTTCTCTACGCCTTTGTGGGCGTAAAACATCCGCAGTTGCAAATAGAGCACGGGTTCGCCGGCGACACTGAAAAGAAAGTGGCCCGGCTCGATAATGCCCGCGTGCACCGGGCCGACGGGAACTTGAAACACACCTTCACCTTCGACCTCGCGGAACTTGTGCCGCACGCCCGTGAAAGGCGGCAGCTTCGTGTGCAAATCGAAGTCCTTGCGCAGCGGATAAACTTCCGGCCAGTCGTCATGGAGCACGCAGCGCCGCGGATTGGGATGGCCGAACAGTTTGATGCCGAACAAGTCTTGAATTTCGCGTTCCTGCCAGTTTGCCGCGGGCACAGCGTCGGTCACCGAGTTCATTTCGGGCTTGTCCGCCGGAATCGGCACGCGTACGAGGACGAAACCATGCGCGGCGTCGAGTGCGTAGAGGTAATAAACGAAAAACGCGTGTTCCGCGGCGCGGGCGTCCTCGGCGAACACAGCGGCGAGCCGGCCGTGGTATTTCTTATAGAACGTGGAGCAGAGTGCACCGGCGAGTTCCGGCGGCGCGTGCAAGTAGAGCTCATCCGGCTGCGGAGCGGGAGCGTGCTGCAGTTGCGTGCCGAACCGCTGCGTCAGTTCTTCAAGGATGGAGCGAAGGGAGGGGAGCAGGTTCATGGGGTTCCGCGGATGATGTTAGCCGCCCGTTCGAGCAACTGCCGGAGCGGATTCGGCACCCAGAAGGAAAACAACAGCAGCACGACGAGGGGCAAGCTCATCGCCGCGACGCGGCCGGCGGTCACGAGTTCGCGCGGCGGGGCATCGGCGCGGGGCGGGCCGAGAACGAGTCCGGCCAGCTTGCTCAGCACGCCGCAGAAGACCACCAGCAGCGATACGAGCATCACGACGCTCACCCACGCGTGACCGGAAGCAAATCCGCCGGCCAGGATCGTCAGCTCGCTCACGAACAGGCCGAACGGCGGCAGCCCGCTGACCGCGACAGCGGCCACGCCCAGCGCAAGGGCGGTCGCCGGCATTATGTGCGCCAGCCCGCCGCCGAGGCGGCGGAAATTGAGAGTGTGATAGTGCTGATGGATGTTCCCCGCCGCGAAAAACAGCACCGGCTTGGTTAGCGCGTGGTAGCCCATGTGAAGCAGCGCGCCGAAGACAGTGAGCGGGGCGTTCACCCCGACGGCCGCGCAGATTAACCCGACGTGCTCCAAGCTCGAATACGCGAGCATCCGCTTGAGGTTTTTCTGCGTTAGAATGAACGGCCCGGCCAGCACCATCGAGCACAGCCCGAAGCCGAGGAGCAGGTGCCGGCTGAACTCCGCGCCCAGACACGCCGCGGTGAGAATGTGAAAGCGCAACAGCGCATAGATGGCGATTTTCAACGACACGCCGGAGAGCATCGCGCTCGTGGGGGACGGTGCTTCGCTGTGCGCGTCCGGCAGCCAGGCATGCATCGGCGCGAGACCGGCCTTCGTGCCATAGCCGACGAGCACGAAGATGAACGAGAGCTTCACAAGTTTTTGGTCCAGTTGCGGTGCCATCGCAAGCAGGCTCGACCAGTTGAAACTGGGCAGCGCCATGCCAGCGGCCGGGCTGGCGGCCGCGGCATATGCGAAGATCGTCCCGAAGAGCGCCAGCACCAGGCCCACGCTGCCGAGCATGATGTATTTCCATGCGGCTTCGAGCGAGGTGGGATGGTTGTAAAGCGCCACCAGAAGCACGGAGGACAGCGCGGTGATTTCGACGGCCGCCCACATAACACCGAGGTTGTTCGTCAAAACCACGAGAAGCATGCCCGTCGCAAACAGGGGCGTAAGCACGTAGAACTCGCGCACCCGCTGCGCCGTCACCGCGCCCGCCGCCAAGTCGCGCCGAAAGTAGTTCACGGCGTAGAGCGCCGTCGCCAGCGAAACCGCAGAGATGAGCAGCACCATCCACGCGCTGAGCGCGTCGGCGCGCAAGAACTCGCCCCACTCCATGACGGCGGCGCCTTCCCGGGCAAGCACGGTGCGGAAGAGCTTCACGCCCAGCACGAGGCCGATCGCGAAGCCGGAGACATTGAGCGCCTCCAGCAAAATCCGTTGCCGGGCGACAAGGCAAAGGAGTGCAACGACCAGCGGGATCAGAAGGAGGGAAGTCAGCAGCATGGGTCACCACTTCAGTTCGTTCAGCTTGCTCACGTCCATCGAGTCGAACGACTCGCGAATTCGAAACACCAGGATGCCCAGCACCATCACCGCAACGACCACGTCGAAGAAGATCCCAATCTCCACCACCAGCGGCATGCCGTAGGTCGTGAGCGCGATCGCCGCGAGCATCATGCCGTTTTCCGTCGTGAGGAGCGCCAGCACTTGCGTGATGGCTTTGCGCCGATTGCTCATCAGAAACAAGCCGGTCAGCAGGAGTGCGAGGGCCACGGGCAGCGTGTTGCTGCCTAGCCGGGCCAGCGATGTGAACGGTCGCGCGACGACGTAGGACAGCACGGTCAGCGCGCCGCAAATGAGCATTGAGGCAGGCATGTTCACGAACGGATGGATTTCCTGTTCGATCTTGATCCGGCGCACCAATCGCTGGAGCAGCCACGGAAGGAAGATCACTTTGCCGAGCAACGTCAGCACGGCGACAATCAGGACGTGCCACGCGCCATAGGCGCAGGCCACGACGGTGGCGATGCCAGTTAGGAGCAGCGATTGGAGGGCGAAGAGCCGGATATTGGCGATGAGCATTTGCTGCACCACGAGCAGGAGCTGAAACACCAGCATGAGCGTGGCGAGCAGCGTGATCAGCCGTGAGGCGACTTCAGTGGCGGGGGGGTTCATCGAAAGAGAAACGTCGAAACCAGCGCCAGCGTGGCGAGGATAAACGCGGCGCTCAGCAGGTCCGGGACGCGAAACAGGCGCAGCTTGGCGTTGGTGAATTCGACCAACACCACCGCGCCCGCCAGGATGAGCAACTTCGCGGCGAAAAACGCCAGACCGGCTCCGAGGGCCGCGGGTGTGACGACAGGTGCCAGACCCAGCGGGAAGAACAGGTTCGTCAGGAGCGCCATGAGCACGAGTTGCTTGATCGCCGCGCCCCACTCCGCGAATGCGAGATTACGGCCGGAGTATTCCAGCACCATTGCCTCGTGAATCATCGTCAGCTCCAGGTGCGTGGCCGGGTTGTCCACCGGGATGCGCCCCGTTTCGGCTAGCAGCACGATGAACATCGCGGCGAATGCCAGCGCGTGCGGCGCATCGAGAAACTTCCAACCCGGTTCCTGTCCCGCCAAAACGATTTGGCCGAGATTCGTCGAACCCGCCATGGTCGCCACGGTGAAGATCGCGAGCATCATCGCCGGTTCGGCCAGGGCGGCGATGGTCATCTCGCGACTGCTGCCCATGCCGCCAAACGTAGTCGCCGGGTCCAATCCGCCCAGCGCCATGAAAAACCGGCCGAGCGCCAGCACGCCCACCACCGCGATGGCGCCTCCAAACAGTCCCAGCGGCGCGTTTGCCGTGACCAACGGCACCATCAGCCCCGCCGACAGCGCCGTAAGAAAAATCACGCCCGGCGTGACACTGAAAATCCATGAGGCGTGTTCTGAAATCACCATGTCTTTGCGCAGATACTTCACGAGGTCGAAATACGGCTGCCAGATGCGTGCGCCGCGCCGGTTCTGGAGCTTCGCCTTCCAGTTCTTGATCAGGCCGCTCAGCAGTGGCGCCAGCAGGAGCAGGAGCGCGGTTTGCGCGACGGCGGCGGAAAGATCGACGTTCATATGGCGAACAGCAGCAGCAGCAGCACGAGCGTGCCGAAAATGTAGAGCAGGTAGACGTGAATGCTGCCTGCCTGGAGCGCGCGCACGCGCCGCGCCGCGCGCAGAATCATCACCCGCGCCGGCCGGTAGATTTGTTGCTCGAAAACTTCCTCCACGTGGCTGTCAAACCGGAGGGTCTTGGCGAAGTAAGGCGAAAAATCGTATTCGCGCTGCACCTCGCGGTGCGGCCGGAACAGCGCTTTGAACACCATGCGAATCGGCTTCGAAAAACCAGTCGCCGTGTATTCCATCCGCGGCGTCAGGCTGCGCTGGCCGCAGTCCCACGTCGGGCCGACACGAACCTTCGTCCGCCGCGCGAAGACCCACGCCAACGCGAAGGGAATCGGCACCAGGCACAGGCCCGTCAGCGACAGGCCCAGCGTGGACACCGTGCCGCTCCTCTCGGTCAGCGACGTCAACACGAGACCGTGGGCCGCGCTGAGTTGTGCGCTGAGTTGCTGCCCGGTGAGTTGCTGTGTCAGCGGGTCGAGCAGCCGGACGAACTGCACCGAGAAAAGCCCCAACGCCACGCACGCCCCGGCCAGCAGTCCCATCCCGAGGAGCATCGTGGGCGCGGCTTCGTGCGCCTGCGCGGCGTGCTCACTGCGCGGCTGGGCGAGGAACGTGATGCCAAATGCCTTGACGAAGCAGGCCGCCGCCAGCGCGCTCGTCAGGGCCAGCATCGCGCCGCTCAATGGAAAAATCAGTCGCATCAGGCTGTTGGTGGTGCCGAAGCCTTGGAGCAGGGCTTGGTAGGTCAGCCATTCGCTGACGAAGCCGTTGAGCGGCGGCAGTGCAGAGATGGCCACCGCGCCGATGAGGAAGAAGAGCGCCGTTTGCGGCATCCGCCTTATCAGGCCGCCCATTTCCTCCATGTTACGCGTGTGGGTGGCGTGCAGCACCGCGCCCGCGCCGAGGAACAGCAGCCCCTTGAACACGGCATGGTTGATCGTGTGATAGAGCCCCGCGACAAGCGCGAGCGTGGCCAGCAGCGGATTGCCCGTGTGCAGGAATATCAGCGCCGCACCGAGACCCATGAGAATGATGCCGATGTTCTCGATGCTGTGATACGCCAGTAGCCGCTTGAGATCGTGCTCCATCAGCGCGTAGAGCACCCCGAGCACGGCGGAAATCGTGCCGACCGTGAGCACCGTCACGCCCCACCACAGCGGCGGAGCGCCGAGGAAATCGAAGGCCACACGCGCGAATCCGTAGATGCCCGTCTTGATCAGCACGCCCGACATGAACGCCGACACGTTGCTGGGTGCGACCGGATGCGCGGCCGGCAGCCAGATGTGCAGCGGCACGACGCCGGCCTTGATCCCAAAGCCCACCAAAAACAGTAGGAACGCCGCATCGCGGCGGCCGGGTGGCATCTTAGCGCCGATGTCGTGCAGGCTGGCGAACCCGTAGTCGCCCGCGGCTTGAAACAGCATCAGAAAGCCGAGGATGACGCACACGGCGTCGATGTGCGCCATGATGAAGTAGAGCACGCCCGCCTGGCGCGCCTCCGCCTTCTCGTGTTCGAAGCTCACGAGGCAGTAGGCGGCAAGCGCCATGATTTCCCAGGCGACGAGGAACAACCAGACGTTGTCCGCCGTTACTACCAGCGTGGTCGCCAGCGCCAGCGCATTGAAGAGCGCGCCGAGCACGCCGACGTTTTTTCGTCCAAAGTAACCGCGTGCGTAACCGAGCGAATAGATCGCGATAGCGACGCCCAGCAGCGAGACGAGTAACAGGAAGAACGCGCTGAGCGGATCGAGCCAAACGGAAAAGTGAAGGTAGGGAAGCGGCGCCGGGAACAGCTCGAATTGCGGCGCGGTCGCACCTGCGCCGCCGACGAGAAAGAGCATCGCGGCCGCCAGGCCGCTCAGCGCGGAGAGTGCCGACGCGCCGAAACAGAAGAGATTCGCCAGTCGCTCGCGCCGCAGGAACAACAACCCTCCGCCCGCTCCGATCGCATACCCGCAGAGCGATACAGCAAGCAACACGGCAGGGGTGAAGTTCATTTCAATATTTCGGCGTCTCGCGAAAAAGCGTGATTAAATTTCGCCGGAAGCCGGGGCGCGTCCCCGGCGAACGTTGCCGAGCGGGTCGCATATAAAGTCCGACGAAGAGGAGTCGCGTTCATGGCCTGGGGAAAAGAGACTGGACGGCGGCATCCGACGCGTGTTGCAGGATCGGCGGCGTCCCGAGACCCAGCCACAACGACAACCCAAGCAACACGAGAGGCGGCACGATGACGCTTGCGGTTTCCGGGAAACGTTTGACCGTGGCCATTGATACCACTCGTGGCCGACTATCCACTGTTGCGAACGCGAGGCGCGTTAGGCCCAAGAACACGAACAAGAGGCCCCCCAGAAACAATCCTGCCGCCGTGCTGTGCCCCGTCTCGACGCCCGACCGCAACATGCGCAGTACGCTGAAGAACGGGCCAAAAGGCGGGCACGCTGTGATCGCAAACATTCCGGCCACGAAGATCGCCGCCGGTTGCGGCGTCAGCGGTGTCATGCCGCTGATCTCGTCTATCGTCCGTGCGCCGGCGGCGCGGCGGATATTTCCCGCGCTCAGGAAACGCGCGCCTTTCGTCAAGCTGTTGCTCCAGGCATGAAACAGCGCCGCCCTTGTGCCCGCAGCGCCGAACGCGGCGAGACGCGGCAGCGGTCCCGGCATCATGTCTTCATGTCCCCGTTGGCCGCGTCGGTCACCGACGCATCCGCGCCAGCCAAGGCTATGAAGATTTCCTGGTCCGTCGCTCCTTGCCTCACCAGCTCACACAATGGCCCGCGGTCCAGAATTCGACAGAGCCGCCCCAAAATGTCGAGATGGACACGTGGCAACGGCGCGATGAAGAATAACAGCCGCGAGACCGGCACTCCGTCGGGCAACGCCGTTGCTAATACGAGGGGATCTCGCAGGAGCAAAAGGGCCAGTGAACCAGAATCGCGACCGAGCGCGACCCGCGAGCTGAAATGCGGCAGGGCGAACCCGCCACCCACAGGTGCGAAGTTCACGCTGTCTTTGGATCGGAGCCGTTGAATGAGAAACTGGCGAATCGGAGGTGTTGCGCCAGGCAGGGTACCTACAATCCGCTCAAACACATCGGGAACATCCGCCGCAGCAACGTCGCGCCAGATGCCGCCTGCCCGCAAGAGTACCTCGAGTCGCCACGCGATCGCAAGCGCCGGCGTTTCGAGCGCGAGAAACCCCGCCTTGGCGGCCAGTCCGCGCGCCACCGCCCAATTCGCCACCTGCAACCTGTCGAACAGAAGCCGCCCCCGGTCGGGGGTGTGAGGAAGGCCTTCGTTGCGAATCCAGTCTTTCACAACCGTTTCCGAAACACCAAATGACTCCGCAATCTGGATAAGATTCAAATACATGGTTCGCGAGTCAGTCTCGTTCGATCGGTTCTTGCGCGGCGATATCTGCGGCATGCGCCGACTTTGGCGATCACATGAACTTTGGCGTTACCTAAACAAACCGGACATTTTTGTGGGACTTGAGCCATATCTCTACCGCATATCCATATTCTTCAGTAGGCAACCCGGAAGCGCGGATTTACTCCTGTGGCGCATGGCCATAGCCACACCTCCTACTAATCACGAGCCAGTCCCTATCGGGCATCCTGCTCCACCACCTTGAGTCGCTCGGCTCCGGGCGACAAGCGCACCTCCACGCTCGACCGCCCTTCCATCAACCCCAGATACCACAGGCCTCTTCTGGACGCGGTTTCATAATAACAGCTTTGCGTGTTTCGGGAGAACGGCTTCTGAGGTCGATAATGTATTCACCGGCCAATGACGCGCGACGCCGCTATAGAGGGAGAATCGCTCTTCCGCTCGATTTAAAAACCGCTCAAAACCGACCAATTCGGCCCAAAAAGTGGCCGTCAGTGTAGAACAAAGGGTAGAACTTTTCCAGTCTCACAAATTGACAAGCGTTCTGCAGTCATGGGACGGGAATTGTGCGAAGCGCACTCAGGAAGCCTTCCCCACAAGAACAGCCAATGGGCCAAACATTTTGGCGAGTTGCCTGTCAAAGGTGGCAAGCTTCCCGTCGTGAAACGCGGCAACAGTTGCCAGATAGCCATCGGTGACGAGGCTGTGGGTCAATATGTTTGGAACGGTTTTTGAAAAGGCGTCGTTCTTACAACCGTCCGGCAGTTCCGCCCAGAAGGAGTGGCTTGGTAGCGCAACGATCTCCAAAAGTTTCTGCCAAGCCTCCTGCGCCGAGACGTGATGCTCGATCGCAGAGTGCGAGCTGACCCGAACGAAACCGATTTGGGTCACCATGCAGGTGCCCCATCCCGTGGAATGCTCCCTTCCGAACCATTCATGCGCGGTCGCGTGCTGGGGATGGTTCGGCCACGCCAGGGCGATAAGCACATTAACGTCGAGCAGGTAGCCCTTCATCCGAAAGAATGGACTTAACGGTGGCCGAGGTGAGGGGCTTTGCGTCAGCCGGGACTGTGAAGACAGGGAACCCTGATTTCCGCTGGCTAATTTGGCCGGAGGTGAGGGAGAGCCCCTTTCTGGCCAGGTCGGAAATCACAGCACCCGCCGAGGAATTGCTTGCGCCGGCAATTTCCTTTGCCGCGGCGAGTATCGAGTCGTCGATGTCGAGCGTGGTCCTCATGTGTGCATCATCGCATCTGATGCTCTGATGTCAAGCGCAAGCGGGCGATGTCCCGCCATACTCAAAGAAGATGGGCAGCGGCCCCACGCACCGAAGTTCAGGGGACGGTGCGTCACAGGGGGCCCATCCACTGGATATGGCGGACGTAAACAGGCCTTTTTCAGCGACCGGTTGAATCGTGACCTGAAGAGTTCCTGCGCTCAAGTTCTGCAATGACCTGGGCACCCAGTAAAATGATCACGGCGATCGCCTCGATACTGATCAGGGCCACCACCGATGTGGCAAAAGAACCATAGATCAAATTCACCGAAGAGGCGACGGAGTAATCCTTGTAGGACTGCTGGCCAAGGAGAGAGGCGTAAAGCAAGCTCTCCTTGGCCAGCAGTCCTACAAGGACAATACATGCCGATGCGCCACCTTGTTTCCCGCGTAGCGCCGACTCTCCACGATCGACCAGCTACGATGAGTTTTCCCGTCCTTGCGGCGGACGCGGCACTTCAGGAACATGTCGGCAGTCTACCTGATCCCCCGTGCTCGCAAAAGGGGGTAGGTCGGGACTACACGCCCTTTTGAAAAGTCCGGTTACGTCAACTCAACAACTTGTGCAGCTGATCAACCCCAAAATTTCTGTTCTTCCGTCGCCAGTAGCGGAAGTCAGGTTAACCGCGGCACGATCCCTGGATCCCTCTGAAATTAATCCCATTCTGAACCGTTTAACTCTGACAGATAATTACGGATTTCGTCAGCGACTCAAACCCATGTAGAAATGCAGTGTAAAACAACTCCCAATCGTTTTATCCTAAATCGTTGGTGCCCAGGCCGAGACTCGAACTCGGATATCTTTCGATACAGGCTTCTGAGATCTAAGCGTAATTGTCCGCTGGATACCTATGGACGCCGCTACAGAGGGACAATCACTCTGAGAACTCGATGTGCTCACCGCCCGAAACCGCCCAATTCCGCCCAAAAACCGACCGCGAGTGTAGAACAAAGTGCAGAACTTTCCAAATGCTGCTTAGGGCAGAGCAAGAGGCTAAACCCACGCCTGCGTGGCCGCACAGACCCCCATTTGTCGGTTCGATGAATTGAAGAGCCTGCTATGCCAGGAGTCTCAATGCCAAGATGCTCATGATGGCAAAAGCCCGAGGCGGCGTTGCCGGCGCGTGATCCCGCAGCCCCCGCCTAGAAGGCGATCCCGGCCGCCTCCGCAAGACGACGGCGGATAATGCGAGCCGCCGCCCTGGGCGCAACGCCTTGGACGGGAGATCATGGGACGCTGGGGTTGCCAACGGCATTGTTCAGGTCATTCCCCCCAATGCCGGCTCACGTTGGCTCCGTCGCGGGGATGGATCTCGCGGAAGACGAGCGTGGAGAGCAGTGTCATGGCGCCCAGGGTTAGGAGGGCGCGGTGGACGCCGGAGATCATCTGGGAGGGGCTGGCGTGGAAGCGGTCGGGGATGAAGAAAGCGGTGATGAGGGAGCCGGCGGCGACGCCGAAGCTCAGGGAGAGCTGCTGCATGGTGCTGGCGATGCTGCTGCCCATGCTGGTATCCTCGTCGGAGAGGTCGGCGTAGACAATCGTGTTGATTGCGGTGAACTGGAGGGAGGAGAAACAACCGTAGCCGAAGGCCTGGACAGCGATTAGCCAGACAGGCGTGCCGGCACCGATGGTAGAGAAGATCGCGATGGAGAGCCCGATCATGATCGTGTTGGATACGAGCACCCGGCGGTAGCCGAAGCGGGTGATGATTCTCGGCATGGCCATCTTGAGACTCATGGCCGCCAGCGGCTGGGGCATGATGAGGAGCCCGGACTGCACCGGCGTGTAGCCGAGCCCGATTTGGTAGAGGAGCGGCAGAAGGAAGGGCACGCCCCCCACGCCGAGCCGGGTGACGAGTCCGCCGATGACGGACGAGCGAAAGGTCCGGATGCGGAAAAGGCCCAAGCGCAGGAGGGGGCGGGGAAGAGTCAGCGAATGGCGCCAATAGGCGAAGAGCAGCAAGAAAGAGAGGGCGAGGAAACTGATGATCTCGGTTGGGCCGAGAGTATGCTCGCCGAAGATCTCCAGGACGTAGGAAAAAAGGGCGATCCCGGAGCCGAAAAGGATCAGTCCGATGAAGTCGAGGGGATCGATCCGCTCGGTCCGATAGTCGGGCATGAAGCGATGGACGAGATAAAGGCCGAGAAAGCCGATCGGAAGGTTGACGAAAAAAATCATCCGCCAGTGGAAGTAGCTGACGATCAGGCCTCCAGCCAAGGGGCCGAGCATGGGGCCGATCAGGGCGGGGACGGAAAAAAAGCTGATCGCGCGGACCAGTTCCGACTTGGCAAAGGTCCTGACCAGGGTCAGCCGCCCGACCGGCACCATCATGGCGCCGCCGCAACCCTGGAGGATGCGCGCGGCCACGAGAAAGGACATCCGGGTCGAGATCCCGCAGAGAAAAGAGCCCAACATGAAGAGGCCGATGGCGGAGGAGAACACCTTGCGGGAGCCGAATCGGTCTGCCACCCAACCACTGATGGGAATGAAGACGGCGAGGCTCAGCATGTAGCTCGTCAGGGCCGATTTCATGCTGAGGGGAGCCACGTGGAGGGCGGCGGCGATCGTCGGAACCGCCGTGTTCAGGATCGTCGCATCGAGCGACTCCATGAAGAAGGCCACCGCGACGAGCCAGGGCAACAGTCGCTTGACCGTGGTGGTGGGCGCGGGCAGGGACATGGCCTTGTCTTACTTCGTTAAGTTGAAAATGTCCCCTACAAGATTTTTCTCGGCACGAGCCGAAAAGGCGCAACGCCTTGCCTCTTGTGCCGCCCGGTCTGCATGGAGTGCCAGCAGGACGCCGCCGCCGGCCACCGATGGCCCATATATCTACCCCACGAGCTCATGGGACCAGCTTAGGTGCCGTTAGGACGCCGCAAACAGATCAAAAATCCATATCCTGTTGAACGTCCAGAAAGCGCGTTTACGCCCTTCCGGATAAGCTCCTGTTGGATGCCTTTGCCGGACCGGGTGTGTTGGTCTCTGACCGCGGTCTTGTCCGCCTTCGGGGAACGCTGCACGCTTTTGGAGGGGCCCAACCAGCCCCGGGGAGCCGAGGGCGGCGGAGTCCCTGGCGGACGCCATCTGCGCGCCGAGATCGCCTTCGAGAGGGAGACCTCCCTGGCGGAAGCTGAGGGGGCGCGTCGCCTTCCCGCCCCCGGCGTCGGGCGTTGCGGTGGAGGCGATCGGTCCGAAAGTCAGCCGGTCCGCCTGGAGCCATAATGAAGGCGGTCGATCGTTCGCCAAATTTAACCCAACCGCGCTGAATAGCGCGGCCTCCTACGCCTCATCGAACCGGCATTTGGGTCGCCGCATGGAGATGTGCCCCTGGAAGCGGGTCAACCACGGCATTAGGGCCGGCAGGCCTGCGGCCTAGATAACATGGGGCGGACAAGCAGCGCGCGAAGCGCCAAGCTGTCCGCGTCATG